>JAUNQI010000032.1 GCA_030536255.1 Eubacteriales bacterium | reverse complement strand
GCTGTTATTCTCAGCACCGATGACGAAACCGCCATCCGCCGGTTCTGCGAGGAAGCGGATCAGCGGCTCTCTGAGATCTCCGCTTCCGGTGCCTGCCCCATTACCATCAGCTGCGGCTCTTCCGTCTGTTCTCCGGAACGGAGGAATCAGATTCCGCTGATCATGGAGGAAGCCGACAAGCAAATGTACGAAGTCAAGCGCTCGAAAAAGGCAGAGACGCAGCAGATTGCATAACAGCGCAAAAACGCAGAACAGAACATGATAAACCCCAGTGAACTGTTATTGTCCACCGGGGGTTTTTCATTGTTATATGGGTTTATTATGTTTCCGGGAAGGCCCCATATGTTTCGAATGGTGTTTTGGCGTTCTTGATATTCTTTTGGATCTCAGTTCTTTTGGGGACTTCGCAGCTGCTTTTTTATTATCTGTAAACTTTCTTTGAGTTTCTTTTAAGACAGAAACTTAATTTAACAAAAAAGAATTTATCCTATCAACCAGGGAGCGAACCGTCCAGTCATCCCCGCGGAGCATCCCGATAATACTCTCCTGCTCTTCCTCAGAAAGCAGACTGCCGGTAATGCGGCGGAACTTGGCGGCAAGCCGGTCGTAACCAACATTCTCTTTTGCCTCTCCGCTGGGTTCAAATTCCGGAGAAACGACTGTCCTTCCGTCCTTCAGCGCCATCCTTACCCTACAGAGACGCTTTGCCGGGAACTGCGAATCCATCTCCTGATCACAGACGAAGGACAGCTTCTCCATCATGCGGTGCACGCGAACGTCAGCCGTCTGCTCCGCCTGCTGAATCGAAAAGCCCTTGTTTACGATTGCCGCGGCGACCGGATACGCGATATTATACTGCGCCTCGTCAGAGCTGGCCGGGATTCCCTTGGAAAGCTGGGTGGCCTTATAGAAGGTCTCCACCGTCACCTTTTCGATCTCTTCCGCGCCGATGCCGTATTCATTCAGCAGCCAGAGACAGGCGTCGATTGCCGGATGCGCCCAGCGGCAGCAGGGATACGGCTTGAAGTAGAGCGCCATGACCTCGTGATTCTCTCCGAGATCATCCAGATAATGCGCGTAGTCCTCCGCCTCGAGCAGGTTTTTGTTTCCGGTAAAGCCGCATTTTCCCGCCATCAGCGCCAGCGCTCCGACCATCACGCCAAATGGTACCCCGTCCTTGTTCATGGACGGATACTCCACACTGCGGATGCCCGGAACCAGCGGCGCATTGAATTCCGCTACAGAGAGGGCGTTATTCAGCTCTTCCTTCGTCAGTCCATAGATCCTTCCGGCGCCGGTAACCACGCCGACCGAGCCGAACGTGCCGCTGGAATGGGCGTACTGATAATAGTCCATGATTGCCTCGCCCATGCGGATCGTGGCTTCATAGGAGACATAGAGCGCCGTGAGGAAATCGTCCGCAGACGTATCCTTCTCATAGCCGGCCGCCATGAGTCCGCCGATAAAAGAGGTGCCGGGGTGCGCCCGGATGATATTATGCCCGTCGTCGATATCATAAGCATTCGAGGAGTGCCCCATGGCTGCGGCGGAGCCGGTAAAATCAAAGGTCTCTCCGCTGCCGATCACAGCCACATCCCCCTGCCGGAAGACCGTTTCCGCAAGCTGCAGTCCTGCTTTGAACTGGGCACTCCGGGTTCCGGAAATCAAAGCACCCAGAAGATCCAGCAGGCATCCGCGCATCCGTTCCTGCACCTGAGGCGGCAGCTCCTCCCACTTTGTATTCAGTATAAAATTTTCCAGACGGTAATCGGTTGTATATTTCATGGTTTCTCCTAAAGATCATTCATATCTTTTAAAGATTCGTGCAATATTTGAGCTGCACAGGGTTCCGGTTTTTTCTGTTCTGACCGTAACTCTGTACTTTTATATAAAACAGGACGCTGTGCTTTGACGTTCCGGATCAGGCAATGAATTATCAAATCATTGGATAATTCCCCGGATATATATACTCTGCGGTATTTATCTTATTCGATGAATACCTTACTCACATCATCCGATAGAAAAGCCCTCAGCAGGTTCTCATAACGCATCCGGAAGCAAAGCTCATCCCCAACGGCGAATTTCTTTGCCGCGTCCTCCGTATCGAGGATCAGATGGTCGCTGCTCCCGCCGAGGATCTTCAGACCTTCCTCCATCGGAAGCAGATTTGCGAGTGTTCCCGCATCGGTGGAGCCGAGAGCCGCGATCACGCGGTTCCGAACTCCCAAGTCTTCATACTCGATGCTCTTTCCTTCCCAGTTTTTTCCGCTTCGGTTTTCCGGGCAGGTGGGCTTTCTGTTGGCCTCGATGATCCGGGCATGGAGAAGGAACGTTCCCTCATTCATGCCGGGCAGCCGGAAGTCCCTGTTCAGGCGCATCGTCAGAGGATTCGCGATATACCCGCCGATCCGCAGATGGTTGATCTTCTCCGGCAGCTCTCCGCGAAAAAGAGGGATCAGGCTGCCCGAGCTGCCGCCGGAGACCGTTTCCAGCGGTCTGCCGATTGCCTGCTCCACGAGCTCCGCCGCTTTGCTCAGCCGGGTAAGGTTTTCCCTGTCCGGCAAAACGGAACCGAAGCAGCAAAAGCTGGCTCCAATCCCCCGCAGGTTCAGCGCAGGCAGACGGTTTTCCACCGCCAGCGCCAAAGAGAGAAGCTCTTCCTCCGTCAATACGCCTTCCCGAAGGTCTCCCACGTCGAGCATCAGGATCACCGAATGCTTTTCGCCGAGCTTTTCCGCGGCTCCGTTCAGCGCCGTAAGCGTTTTCAGCTCGGTTTCCAGACTCGAATCACAGAATCGGACGGCTTCCTCCGCTTCCTCCGGCGCCGGTGCACGGATCAGCAGCGTGGGGATCCCGGGATCTGTCTCCCGGATCCGCTTCAGGTGAGCAATGCGGGAGGAGGCGATTTCCTTACAGCCGCCCTCATGATAAGCTTTCGCAATCTCCGGGCAGCCGTCGGAAAACTTGATGACGCCTGCCACATCGATGCCGTTTTCCCGGCAAAAGCCGCAAACCGTACGAGCATTCTGACGCAGGAGCTCCATGTTCACTTCTATATAAGGATAATGATTCATTATTTATAAAAGGACCTCTATTCTGTCGCCTATGACGGCAAACTCCGTTCCGTAAGAACGGCTGGCCTCCCGGAGATCATCGATTACGAGCTCCGGTGCACAAGGATGCGGGAAACCCTTCAATCCCGGAACGCTGCTCATATCCAGCGCGATCGGCAGCAGCTCCAGCTTCTTCATTTTTCCGTCCTCCATTTCCCAGTAAGGGATCACGGAACGATAATAGACAGGATTTATGCTCAGATCCGCATCATAGCTGACGGAAGAAGCCACAGCGCTCGGCCCCGGCATCGTCCACGGCAGATCTCTTGCTTCCAGATAGTCATATGGCATCCGGGCCGAATCGGCATAAACCGTAAAGACAAAATTACCCAGAGAATAAAATATCGGTTTTCCCTGATAGATCTCAATCCCGCGTAATCTGTGGCAGCCGGAGCCGACAACGGCATCCGCCCCCGCGTCGATTGCCCGGTGAACGAAATCCTCAAGATAGTAATCCGGTTCTGTTTCATTCAGGTAGCTTTCAATCAGCTTATTTGCGTGAGCATGCATACAGACAACCGTCATTGATGAGATTTGCTTCGAAGCGCTGATCTGAGACAAGATTCGGTTCATATCCGCCTCATTCGGAGTTGTGTATCTGCCGATCGTCTCTCCCGGCTTCGCCGGCTTTATAGTATGCCGGTTGTCTATGCAGTATCCTCCGTCCTCTGTCCGGTAGGCTCCCGCCATCTCTGCAATCTCCGAATAGACGCGAAACTGCTCCTCCGTTACATTGATATAACAGTTGCGGCGCAGGATGTTCAGCCCCGGTCTGCCGGGTAGGCCGTCATGCGGATCCCCTGCCCTTGCCCCGTGCTGATGCTCATAAAGCGCAGCGACGGAAAAGAGTGCAACTCTTCCTTCAGGAGTCTGCACGTAAGCCGGCTGAGAAGCGAGCGACATGCTCTCCCCGATGCCGGCAAAATTCAACTTCCGCCGTCTGAGCTCCGCAGCTGTACTGAGCAGCCCGCCGTAGGAATAGTCCATTGCATGGTTATTGGCGCAGGCATAAAAATTAAAGCCGAGATCCTCAAGATCGTTCAGCACAGCAGAGGGCGCTGTGATCCAGCCGCCTCCGCTGAAAGTATTTGCGAAATGCGGCTCATCCGCCAAAACCGTTTCGAGGTTGGTTATGCGTACATTTCCCCGGTCTATCTGCTGTTTTATGATTTCATAGTCCTTGTCCATCTCCGGAAAATGCTCAAGAATCAGGGAATCTCCCGTGGCGGTAAAACTAATCATCGATCCGTTATTCCTCTCCAATCATCATAATACGGATACCGGACAGATCTCTTTGTCATCATCTTATCGGATATTCGTCTTAAAAAGACAATACACCACACTTTGCCGGCCGAAAAAGTGCCTGCAGACATGTGGTATATTGTTCGGTTATCAATTTCAGGTCTTACAGCTTGAAGCAGTTATTGCTTCTGGTTCCGCTGGCAGGAGGAGCCGGATCCAGCTTTCTGTCCGCAATATTGAGGATATCCTCGGGATGGATCCAGGGTCTGCCCTGAATGCCGCTGGTCTCCTCGTGGGTCAGGTATCCCTTATAGCAGGTAAGGCTGCGGCGGATGTATCCGTCTTTTACGCAGGCCTCGACCAGACCGTTGTTCATGATATTGAGCAGCAGCGGAAGCGTCTCGGAAGCAAGCGCCACGGACGTGGAATTGGCTACCGCACCGGGAATATTGCCGACGCAGTAATGCACAACACCGTTGACCACATAGCGTGGGTTCTCATGGCTGGTCTCGTGGCTGGACTCGATTGCGCCGGGATCATCACAGGAGATATCCACCAGAACGCTGCCGGGCTCCATCAGCTTGAGCATTTCCTTGGTAATGAGGAAGTCCTTTCTCTGCTTGGGCCACTTGACGCAGTTGATGACCATGTCCGTCTGCGGCAGAACGGAAGCGATTGCCTCCTGCGTGCAGAGCATGGTATTGATATGATTCTGATAGCTGGCTGCCAGGTCTCTCAGGTGGCCGGGGTTGGTCGCCATTACGGTGACGTTTGCGCCGAGCGCATAGAGAACGCTGATCGCACCCTTGCCGACAACGCCGCAGCCGAGTACCAGAACGTTCATTCCGGGGGCGCCGGCAAAGCCGCCGACATACTTTCCCTTGCCGCCGTTAATGGTCAGCATGGATTCCAGACCGAAGAGAGCGCCCTGCTTGCCGGCTGCCTCGCAGTTCGGAGAACCGGTACGGTGGCTGTCCTCAGCCGTAATTGCAATGCACTTGCTCTTGAGAAGCGCATCCACTTCTTCCGGATGTCCTGCCGGATGGATGCAGCAGTAGATCATCTGATCCTCACGGAGCTTGTCATATTCGGAAGGATCGATCTCCTTGACCTTTGCCAGGAAGTCGCATCTCTTCCACATTTCGTCCGCAGTGGCTACGATCTCGGCACCGGCAGCAGCATACTTCTCATCCGGGAAGCCTGCGCCTTTGCCTGCATCCGCCTGAACAAGGACGGTATGACCGGCCTGTACGATCGATGCAATCTCGAGAGGGGTGCAGATGACTCTGTTTTCACCCTTTTTGATATCCTTTAAAACGCCAAATACCATTTTGCTTTTTCCTCCAAAGTGAATTAAATTTCATCCAGCCTCGAGCAGGCGACAAAATGCCCGGGGGAGACTTCTTTTAACTCAGGCAGCGGGCTGCATTTCTCGTTTGCATATGTACAACGTTTGCAGAAGCGGCATTCATCCGGCATATTGACGGGTGAAGTAATCTCTCCCTTGATCGGAATGCGGTCTTTCTTTGCGCCGATCTCCGGGATGGGAATGGCTGAGAGCAGAGCTTTTGTATATGGATGCAGCGGGTTTATAAACAACTCCTCGGCCGGAGCTTTTTCAACGATTTTTCCCAGATACATGACGGCGATGTCATCCGCAAAGTGGTTGACGACCGCAAGATCATGGGTAATGAAAATATAGGAAAGTCCAAGCTTTTCCTGCAGTTCCTTGAGAAGATTCAGGATCTGCGCCTGAATCGACACATCAAGCGCGGAGACCGGTTCGTCGCAGACGATGAACTTCGGCTCCATCGCCAGCGCTCTGGCGATGCCGATACGCTGGCGGCGCCCGCCGTCCAGCTCATGCGGGTAAGTATTGAAGAGTCTCGGCGCCAGGCCTACCAGCTCCATGAGTTCGGCGACCCTTGCCTCGACCTCGTCCTTATTCTTCAGCAGCTTGTTGGCAATGATCGGCTCGCTGATGATCTGGCTGACAGTCTTTCTCGGATCCAGAGAAGAATACGGATCCTGGAAGATCAGCTGCATGTCCTTATGCATATGGCGCAGCTGGCTCTTGTTCAGCTTGCAGATGTCCTTCCCTTCGAAAACGATCTGGCCGTCGGTCGGCTCGATCAGACGAAGGATCGTTCTGCCCGTCGTGGATTTTCCGCAGCCGGACTCTCCGACGAGACCCAGCGTTTTTCCCTTCTCCAGCGTAAATGAAATATCGTCTACCGCGTGGAGCATGCCGGATCTGGTTTTAAAGTATTTTTTAAGGTTTTTGACCTCAAGAATATTTTCAGCCATCAGGTCTTCTCCTTCCGTTCGATATGGAAGCCTTCCCTATCGTAAGCGCAGCAGCGGATATAATGGGTATCGCTGACATACTTTTTCTGCTGCGGCTTCTTGCAGGCCTCATCGGCGTACTGACAGCGCGGATAGAAAGGACAGCCCTCCGGAAGATCGGTAGGATCGGGCATCAGGCCTGGGATCGGCTTGAGCATGGCTTTGCGGTCGTTAATATTCGGCAGACTGTTGAAAAGGCCCTCCGTATAGGGATGGAGCGTATGGTTGAACACATCCTCCAAGGTTCCCTTTTCCACCACGTTGCCGGCGTACATGACGGCGACCTCGTCGCAGATCTCCGCAACGATCCCGAGGTCATGCGTGATCATGATCAGAGAGGTGTCATACTTGGTGCGAAGTTCCTTCATCAGGTCCAGCACCTGCGCCTGAATGGTAACGTCAAGCGCCGTCGTCGGTTCGTCCGCGATCAGCAGCTGCGGATGACAGGCCAGCGCAATGGAGATAACAACGCGCTGCTTCATTCCGCCGGAAAACTGATGCGGGTACTCCCCTGCTCTGTCTCCGGGAATTCCGACCAGCTCCAGCATCTCAACGGCCTTTTTCTGTGCCTCGACCATGCTCACGTTTTCATGAAGATGAATACTCTCGGCGATCTGGTCTCCGACGGTAAAAACCGGGTTGAGCGCGGTCATCGGGTCCTGAAAGATCATGGACACCTCTTTGCCGCGGATCTGCTCCAGCTCATGGGTACTCATGCCCATAATGTCTTTTCCGTTCAGCTCCAGCTTCTCGCAGTCCACAACTCCGGGAGGATCCGGGACAAGGCGAAGAATGGAGAGCGCCGTCGTGGTCTTTCCGGCGCCGGTCTCACCGACAAGGCCCAGCGCCTTTCCCTTTCCGACCTGAAGATCCAGCCCGTTCACCGCCCGGACGACTCCGTCCTCGGTTACGAACTTCACATTCAGGTTCTCTATATTTAAAACAGGGGCATCATTTTTAACAGGTTCGTTCATTCATTTTCTCCCATCGGTTTTCGTTCAAAGCCTTTTTACTGCTTGAGCTTCGGGTCAAGCGCATCGCGCAGACCATCACCCATCAGGTTAAATGCAAGAACTGTTATCATGATCGCGATACCGGGATACGTGGTAAGGTAGCCGTAGTCACGGATATATTCTCTGCCGCTGGAGAGCATTGCGCCCCATTCCGGAGCCGGCACGGGGACACCCAGGCCGAGGAAGCTGAGGAAGGACGCGGAGAGGATGCCGTTTGCAACGCCCATTGTTACCTGAACGATGATCGGAGACAGGGCGTTCGGCAGAACATGCTGAAAGATGATCTTGAAATCGCTCACGCCGCTGACTCTGGCCGCCTCGATATACTCCTCTTCCCTGACGGGGAGCACGGCGGCTCTCGCGGTCCTCGCAAACATCGGGACATAGACCAGACCGACCGCCAGCATCAGCACCGCCAGACTCTGGCCGAAGGCGGACATGATCGCAACGCCGAGAAGCACGCTGGGGATGCCCATGAACACCTCGCAGAAGCGAAGGATAATGTTTTCAACAACGCCGCCATAGTATCCCGCAATCAGGCCGAGCGTGGAGCCTAAAAGACAGCTGATTGCAACGGCCACCAAACCGACGGCCAGCGAATACTTTGCGCCGTAGAGGATCCTCGTCAGCACATCGCGCCCGTAGTTGTCGGTTCCGAGCAGATGCCCGGGAGTTCCGGGAGAAAGAAAGCGCTGCTTGATGTTCTGCTGAACGATATCCGTATTGTAGTCATAGACGATCTGAGCCGTAATGGCAACGATAATGATCAGAACGATCAGGATCAGACCGAGCATTGCGCTGGGACTTTTTTTATAGTTACGCCAGACTTCCTGAGCAAAAGACCTCTTCTTGTAAGCCTTGAACTCGCCGGCTTTTGTTTTCCTACTCATAGCGGTCACCTCACTTCGTATACTGCGCCTTGATACGCGGATCTACAAACGCATAGGCGATGTCGACCAGCAGCATCGTGACCGTGAGAATAACCGTAAACATGATGATGCATCCGGTAGCGAGCGTAATATCTCTCGTATTGACCGCCGAAACCGTCAGCCTGCCGATGCCCGGCCAGGAGAAGACCGTTTCGATGGCCACGGCGCCGCCCAGCAGATTGCCGAAGGTGGAGCCGAATACCGTAATGATCGGGATGAGCGCATTTTTCAGCGCGTGCTTGCGGATCACCTGCTTTTCGCTGACGCCCTTTGCGCGGGCGGTACGAAGATAGTCCTGCCGGATGACATCCAGCATGGAAGAACGGGTGATTCGCGTCAGCGTACCGGCCTGACCGGCACCCAGAGCAAGGGACGGCAAAACCAGATGTTTAAAGTCTCCGCTGCCTCCGGAGGGGAACCACTTGAGACCAAGGGAGAACCACATGATCAGGAGCAGTGCGAGCCAGAAGCCCGGCATAGACACGCCCAGCATGGCCGTAACCATGGAGAAGCCGTCCAGGAAAGAGCGGTGATGCGTTGCGGCGGCGATGCCGAGAGGGATCGCAATAACAACAGCGACAACGGTTGCCGCAAGAGCCAGCTGCAGGGTTGCGGGAAAGCGCTCGAAAAACACTTCCGCCACAGGCCGTTTCAGCGACAGAGACATGCCCATATCGCCTTTCAGCAAATTCCCGAGATAACGGAAATAGCGCTGGATCAGAGGCCCGTTGAGTCCCAATTCTTCCCGCATCATCTCAATTTCCGCCTCGGTAGCGTCCTGAGGCGCCATGGAGGAAATAATATCTCCCGGTGCAAGATCCATCAGAAAATACACCACAAACGAAACAGCGATAAGAACAGGGATCATCATCAGTATACGTTTTAAAATATAACGGTACATGATTGACTCCCTTCCGATAAATGTTTAGATTCTCCCCCGCGCAGTGCGGGGGAGATTTAGTCAACGAATATTACAGGTTATTCCTGGAATTGGAATCAGCCGATGATCTTCTCGGCATACTTGAACTGGTGAACAAGACCCGGATGGATCAGAGCACCGGTAACGCCTGCGGCAGCGCCGAAGGTAAGGGTATTCTGAGCAATGGGAATCCAGGGGATGACTTCGCAGGTCAGCTTCTCCTGAAGCTCGAGGTACATTTCTGCACGCTTCTCGGTATCGGTCTCCAGAGCAGCTGCATCGATCAGAGCGTCGATCTCAGCATCCTTCAGGTGGGAGTAGTTTCTGCCGCCTTCTGAGTGGATCGGATTACGGAACATGTAGTCCGCATTCTTGCCGGGCGTCCAGGAAGCGATGTACATCTCAACGCCGCTGGTCTTGCCGTCGCCGGTGTTCAGCTCGGTAAGAGCGGAGTTCTGCATATACTCGGGAACAACATTGATATTGTATCTTGCCATCTGAGCCTGGAAGTTCTCCGCCATCTTTACGCGGTGGCTTGCATCGCTGGTGACGAGCTTAATGGTCATGCCGTCGCAGCCGAGCTCATCAAACAGAGCCTGAGCACCTTCGGGATCGTATGCAACACCGTCAATGTCAGCATAGAAGCCCATGTCGCGGCACATCATGCTGGTGGAAAGTCTGGCGTAGCCGTCCCATGCGGCAATGATCATTTCTTCCTTGTCGATTGCCTTGGACATTGCGAGACGGAACTTCGGATCCTGACCGATGAAGTTCTCATTCTCGAGGTTAAAGCCTACGAAGTGCTGCGTACGGCCATCTTCAGTAAGGAGCTGGAGATCCGGGTTCTCTTCGAGACGGGCATAGTCCGTTGCGGAGGGGCTCATGATGATGTCCACTTCTCCGTTCTCAAGAGCGATCATACGGGCGGATGCTTCGGGGATCATGCGGAATACGAGGCGCTTGGTATTGGGAACCGGATAAAGTGTGCTTTCCTCAAAGCGGACGAGGGATACGTAGTCACCGGACTTGAACTCTTCAAACTTCCAAGGACCGGTACCGATCTTCACGGCCTCTTCCTCAGGCATGGTCTCGAAAGCTTCCTTGGAGAGGATTGCGAGAGAGTTAGCAGCCATGTTATAGTTAAAGTCAACGTTGCCCTGCTCAAGAATTACTTCGAAGGTCAGGTCGTCGATTTTTTTGAATTCCTTGATCGGCTTTACGTAGTTCGCCGTAGTGGAGATCGTAGCAGCGCGCTGGAACGTGAACTCAACGTCATCAACATTCAGGATCGTGCCGTCATGGAAGGTAACGTTTTCCTTGAGTTTGAAGATCCAGTCATCCGGAGCGACCATTTCCCAGCTGTCAACCAGCTCGCCCTCATTCTGCATGGTAGCGAGGTTGGTATCGGTCAGAAGGTCATGGGTGCAGTCCTGAACGATCTGGTTCGTCTCTGCAGTGGTCTGCATCGGGTCGATCGTCGTGAATTCATCTGCCATGGCGATGATGATCTCTTCTTTATACTTCGGAGCATCATCTGCTGCAGCCTCAACAATGCAGGCTGAAACCATTACTAATGCCAGAAGCAGTGCCAGAAATCTCTTTGCGTTCATTTTGTTCCTCCTTTGTTTCATTGGGGACAGCGGCGCCGGCCCCGGAATTCGCTTCTATTTAAAATTTGAAAGCGCAAATAATAAAAAAACAGCTGCTCCGTGAAGCAGCCATCATCGGGAAATATAACTTACCCATTCAGCTTTGATAGCGCTCCACAAAACTTGTGACAGTTCTGCGGATATTCTCCGCAGACCCAGCAACGGGTGCCTGAGGCGGCAGACCCTGCTTCGGCGATATTCCCTTTCCTCTGCGGCAATTCCTCATGCTCCGGCAGATTACTCTTGGATATCGCACCTCTATTTAAGCTGTTAATATTTTATCGTATTAAAGTATGACTGTCAAGGAAAAAAGCTTTGAAATTTTCCCGATTTGCAGTTATTATATAATCTATACAGTTTATTCAACAACATCGTCCGTTCATTTGGACATAATTGTGCATTATTTGCGTCATTGTTATCTGTTCCTTGTATTTCATATTCAATTTTTTCAGAAATTCAGGGAATTCACGGTTATTTTAACCGTAGTGAAGAAATACTTTTTGTAACGTTCATTTCATACCGTTTATTTAAGAACAAGGAGAAAAACATGGTAAAAGAGATCCTGAAGCTGGGAGATCCCGCGCTGTACGAAGTCTGCAGTAAGGTCCAAAAGGAAGATATGCCGATGCTCGAAACGTGGGTCAGCGATCTTCACGATACTCTGCTGGATTATCGGAAAACCTACGGAGCGGGGCGTGCGATCGCAGCTCCCCAAATCGGCATCCGGAAGAGACTGCTGTATATGCTTACTGACAAAGAGTATGTATTTATCAATCCTCAGCTCTCATTCCCTGATGACGAACTGATGGAAGTGCTGGACGACTGCATGTCTTTCCCGGGGCTTTGCGTCCGGGTCATGCGGCACAGGCGGGCTGTCATTTCCTATACGGATCTGCAGGGTAATCCGTGCGAGATGGCGCTTGAGGGCGATTATTCCGAACTGCTTCAGCATGAATATGACCATCTCGACGGGATCCTCGCCACGATGCGAGCCAAAGATAACAAATCATTCATCCTGATGCAGATGAAGAGATAATGAACAATGCTGGATCTGTTAAAAAAAAGAAGCTCCGCAGCAGTTCTTCAAAAACGCTGCGGAGTATATTTTTATTCATTTTTAATCAATTGATCCATCCGTTGTAGCGCAGACCGACCATCGTGATATCATCAAACTGCTCAGCCTCTCGGGCAAAGAGATCGATATCCGCTTTCAGACCATGCAGAATAGCCTCCAGCGGCTGATCCTTTACGCCGTTCATATACGAAAGCAGTCTGTCCTCGCCGAAAAGCTGCTGATCCGGATCCGTTGCCTCTGTAACGCCATCCGTGTACAGGAACAGCTTGTCTCCGGGCCTGAGAGAAGCTTTCTGGGCTTTATACTTCAGTCCGGGCATACCCGTCAGCACAAAGCCGGGTCTGCACTTCAAATATTCAAATTCTCCGTTCTCATTATAAATCAGCGGAGGATTGTGACCGGCATTGACATATTCCAGATTGCCTGTTTTCAGGTCAAGGATGCCCATCCAGACCGTAACAAACATTCCTGCATCGTTGCTTTCACACAGCTCCTCATTGGCTCTCGTAAAGGCCTCGTTCAGCTTCATGCCGGAATAAACATAGTTTTTCAGCATGGTCTTGCTGGTCATCATGAACAATGCCGCCGGGATCCCCTTGCCGGACACATCCGCGATCAGAACCGCCAGATGGGAGTCATCGAGCATATAGAAATCGTAAAAGTCGCCGCCGACCTCCTTGGCCGTATTCATCGTTGCGTACAGATCAAACAGCTGACTGTACCGGTCAATCGTACTGAGCTTGGGAAGCGCGCTCAGCTGGATGTTCTTTGCGAATTCCAGCTCCTCCTTAATCTTTTTCTGCTCACGGTCCATATAGTCCTTCAGCGAGGTTACCGTTGAATTAATCGCATCCGACAGATGGGAAAACTCTCTTGTGGAATACTCGCTGACCTTTGTTTCGAGCTGCCCCTTAATGATCTCCCGCAGGCTGTTGTTGACGTTATGAATTTTGGAAACGATGATGGTATGGATCATTTTGCGGATAAAGAGGAACATAATCAGGAAGATAACGATCTCCGTCGCCGCGTTCGTAATCGTCATGCGGTTGCGGACCGACTGCACCTCACGGATTGGTACGGCTCCGATAATGTAATAGCCTTCCACAAATTTTACGCCGATCAGGTGATGGACGCCGTTGATCGAGCCGACGAAGGACTGCCCCTGACTCTTCTCCATATCAAAATCCAGGCCGATACTGCTGAGTGTAGTGTTTTCAAAGTCGACACCGTCTTTTCCCGCATGGGAAATAATATCCCCCGTGGTATTGGCGACGATCACCGTACCCGTCTGGCCGATGTGGCGGTTTTCAGCAATGTATTTTACCTTCTCGTCGATCTGCTCCTGAAACGTCTGAGCGCTGATACCGATCTGCAGATAACCGATGCCTTCCAGCGGAACTCCGGCGTATTTATTATACTCGTCATATACGCCTTCACCCTGATAGGCATTTTTTCTGACCGGCTGAACGATCTCGGTAACACCGTTATTCAGCTCACCGAAAACCTTTGACCCCTCATTCGAATTCATGTCAAAGTCGATATATTCATCAATACTGCTGAAGACAATAATATTATCTCTGTTGGCAACACTTATTTCACTGAGATTCTGATCTTCCGCAATCTGTCTCAGCGCTTCATTGAAGCCTTCCACGTCTGTCAGGGCGCGGGTGGTCAGCAATTTTTTAACTTTAATTTTGATTCTCTGCGTTTCCGCAAGCATCGAGATATCACTGGTATCGGCGATGTCCTTATCGATATCATTCAGCGTAGAGGTTATGATCTCCGTATAATTATTGGTATTGATATTGGTACTGATAAAAACGATCAGCAGCGTGGACACGAGCATAGCGACTGCAACAATAATTGCCAGACGAACATTAAAGCGCTGTGATATTGTTTTCTTTGTTTCCATAAGAAGAACCTCTATCAGCTGATATTTAAAAAAATATTTTTATGATAGTACCATAATATATCCGTGATTACAATCATTTCATAAAAAAATCCCGAAGCAATGCTCCGGGACTTTTATGAATCCGGTAAAGATTCGCTGTATTCTGTTTGATGATCCGGTATTCTTCCGTTTCCGCTGCTCCGAATCAGATGGCATTCAGGGCATTTTCCAGATCCTTCCACAGATCCTCGACGTCTTCCTGTCCGACATAGAGACGGATCAGGTTCTGCGCGCCGCCCATCTCTTCCGCTTCTTCGGGAGACATCTTTGCCATCGGCATGATGGCAAGAGACTCAAAGCCTCCCCAGCTGCAGCCCAGACGGAAGATCTTCAGGCTGTCGCAGAATCTGCAGGCAGCGGCGAAATCTCCCTCGGGAATGATGCTCATCAGCCCCGTAAAGCCCTTCAGCTGCTTTACGGCGAGGTCATACTGCGGGTGGCTCGGATGGCCGGGATACAGAAGCTTCTTCACCTTCGGATGGTTGTACAGACGTTCCGCAATGGTCATTGCGTTCTGCTGATGCAGGGCAAGCCTTGCGGGAAGCGTGCGGATACCGCGGATGCAGAGCCAGGCTTCCATCGGGCCGAGGATGCCGCCGTACAGTTCACGCTCGGTACAGCGCGCTTTTTCTCTTGCCTCCGCATCCGCGAAGACCGCGCAGCCGCCGATAATATCGCTATGGCCGCCGATATACTTGGACATCGTGTGAACAACGATGTCTATGCCCATGGTGATCGGCTTCTGATACAGCGGAGATGCCCAGGAATTATCAATGATGGTCTTGATCCCGTGCTTCTTCGCAATGGCAGCTACTGCAGGAAGATCCTGCAGAGAGAGCACCGCGGATGACGGACTTTCCAGATAGAAGAGCGTCGTATTCTCACGCATCGCATCCTCAAACTGCTGAGGATCGGTACCGGTCACATACGTGGTCTCGATGTTCATCTTTTCCTTTAGGTACTCAGACATGAATTCCTGAGCGGGCCCGTAGGCATTCCGGACAGCCACGATATGCCCGTTTGTTTTTACGCAGGACATGATTGCGCTCGTGATCGCCGCCATGCCGGAGCCAAAGCACAGGCATCCCTGTCCCTGCTCCAGGGCGTTGATCTTTTCTTCCAGCAGGACCGTCGTCGGGTTGGCACAGCGGCCGTAAACGAACGCTCCGGTTGCCGGATCATAGCTCTGCTGCTCTTCAATCGTATCAAACGTATGAAGAGAGTTCATGAAAATCGGAGGAACAACCGCATGCTCGGCTGCCGGAGTTTCTTCTCCAAAGTGACCGCAAATCGTTGCGTCTGAATAGTTGCTCATAATGATAATTTCCTCCTTGCGTCAGATCGGACGCAGAAAATATTTAAAATCGAAATCAGCCTTTGACGCCGCCGTCCGTAAGACCGGCGACAATGTACTTCTGTCCGATTCCGAATACGATCATCGTCGGCAGGAGCGAAACAACAATACCCGCGCTCATCAGATCCCAGCTGACGCCTGCCTTCGAGATGAACGAATTCAGGGCAACGGGAATCGTGTACTTGGAAGCCTTATTGATCAGCATGACAGCAAGGAATAGCTCGTTCCAGATATTGACGAAAGCGAAACAGAAAATCGCCGCAATACCGGGAAGCGTCAGCGGGAGAACAACATGGATGATGGACTGCGCCAGATTGCAGCCGTCGATCTTGGCGGCCTCCTCCAGGCTGACCGGGATCCTGTCAAAGAAGCTGCGCGACATGATCGTGCAGAATGCAATGACCGTCGCAACGTAGATGAATGCCAGAGCCGGCAGATTGTCGACCAGCTTCAGTTTCGAGAAGAGCATGAACAGCGGGAGCATAATGATAAAGGACGGGATCGTCTGCGTAAAGTACAGAAGAAGCTCGAGGGATTTTTTGACTCTCTTTTTTCTGTACCGGGAAAGAGCGAAGCCGCTCATAACGGATAGGATCATCGCCACGATTGCGGAGGAAAGAGAAACGGACAGAGAGTTCTTAAAGTACTGCCCGAAATCGCTGTAGGTAAACAGCCGTTTGTAAGCGTCCAGCGTAGGCTCCTTCGGCCAGTAAACCAGCGGGAGTTCATACAGCTCAGTGCCGTTCTTGATACTGGTGATAAAAATCCAGAACAGAGGAAGCGTGGCGCAGAGCAGGAAAATGCAGAGGATCAGGACGCGGATACCGGCGCCGATTCTTTTCTTTGCTTTTTTGTTCATAGCATATCATCCTCCGAGGCTTTGGTTACTCTGAGGTATACGATTGCATAGACAAAAAGAATTGCCATAATGATCACGCCGTATGCGGAGCCCTGACCATAGTCAAACTCCTTATAGACCTTATTGATCATCATCGAACCCAGAATATGTGTGCTGTTGATCGGACCGCCGTTCGTCATCGCGTAGATCAGATCCGGGAAGTTGACGATCCACATGCTTCTCAGAAGCACTGTGCTGATGATCGTCGGCTTGATATACGGAATGGTTACGTGGAAAAGCTGCTGGACCTGATTGCAGCCGTCCAGCGTAGCCGCCTCATACAGATCGTTCGGGACGGACTGAAGCGCGGCAAGCAGCATAATGCCGAAATACGGAACGCCGTACCAGACATTGGCAATGACAACGCTGAACATGGCAATCTTCGGATCGGAGAGCCAGCCGATATTCTCCTTGATGATGCCGAGCTTCATCAGAAGATCGTTCAGCACACCGAACTGACCGTTAAACAGCCAGGACCAGATCAGGCCGATTGCAAAACCGCAGAGGGCCCAGGGATAAAAAACGAATCCGCAGTATACGCTGCGTCCGCGAAACGGCTTTCTGAGCAGCATTGCCAGCAGAAAACCGAGCAAGAACTGAAAGATCAGAGAAAGCAGCGTCCATTTGAGCGTATTCAGAAGGATCTTTCCAAAATTGACGCTCTTGCTGTTGATAACAGTTTTAAAGTTTTCAAACCCGATGAATTTGATGTTCTTCAGATTGAACATGCTGTAGTTCTGAAAAGCCATCACGCCGCCCTTTATCAGCGGATAGAAGATAAAGCAGGCGATAAACGCCAGAGCAGGCAATATCATCAGGAAATACCATTTGTCTCTTTTCATCGATGAATTTACCGTTTTTCCTGCCGCTGAGAGCAGCGGCATAATTTCAAGGCTTTAAAAAGGGGCTGCGGGATCACCGCAGCCCCGGGAATTGTGTCAAGTTAAGCTGACTTTCAATCAGTAGCCCCAGTAGTCCTTGCAGGTGTTGATGAGGTCATCAACCGTGCTCTGGCCAAGGAGGTAGCTCTGCATTGCAGCGAGGTGAACCGTTGTTGCGTACTCAGCAAACATCGGGTCATCCAGCGGGAATCTCGTGAAGATGGTGTTCTCGTCTTCCATCTCTTCTGCCCATGCTTTGTATACGGGGAGCTCAAACATCTCGGAGCTCTCATATGCAGCCTTGTTTACAGGCAGAGCGCCGTAAAGCTCGCAGATTGCGGTATTGACTTCAGCAGATACCATGTACTTCAGGAACTCGAAAGCTTCCTGGGGATGCTCGGAGGTTACAGGGATGGACAGGCCGTTAAAGCCGTAGTCGAGGTATCTCTTGCCGGAATCGCCAAGAGGCATCGGGATGCAGGTGTACTGGTCAGGAGTGAGGGAGCCGGAAACGGAACCGACAGCGTCAGGATCCTGTACGAGGAACGGGGTGGTGCCGGAAACGAAAGCGTTGATCTGCTCATTGTAGCCCCAGTTGATAGCGTCGGGAGAGCAGCACTCCGTGAAGAGCTCCTTGTACATCTCGAGAACTTTGCGGCCTTCGGGAGTATCCATGTAGAAGGTGCCGTCTTCAGTCAGAAGAACGTTATCCTTGCTGATGTTGGGAACCATGGTAGCGCAGAGGATATCCGTGGTCTTGCAGGGCTGGCCGATTCCTCTGAGAGCATATGCATACTGGCCCTTTGCGGGATCAGTGATCTGCTTGCAGACTGCGAGGAACTCATCCCAGGTTGTGGGCATCTCGGTTACGCCGAGGCTCTCAAGGATGTCCGTACGGACCATGAGGCCCTTGACATACAGATACTGAGGAATGAAGTAAGTTGCATCGCCGATGGAAGCGCCTGCGATCAGAGCTGCGTCGATCATCTGATCTCTGCCGTCCCAGTCTCCGATGAGCTCATCCAGCGGACTGAGAAGGTCGCTGTTGATCCATGCGCCGACGGTGTTATCGCGAACTTCGCAAATGTCAACCGTCTGACCGGCTGCAAGCATGGAGACGAGCTTGGTCTCTGCGGACTCATACGGAGGAGATACGAGCTCGATTTCAATGTTGGGGTGGGTCTCTTCGTACTTTGCGATCATGTCCTCAAGAATGAGGGTTCTCTCAGGGGCCGTCATTACTTCTACGAAGGTAAGGGTGATTTTGTCATCGGCAAATGCGCCGGCGGCAAGGCTCAGAACCATAATCAGAGCCAGAACAAGGGATAATGCTTTTTTCAATTCTATTTTCTCCTTTTTTTATTTATAGTGTCTTCACACTGTGTTAATAATATCTCAATTCATTTTATCTGTCAACATCTGAAATGACGGATATTCAACTCTGTCATACATGTTTTTGTCATCTCCGACCGGAATATCGGAAATTTTCGGTTCATCATTATTTATTTATTGTTTAAGCATCCATTCAGTTGTATAATTAATAAAAACTTACCCGGAGGTGGAAGCGATGGCCTTTTGTCCGTACTGCGGCAGTGAAATACCTTCCGACGCAAATTTCTGTCCGTTCTGCGGGAATAAACTGAATATCGAAGCGCTTTCTCCTGTCCGGGAGCATCTGAACAGTTCCGGTTCTGTCTCTGGTCCGGAGTTGCTGAATACCGTGGAATCTTCCCCTGTTCAGGAACAGCTGAATTTCGCTGATTTTATCAAAGAACTGGAAGACCGTTTTCCGAACCGTATCATCGATCTCTCTCAATGGGATCATGCGCGCTGGGATGCTTTCTCCGGCCGGTATTGCGTAAAATATCAGTGCACGCTGAAGGATCTCCTGTCGGATTTCAAATTCACGGTGAAGGACAGCGGGCAAGCCGGAAACAGCGGGAAAAAGAACCGCAAGAAGCTGACCGAAAAAGAGCAATCCGGAGAAGCCGAAGAATCCGGATACTTCGCAGACTTCGGGGAAAGCACTGTTCCTGCCGCCGCGGAAGCTGAAAATATGGCAGAAGAAAGTGACCCGGCGGAAACGAAAGCGGATGTCCCCCGCAAAAAGTCCGGCATCGGCGGATCGATCGTATTCCTGATCCTCTTCCTGCTGTTTGCCTCGGCGGGTCTGCTGCTCGCCTTCAAGCCGGAGATCATTCAGGATTCGGACATCAACGGTGCAATGAATAAAATATACAGCCTCTTCCCCATAAAAGGAGACGGAGCTTCAGGATCCTCCGGTGCAGATGCTTCCGTTTCCGGAGTTGCCAGAAGCCTCCTGGGAACAACGAATTTTCCGCGGCCGAAGGTCGGGGAAAGCTTCCGGAACGATGACGGGCATTCCTTCTGGATCACCGGCTCCGACAACTCCGAATATTCCGTTGAAATATCGATTGCCCGGGCGCTCAGTCTGGATTGCAAAGCGAAAATATCGGATGACCGGATGTATTTTTCCGGCATGAAGCCGAACGAAGCTTTTGACGGATACATTCAGTATACCGGAAAAGATTATACGCTGGTCTTCATCAACGGAGGATATCCGCTTACCTCCGAAAAAACCTTCAGCGGTTTCAGCCGGCGGGCAGCGGTATTTGTTGATCCTTACAGCTTTATCGGCGACTGGGCCTCGGAGGACGGCCGCCTGAAGCTGACGATCAACGATTATGACGGGTATTCCATGAAAGGCTCGATCACCACGGATAAGGGGATCGGAAAGATCCCGTTCAGCACAAAATATGATCTGAATTCCGGTTTGAATGCCTCATTCTCCTATAAGGAGTATACGGTAGATCTATTGATGGTTCCTGTTGATTCTGACGATCATATGACGCTGCTCGGAGTCGAGTGCTCCGTGATCGACCGGAATTATGACGTCATCTTCGGCACATCGGGAAGAGTCTTATTATCCCGGGAGGAAGAGCCTGAACCCGCCCCTGTTCCCGGCACTGAATCCAGTCCTGAAGCTGAACTCAGCCCCGGAACAAAGCCCGAATCCAGCCCTGAACCAGAAACTGAACCGCAAACGATATGACAAAAAGAACGGTCCGGAAGTAAATTTCCGGGCCGTCACTTTTTATTGTTCTGTTATCGGTTTATCGATTGGAAGAAAAAATCATCTTTTGTTTCTTTCTCAGGATTCCCAATACGGCTGCGCTGGCAAGGAGCAGGAACACATACCAGGTAATTCCGGAGTCGTCACCTGTCTGCGGATGTGCCGGATCAACTTCCGGGGCCGTATAGCTGTGCTGATACGTAATCGAAGAGATCTTGTTTCCGTTTGAATCGTAGATAATCACGATCGTTTCATCGGATTTATTATAGATCCGGATCCGGTAAACCGCCTCGTCATACGTATAGTACTGCCCTCTCGAAGATAAAACAAGCTTCACCTGATATTCGTAATCCCCGGGTTCCGTAAAGCTGAAAGTCAGCGTCTTCGTCTCGTTCCCCGTCAGCGTAAAGCTGCGCTCATTCCCTGTCGGAGCACCGTTCAGCGCAGTCACCTGATAAGTAAACACGTCCGAAACGCTCGTTCCGGAGGAGCGGTACAGCTTAAAGACCTGTTTGACGTCCACGGAGGCGGAATACGCCGCTTCCGCGCTGACAGCGAATGCCGAAAGCAGCGAGACTGTCAGCAGCAGGATGAGCATCAGCCCGCAGAACCGTATGCAGTTTTTTTTCAGACGAAAACTCATTCTACCATCTGTACTCCCTATCTGCTCTTTGTCGGAATTGTGCTTCCGCATAAGCTCTTTGCCGGAGCTCCATCTCATAGGCTCTTTGCCGGAATTCCATTTCCGCTTTCCTCGCCCTGCGCTTGCAGGCACGGCTGCAGCAGACGCTGAATATGATATAAACCAAAAGAATAAAACCAAACAGGATCAGCGCCCAGATCCACAGCGGAAGCCGGTCAAACTCATTCCAGCGCTTCAGGCTGTCCAGAGCAAACAGGCTGTTTTCCGTCTCCTCTTCCGTGAAGTCATCTTCAAACGTCTGATCCATGATAACGCAGGCAAGAATATCCCGCCCGTTGGTATATCCGAGGGCGCAGGTGCTCAGCAGAACAATGTGCTCCGCATCTCCCTGCCCGGCGTCGCGGTACTGCGTGGACATTCCCCTCAGGAGCTCCAGATACTCCGTCTGCTCTTCCCTGCCGTTCACGGAAACATTATACACGTCAAAATCATAGGCGTCCGCCTGGAGGTGCTCAAAAATCACCAGGCCGTGATTCTGTCCGTTGTAATACAGATTCCCAAAGCGGTGAGCAGAGAAATAATCCGGCTCGCTGAAGTTCTTCAGCTGCCCGAACATGACGTCTCCCGCCATATTGTGCCCGTGGATCACCGAATTGTACGCGGAGAAATCCGCCGGGCAGAGCGAATCCAGAAAGATCGCTCCGGAAAGGCTGTAGGTGCCGTCAGCCGCGGTGTTGATATACTTGTTTGATTCAGAGCTTTGCACAAGCGGGTAGTCAATATTGGTTCCGTAAACGGTGATCCAGCCGATCACCTCCGGATTGATCTCCCGCAGCTCGTCAAACGTATAGGAGTTCTCTGAACTCGGCTTGTAAACCTCAAAGCGCGTCCGGGACGCAGCAGAACTGACCTGCTGCGAGTCCCACAGCGCATAGGATCCGAAGGCAAGCATCGCCAGCAGCAGGATCAGAACAACAAAGTCCACCAGAGAATCCGCCAGTGAAACGACCCTCCGGAAAAACCTTGCCGCGCGCTGCGGTTTTTCTGTCCCTTCGTATTCCGTCATTTTCCGTCAGAAAGAAAGATCAGTCTTCGCTCTGTCTGCGTTTTCCGGATGCGCAGAAAACTGCGATTCCGAGAGCAGCGATCACAACGATAACGATGTACGGGAGATTGTTGATAATCAAACCGGTGGGAGAAACATCTCTTTTTTCGTTAAAGAAGAATACATGGCTGCCGCCATTGTCAACACGGATCTGAGGAGTTGAGGTGACCTGAGGATCGTTCTGGGGGATCGCAATGTTCTCGTCGTAATTTCCCTCCATATAGAAGTCATTTATTTCGTCCTCATCATCGCCGTACATCACGCTCGGCTTGTAATTCTTTGCGCCGGTCTCCAGAATATCATACCAGCAGCCTTCCGGAAGAACAAGCGTCGCATAATAGCCGTCATCCAGGTTGAAGGTAAAGGGTTCCCCATAATTGGCAGTTCCGCTCTGATCCTTCAGAAGATTTCCGTTTTTATCAAAAACATTGTAGCTGAAGCTATCCTCCGGCCAGAGGTCGGGCTTATTCACCATCATGGTGTAGGCAAAGGCCTTGTTGGGGATCGGCTCCATTGAGCTGTCGGTAACAGTATTGCTTACCTTCAGGCGAGTCTCGGCAGGCTTCATATAGGTGTTGTTGAAGGTCATATTCTCGACCTTTTCTTCGCCGTCTTCCGTGTAGAAATAGAAGATGGACTGGCCTGACAGCTGCATTTTATTCGGATCCTCAGCAAGATCATTGTTTATGCTCTCAACCTGAAGTTTTGATACTAGAAGATATCTGGCCGAGTCATAGGTCATTCCTTCCGTTGTGCCCTTTACTTCGCTGACGACCCACTCAAAGTAGTAAGTTTCTCCTACTGTGAATGCATCCGATTTATCGATAATATAAGATAAGGTTACATTATCCAATGCTTTTGTCCCGGTGCAGGCTGTCGATCCGCTTGAATAGTTATACTCAACATTTTGATCAAATCCAAGCGACAAATCCGGAAGGGGCATTTCACCGGCAAGATTCTCCCCAGCGGGTGTTTTTTCCGACACAGACACCGGAGTAAAATGGAACGCGAAGTATTCTGTCGGCTTTGAAGAGCTTTTATCCGGGATATGAACATTTTTCACAATGTTGATGTTGCTGCTTCCGCCCTCTCCGGCGAATGCAAAGACGCCCATACTCAGGACCATTGCCAGAACAAGAACGACGCTGAGGAGCTTTGCTGTAAATTTCATCATTTCTCTTCCCTTTGAAAATTTAGTATTTTATATTCCTCTGCGGCGGATTCGGGATATTTCTTTCGTATCCCATCATTTCCGTCAGGAAGTAAGATCAGTCTTCGCGCTGTCTGCGTTTTCTGGATGCGCAGAAAACTGCGATTCCGAGAACAGCGATCACAACAATAACGACGTAAGGCAGATTGTTAATGATCAAACCGGTGGGAGATACATCTCTCTTTACGTTTGTAAAGTCAGCATGGCTGC
>JAUNQI010000031.1:13990-23715 GCA_030536255.1 Eubacteriales bacterium | reverse complement strand
ATGCCAGCCATAAACATGCCGGCACCGATTGAGACGATGTTTCCCAGAATATAGCCGGTTTCAAGCTTATCGAAGAAGAAAAGCGCAATTCCGAGCAGCGTAATGATTACAGTAATTAAATCTGCTTTCCGGATCTTCTGCCCGAAGAAAACAGCGGAAAAAATAACGATGAATACCGGCGAAGTAAACTGAAGAACAATGGCATTTGCGGAAGTCGTGAGCTTATTGGCGCATGCGAAGCAGATGTATACGCATCCTGTCAGAATACCGGAAAGAATGGTCTTTTTATTCAGAATGAACTTTCTTCCGGAGATCAGAATGTATATGGAGATCGTCAGTCCGGCAAAAAGACTCCGCAGTGATGCAACAGCAAACCCGTTCCACGGAAGCAGCTTCATGAAGATCCCGGCGATACTCCAGAGAGTAGCGCAGATAAGCATCTGAATTGTGGCTTTTGTTTCCTTGGTCATCGTGATGGTACCTTCTTCCACCGGTTCAAAGCCCGATATAATGGCTTTACGATCGTCAATATTCTAAGAAAAATTGCCCTTATCTGTTTCGATAAAGGCAATTATTGCAAAAGAGCTGGATGGGGGATTCGAACCCCCGACCTCATGATTACGAATCAGGCGCTCTACCGGCTGAGCTAATCCAGCAACAGCTTGAAAATAATAGCATAAAGAGAGCGTATAGTCAAGAGAAAAGGAAGGATTTGCTCTTGATTTTTCCAATATAATAATTTATAATCTTTTTGACTGAAAAAAGGGAGAAATTACGTGGAAGATTTTGTAGTTAAATATTTTACATACCTTGCATGCATAGCCCTTGCCGGCTGGTCTTTCTGTATGTTTCTGGGCATGCTTTCCAATTGCATCCGTATGGGGAAAAAGCATCCCGGCCCGGATGATAAGCTCGCGGCTTTTATGACAAAGTGCAAAATTGAAACGGCGATTTATTTTGTTATTCCGATCATCTGCGTCGCAATAGCCTGGTATATTCATGTGAAGTATAATACCTGAGCTGAGCTTTTGTTTATATGTTTTTCCCGGATCCTTCTCAGGGATTCGGGAAATTTTTTGATTGATGTTTCTCTGATATTATTATCTGAAAAGTCAGGAAATTTTCCCTCGGAAATCTTTCTCTTCATGTTGAACGGCGGGATGAAATCCTGTGAAAGGTTCAGAGAGGGTTCCTGACTGAAACGAAAAGGAAGCGGAAAAATGTTTACAGGATTTAAGCCGGAAGCAAGTGATTTTTTCTGGGAGCTTTGCTTCAATAATGACAGAGCGTGGTTTTATGAACATAAGGATCAGTTCGATGAGCTGATCAATGAACCGTTGAAGTCCCTTGCCACCGAAACAAATAAGATCATGGCTTCACGTTTCCCGGAAATGCATCCGGTTACCCATGTTTCGCGGATCTGGCGTGACGCAAGGCGGCTTTTCGGCAGAGGACCGCTGAAAGAGTCTATGTGGTTCTCCATGCGCGGCGGTACGGATCGGGCCTTTCCCGCCTCCTTTTATTTTGAGATCAAGCCCGCCGTCTTCGGATATGGTATGGGTTTCTGGTGTGCTACATCGGAACAGGGAGAACGCTTCAGAAAAAGTGTGGATGCCGATCCGGCAAGATTTATCCGGATTGCTGAAGAAGTCTCCGCTCAGGACCGTTTTACGCTGGAGGGGCCTCTTTACAAAAAGCCGAAGGGAAGCTACAGCGAGATTGCTGACGGCTGGTATAACCGCAAATGGGCAAGCCTGACGTATGAGGAGAATTTCGAGGGAGATGCGCTTTCCCCGGAGCTTCCGCAGATCCTTGCGGATGCCTTTTCACCGCTGATGCCAATGTATGACTACCTGAACTCCGCCATCGGAGAATGACGTGTTCAGTCTGATGCGCTCCCGGCCGGGAGCGCGTTCTGTTTTCTCCGGAGCTCCGGGTATATTTTTCTTCGTGCATAGTTTCTGAATACATGATATAATAACTCTATGAATGTGAATAAAAACAAAAAACTTTATTCTTTCCTAATCTGGCTGTGCGTTTATGCCGGGATCTTCTGCTTTTGCTTTTTGGCTCATCCGCAGGTGATCCTTGACTATGACGACTGGTCATATGTGTCCTATTTCAGAGTGCCTGTTCCCTGGCCTTCTTTCTGGAACCCGTCCAGAGTTCTGCCGGAGTGCCTGATGCCCCTCTGCGGTTTCCTGGGTGCGCTTGTTTACCGTCTCATTCCGTCTCTCGGGTATATTAAGGCGGAGAGCCTGTTTTTTGCGCTGGTGCTTTCCGCTTTTGAGATGCTGTATCTGTATATGTTTTCAAGGCTGATGGCGAAAAGGTTTCAAACCGGGATCTCCGGAACGGTGATTTCTTCGGCGGTGTTCTTCCTCTTTCATTTTCTGATCTTCAGAACAAATGCTGAAAATAATCCCTATCTGTTCCGCACAGCGAACCTTACCTGTATGTTCTTTTATCTGATCCCGGCTCTGTTGAACGCTGCTCTGGTCATGTACTTTATGGCGGATCCTTCCTCCTTTGAGTATTTCTTTTCGTCCCCGGATCATGCAGCGGAGAAAAAAGCTCTTCTCAAAAAATTGATCGTTCTCATAGTGGTATACTTCTGCATTTTTTCCAATCTTTTTGCCAGCATCATTGCTGCGGTATTTGCATTTTTTGAGATTCTGAAGGGTGCCTTGTATTTGAATAAAAACGGAGGTCTGCTCCGGAATTTCAGAGGCTTTCTCCGCCGGTATTCTCTTGGATTTGTGATCCTCCTTCTTTTCCTTGTCAGCGTGCTTTTTGAAGCTTTTGGAGGCAGGGCAGCGGTTTCCTACGGAGATCAGATTCCATTGGCGGAAGGTCTCCGGTCGGCGCTTTCTTTCACCGCAGTAACAGCGGGATCGGTAAGCCGTGCTGCGGTCTGCTCGGCGCTGGCGATCCTTGCTTTATTCGCTTCCGTCTGTGTTTCCGGGAAAAGTATCTCAGCTGGTTCAGCTCGCTCCTCAGACGCTGATATTTTCAGCTTTGTTTTGGTCAGTGTGCTTTCGGCGATCATTATCGGAATCTATATCATCCTTCTCAGTGCGAAAGTCTGGGCGGAATATGTGGAAAGGCCGGATATCCTTATTTCCTTTTTCTTTCCGCTCTTCCTGGCGGTTTCCGCCGCTCTCGGCCGGGTCATTTCCAAAGTACCGAAGGCAGCTTATCCGTCCGCGGCGCTGGCAGTCCTGATGGCCCTCCTTGTCAATACGCCGGGCAGAACATTTGCCGAGTCGTATTCTCTTGACTGTGAGGTTTCTCCGGAAACCTGTATGGCGCTCAGTCAGGATCTTGTCGATCAGGTTCTGACAGCCGAAAGGGAAGGGAAGGATAAAGTAACCGTTGAGGTAATGTTTACGGGCAATTACGGGAGCGATAACTGGCCGCAGGTTACATATCTGGGAGATGTTCTGGTGAGTACGCTGCGAAAGCACGGGGTAATCTCCGGAGATATCACGGTGGATATTTTCCCGTCGGACAGCTTTAATGAGAAATACGGTCTGGTATTTGACCCTTACGAATGATAGGTGGTTGGTGAATGATGAATGGTGTGCCTGTAGAAAATACATTTCCCGCAATATTGCAGCGGGTTCAGAAGCCGGCAAGATATACCGGCGGAGAATATAATCAGATCATGAAGGAGAAAGCGTCTGTTGATCTCAGAGTCGCTTTCTGTTTTCCGGATACCTATGAGATCGGTATGTCCAATCTGGGAATGAAGATCCTTTATCACACGATGAACAGTCTGGACTATGTCTGGTGTGAGCGGGTATTTGCTCCCTGGAGCGATATGTACGAGGAAATGAAAAAGGCGAAGATGCCGCTCTACGCGCTGGAAAGCGGTGATCCTCTGAATCAGTTTGATGTGATTGCTTTTTCCGTCGGCTATGAGATGGCGTATACGACCGTTCTGGACATGCTGGACATGGCGGGCGTTCCCGTGAGAAGCGCTGACAGGGAAAGCCTTCTGCCGCTGGTCTTTTCCGGCGGCTCAGCGGGAGTAAATCCCGAACCGATGGCTCCGTTTATGGATCTGTTTGTCATCGGCGAGGGCGAGGAGATGAACAACGAGCTTCTTGCACTGCTGAGAAAAGCAAAGCGGGAAGGCTGGGACAAGAAGTCTTTCCTCCGTGAGGCTGCGAAGATCGGCGGCGTGTATGTCCCGTCGTTATATGACGTCAGTTATCATTCTGACGGTACAGTTTCAGAAATTCTTCCGGTCGAGGGAGCTCCGGAGAAGGTCACAAAAAGGATCGTGGAGGATCTCGATGCCGCTCCTTTCCCGGTTTCTCCGGTGGTCCCGTCCACGGAAGTGGTTCAGGATAGGGTAAATCTGGAAATTTTCCGGGGATGCGTCAGAGGCTGCCGCTTCTGCCAGGCAGGGCATATTTACAGGCCCATCCGTGCTAAAAAACCGGAAACGGTGATCCAACAGGGAATTGAGACGCTGAAGAATACCGGTTATGAAGAAGTAACGCTTCTTTCCCTCAGCTCCAGCGATTACCGGGGTTTGGAGCCATTGTGTGACGGACTGCTTGAATACTGCGAGCCCCGGAGCATCAGTATTTCTCTTCCGTCTCTCCGGGCGGATAATTTCTCTATGGATATTATGGACAGGCTGCAGCGTGTCAGAAAGAGCGGTCTGACCTTTGCCGTAGAGGGCGGAAGCCAGCGCCTCAGAGATGCAATCAACAAGAATGTAACGGAGGAGGATCTCCTCAATACCTGCCGTATCGCTTTTGAAGGCGGATGGAACAGCGTAAAGCTTTATTATATGCTCGGTCTTCCCACGGAAACGGATGAGGATATAAAAGGCATTGCCGAAATGGCGGATAAGGTCCTGCACTGCTGGAGAATGTATGCGAAGAATAAGAGCAGGGGAGTGAGGATCACGATTTCTACGTCCTGCTTTATTCCAAAACCGCACAGCCCCTTCCAGTGGGAAGCGTTTATTCGTCCGGAGGAGTATCTCCGGAGAGTCAATCTCCTTCGTGCGTCGATAACGGCCAGAAATGTTGTATACAACTGGCATGATTCGGAAACAAGCGTAATTGAAGCGATCCTGTCCCGCGGAGACAGAAAGATTGCCGATGCGGTCGAAGAAGTATGGAAAAACGGCGGAAGGCTTGAAGCCTGGAGCGATTTCTTCTCCTACAGCCGCTGGCTGGAGGCATTTGAAAAGTTCGGAATCGATCCGGATTTTTATGCTTACAGAGAGCGCGGGGAGGACGAGGTCCTGCCGTGGGATATGATCGACGTGGGCGTGAGGAAAAAACATCTGCTTCATGAACGGGAAATGGCATATAAAGCTGAGCTGTCACCGGACTGCAGAAAACAGTGCTCCGCTTGCGGAGCTGCCCGGCTTTTGAACGGAGGTAAATGTGATGGATAAGCTTCGGATGCGTTTTTCGAAAACCGGTCGCGCGGTATATATTTCCCATCTTGACCTGATGCATACCATTCAGAGAGCGTTCTCGAGAGCGGGATATAAGGTGAAGTATTCCGAAGGCTTTAATCCTCATCCGGTGATCTCTATCGCATTGCCTCTTTCCGTCGGAATGTCCAGTATTTGTGAGATCATGGATTTCCGCCTTGAGGGTGAATGTGATTTTTCGGAGACGCCCGCAAAGCTGAATGCTGCCCTTCCGGAAGGAATAGAAGTTTTTGAGATCTATGAAGCGGAAGAAAAACCGGCTGCTTTGAAGTGGCTGAAGGTGGAAGGCGTTTTCAGATATAACGATGCTCCGGAGCTTGACCGGATCAGAAATTTCTTTTCTCAGGATCAGATCGTGATCAGCAAAAAGACAAAGCGGGGAGTTTCAGATACGGACATCGTTCCGGGAATCCGGGAGATATCCTTTGACAGTTCCGGTAATGATATTACGGTTCATGCCGTGGTTTCGGCGCAGGAGCCGACGCTGAATCCGGAGCTTCTTGCCGAAGCGCTGCGGCAGCTGGCCCCTGAGCTGGCGCCAGTTTTCTCTTCCTTCCGCCGGACAGAAGTATATAATGATTCCATGAAGGTTTTCAGATAATGAAAAAAGTTGCATTTTTTCAAATGGATATGGGGGTCGGAGGAATACAGAAATCGCTCCTGAATCTCCTGAAAAATCTGGACTATTCGGATCTGTCTGTTGACCTTTATCTTTTTGAGAGAGAAAATTTCTGGGAAGCGGAATTTCCCCCGGAGGTCCATGTCCGATATTTCGAAAGAACCTCTGCGCTGAATAAATACATACCCTTTGATACGGCTTTCGGACGGATCTCGAAAGATCTGACGTTTCCTGATGACGTGTATTATGATCTTGCGATCGATTTCAATTCCTATCAGCCCGAATGTGCGGCTGCGGCGATTGCCGTTCCAGCGGCAAGGCGTGTGGAATGGGTGCATAACGATATTGAAATCAAGCTGAAAAACGAATGGAAATACCGGGTTCTGCATACTTTTTTTAAGGGGAAGTATAAATATTTTGACGGCTTTGTCTGTGTTTCCAAGGGAATCGTGGAGCCCTTTCGCCGCTGCGCGGGAGAGCTGAGCGAGGATGTTTCCTTCAGCGTGATTTCGAATTATATCGATTATGAAGAGATCTGCCGGAAGAAGACCGAGGCGGTAACGGATCTTGCCGTGGATCTGTCCTGCTTTAATCTTGTATCTGTCGGAAGGCTCTGTCATCAGAAAGGCTATGACATCATGCTCGGAGAGCTGAAAAAAGCCTCGGAAAAGAGGGATGATCTGCGCCTGTATATTATCGGAGACGGGCCGGACAGAAAAAAACTGGAGCAGCTGTCTGCGAACCTGGGACTGACGGACAAGGTCTTTTTCCTTGGCAGCAAAGCAAATCCCTTCTCCTGTATGAACCTGATGGATGCCTTCCTTTCCACCTCAAGATATGAAGGTCAGCCGCTGAATCTTGTCGAGGCGATGGCTGTCGGGCTTCCGCTGATCTGCTCAGAAAATCTTGAAAAATATACGGACGGTCTTCACGGATACAAAGATGTGGCGGCCGCGCTTGTTTCAGCGAAAAAGGAAGAAAAAGCGCCGGATGACCTGAAAAAATATAACGGAAAGATTCTGGAAGACTTTAAAAATCTCTTGCATTCCTGATTGTTTTGTGCTATCCTTTTATAGCTTGTGGGCGAAAGCCTGCTTGCGTACAGAAAGGCGGTCCGCTGCCGAGGCTGCTCTGCCCAACGGTCATGAACGTCTATATATTTAGAAAGGGATCATTATGGATCTTATCAAAACTCTGAATGAGCGCTACATGAAGCCTGAGCTTCCCGAGATGAATGTCGGTGACACCGTTCGTGTCCTCGTAAAGGTCAAGGAAGGCAGCCGTGAGCGTACCCAGGCCTATGAAGGCGTTATCATCGCAAGAAAGCACGGAAGCATCAATGAAACGATCACTGTCCGCCGTATCTCCTATGGCGTAGGCTGTGAGAAGGTTTTCCCGGTTCATTCTCCTTCCATCGAGAGCGTTACCGTTATCCGCAAGGGTAAGGTTCGCAGAGCAAAGCTGTACTACCTGCGTGACCGCGTTGGTAAGAAGGCAAAGGTTAAAGAGCGTTTATAATTCTAAATGCTTCAGGCGCTTACCATGTGTAAGCGCCTTTAACTATTATTGGAGTATTTTTGAGGTCAGCTTATGAATAAAACCGGAAACTGGATGAAAAACAACTGGCTTTTTCTGCTGCTCTGCGCGCAGCCACTGCTGGATGTCCTGGCATTCTGGACCCGCAGCGAGCGGGGAACGGCGGCAGGGTATATCCGGCTTGCCGTTATGGGGATCCTGGCTCTTTATGTTCTTGTAAAGATAAAGAATTACAGAAGATTTCTTCCGGCCATAACAGCGGCGGCACTGGTATTTGTCCTTCATGTGGCATCCTGCTTGAAGAACGGATATATCGGCTTTATGTCGGATACCCGTATGATCCTGAGCATGATCTATCTCCCGGTAATGGCTGTGTGTTTCTGCTGCCTGATGGATTCCGAAGATCTCCGGGATCAGGCGGTAAAGGGAATCATCGTCAATTTCGTCCTGGAGACGATCGTTGTGCTTCTGTCCTATGTGACCGGGACCTATATGCATACGTATCAGGAAGGAATCGGGATTTCGGGCTGGGTGATTCAGCAAAACCGCTGCTGTCACAGTGATATTCTTTCCTCGGTCTGTGTCTTTGCAGGTTATTATTCCGTAACCTCAAAGAAAAAATGGATCAATATCGCTGTCCCCGCAATCTGTTTTATCCTTCTCATTACCAACGGAACTACGGTCAGCTATATGACGCTTCTGGCCATCTGCGCTGGCTTCCCTGTGTTCCTTCTTGTGAGATCTCTTGTCCTTAAGACGAAGCTTGACGGTTCTCAGCGGGCAGTCTCCATTACAATGGCGCTCTTGTTTGTCCTTTCCATTGTGATTTTCCCGTGGACGCCCCGGTATAAAATGGACGAGATCAAACGCTCCGTATTTGATGACAAGGAAGCGAGATTCGCTGCGGAGATGGATGCTCTGGGATACAATGTCTATGAAATGACGCCGGAGGACATCTTTGCCGATGATGTGGCACATCAGCATTTTATTGACTATTATAAAATGTTCGTCTTCAGTAATGTCGATCCGATGGGAAGAAGATATTCTTTTGACCGTATTATCGAAGCGTATAACGGAACCGTCAATGCGGATATCCTGGGTGATACGAGAGACATGAAGAACGTCTATGTCCGTTTCATTTTTGAAGACAGTGATCTTCTGACCCGGATGTTCGGGATTGAGTATGATACGATCGGCGAGGATAAGGTAAACGATCTGGAAAATGACTGGTACGCGATCCTGTATTATCTCGGCTATTTCGGGTTTGCCGTAACGATCATTGCAGTCCTGTTCATTTTCTTCAGGATCTTTGGCCTGCTGAAAAAAGATTTCCGCGGAGCGCTGACGGATCTCAACTTTACGCTTTTGCTGGGGTTTGTAATGCAGCTCGGTATGGCTTACTTTTCCGGCGCGATCATGAGAAGGCCGAATGCTTCGATTTATGTGGCGCTGTTTATTGCCATGATTTTTTATAATACGAGAAAAACAGACTCCGCGGTCAAAGTGGTGAAATAAAATGAAGATCAGTGTTATAATTCCCGTATATAATGCGGAAAAGTTCCTCCGATCCTGTCTGGATTCGGTCCTGAACCAGACAATGGATGATTATGAAGTGATCCTGATCAATGACGGCTCGACCGACTCATCTCCGGAAATTATCGGAGAGTATCAGGAGAAATATCCGGAAAAGATCCGTTCTCTTACGGTCGACAACGGAGGACAGGGAAGAGCGAAAAACTTCGGGATCGATATGTCCTGCGGAGAATATATCACAAATGTGGACAGCGATGACCGGATCGCTCCGGATATGCTTGAAAAGATGTATTCCGCGGCAGTGGAAAATGATGCCGATGTGGTCGTCTGTGATTTTTTCAGAGTCATCGATGGGAAGGAATTTTACGAAGAGGCAAAGCTTACAGAGAATCCTTTATCTGCGGTCGGCCAGTGCTGGAACAAGCTGTTTCGGCGTTCTCTGGTGGGAGACATCCGGTATCCGGTCGGCCTTTGGTATGAGGATTCTGAATTTTCCGGAAAGCTGATGATCAGTTCCCGAAAAACCGTCTTTGTTCATGAGGCGCTGTATTACTACAATATCGGGCATCC
>JAUNQI010000031.1:0-13890 GCA_030536255.1 Eubacteriales bacterium | reverse complement strand
TTGTTGTTCAGAGACATGATCCAGTGCACCGCTCTGCGTTTTTTATGAGTGATCAGATAATCCAGAAGCTTGTATTTCAGGGGATCGGCTTTCACGTAACGGTTGTTTTTGTAGTTCGGGAACTCCCGGAGAAAATAGTCGAGGAACTGATCCTGCAGAGGTGTATCCGGATCGATCAGGTTTACTCTGACCGTTGCAGCAATCAGAACATTGTAATAGCAGATATATTCCAGCTGCTCGTGGTATTTTTCAAAAACACCTTTTTCTTTGTAGTAGCTGTTCATCGCCTCCACGGCGTTGATGATCTCCGTATTTCTTGCCAGCTTGCTGTTGTTCATGATGGAGCCCTGACGAAGAAGGTAGTTATACCACATGGACCGCTCGTAATACAGCGTATCGGCAAGGATATACAGCTTGGGGATGCAGGAGACGTCCTCATACCATTCTCTGTCCCGGAAGCGGATGCCGTTATCCAGGAAGAGCGTACGCCGGAACAGCTTGTTGCAGGCATTCATCCGGAACAGGAGAACATCCGGGTTATCCTCCAGCTTGAAGCCGCCTTCAATATTGGCTCCGGGGATATCCTCAATGACCTTTCCTTCCTCATTTACGGCGACTGCATCAAAGAAGCAGACGTCAAATCCGCCGTGGCGGCAGGTGTCGACCATTTCTCTGACAGCGCGGGGCGAAAGATAGTCATCACTGTCAAGAAAATAGAGAAATTCGCCCTCAGCCGGCTCAATCGCCGCGTTTCTGGCAGAACCGAGTCCGCCGTTCTCCTTCGTAATAATACGAACGATATTCGGATAACGTTTCTGATAATCCTCCAGTATTTCGGCGGAGGAATCGGTGCTGCCGTCATTGACGGTGACGATCTCGTATTCTTCGAGGTCGGGATAGATAACCGAATCCAGACATTTCGCGAGATAGTTTTCAACATTGTATACGGGAATAATAATACTCAGATATTTCATTTTTCACTCCGGTTTTTGATACTTATCTTGATTATATTCAACTGCTTTCATAACGTCAACCTTTTGTTTTTTACTCTGCCTTTTGCTTTACAAATCTGGAGATTTTTTATATAATAAATCAGTTAAAAAGCATCTGTGCGGACAGATGCGTTCCTGGAGGTATTCAAAATGGCACAGAATTTTTATGCGGAAGAAGTTGCTGCCGAAAAGGCAAAGGCAAATAAAAATACGTATGAGTGGATCCAGTCCCTCGTTTCCGCGCTGATCGTATGCGTGGTGGTCTTTCTTCTTTTTGTCAGAGTGATCGACGTCAAGGGAAGCTCAATGCTTCCGACGCTGGTAAATGGTGACAAGATGATCGTTTCCAATCTTTTCTATAAACCGAAAGCCGGAGATGTCATCGTCCTGAAAAAAGACGAGTACGATCCCAACAAGGCTCTCGTAAAGCGCATTATTGCTACAGAGGGTCAGGAGATCAATATTGACTTCGATAACGGCAAGGTCTATATCAACAATATGGAGATCGAAGAGGACTATATCAACGATCTGACGCTTACCAAGCTGAATTTTATCGGTCCGAAAACAGTTCCGGAGGGCTGTGTCTTCGTTATGGGAGACAACCGAAACGCCTCTACCGACAGCCGTAAGACGGAGATCGGTATGGTGGATGAGCGTCTGATCCTCGGAAAAGTCCATGCTGTAATTTTCCCGACGTCTCATCTCGGTGTCGTTCGTACGGACGGTCTTCATTATACAGACAGAACCATTTCCCAGGGCTGAGATGTCTGTGGAGAATAATTATGAACAGGTAAGGATTCAATGGTATCCCGGCCATATGACGAAGGCCCGGAGAATGATTGAAGAAAACCTGAGCAGTGTTGACTGTGTATGTGAGATTCTTGATGCGCGTATTCCGAATGCCAGCCGAAACCCGGATATCGGTTCTCTCGCTGCCGGAAAGCCGAGGATCGTTATCCTGAACAGAAGCGATCTCGCGGATCCTGCTGTGACGGCATTGTGGGAGAAGGCTTTCTCGGAGGACGGAGCCAGGGTTGTTGTTACCGATGCCAGATCCGGAAAAGGTGTCAGCCGGTTTCTGCCGGCGGTCAGAGAAGTTCTGGCGGACAAAATCAAGGCATATGAGGAGAAAGGCCAGGTCGGGAGAACGCTGCGGATCATGATTCTCGGCATTCCCAATGTCGGGAAATCGACCTTTATCAACAAAGTAGCAGGCAGGAAAGCCGCAATAGCCGGGGACAGGCCCGGCGTTACCCGCGGAAAGCAGTGGATCAGTCTGGATAATGGGATCGATCTTCTGGATACGCCTGGAATCCTTTGGCCGAAGTTTGACAGCCAGGAGGTCGGAGAGCTGCTGGCTGTAACGAATGCGATCAAAACGGAAGTTTTTGATGTTGAAACGCTGGCGGCGAACTTTATGCTGCGCCTTTCGGAAATGTATCCTTCGTCGCTGAAGGAGCGTTATAAGCTGGATCCCGATCCGGACGCTTCCGGCTTCGATCTCCTTGAAAGGGCTGCGAAGAATCGCGGAATGCTGGTGTCAAGGGGCGAATATGATACGGAGCGGATGGCGCATACCCTTTTGAATGAATACCATGAAGGAAAGCTCGGCAGAATATCGCTTGAGCGCTCGGAGTAATGATATGAGTGATTTGTGGGTTCTTGAAGAAGAGATTTATTCCGAGATTCGTCTCGCATCCGGAAAAGAAGTATTCCTGTGCGGCGTGGATGAAGCGGGCAGGGGTCCGCTGGCCGGCCCGGTGTGTGCTGCGGCGGTGATCCTGCCGAAAAATCTGGAAATTCCCGGCCTGAATGATTCCAAGAAGCTCAGCGGGAAAAAGCGGGAGGAGCTTTATGATATCATCTCGGATTCCGCGCTGACGTTCGGCATTGCGTTCGCTTCCGTGGAAGAGATCGAGGAATATAATATTCTGAATGCCACCTACCTTGCAATGTCCAGAGCGATAGAGCAGCTGGATCCGGTTCCGGATCTTGCGCTGATTGACGGGAATCGTTCTGCGGGCATCAGCTTCCCGAACCGCTGTATTGTGAAGGGCGATGCAAAATGCGCGGATATTTCCGCGGCTTCCGTTCTCGCAAAAGTAACCAGGGACAGATATATGTGTGATCTTGCGGAGCTTTATCCTCAGTACGGGTTTGATCTCCATAAAGGCTATGGAACGGCTGCACATTATGCCGCTCTGCGTGAATTTGGGCCATCTCCGGTTCACAGAATGAGCTTTCTGAAGAAAATGCACTGATATGACAACGATAGAAGGACAAAACAATCAGATTCTCGGCCGCTTCGGAGAAGAAAAAGCGGCCGATTACCTTATATCCGAAGGTTACCGGGTCCTGGAAAGAAATTTCCGCTGCAGGCAGGGCGAGATCGATATCATAGCGGAAAAGGATGGGTATACCGTGTTCGCCGAGGTCAAGCTCCGTAAGAACAGTGCTTACGGTTACGCCTCTGAATTTGTCTCAGGATCAAAGCAGCGGCGGATAAAAACGGCAGCGAAATTTTATCTTTCCTGCGAGGGGACGGAAGACTGTCCTCTGCGTTTTGATATTATTGAGATCTATGCCCCGGAGGGGACGGAAGGAAAAATCACAATTAACCATATGGAAGACGCTTTTATGTGATTCGGAGGTGAAGGATTGTGGCGGTATATGCGATAGGGGATCTTCACCTGTCCCTGTCGGGGGACAAGCCCATGGATGTCTTTGGACAAAGATGGGAAAATCATGTGGAGAAGCTGACCGAAGGATTTGCAAAGGTTAAGGAAGAGGATACGGTCATCCTCTGCGGAGATCTGAGCTGGGGAATGACGATGGAAGAGGCACTGGAGGATTTTCGTTTTATCAATTCCCTCCCCGGAAGAAAGATCGTTGTGAAGGGAAACCATGATTACTGGTGGACGACGCTTTCCAAAATGCGTGCATTCCTTTCGGTCAATGAGTTGAACAGCATAGAAATTATGCATAATTCCTCTTTCTCAGCGGATGGAATATCCGTCTGCGGAACGAGAGGCTGGTTCTTTGAGGAAGAGACCGGCGCGGAGCATGACAAAAAAATCCTCATGCGTGAGGTCGGAAGACTGAAAGCGTCTCTTGCAGCTGCGGAAAACTCCAAAAAGGCGGTTTTCCTCCATTATCCTCCGATTTACGGCAGCTATCGCTGCGAAGAGATCCTCAGCGTGCTCCGGGAATCAGGAGTGCGCCACTGCTATTATGGGCATATTCATGGAAAAGGAATGGCGTCCGCCTTTAACGGATGGGAGAACGGAACGGAATACAGGTTGATTTCCGCGGATTACCTGAATTTTACGCCGCTGAAAGTAGAAGTGTTCTGATGTTCTGTTTCTATAAAAAGTTCTGAGATTGCCCTTAAAGGGATTGAATAATTATTCTTTTTAAGATAAAATAAAACAACTATATGTTTTCGGAAAAGAGAGAACGCTCATGAAATGTAAACGGATGATCTCATTACTGTTTGTGGCGGCTGTATTGTTGTCGCTGCTGCTTCCATGCGCTTTTCCTGACGGAAACGAAGTGATCCGTGTCGGATATTTTGAACTGAAGAACCTGATGGAGGGCGCTTCAGAGGGCGCGTATAAATCCGGTTTCGCGTATGAGTACCTTCAGAAGGTGGCATCGGTCAATAACTGGACGTATGAATATGTGTACGGCACGGTTTCCGAGCTTCTTCCCATGCTGAAAGCCGGGGAAATCGATATTCTTCCCTGCATCTCTTATTCCGAGGACCGCGCTCAGGAAATCCTTTATTCTGAACAACCGATCGCTGATGAAAACTATTATATTTCCGTATTGGGAAAAGCCACACCGGAAAAGAAATACGTTCTTTCTCTGAACGGAAAAAAGATGGGCACGACTACCGATGCGTTCCAGAACGTTGTTCTGAAGCAATGGATGACGAAGAACGGCATTTCGATGCAGCTCGTAAACTATGATGAATTTTCGGATAAATGGGACGGTTTCCGGCGCGGAGAATGCGATTATATTCTTGAAATCGATAATTCGGCACCTTCTGAGGTTACCCCGCTGATCAATATCGGCGGATCAAAATCTCATATTGCCGTTGCTCCGCAAAGAGAAGATCTGCTGAAAAAAATTGACAATGCGATAGCTCTGATCGAGGAGATCCATCCGTTTGCAATCAGCAACCTTCAGGAGAAGTATCTTTCTGATACGCTCGCTGTGCATATGCTTTCCGTTGAGGAAACAAACTGGCTGGATCAGCATGAGAGTCTGAAAATAGGCTCACTGCTCAATGATATTCCGTATTCATATTATGATGAAAACGGTGAAGTCACGGGGCTTTTACCCAGAATCGTTTCTATGATGCTGGAGCGGCTCGGAGTGGATATTCCGGTGGAATGGAAGCTTTATGAAAGTGTTCAGGCAATGCATGCCGCATTGAATGCCGGGCAGATCGATCTGATCTATCCTGAATACAACGATTATTCCGATGCGGAGGCTCTTGGCCTTCGTCTTTCGGATGTCGTTATGAATACCCAGATGGGAATTCTGTACCGCGGGAAAATGACCAAGAATACGCTTTCAACGATTGCAGTTTCGGGGACGAGACCGGGCAAGAATTTTGTAAGAGACTTTTATCCCAATTCAGAAACGGTCCTGTGTCAGGATCCTTTCGAATGCGCGGAAAAGCTTCTGAGCGGAGAGGTCAGCTGTGCAATTGCTCATTCCGATTCCCTTCAGAATGTTATCCGGACTCTGGATAAAGATTTTATCATCGATACCCTGAATTCTACCTGTGATGTCTGTTTTTCTGCAGGAAAAGATTCCGGAGCGCTGATTGAAATCATTGATCGCGGTCTTCATCTCATCTCGTCTGTTGAGATCAATGAGCTTCAGATGGAGTTCAGATCAGAAAATCAGCTTGAGGAGACGACCTTCCAGCAATTTTTCCGTGAGAACAAGATCCTGGTTCTTTCCAGCGGAACCGTTCTGATCGTTCTTTTTATCATTATTCTCTGTTACCTTATCATTGCCAGAAAAGAAGCGAAGAAGGAAAAAGAAGCCCTTTCTGTTGAACAGAAGCGAAGAGAAGATTTCGAGCGTACCGTGGCTTCCCGTACAGCGGAGCTTCATGAGAAGAACCGCGTGCTTGTGAAGACCGGTGAAGAGATCATAGAAATGATGGGTAATATCGTTGAGCTTCGAAACCGGGAGAGCGGCGAGCATATTCAGCGAGTAAAGACGTATACCCGTATTCTCGGTGAATGTGCAGTCAAAACCTTCCCGGAACTCGGACTGACAATCGACGAGGTGCTCTCCATTACTTCGGCATCCGCTCTTCACGATGTCGGTAAGATCCTTATTCCGGATTCTATCCTTCTGAAGCCTGGGAAGCTTACGGATTCGGAATTTGAAATCATGAAGACGCACTGCGCCAAGGGCGTCAGTGTTCTGGAGCGTTCTCCGACTACCTGGTCTCCGAAGTTCCTGAAGCTCAGTACCGAAATCTGCCGTCACCATCACGAAAAATGGGACGGAAACGGTTACCCGGACGGTTTAAAGGGAGACGAGATTCCAATCTCTGCCCAGATCGTTGCGGTAGCTGACTGCTTCGATGCGCTGACAACGGAGAGAGATTATAAGCCGGCCTTTTCTGCAGAGAAGGCGTTTAACATGATGTTCGGCGGTGAGTGCGGAGAATTTTCACCGCGAATCATGCAGTGCCTTGACAAATGCCGCGAGCAGTTTATGAAGTATGCCGCCGATCCGGAGGCAACGCTCGCGTTTTCCGCCAATGCGGCTATTGCCGGTGACGGAAAGCTGAAAGGCATCCGCTTCCTTCTGGTTGATGATGACAAGCTGAGCCGTGAACTGAACAAAGGGATCCTCGAGGATGAGGGGGCTACTGTTGTTGAAGCGGAAAACGGTAAGGCTGCCTACAATGTCTTTGTCTATGACAGAGAATTTGACGCGATTCTGATGGATGCGGTAATGCCGACGGTCGATGGGATCGATGCCACAAGGCTTTTCCGCCGCATGGAGGAAAAACGAAACGATAAGATTACGATTATCAATCTTGTCGGAGAGGATTCCGATGATCTTGTCTCTGCGTGTCTTGCAGCAGGAGCAGATGCCTGTCTGCAGAAGCCGCTTCTGATCCATGAACTGACGAATACGCTTCTCGCCTGCATGAAACAGAAAACAGAGAACATGGAAGAAGCCCTGAAGAATTCGATGGCTAAGGCCAGCACGGACGGCCTGACGAGGGTCAAGAACATGATGGCCTATACGGAGGCGATCGCTGACCTTACGGAGCGCATTAACAGAGGCGAATCTCCCGAGTTCGCTGTCGTAATGGTCGACATCAACAATCTGAAGAAGGTCAACGATCTCTATGGTCACAATACCGGAGACGTCTTTATCAAGAATTGCTGTGATATTCTCAGCGAGGAATTCAATCACAGTAATGTTTACCGCATCGGCGGAGATGAATTTGCAATTATCCTGAGAAATGTTGACTATATGAACAGAAAACGCCGCTTTGAATCTTTGCTGACCAGAATGAAAGCAGCTTCAAAGATCAAATCGTTTGATAAGGGCAGAGCCTCTTTCGCAGCCGGTATGGCTGTGTTTGATCCGGAAAAGGATCTTCTTGTTTCAGAGGTTCTGAAGCGCGCCGATGAAGAAATGTATAAGTTCAAACGTCAGTTTAAGGATAGTGAGAGCTGAGCGCATGATGTCAGATAAACTGTTTCACTTTTCCGCAAGAACGATAGCCTGTATTCTCTGTGCAGTGCTGCTTTTCACCTGTGCAGGGCAGGCTCCGGAGGCCCATGCTTCTCTGTCGGATCTGTTCTCAAAGATTTCCGGAAAATCTTCCGTGCCGAAAGCGGTCGAAGGAAAAACAATGGCGGATGTTACGCTGCTGACTCCGAATGAAGCGCCCGGAACAGCTGTTGAAAGCTGTGATGTGGCGACGGTTGATTATTCCAATATCTGTGACGGTTATGTAATGGTAAAGTATACCGCACAGACAAGTAACAGGATCAAGTGCCAGATCTACGGCCCTTCGGAGACGTATCCGTATACGCTTACTCCGGGAGAATGGGCAGCGCTTCCGCTTTCGGAGGGAGACGGGGAGTACCGGGTCAGTATTCTCGAAAATATCGGCGGAACCAAGTATGCTCAGGTTCTTTCCTGCGCATTCTATGCTTCTCTGACAAGTGAATTCGGCCCTTTCCTGCGTTCCAATCTTTACGTGAACTATGAAAAGGCGCCGAACGCAATTGCTACCGCGGAGATGCTTACCGAGGGAATTACGGATACCCTTGAAAAGGTGAATGTGATTTATGATTTTGTCATCAAAACGCTGACCTATGATAAGCAGCTGGCCGCAACGGTTACCTCGGGCTATGTTTCGGATATTGATTCCGTCCTGGCCGCAAAATGCGGGATCTGTTTTGACTATGCTTCCCTGATGACGGGGATGCTCCGATGCTCCGGGGTCCCCTGCAGGATGATCTTCGGATATACGGGAGAGCTGTATCATGCGTGGATCAGTGTCTGGGTCGAGGGTGAAGGCTGGGTGGATGATATTATCCGCTTCAACGGAGAAGAGTGGGAGCGAATGGATCCCACGTTTGCTTCAGCCAATACCAGCAAGGCTGTTGTCGAATATGTTGGCAATGAAGATAATTACACGGCGAAATATTTCTATTGATTGATGATTTCCGGTGGGAGAACTGATCATGTCCGAACAAAAATTTACGAATGAGGAAACCGGCTCTGTTTGCCAGTCTTTGGCATATCTGATCCATTCGGGGATCTCCGCTGCCAGCGCATTGTCTCTGGTCGCAGAGGATGAGAACCGACCGAAGTATAAAGAGATCCTGCTGGAAATGGCGACTCAGGCGGATGAAGGAGCGTATCTCTCGGAGGTGTTCCGGAACAGCGGGCGGTTTGAGGATTATGTTTGTGAAATGATCTCCGTCGGAGAAAAGACTGGACGTACGGAGGAAGCGCTCAATTCTCTCGGAACTTCCTGCGCCAGAAGGGCATCTCTTGACCGGCAGCTGAAATCCGCTCTGGTATATCCGGCGGTGCTTCTTTTGATTATGCTTGCCGTGATCTCTGTCCTCCTGATTTATGTCCTTCCTATTTTTGATGAGGTGTATTCTCAGCTTGGCAGCGGTCTTACCGGAATGGCCGGAAGCTTGCTGAATGTCGGCAAAGCGCTCGGTTCGGCGGTTCCGCTGCTGATTGCTGTTTTTGTTGCAGCAGTTGTTTTTCTGGTCTTATTTTCCGTTGTTCCGTCATTCAGAGACAAAGTGCTCAATTTGTTCTGGAAATCGGGAAAAGACAAAGGTGTCTCCGCAAAGATCAGTGCCGCGCGTTTTGCGCAGGGACTGTCCATGTGCATCTGCAGCGGAATTTCTGCGGATGAAGCGGTTTCTATTTCTGCCGCGCTGCCGGGAACGGACGGTTCGGTTGCGCTGAAGGCAGAGCAGTGCCGGAAGCTGATCGCTGACGGGGCAAGTCTCGCGTCGGCACTTCGTGATTCCGGCCTTCTTCCTTCCACAGAGAGCAGAATGCTGGAAGCCGGTATCCTCGGAGGCTCCGGAGACCTCGCTGTTGAGCAGATTTCTGCACGCCTTACCGAAGAGAGTGACTCGGCGATTTCAGACAGTGTTGCGAAGATCGAGCCCGCTGTTGTGGTGATCACCTCTCTCCTCGTCGGTCTTGTGATCCTTTCCGTAATGCTTCCGCTGGTAAACATTATGGCTGCTATTGGGTAAGACGAGAATGGAAACTGGTGAGAAGAGGGATCTGTCCGGCTTCTTTATGAAGCTTATTCCGATCCTTATCGCGGCTGCGATTATTGCCGTATCCTTGCTGTCTGTTTCGGGAATCAGGAAAAATACTTCGGACAACGGCTGCGAGAGACTGGAGAAATCCGTCCGCCGTGCGGTGATGGCCTGCTATGCCACGGAGGGAATCTATCCCGAAAATATTCAGCATCTCAGGGATTATTACGGGCTTCAGGTGGATGACAGCAGGTACAGCGTAAAGTATTCTGTCTTTGCCGAAAATATTATGCCGGATGTTACCGTAACAGAGACAAGCAGATGAAGAAAACTTCGGATAAAAACTATATCGGCGGCCTGACAACGCTTGTCATTTTTGCGGTTTTTGCCGCATGTGTTGTTATGGTGCTTGTTACGGGAGCGGATATTTATAAGCGGGTTACGGACAGAGACAATGAAGCCTGTTCGGAACGGATCATTTCTCAGTATATTTCAACCCGTGTCAGAGAAGCGGAGAGTCCAGATGCTGTCAGCGTTGAGGAGATCGACGGGAAAAGTGTTCTCCGTCTTAGAGAAAGAATCAACGGAAGAGATTATTTCTTTTCCATTTATTTGGGCAGTGACGGGTATATCCGGGAGCTGTACGCTCCTGCGGATTCAAAATTTTATCCGGATTCCGGAGAGAAGCTGATCAAAGCGGATTCTCTTTCCTTTGATCTTGAAGACGGTATTCTGACGGCGAAGCTTGCTGTTCCCGGGTGTGAGGCTGAAACGGTGAAGCTGAGTATTCGCGGAAGGGAGCGCGTATCATGAAAAACAAGGCGGTTCTCAGTCTTATTGAGCAGGTGATCATGGTACTTGTGTTTGCAGTCGCTGCGGCGATCTGCCTGCGAGTTTTCATGCATGCGGATTCCATTTCGCAGGATTCCTCATATACGGACTCGGCGTTTGTTATGGCACAGAATACGGCGGAAATGATCAAGAATTCCTGCGGTGAGCTCCTGTTGGAAGAAGGAACGTATTTTCTGAAAGAAAATGATCTTGTCCTGAAAGCGGAGCTTTCGGAAACGGATAATCAATATCTCGGGGCAGCTGAAATAACGGTGTACCGGGAAGACGAAATACTTTGTGAAATACCTGTGAGATGGCAGAAATGAGCAGTAAGAAAAAAAGTGCGGAGCTTTCTTTGGGTACCCCGGGTGCAACATCGCTGATGGTTATTTTTGCGGTGCTGTGTCTGGCGGTTTTTTCGGTCCTGACGCTCTCGACGGTCCTTGCGGATTCCCGCCTGGAAGCAACAGCCAATAAAAGCGTTACGGCGTATTATCGTGCGGATGCAGCGGCGGAAGAAGCGCTTGCGGAGCTGAGAGCAAATGGGGAAGAAGGGCTCCATGAGTATTCCGTTCCTGTTTCGGATACTCAGCGGCTGGATGTCCGTGTCCGGCTGACGGGAGAAGAATATGAGGTGTTCCGCTGGCAGCTTGTGAATTCGGAAAAATGGACAGCGGATGACTCACTTGAAGTCTGGAGCGGGGAATGAGAGGTAAAACACTATGCCCACAATGATGGATTATCTGAAAAAGGTTGTCGAGTCCGAGTCTTCGGATGCTTTCGTGGTTGCCGGTGCGCCGGTTTCCATGAAAACGGACGGGCAGGTCGTTGCAATCGACAGCGAGAAGCTTCTTCCGCCCAGAACGATGGAGCTGATCGAAGAGGTATATGAACGCGCCAGACGGCCGATGACTCGTCTGAATGAAACCGGTGATGATGACTTTTCGTTTGCGGCACCCGGTCTTGCGAGATTCCGTGTAAACGCTTATAAACAGAGAGGCTCTCTCGCCATGGTAATCAGAGTTGTCTCCTTCGATATCCCGGACTGGCAGATGCTCGGAATTCCGGAGCAGGTCATGGACCTCGCAAATCTGTCCCACGGGATGATCCTCGTTACCGGAACCGCATGCTCGGGAAAGAGCACGACAGAGGCCTGTATTATAGACCGGATCAATAAGACCCGCGCCTGTCATGTCATTACTCTTGAGGATCCTATCGAGTATCTTCACAGAGACATGAAGAGTATTGTTTCTCAGCGAGAGATCGCCATTGATACAGAGAACTGTGTTTCGGCCCTCAGAGCCTGTCTGAGGCAGTCTCCGGACGTTATTCAGGTCGGAGAGATGAGAGACCTTGAGACGATCCGCGCCGCCGTTACAGCGGCTGAAACCGGCCATCTCCTGATGGCAACGCTTCATACGAACGGAGCTGTGAATGCGATCGACAGAATCGTTGATACCTTCCCGACGGAAGGCCAGCATCAGATCCGCATCCAGCTTTCCACTGTCCTTCATACTGTTATTTCCCAGCAGCTTCTGCCGGATGTGGACGGAGGAAGAGTTCCGGCCTTTGAGATCATGCATACTACCAGTGCGATCCGGAGTCTGATCCGTGACTGCAAAACGCACCAGATCGATAACGCGATCTCGACCGGTGCGGCGCAGGGGATGATATCGATGGATCAGTCAATCCTTGATCTGTATAAAAAAGGAAGGATCAGCAAGCAGACAGCTCTTGACTTCTGCGCCGATCCTGAACAGATGAAACGCCGGCTCATGTGAGCCGGCGCTTTTGCTTATATACAGTTTTTTCCTGAATATCCCTGAGAAGAATGCTCTTCTTATCCAATCCAGGCAGCTGTTTCCGCTTTGATCCATGCGGCAAAATCGGAAATTCCCTCTCCCGTTTTCGCGCAGATCGGAATGATCTTAATATTCGGGTTGAGCCTCCGGGCGCGTTTGCTGCATTCTTCAATGTCGAAGTCAAAATACGGCAGCACGTCGATCTTGTTGATCAGCAGACAGTCGCAAATGGTAAACATCAGGGGATATTTCAGCGGCTTGTCATCCCCCTCGGGAACAGACAGGATCATTGCATTTTTGACAGACCCTGTATCAAATTCCGCCGGACAAACAAGGTTTCCCACGTTTTCCAGAATGGCGATATCGAGATCTTCGTCTCCGAGACCTTCCAGACCCTGACGGGTCATGTCCGCATCCAGATGGCACATCCCGCCGGTATGGAGCTGAATCACCTTTGCACCGGTACCCTCAATTGCCGCTGCGTCTACGTCGGAATCAATGTCCGCTTCCATTACGCCGATCCGGTATTCATCCTTCAGAGCGGCAATGGTTTTCTTCAGCGTAGTGGTTTTTCCGGAGCCGGGAGAGCTCATCAGGTTCAGAAGAAATGTTCTGTCCTTCTTCAGCTGCTGGCGGAGTCTGTCGGCGTCTTTATCATTATTTTCAAAAACACTTCTTTTGATCTCAAGGATCCGGTATCCATCCATAATTGAAAACCTCCCTGATTTTGTGAATTCAGTCTATCACAAACAGGGAGGCTTTTCAATCGTCATTATGCTGACACCTGATTTCTATCAGGTATTAGTATTAGTATTAAAGCTCGGCAATGACCTCGCACTCAATGAGCGTATCCTTCGGGAGGCGGGCGACCTCAACGCAGGAACGGGCGGGGAAGGGCTCGGTGAAATACTGGGCATAGATCTCGTTGATCTTTCCGAAGTCATTCATGTCCTTGATAAAAACGGTGGTCTTAACGACCTTGTTCATTCCGGAACCTGCCGCTTCGAGAAGTGCAGTAAGGTTTTTGAATACCTGGTTTGCCTGAGCTTCAACTCCTTCGGCGAGGAGGCCGGTTGCAGGGTCGATTCCGATCTGGCCGGAGGTGAATACGAGATTTCCGATTACCTGTGCCTGTGAGTAAGGGCCGATCGCAGCGGGAGCCTTATCGGTAGCGATTGTTTTCATGCTGATATCTCCTTATTCTTCGGGGCTGAAATCTTCCTTGCCTACGCCGCAGAGCTCACAGGCAAAATCTTCGGGGAGGTCTTCCCACTTCGTGCCCTGCTCTTCTTCGTCGTAGACCCAGCCGCATACATTGCAGATATACTTCATATTCGTTAATCAGAAATATCTCTTGAGAAGTCCTGCGAATGCCTTGCCGTGGCGAGCCTCATCGCGTGCCATCTCATGAATGGTGTCATGGAGAGCGTCGAGATTGTACTGCTTGCAGAGCTTTGCAAG
>JAUNQI010000080.1 GCA_030536255.1 Eubacteriales bacterium | reverse complement strand
CTACGTCGACCTCTCCGCCCTCGTTTCCAAGACCAACGCACTCTAAAAAGATAAAAAATCAGGTTCGAAAGAACCTGATTTTTTTATATTTTTGAGGATGCGAAACATTCAAAAAATATTTATCAATCTTCAACTATGTATTCCACCTGATTGGCGGAGGCATAGAAAAAGCTCAGGGGAAAATCCTCTGAGCTTTTTTGTACATTATGGAATGCTGTTGAGAGAACAGACTGAAATTCAATCATAATCCGACATTTCAGACAGCAGTTTTGTTCCCAATACCGTCGCCGGAATTCTATAGTTTGGAGAAAGATTGGAAAGAATAATCACAGCATCGCCGGTTTCAGGCTTAAAACCGAGATAACAGTTATAATCTCCGGTTCCGCCGTTATGCCATACAACGCCGTTTTCATCGTCAATAATCCAGGCCATTCCTATTTCATCCATATTAATACCCATGGATCTGTAACGGGCTGAGGAAGCGTCGATCGATTTTAACGGATGATGACATTCTCGGAAATATGAATCGTCTTCCAGCTGAATCCGGGCATAGTGCAGGATATCTTCAATATCCGATGTGATTGCACCGGCAGCCATATAAGCGTCTCCGGGCTTCCAGGCCCAGCAGTTTCCGAGATCCCCGGTCTGATCGGATATCCGGGTTGAAGAGAGGCCAAGTTCATTTTGCGCGAATTCATTGAGCAAGGTCGTGTAATCTGTATCATACACGGTTTCCAATACAAGGCCCAGAACGGAGTAACCGAAATTCGAATAATTAAAACCGTAACTGTCCTTTTTCATATCAAGGCTTCCGATCTTATGCAGTACCTCGTCTTTGGTAATGCCGTAAAAGTCATTTCTGCCTTTGATAAAATTTTCTGCCATGGGCGATTGAAAATAATATCCCTTGTAGCCGGACGTATGGGTCAGCAATTCCTCTATCGAAGGGTAGTTATCTCTCGCGGGCAGGGAAAGATAACAGTCAACGGTATCATTCAGGCTGATCTTACCTTCACGAATCGCCTTATCAATCAGGGCGGCAGTAAAAGTCTTCGTAAGGGAGCCTATCTCATAGGTATGCAGCTCCGAGGGAAGCTCTTTCCCGTTTTCACCGTAAACCTTATAGGAAGCTGCGCCGTTTTCAATGATTCCGACGGTAATGACCGCATTCGGATTGTTCTTTGTTGTATATTCAAGCGCTTCGGAAAAAGAAAGACCGGTCAGTCTATGCATCTGAACGTTTCCGTATATCATCGCTCCGGCGATAACAAGAAGCGTGCAGACAGCAGCTGTTAAAACGATAAGCCTGCCTTTCCTTTTCATTCCATATCTCCTAAAGTTAAACAGTCAGATCAGAACCTTCCTTGCGGGAGGCACACAAAGCTGAGCTTTTATATCACGTCAGAACGGCCACGTGGGGAGCCAGCGGAGCAGCTGCGTCCCGAGCGTTCCGTCAATCCTCGCGCCGCTGAGCGCCGGATAGAACAGGGCAAACAGCAGGCAC
>JAUNQI010000013.1:13865-78515 GCA_030536255.1 Eubacteriales bacterium | reverse complement strand
CCACTTTTTAAAGGATCTCCGAAACACTTGTGTTTCGGGGATTTTTCTACGAATTTACAGATAAAAAGGGCACATCCGAATTTCGGACGTGCCCCTGAAATTTTTATTCAGTTGTTTCGTATAAGAATCAGAGCTCAAACGGGTTCTCCGTGCAGTACGGAAGAGATTTGGGCTGATTGTATGCAATGTCGCAGAGACCGAAGTACTTGAATACTTCAAACAGCTGTGCGCCGTAGTGGCCGAATGCAACAGCACCGTGATGCGGATAACGCTTCTGAATGAGAACATGGCGATAGAAGCGACCCATTTCCTTGATGGCGAATACGCCGATACCGCCGAAGCTTCCCGTTGCAACGGGGAGAACTTCACCTTCTGCAATGTAGGAACGGAGCTGGCCTTCGCTGTCGCACTGGAGACGATAGAAGGTAATATCGGATGCTGCGATGTCACCTTCAAGAGTTCCGCGGGTGAAGTCAGGCTCGCTGCCGGCGGGCTCGAGAAGACGGTGCTGGATGAGCTGATACTTAACAGCGCGATCAGCGCACATCTTGCAGGACGGAGTATTGCCGCAGTGGAAGCCCATAAAGGTATCGGTAAGAGCATAATCGAACTTGCCCTTGATTTCCTTCTCATAGAGACTTGCAGGAACGGAGTTGTTGATGTCAAGCAGGGTAACGGCATCCTGAGAGATGCAGGAACCGATGTACTCGCTGAGTGCGCCGTAGATATCAACTTCGCAGGATACGGGGATTCCGCGTGCTGCAAGGCGGGAGTTTACATAGCAGGGCTCAAAGCCGAACTGCTCAGGGAATGCGGGCCAGCATTTGTCAGCAAATGCAACGTACTTGCGGGCGCCCTTGTGATTCTCAGCCCAGTCAAGAAGCGTAAGCTCAAACTGTGCCATACGCTCGAGGAGATCGGGGAAGAATTTGCCTTCGCCCATTTCCTTCTTCATGTCTTCGCAGACTTCGGGAATACGAGCATCGCCGGCATGTGCCTTGTAGGAAACGAGAAGATCCAGCTCGGAGTTCTCTTCGATTTCTACGCCAAGCTCATAGAGACCCTTGATAGGAGCATTGCATGCAAAGAAGTCCTGAGGACGGGGACCGAAGGTGATGATCTTAAGATTCTTGATACCGATGATCGCGCGTGCGATGGGAACGAATTTCTTCATTTCCTTTGCAGCTTCTTCGGCAGTATATACGGGATACTCGGGGATGTATGCCTTGAGATGACGCATGCCGAGGTTGTAGGAGCAGTTGAGAACGCCGCAGTAAGCGTCACCGCGTCCGTTAATGAGGTCGCCGTCACCTTCTGCTGCGGCAAAGTACATTACGGGGCCGTCAAACTTCTGTGCGATGAGAGTTTCGGGAGTCTCAGGGCCGAAGTTGCCGAGGAATACGGCGAGGGCGTTGCAGCCTGCAGCCTTAACGTCTTCAACAGCTTTGAGCATATCAAGCTCATTTTCAACGGTGATCTTGCACTCATAGAGGCAAGGGCAGTTGTAAGCCTTTACGATCGCTTCTCTGCGGGCAATGGAAAGACCGATGGGGAAGCAGTCGCGGGATACGGCGATTATGCCGAGTTTTACTTCAGGGATGTTTTCCATAAAAGTTCTCCTTCATTTTGTTTGTTTCGTAACGTATCTAAGATTTGCGTAGAATTATGCTGAAAGTACAAATATTATATTATATATTGAAAGAATATACAATAAGATATTACTCTGCAATGTCAATGTTTTCGCCGGTGATACCTACATATGCACCGTTTTGTGCTTCCGGAGCATCGGCATGCGCGATGAGCCATTTGTTGCGTGCGGTGAGAAGCTTGTCTTCAAATCCCTTCTCTTTGATGATGGGGCAGTAAGTGTTTGTTCCTTTGGGGAGAATAACCGCAGTACGGAATCCCTTTGCTGCGTCAGTGTGGCAGGGGGCATAGTGAAGCGTAGTTGCGTAGACTTCAACCGGGACTCCTGCCGGAGCCTTGAATGCCTTTACGACAGAGGAATCGATCTTGCCGTCAACGATCTCTTCTTCCTTGGCGAGAAGGAGAATAAAGTCTTCGGTTCCGATATTGACTTCGCTGTCTTTATGGTATTCGAGGCAGTTCAGCTTTGTGTTGTAGCCCCAGCACATACCGAGCTGGATGGGCATTCCGCCATATGCGCGGAGTGCAAACTGTCTGAATTCCACAACGGACTCAAGAGATGCGATTCCCGGCTCATAGAGTGTGCCGGACTCGGGCATGGGAATCTCATTCATTTTCTGGAGGATCTCCGAGGTATCAAAGCCTTCGAGAACCTTGCCGTAAGGAGCAAATTCGGGGTCATAAACAGAATAAACCTTCATGATCATATGTCCTTTCAGATTTTCTTAAACACCGGTTTGAGTGCCGGATATATTTCTTTGAATGTATTGTATCTCTCTTCATAACGCTCGGCGATTTCAGAATCCGGAACGATGGAGGAGGTTACTTTAACGAATGTATCTGCGCATTCTTCAACCGAACTGAACTTCCCGCAGCCGACCATAGCGAGCATTGCTCCGCCGTAGCCGGGGCCCTCTTCCGTCTGAGGGATATCAAGAGTAATGTTCAGAACGTTTGCAAAAATTTTGCGCCAGAGCGGAGATTTTGCACCGCCGCCGCAGAGCTTGCTGCGTTTAATGTCGATTCCGAGAGATTTTGCAACTTCAAAGCTGTCACGAATCGCAAAAGCAACGCCTTCCATTACTGCCTGAATCATATCCTGACGGGTAGTATCCATGCTCATTCCAAGGAAGGTTGCGCGGGCATCTGTATCGTTGATTGGGCTGCGTTCTCCCATCAGATAAGGGAGATAGAAAACTCTGTTTCTGCCGAGCTGTTCATCGGTGATGTCTTTCTGCAATGCTGAATAATCTCTGGAATTGAGGATCTCATCGCAGAACCATTTGTTGGAGGAGGCGGCAGAAAGCATGCAGCCCATCAGATGAAATTTTCCGTTGGCATGAGCAAAGGAGTGCAAAGCATTATTCGGATCTACTCCGAACCGATCGGAAGAAATAAAGATGGTTCCGGAAGTTCCGAGGGAAATATTGCATGCTCCTTCGCCAACAGTTCCGGTTCCTACTGCAGCTGCGGCATTATCGCCTGCGCCGGCAACAACCTTAACTCCATCCGGCAGTCCAAGCTCGGCAGCAATCTGCGGAAGAACTGTTCCGATGACCTCGTAGCTTTCAAACAGATGAGGCATCTGTTCCTCGCATACTCCGCAAATATCCATCATTTCTTCAGACCAGCACTTCTTCTCCACATCAAGGAGAAGGATTCCGGAGGCATCGGAATAGTCACAGGAATGAACGCCGGTAAGCAGATAGTTGATATAGTCCTTCGGAAGCATGATCTTGCTTATACGGTCAAAGTTGTCCGGCTCATTATTTCTGACCCAGAGAATCTTCGGTGCGGTAAATCCAGCGAATGCGATATTCGCAGTGAGAGCGGAAAGTTTGCTTTTTCCAATCTCATTGTTGAGGTAATCGACTTCCTTGAAAGTGCGCCCGTCGTTCCAGAGGATTGCAGGACGAATGACTTCGTCATCCTTATCCAGAATAACAAGACCATGCATCTGGCCTCCGCAGCCGATACCGGTTACCTGAGATGCGTCAAAACCTGCAAGAAGCTCTTTCAGGCCTGTTTTGCATGCGTTCCACCATTCGGCTGGCTCCTGCTCGCTCCAGCCGGGCTGAGGGAAGATGAGAGGGTATTCTTTCGTAACTGAATTTTTGATTTCTCCGTTTTCATCGACAAGCAGAAGCTTGGTGGATGATGTTCCGAGATCTATACCAATATACAGCATGATCTTCCTCCTGATTTGATTTTATGGTTTTGGTTATGATTGACTGAAAAAATAATTGGTGATGTTAAAATACTGACCAGAATAATGAACGATTATAGTTTACCACAGAAAATATATTTTGTCTCATTATTTTTAAAGTGGATCAGCGCTTGTTAAACAATAGTTTCTTTGCAATTCGGCTTTTCATATGTTCTGATGTATGGTTACAGAGAAAGCCTGCTTTCCCGCCAATTCTTCGGTACGGCTGTCCGGGCCTCCGAAACCGGCATATAAAGTCCATTTTCCGCTTCCGGGGATCCTTTTTCCTTCAGAATCAATAACCGTAAAAGCATTCGGATCGATCGGCAGCTCAATTTCAATTTCCTCTCCTGCTAAAAGGGAGATCCTGCGGAAGCCGCAAAGGATCGGATTAACAGGAGCAAATTCGGAATCCTCATCGTGAATATAAAGCTGGAGCACATCCTCTGTCTTCCGGCTTCCGCTGTTTTTTACGCGGACAGTCGCTTTATCCCGGTCTGCCTGAAGTCCGGATACGGAAGTATCACCGTAAGTGAGGCCGAAGCCGAAGGGGTAAAGAGGTGTGCCGGTATAATAGCGGTAGGTGCGGTTCGTCATGGAGTAATCGGTGAAATCGGGCATTTCCGCCAGCGCGGAATTCTGATAGAAAGTAACGGGCAGCTTCCCGGACGGAGAACAGAGACCGAAAAGCAGTTCGGCAACATTTTTTCCGCCGCCGGCGCCGGGATACCAGGAAAGAAGGATCGCATCGGCGCTTTCCTGTGCCTCCGAGATATCGATCGAGCTTCCTGCCATAAGAACAATGACGGTGGGCTTTCTCAGAGAAAGTACTTTTTCTGCCAGAATTTGCTGGGACTCGGGAAGGAGAAGGTCCTTTTTGTCCCCGGAGAAGTAGCTGTTTCCGGTATCCCCTTCTTCGCCTTCCAGGGTTTCATCGAGACCGAGTACAAGGATTACAGTATCGCTGTTTTTGGCAACAGCCACGGCTTCAGCAAGACGGTCTCCCGCCAGTGCCAGCGGTTCTGTTCTGTCCTTATAGAGGTGACAGCCTTCGGAATAAAGGATCCGGCATTTGTTGGCAGTAATATCCTGAATGCCTTCCAGTACCGTCGTATACCTGGAGGCAGTACCGTGATAATTGCCGATCAGAGAGATTCGGCTGTTTGCATTGGGGCCGATCACGCCGATCGTTCCGCATTTTTCGGGATCCAGAGGAAGGAGGCCGTTGTTTTTCAAAAGCACACAGGATTCCCGGGCGGCTTTTTCGGAAAGTTTTAAATGTTCGGGAGACTCTATCTCGGAATAGGGAATGCTGTCAAATTCACTTCCGTTGCCCATGATTCCAAGCAGATATCTGGTTGTGAAAAGTCTTACGGCAGCCCGGGAAATGACGTCTTCAGAGATCATTCCCTTTGTGTAAGCATCCATGATATGCTGATAAGTGCATCCACAGTTAACGTCACAGCCGGATTCAAGCGCCAGCTTTACGGATTCCGTGGGTTTACTTGTGACCTTATGACCTTCGTGGAAATCTCTGACCGCCCAGCAGTCAGAAACAAAGTGACCCTGAAAATTCCATTCACCACGCAGCTTTTCCATTAGGACACTGTTTGCGCAGGCAGGTTCACCGTTGACACGATTATATGCCCCCATCACGGCTTCAACCTCCGCTTCGGTTACAAGCTCCTTAAATGCGGAGAGATAGGTTTCTTCCAGATCTTTTGGGTTTGCTTTGGCGTCAAAGTGATGACGGAGCTCCTCCGGTCCGCTGTGCACAGCGAAATGCTTGGCACATGCAGCAGTTTTCAGATGCTCTCCGTTTCCCTGAAGTCCGCGCACAAAGGCCTTGCCGCAGCGGGCAGTGAGATAGGGATCCTCTCCGTAGGTCTCATGTCCGCGGCCCCATCTGGGATCACGGAAAATATTGATATTCGGAGACCACATAGTCAGCCCGTGATAGATGTCCCGGTCACCCTCTGCGGAGAGCGCATTGTATTTTGCTCTGGCCTCTGTGGCTATGGCATCGGCAATTTCTTCCAGAAGCGCATCGTCAAACATGGCTGCCAGGCCGATTGCCTGTGGAAAACTTGTAGCGGTACCGCCGCGGGCAACTCCGTGCAGGGCTTCGTTCCACCAGTTATAGGCAGGAACACCGAGCCGTTCAATGGCAGGTGAGTCAAACCGAAGCTGGCTCGCTTTTTCTTCAACGGACATCTTGCTGACAAGTTTTTCAGCAAGCTTCTTCGCTTCTTCTCTGGTCATTGTTTTGTTCGTCCTTTACAAAAATATCGAAAACCTGCCTGAGAATTTTAGAGTTGAAGTACATTGGAAGAGAAACAGAAAAAAGGAAAAAGAAGAATGCAATGTAAAGTACAACTTCAAAAGGAAGCAGGATGAACATGGCGATGGGGATTGAATAAATAATCCACATAAGGATCGTTTTTCCGGGTGCGCAGAAAGTGAGAAGAAATGCATTCTTTATGTGGCCGCGGAATGTGTTTTCATATCTTGCCTGCAGAGGGAATACATAGGTGACGAAAATAAGAACGATTGCCATCATAATTCCATATGCAATCAGACAGACATAGCGGAACACACCCTCCTGAGCGAGAGCAAAGGAAATATCTACATATAGAATAAAAATTGCAGCGATAACGATCAGACCGTACAAAACCCCGCGCTTGAAGTTATCCTTAAAGGCCTTGAAAAAGCTTTTGATGGTGTTGCTGCCTTCTCCCCGGACAAGCTTGAGCATGACGGAAAAAGCTGCACATGTGGATGTCCCTGCCGTAATAACCGGCAGGGAACATACGAACCAAAGTAGATTGATTAAGACAAGATCACTTATTACTTGGAAAAGATAGAAAAAACCTTCAGATTTTTGAGAATGCTTATCCATATTATCCTTTAACAGCTCCTGCTATGAAGCTTTCCTGTATTTTCTTGCTTAGAAAAACATAGACAAATAACGTCGGGAAAGTTGCAAGAACTAGTGCTGCGCCGATGGGGCCCCATTCTGTCGTGTATTGCCCGGAAAGAGCCTGAATACCAACAGGCAGCGTTTTATATGCAGAATTACTGATGAATATATTAGCAAACATGAGCTCATTCCAGCACTGCAGGAATGTGTATATTCCGATTGTAGCCACAGCAGGCTTCATGAGGGGAACAATGATTCTGAAGAATATTCCCCAGACTCCGCATCCATCAATACATGCAGCTTCGTCAAGTTCTCTGGGCAAATCATTCATGAAGCCAGTACAGATCAAGATACCCATAGATAATGAGAATGCAGAATACGGAACAATTAAGGCCCAGTAGGTGTTTAAAAGATGGAGTCTTGATAAAGTAACATAAATTGGAACAATAGAAGCATGGATAGGAATTGTAAGTCCAAGCATGAAAAACTTATTCATCGTAAGTCTTCGTTTCAATACCAGTCTTGTCATAGCATAGGTTGCCATGAGGGAAGCAATGAGTGTGATGAGTATTGTTGCCGAAGCAACAATAATACTGTTCATGAAATATACACCCATTTTTCCGGTTCCCATTGCGGAAGAATAGTTCGACCAAAGCCAGTGCTGAGGAAGTCCGGCTACATTTGCACCGAATATTTCATCATTATTCTTCAATGAGAAAGTGAACATCCAGTAGACAGGGAACAAATTGATAAGGGCCCAGAAAATCAGCCCGATGTAAAGAAAAGTATTTTTAACTTTACTGGAATTTCGTGTCATCTTATTTGTCCTCCTTGAAAACAGCATTGATCAACAGCGCAAAACCAAAACAGAGAATAATAAGCATGACTGCAATAGTACTGCCCATTCCATACCTGTTGCGAAGGAAGAGCATATTTATCATAAGTGTACTTGGCACCTCAGTGCTGTGCAAAGGACCACCATTTGTCAAAACATAAATAAGGTCAAAGGACTTTAAAGAGCCGGTAATAGCAAATATTACGCTGATTTTTATAATAGGTTTGATATAGGGAAGAACAATATAACGGTTGACCTGACCATCGGTCGCACCGTCAAGCATGGCAGCTTCGCGAAGTTCAGGAGGAACACTTTTGACCCCAGCATACATCAATAACATATGATAACCGACGTATTGCCAGAGCGTAGGTACAAATACAGAACCAAGAGCGGTTTCTTTTGTGCCTAGCCATATTTTTGCAAGGTTATCTAAACCAAGCTTGCGTAAAACAACATTTAAAATGCCGTATGAAGGATTGTAGATTTTGAGAAACAGCTGTCCGATTACAACTGTGGAAATTAATACAGGAATGAAATAAATTGACAGAAATGCACGTTCACCCTTTATACCTTTTCCAAGTGCCAATGCAAGTCCGAGAGCGAGCGGAAGCTGAATACAAACGGAAAGCAAAGCAAGAATCATTGAATTTCCGAGTGCTTTCATAAAACCGATGGCATTACTTGTAAAGAGCTCCTTATAATTGGCGAATCCTATAAAAACTTTCTTTCCAAAGCCGTTCCAGTCAAATAGACTGTAATAACCTGAGAGAATGATCGGAGCAATCAAAATTCCAAGAAAAAGAAGAAGAGCAGGCAATAAAAACAGAATGATATTAAGTTTGTTGCTGAACATTTTTTTCATGATTCTGTACCTCTTGCGTTATTGGAAGTGGCCTTCCAACACTTCCTTACAGAATTGCCGGAAGGCCACAAAAATTTAAGATGAGATTGTAATTATCAAATCTTATCAGCCGATGTCAGCAGTGAGGCCGTCGATGAAGCCCTGACCATCTGTTGCACAGCCGTATACGAGGTCAACGTATGAGAGGTAAGTGTTTGCTGCATCTGCGTTCTGAGCGGTATCACCAAAGAGAACCATAGCATTAGAGTTTGCTACGATTTCGGAAACAGCCTGAGTAAGAGGATTAATGCCGCTTGCATCATAGAAAGGAGTCCATGCGGGGAGTCCGCATCCATCGAGGTAACCATAATGGCAGATTTCGCGGCCAAGCTCAACTGCGAACTGAGCTGCTACTTCTGCATTTGCGGAGGAAGCTGCAACAGCGAGAGTATCGGAAGGACCACCGATAAGCTGTCCGAGAGTTGCTTTGTCAGCATTGATTACAGGGAATTCTGCAACCTGGATCTTACCGTCGAGTTCCGGCTTTGCAGCAAAGTCAGCGCAGTTCCATGTACCATTCATGTAGAATGCATACTTGCCTGCCATAAAGTTTGCCTTAACTTCGTCATTGGAAAGAGCGATTCCTTCAGGATCAAAGTATCCCTTGGTAACAAGAGCCTGGAAGGTGTCAACAGCGGAAGCAACATCAGCATTATTCCAGGTGGCTTTTCCGAGGAAGATGTCGTTGAGAGCTTCAGCGCCGCAGCTCTTCTCGATAACGGACTCGAGGTATTCGGTTACGCACCAAGTCTCTTTGCCGGAGCAGCCGAACGGGATGATTCCGTTTTCAATGAGCTTATCGCAGCATGCGATGAATTCTTCATAAGAACCGGGAACTTCATCATAACCGACAGATGCGAGGAGTTCCATATTTGCGAACAGACCGACAATGTTCATAGTGGTAGGAACGCCGTAGTGATGTCCGTCAAAAGTGGTATTTCCGAGCATGACTTCGGGAAGCTCATCTTTGTAAGCTTCAAGCTCTTTGTCAAGGCAGTATACACGGCCGGCATCAACGAAGTCCTTGAGGAATGCGCAGGACCAGGTGAAGAAAATATCAGGCATCTCGTCAGCTGCAACAGCTGCTTTAATCTTGGTCTTGTATGCCTGGTTCTCAGTTGCTTCCCAAGTGAAATTAACTTCGGGATGAGCGGCAGTCACGTCTGCGATAGCTGCTTCGTAAGCATGACGGTTGGAGTCACTTTCAGTTGCAATGCACCACATTGTCAGGTCGACTTTGTCATCTGCATGAGCAACAGCAGCCATAGAAGCAAGCATCATGACTGCAAGGATGAGTGCGAGAAACTTTTTCATGTGTCTTTTCTCCTTTAATAATTATTTCGGACGTAGTCCGGTTTATTTGATTACAGTATACGTGATGCATTGCTGCAGCTATGAAATGCAATCTCATATACCGTTAATCGACGAAAGTTATTTGATCTTGACCATGAACCATGGATAGGATACATGCAACTCATTGTTTTCTATTGTGTAGTAGCAAGTTGTATCTTCAAAATGGTCGTTATAAATAAGAGTAAATTCGGAAGTATCTTCATTCAGAGAATAATAACCGGGGAAAAAACCATCTTCATTAAAAGTACCGTTTTCAGTGAATTCAAAACTCCATTTTTTATCATCACATTTCCATTGACCGATAATGCCGCTCGGTTCGTTTTCACCGCAATAGACGTAAACGTTGTTTTTATAAAAATAAAGTCCGTCTTCCTCTAGTTTGTATCGGAACTTCTCAGAATATCCCTTTTTGTCCGTCAACTCAAGAAACTCATCAGTACAAGTATATGTATATTTTTTCCCGTCAAGTTCTGCTTTACCATTTGCTTTTATTATCAAAGCAGGTGTATCAGGATCATGAATATATCCCCATTTTCCTGTCAGAGCCGCAGGAATATCCTCGGAAGCAGAAGCCCAGGAACAGGTGGACAGAGAAGTAAATAAACAGAGAAAAGTAAGGAACAATACAATGAATTGTCTGAATAATTTCATTTCTTATGAAAACACCTCTAAAGCTTTAACGGATTCCCCTTCAAGAAGATTCCCGCAAATATAAATTTGTCTGTCTTTCACAGAATCGGGATTGTTGATGAAATCAATAAGAACATCTGCGGCAGCTTTTCCCAAACCGTCTGCATTTTGTTTGTATGTCGTAATTTTTGGTGTCATTACCTGAGACAGAAGTATACCGTCATACCCTATAATGGAAATATCCTCCGGAATTGAGAGACCGGCACTGATAATTGCATTAACGCCGCTTTGAAGGGCAAAGTCATCAGGGAAAATGATGCAAGTCGGGCGGTCTCTGAGAGCAAGCAGCCTTTCAACTGCGGTGAAACAGCTTTGAATCTCATAATAACGGGAAAAAATGAGATACTCCTCGGGAACGGATAAATTTAGTTCCTTCATAGTATTCAGAAAGCTGGATACCCGCTCTTCCGTAACAAACTGATCTTTCTCACCGGCAATATATGCAATTTTACGGTGTCCTTTTGAATATGCATATTTTACCAGCGCATTCATTCCTTCCCTGTTATCTGATAGAACACAGGGGACATGATCAAAAACATGATCAATAGTAACGGCAGGAATGGAAGATGATACAACTTCGAGGATCTGAGGATTATTAAAATCAACACAGGCAATCAAAATACCGTCAATTCCTCTGTATTTACAGTGCTGAAGGTAGGAAGCGGATTTGCTGCCAATATTCTCGTTGTTAATAAAAGTAATATCGTACCCAGACTTTTCAGCTTCATTCTTGAATCCGTTGAGAACAGCTGTAAAAAATTCATGAACCAGACCCAAACCGCCTTCGTCCCGGTAAACAACACCAAGATTATAGGTTTTATTTGTCTTTAAAGCACGGGCAACTGAATTCGTAAGGTATCCCATCTCATCAGCCACATTACATATTTTCTTTTTTGTTATTTCGCTGATGTCAGGTTGGTCGCTTAGTGCCTTACTGACAGTTGCTACGGACACATTGCATTTTTTTGCAATGTCTTTCATTGAGATCATATTCAAAAACCTATTATACTTAATCGATTTCGTAAACTTAGAATAAACGATTTTTTTATAAAAAGCAAGAAAAAAGATGATCATTCGTGAATGATTGTGTATTGTCAACAAAACTAAATACTTCGTTTTGTTGAATATGCATAAAAATAAAAATGCCTGCTCCGGGAGTATTCCTAAAAAATCACGGATCTGGCAGTTAAGAATTAAAGAAGATTTATTGTGTGATATTCTATTCTTGCTGGAAATCGATTACTATTATATCGTAACCGACAATTTCTGGAATGGAAATCTCCAGATATCTGTTTTCAACGTAGAGATACGAAAGACGGGCTGAACTTCTGGCAAGAAATACATTCTTGACCGGTTTCTCTGTTCTGATTTTTACACTAATGTTCCGGAGCGTTTGCCTGGAGTCAACAATATCAATAGTTTTCGTTTTCTTTTCGGCTATATACCCAAGAATATGAACACATATACGATTGAAGTGCTCTCTCACGGTTACCTCAGTCCAGGTCGGGGCATTAGTGAGCAGAACAGGCTGAGGCAGTAACGCACTGATCAGATATTGAATGAAATCACGGTAGATTCGGTTGCCATTGATGATATAATCCCGGAATAAAGGAAAAGCACAGTACCCAATCTGGGTGCTGAGACAGATTGCAGGATAGGTACTCGTTTTATCGAATGGGAAATGCATATGAGAAGAAAAACAGTTATAAGTACGATTGAAATAAGGGTCTCCGATATATGCTTTTACGGGAAGTTCCGTCTGAATGAGAGTCCCCTGTTCATAACAGACATACTCAAGGGGATCAATATCGTCCGAAAAACCCTCAGGAATTACAATATAAGCAGGACAATAAGGATTACTTTTTTCAAGACGTATTGGCATGGAATTGCTGTCGATACTTTTTCCTGTTGAAAGTATTTTACCTCCATGAGCTAGATAATCAGAAATCTTTTTACTGAAAACTGAATCAATTTCAACTTCGTCTGGAAGAATGATAAGCTTGTATTTATTCAGATTATCTGTGATGGGAATAAAATCAAACTGATAATGCAATTCTATGAGCATCCGCATGACACCTTCATCAGACAGTGCGTTATGCTCAAAAAAATCCGCCGAAACGATTACACCAATTTCTGCGAATTTTGTGCTGCTTTCGCAATATGGTTCAAAGATTTCAATTTCACGATATATTCTTCCGATATGTTTGTATACAGTTTTGTTCAATTTCCCACGAGGGTGCATTTGATCACCAATCGAACACCCGCAACCGTTTGCTATCATTCGGAAGCATTCGTATTCTAATGCCTCGTCATTTTTTAGGCTTCCGTGATCCCCCCAGGAGAGATGAAATTTTCCTGTCATTCCAACAATAATATCATTTTTCCTGTTATGGAAGTTAACAGAGAGCGGGAAGTGATTGTAGCCCCATTTACCGGATGGCAGAGATTCAATTTCGAGGTGTGTCTGAAGTTTGGTTCGTTCTTCTGAGGTCAATCCGTTATGTCCGCTGTCAGGAGCCCAAGGAGAATTATAGAATATTGAAGCTACCTTTTTATAGGAATAAATGAAATTATTAAGTTCTGTTTGCAGCTTTTTTAACACGTATTCGTCATGAATGAGAATGTCGTGTTCATTTTCAATATTGAGCCCCAGCTGCTTCATTTCAGAACGGCATTCTTTGCATAGGCATTTTTGCTGGAAAATGATGTCAAACCAAAAGCCATCAACATCATATGACTCTAGAATTTCAGAAAGCTGCTCTTTAATAAAGCCTATATAATCTCGATTGTTAAGACAGAGTTTTCGCCAAGTATTGTTTGTGCTGTCAAAGGGAAGCTTGTGTCCGATAATACCATCTTTCCCGACTTCCAGCCATTCTGTATGCTCTGCGGCATTTTCCTCCCATCCGAGCGGAAAATAGATTGGGCAGCGGATCCCATTTTTGTGCAGTATATCGATCATATTTCCAAGCAAGTCAAATTTGAGAGATGGATGCATTGTTCCAACTTTTGTCGGATAATAACACATCCCATGATGGCATTTCGCAAAAATATTGATGGAGTTTACATGTGCATCTTTCAGCGTCTTGACAAAATCTTCTGAATCAAATCCTGACCCAACATCAGGGATAACAGGTGAAGTGTGAAAATCAAGATGAATCTGTCGATAAAACATGATGTTCTCCTCCAATATATTCGGCGATTAGCCCATAACAACACATACTTCTGTGGTTGTTCCTTCAGACTGAACTGGGATTACTTTCCCGTCGATACTGCTACCGTTTACGATGATTTCCTTAACTCCATATTGTACGCCTGAAATGTTATCCACATGAATACGGTATGTTGCCCCACGAAATTTCCTCACTATATCAAAGCTCTTCATAGTGGAAGGAATGCAGGGATCTACCTTCAGTCCGTCCAGCTGAGGAACTACGCCGAGAATTGCCTGCGTGATGCTGAGAAGTGTCCAGGCAGCGGTACCGGTAAGCCAGCTGTTTTTCGCTTCTCCGAAAGTGGGAGCGTCGATTCCGGCAATCATCTGAGAATAGACATACGGCTCTGTCCTGTGAATATCGCTGATGTCTTCGGTGTAAGCGGGTGCGGTCCGTTCATAGACTCTGAAAGCTCTGTTCCCGTGACCGAGCTCTGCTTCCGCACAAACGATCCAGGGATTGTTATGGCAGAATATACCCGCATTCTCTTTATAGCCGGGAGGATAACTGGATATTTCTCCGAGGTTGAGATGATATTTTGTATAGGCCGGCTGCAGAAGAACAATTCCGTACTTTGTGTCAAGCCTCTCTTCAACGCTCTTCAGCGCTTTTTCCGCTTCTCCGCTTTCTTTTCCTATCCCGGCCATTACGCACATGCCCTGAGGCTCAATGAATATCTGTCCTTCGTCACATTCTCTGCTTCCTACCGGGTAACCGAATGCGTCATAAGCCCGCTTGAACCATTCACCGTCCCAGCCTGCAGAGAGAACAGCAGCTTCCATTGCGGTGATATGCTTTTCACAGGACTCGGCCTCCTCATTAAGACCGAGATGACGGCAGATGTCGGCATAGGCTCTTCCGTATTTGACGAACATTCCGGCGATAAATACGCTTTCTGCAACAGGACCTTCACTCGGCCCGGTAATCTGGAAGCTCTCTCCGGGATGCTCGGAAAAGCAGTTGAGATTCAGGCAGTCATTCCAGTCTGCCCTTCCGATTAAAGGAAGACCGTGAGGGCCGAGATGAGTAACGGTATAATTAAAGCTTCTGCGCAGATGCTCCATCAGTGGCTGTGCAATGCTGATGTCAGAGTCAAATGCTGTCTGCTCGTCGAGTATTGACCAGTCTCCGGTCTCGCGGAGATAAGCATCTGTGCCGGCAATGAGCCACAGAGGGTCATCGTTGAAGCCGCTGCCCACGGCGAGATTCCCTTTCTTTGTCAGCGGCTGATACTGGTGATAGGCGCTTCCGTCCGGAAACTGTGTGGCGGCAATGTCAAGGATTCTTGCTCTTGCACGTTCCGGTATCATATGAACGAAACCGAGAAGATCCTGACAGGAATCGCGGAAGCCCATGCCGCGTCCCATTCCGCTTTCAAAGTAACTGGCGGAACGGCTCATGTTAAAGGTGACCATACATTGATACTGATTCCAGATGTTAACCATCCGGCACATTTTATCATCAGAGCATTTTAGCTGATAATTTCCGAGAAGCTCAGTCCAGTATCTGCTGAGTTCATCTTTCGCAGAGAAAAACTGCTCATCAGTGGTATATCTGGCGCGCATTTCGTTTGCTTTCTTTTTATTGATGACGCCGGTCTTTTCCCATTTGTCATTGTCCGGATTTTCGATATATCCGAGTCCAAGAACGATACTCTGTTCTTCTCCGGACTGAAGCTCAAATTGAAACTGCATTGCGCCGACAGGTGCCCATCCGTGTGCGATACTGCCGGTACATCCGTCTCCAAAGACAGCTTCCGGATGAGCCGGGCTGCCATAAACTCCGATAAATGCATCGCGGGAAGTATCAAACCCGTCCGGGATTATATTGCTCCACAGCTGTGCGTAATGGTTTCTTCTTTCCCGATATTCTGTTTTATGGTAAATTACCCCCGGTTCAGTCTCAACTTCACCGGTAGAATAGTTGCGCTGAAAATTCGAGGAGTCATCCATGGCATCCCACAGGCAGAATTCCGTATAGGAAAACAGTTCGACTTTTTCAGGATTTTCACCAAGATTTTTCACGGTTACTCTGCAGAGCATACAGGAATCTCCGCGGGGAACCAGCATCTCCTGCGTGGTTTCTATAATTCCTTTTCTCCCGGTAAAATGAGAGTATCCGAGTCCGTGACGGCATTCGTACGAGTCAAGCTCTGTCTGAACGGGCTGCCATGCGGTGTTCCATACTTCAGCACCGCTTTTTACATAGATATGGAATCCATCGGTGTCGAGCGGACTTGAATTATAACGATATCTGGTGATGCGGCGCAGACGTGCATCCTTATAAAAACTGTATCCTCCTGCTGTATTTGAAACAAGGGTAAAAAAATCGTCACTTCCGAGATAGTTGATCCAGGGAAGGGGAGTGCGAGGCGTCTCTATGACGTATTCCCTTTTTTCATCGTCAAAATGTCCAAATTTCATTGTGCTGACCTCCGAGGGGAATATTTGTATTTTTATAGCATAGACGATTTTCCACTGTTTTTCAAGAAGAATTCTCTTTTTATATACCGGATAGTTTATTTATTCAAAATTGGAATTCTTGACTTTCATTTATGTATATTATATAGTATTACCATCATATAGAGAAAAGTATAATTGTTTTTGGAGGTTCTTGATGGAATATACTGACAGACTTAACGCCAGAATCGATGCTTATATTGCAACGGTTCAGGAGCTTTTATCTAAAAAAGGAGCATTTGACGGCATCTTTGGTCTCGGTCATCATCCGAAAAACGACCCCTGCCATTCTGTGTTTTATGAAGATGTTGTGAAGCTTGTTTCCGAATGTGTAGAATCCTCCCCTTCATCAGAAGAAGCGGATTCTCTTGCAGAGACTCTTCTTAAAGCGGATTCTGTCCGTGGAGATCTTCCGGAGGTTCAGATGATGTATATCCCTCTTCAGGGACAGATCATTCCTCTGATTCCGTTTATGTCTGAAGCTAAGAAGAAGGAACTGGGCGAGTGGTATGCTCAGGCTGTTCCGAAAAGAATGCGTCTTCCGGTTCAGAAAAATGCCTGCAAGGCTCTGGGAGTAAAATAATACAATCAATATTAATTAGTCATTTAAAACAGATGGAGTCATCAGGTATTCCGTCTGTTTTATTTTCTTAAATGAAAAAACAGCTTATCCGAACAGTTGAATGTCATAAACTGTTCAGTTAAGCTGTTTTGTTTTTCCGGAGACTTCTATTCTTCGGAGTCCTTTTCAAAGAAGACTCTCATAATAATATCCTGTGCATGATTTCCGAAGCGCTTTCCGAAGAGAGTCAGTCCACCGACGTTTTTCGCATCTTCAGCAACTTCAAAACGGATCTTCCAGAAAAGCGACGGATTTTCCATGACCTGGTCAAGGGTAATATCGGAGATCTTTTCATCATCAAGAAATGTCCCGTCGGATTTGATTCGTATGACCTTCAGCAGTCCGTACTGATTTGACGGCCACCATTCCGGCGTAAGAATTCCGGTTTTTATTCCGAAATCTCCGGGGCTTGTCCAGGTGAAGAGCTTTATTCCGTTCAGAGAAAAGGTAATATCGGAGGGCCAGTCATCAGCAAAATCAGGTGCTTCGGAGGCAATCTCAAATGACAGCTCTATTTCCACGAGCTTCTGGTCACTGGAAAGATAATTCGGAACTCTGTATTCAACGTATCCCTGCGTGAACCACAGAAGCTGAGCATTTACCCGTTCCGGATCCCAGAATACCCTCGGGTCATCCCGGAAACCGATAACCGTTTCCACTGTTGCCAGTCCACATGTGGGGGTTCCTTCAATGTCAGAATACTGACCGACCGGAATGGAGAAAGACTGAACAGACGGAAGATTTTTTCTCCGTGTTTCGATCATAAACCGATATTCCGCAAATACGAGAGTACATACTCTGCTTACAGAGCCATTCCGCTTTACGAGCCGGCTTGTGACGATTCCGGCACTTTCAAGAGCCTGGATATGCTTGAGCATGATCGGGCTGCTGACTCCGGTCTGTTCGGCCAGCTCCTTGATATTCAGCTCGTCTTTTGACAGCAACTGAATGATCTTCAATCTGATGTCACTGGCGAGCGCTCCGAAGAAAGCAACGTTCTCAGGCGTAGGATTTACGATCATCTTTTAGCCCTTAACGCCGCCGGCGGTCATACCGGCGATGAAGTATTTCTGGAAAAGAACAAACAGAATGACAATGGGAACAACAGCAAATACCGCACCGGCGAGAAGAACATCATAGTTATTGCCGTAAGGCGTGATCAGGGAAGCAAGACCGATCGGGAGTGTGATTTTGTCGTTGGTGCGTATAACGAGCATCGGCCAGAGCATACTGTTCCAGCTGTTCATACCGACAAAAATACCCATAGAGGCAAAGGACGGCTTCATCAGCGGAAGAATGATCCGGAAGAATATACCATACTCCGAACATCCGTCAATGCGAGCTGCATCCAGAAAATCTCTGGGAATTCCGCTCAGGTACTGCCGGAAAAAGAAGATTGGCATCGGCATAGCTATCGTCGGAAGAATAATACCCCACATGGTATTCATCAAACCAAGACTGATGCACAGCTTATAGAGAGGAAGCATGATGATTTCAACTGGAATCATCATAACAAAGAGAACACAGGTGAAGATCAGGTTTTTGCCCTTGAAGTCATACATGGCAAAGCCGTATCCGACAAAAGCACTGACGAATAGCGTGAGTACCGTCTGGACAACAGTTATTTTTACGCTGTTCAGAAACCAGGTGAAGTAGGGAGTTTCTCCAGTAAAGAGAAGCTTGTAGTTATTCAGGGACATAGAGGGGAGGTCAATCTTCAGACCGAGCCCGTGACGCATAAGCTCTGTTCCGGGACGGAAGGATGCCAGAAAAAGGCTGTAGAAAGGCAGCAGAGTCAAAGCACCGAGAACGACAAAAAGCAGAACCATCAGAACTGTGCTGACGGATACTTTCTTTTTCTTGATCTGTTTATCCATTTCCATCACTCCTTCTCAAAGAATCCGGTGGCCTTCAACTGAATGAGGTTAATGATGAGCGTGACCAGAAGCAGACAGACACCGACTGCGGAGGCATAACCATACTTATTCTGCTGCCATCCGACCTTGTACAGGAAGCCGACAATCGTAAGACCGGAGTTGTTCGGAGAGTTGTTTCCGTTGAATAACATATAACTCTCCAGAAACATTGCAAGTCCTCCGTAAATACTGATCGTGAGGACATAAATCGTTGTGGGTTTCAGGAGCGGCATAGTAATTCTTGTAAATTTCTGCCAGCCGGTTGCCCCGTCAATATCCGCCGATTCATACAACTCATCTGGAATATTTTGCAGACCGGAGAGATAATAAATGATGTTTACACCGAGCCACCGCCAGATTGCAAGAACAAGCAGTGCAAGGTAGGTCGTCCACTGTTTCGGTCCGCCAAGCCATTTGATCGGTTCTGCACCGAATTTTGCAGTGACGCTGTTGAGCAGAGAAGTCGGGAGCTCACCGAATATCAGACGGAAAGTGAAACCGCCGACAACAACGGAAACCAATGCCGGAAGAAAGAAAATAGATCTGAAGAACCCTTTGGCGACCATTTTTTTGGAATTCAGCAGTACTGCAAGGAACATCGGAATCGGTAGAAGAGTTGCAAGGGTCGCAATCGTATAGACAACACTGTTACGGATCGCTTTCTTGAATTCCCGGTTCGTAAGGATCTTATAGTTTTTCCATCCGACAAATTTCGTCTGTCCGGGGACAACATTCTGAAAGCTCATTACGAAGCCGGAAATAATCGGATATACATAGAAGATCAGAAAAACGATGATGAACGGTGCAACGAACACATAAGGTGCGATCCTGGCATTATAGGCAAAAGATTTAAGCCGTCTGCCGGAACCGGAGTCCTCAATATAAATTCCATCCGGTGCTTTTTTCATTGGTACCTCCTGTAGCGGGTTGTTGGATGTTCAGGTGCTTTTCCTGACATAAATCAGGCATATTCCATCAGCAAAGAAAAGTGAGAATATACTTCATTTACATCGGAAACGGCGCACAGATCTGAAAAGCCTCTTTTTATTAAAAGAGGGGAAGGAAAGCCCCGTACAGGAAGCTTTCCGTTCCCCCTTTACTCAGCCGTAAGGAAACGGCAGGGTATGATTTGAGATTAGTAGAGGATATTTGCCTGCTCTTCAGCCAGCATCTCGGGGATGTTGACGTTCTCTTCAGTGTATGCGCGGGTGAATACATTTGCCTTTGCAGTGTCGAGAGTTGCGGGCATTACGCTGTTGTTGTTATGACCAGCGATGTCGTCCTTGACCATCATGAGGACATCGATCGGACGGGTTACATAGTACTCAGTGAATACATTCTCTGCATCCTTTACTTCGGGCAGATCAAGAGCTTCTACGCGGATCGGATCAAATCCGAGATCATTCCATGCAACGATAGCGCCGTCACGGGAGGTCTTTGCGTATACGAGGAAGTCCTTGGTGAGCTGAGGATCATCAGCCTGATTGGTAACAGCAGTGCCGGTACCGCCCTGGCCGACAGACTTGGGGCTGTTCTCATCCCATACAGGGAGAGTCCATACTGCCATCTGACCCTTGAGGTCGGGCATGTAGTTGGTGAAGCGGTCGAGGTACCACATAGGCATTACGATGGAGCAGATGTTGCCGTCGTTCATGTAGCCGTAGAACTCTTCCTGATGATGTCCGCCGCCGGGTGCAACGCATGCGATACCCTCGTCGAGCATCTTGCGGTTGTACTCAAGTGCTTTTGCAACTTCGGGAGAATCGAGGTTGGGCTCGCCGTCAGCAGTGGTGAAGTCACCGCCGGCCTGAACGATCAGAGGCCATACATGCCATACGTCACCGGTCTCAACAGAAGCCCAGTACTTGTCGGGGAATGCTTCTTTGAACTTTTTGCCTGCCTCATAATAATCGTCCCAGGTCTTGATGTTCTGGTAATCGATTCCTGCTTCTTCGCACATCTTAGCATTGTAGAAGATAACAGCAGCACCGATGTGGAAGCAGATGCCGTAGTAGTTGTCATCCTTGGAATAGATCTCAACTCTTGCCTTGACAATGTTATCAAGCTCGGGAGCGAGTTCTTCGTTCAGAGGAAGGAGCTGGATGTCGCCCTGAAGGAAGTTTGCGAACTTGTTGATTTCAATGTCAACAAGGTCAGGTGCGCCTTCACCGGACTGCAGAGCAATACCGAGCTTGCTGTGCATGTCTTCATAGTCAAGAACGGTTTCCTTGATTGTGATCGGACGATCGGGGTTGAGTTCGTTCCACTTTTCTGCCATGGTCTTGTAGAAGTCGACATGAAGAGCCTGGAATGTCCAGTACTCGATTTCGGTCGGCTCTGCGTCTGCGAATGCAGGTGCTGCAAATGCAAGGACAATGCAAAGAACGAGTGCGAGTGCGAGAGTCTTTTTCATCTTTTTTCCTCCTTAGAAAAAATAAATTTAATTGCTAACAAGGTTGGGGATTGCGCTCCGTTTATTTTCTTACGAAACGTATCACGTTCCATGAAGCCTTATTCAGACGGATCGTATAATTTCCGTTTCCGTTGTCTGCTACAGAATCACTGCGGACAGCAGGGACGACGTTGAAAGGTTCCGCCACTGTGTTGGCAGCCTTCAGATTGTCGTTTTCAAGAACGATGTGCTCTTTAAACGAATAGTCTTCAAATCCTCTGAGATAGAAGTCTGTCTCAGCTGCCTCTTCCAGATTTCTGTTTACCGCAAATATAGTGATATCTCCGTTTTCTTCATTTCGCACGACAGCGGACTCAACATAGGGAACATCACAGTAGTTTCTGGAATCATACTTCGGGGATTCACAGAAAGCACGAAGAGATTCTCCTCTGCCGTACTCAGAGACATGCTGGAAAGGATAAAACGTTGTCTGCTTGCAGACTCCGCCGCCTTTCTCTGTCATAATGGGAGCTATAACATTGACCAGCTGAGCGATACATGCCATTTTTACTCTGTCTGCATGCTTAAGGAAGGTAATCAGCATACAGCCCTCGACAAGTGCATCTTCAAATGTATAGATATCCTCAAGCAGATTCGGAGCTTCCGTCCAGGGCTTGTTGGCCATCATGTCGTCATCATGCGCTTTTGAATGATACCAGAGATTCCATTCGTCGAATGACAGCATCATATCCTTGGTGCTGCGTTTTTTCGCTTTAATATAGTCACAAACTGAAACAACAGTATGAATGAACCGGTCAGTTTCCTGAGACTTGGCAAGGAAATCGGCTGTGTCGTTGTCAAAGTTATCAAAGTACTGATGCAGAGAAATAAAATCTGTTACATCATATGTGTGTGTCAGAGTAGTGGCTTCCCAATCAGGGAAGGTATCCATAAATGTATGCGAACTTCCGCATGAAACAAGCTTAAGCTCAGGGTCAAACATGTGCATAGCTCTCGCTGTGGAGGCTGCAAGAAAACCGTACTCATCGGGAGTCTTATGACCGACCTGCCATTCACCGTCCATCTCATTTCCAAGACACCAGTACTTGATGTTGTGCGGTTCTGCATACCCGTGCTTAATACGGAGATCGCTGAAATAAGTTCCGGAAGGATGATTGCAGTATTCGAGAAGATCAAGCGCCGGCTGTATTCCCCTTGTACCGAGATTTACGGTCATCATCGGTTCAACGCCGATCCTTTTGCACCAGCTGGAAAACTCATTTACGCCCACTTCGTTGCGTTCAAGTGATCTCCATGCCATGTCCAGTCTGACAGGACGCTCATTTACCGGACCAACTCCGTCTTCCCAGCGATAATTGGATACAAAATTTCCACCCGGATATCTGATCACGGAAACGCCGAGTTCCTTTACAAGCTCAGAAACATCCCCGCGGAATCCAAACTGATCGGCGGTGCTGTGACCGGGTTCATAAATACCGGAATAAACGCAGCGTCCCAGATGCTCAACAAAGGAACCGTAGAGGTTATTACTGACTTTTCCTATGATATTTCCTTTTTCAACGGATATCTTAGCCTTCAATTTAATCACTGCCTTTATCGTTACAGATATGATTAATATATTAATTAATTAGGTGTTTTTTTTACATGCTTATTATAGAGTGATAACTTCTTACTTGTCAATACTATATAAAAAATGACGGATATTTTATTGGAATAGACAGAAATAATAGCAATTATATATATAATATTGTTCTATATGCACGATTAATTAACAGGTAAATTAATATAATACTTAAAAAATGTTTTTTGAATTAACTTATTAGCTAAGCGTCTGCCAATTTAGCGAAAAAGTGAATCATGCCTTAATAGTCATTTGAAAAGACGGGAGGTATCAGCACATAAAAAACCACAGCCGTATACAGAATAATATCTGTTCCGGCTGTGGAGAGAGGATCCCGGTTATTGTCCGTTTTATCTTATGCAGAGAACGAACGCACGAGAATATTTCCTGTTTTGCGTTATTTCAGCATATGATTGCTGAAATAGTCCTTTGTGATTTTTGCAACGGTTCCGCTGAGAACGAGAAGCGCGATCAGGTTCGGAATTGCCATCAGACCGTTGAGCGTATCCGCAATATCCCACATAAGCGTTCCGGAACCGACAGCTCCGACTATGCAGACAAGAATGAAGATGATTTTGTATGCCATGATGACCGCTTTATTGTCATTTGTGAGATATCTCCAGCAGTTTTCTCCGTAGTATGCCCAGGAAAGAATCGTGGATAAGGCGAAGAAGAGAAGACTGATCTGAATGATCTTTCCGCCGATCGTACCGGGAAGAATGGTATTGAATGCAGCGGCTGCTGCGGAACCCTTTGAGGTGAAAGCGGAGAGACCGCCTTCAGCGTCCAGTATTCCGGAAAGAAGAACTGCAAATGCAGTGATGGAGCAGATGATGATGGTATCAATAAATACTTCAAATACGCCCCAGATTGCCTGCTCACAGGGTTCCTCAGTAGAGGAAGCGGCGTGAGCGATAGGTGCGGAGCCGAGACCGGCCTCATTGGAGAAAACGCCTCTTGCAAAGCCCTGCTTCATGGCCATCATGATCGTATATCCGAAAAGACCGCCGCCAACGGATTTAAAGGAGAAGGCCTGAGAGAAGATCTGGCCGAGTACCGCGGGAATATCAGTGATTCTCATAATAATGATAATAATTCCGGCGAGGACATAGAAAACGGACATGAACGGAACAAGAATGGATGTTACTTTGCTGATACGCTGTATTCCGCCGATTGTAACGAGAGCAACGACGATTGCGAGAATAATTCCGCCCCAAAGTTTGGGAAGACCAAACAGATCAAACAGAGAACCGGCTATTTCATTTCCCTGGGCAATATTTCCGATTCCGAAGGAAGCGAAGGCACCAAGCAGACAGAAAATAACAGCAAGCCATTTCCATTTTTTCCCAATACCGTTTTCAATGTAGTACATGGGTCCGCCGTGATAAAGTCCCTCGTTATCCTTGACTCTGTATTTCATGGCAAGAACGATCTCAGAGTATTTTGTTACCATTCCGAAGAAGGCTGCGACCCACATCCAGAATACCGCACCGGGACCGCCTGCGAAGATCGCACCGGTTACGCCGGCAATGTTGCCAGTTCCGACAGTTCCTGCGAGAGCAGTGGAAACAGCTTGAAACGCAGATATATTTTTACCGTCGGATTTAGCATCTTTGTTGTCTTTTTTGAAAAGAGAACCGACGGTGGCCTTCATGATCCGGCCGAAGTGAGATACCTGAAGCCATTTCGTCTTTACGGTCAGGTATACGCCTGTGCCGACAAGCAGCAGCAGCATGACCGGGCCCCAGGCAAAGCTGTTTAGCGCGCCGTTTACTTTTTCAACGCCTGCAATAAAGTTTTCCATAGTGTTTTCCTTTCTCCTTCAGAAAATAAAAAATGAGCTGCTGAAAACAGCAACTCCGGAGAACATGAAGAATGACTCTTCCCCTGTCCTTTTGCCTGAGAGATTCGGCAGAACGCCTTGCACCTTCGGCACTCAACTTAATGAGATTCTCCAGAGTCCCCTCCACGGCCTGTTTTCCCTTAAAGAAATTCAAGCTGTTTCAACGGGCATCATATTTAACGCTTTAAATTGTAGCACGGGTTCGGCAGAAAAACAATAGATTTTTGCACTTTTTCTCTGAATTGTGAATAATGTGCAAAACGGCATATAATTATATGACTTATACATTTCCGTTTGTGGGAAATGAACGAATCTGTCAGATGATTGATTAACATGGAATAACGATTAACAGAAAAACCGGGACACGAAGGTGTCCCGGTTCCATGAAACAGACTATAAGACCGCTTTTCAATATATTAATGTACGGAATCTTTGATTCTGCTGATAGCATTCAGCGTCTCTTTTGTGAAACTGCTGAGTGAGTCCGAAAGCACATCCAGAGATTTTTTGATCTTCTGCGGATCGGAATTGACGATGACCGTACGTTTGCTCACATTATCCGGTTCAGTACTTTGAGATTCGCCGATGAGCGATTCATCAGACATTTGTATTGCGGAAAAGATTCTGGAAAACTCGGCGGGAGGAAGCGCTTCCGGTTCTGCAATGCTGTCGGTCTGACCAGTGGCTTCCGCTGTTTGGCTTTCAGAAGATTCGCAGGAGGAAAGAAGAACTTCCATTGCTTCAGCGAGGTTTTCGTTTTCTCTTTTTATTTCAGCAATTGTTCTTTCGTATTCCTCGCTGAGCTGGCGAATCCTGTCCTCAAGCTGCTTTTTCTCTTTCTCAAGCTTCAGCTTTTCTTCTTCGGCCTGATAATATGAACTCTCCAGCTGTTCCGTACTGGTTCGGAAGCTGCTTTTGGCTTCCGAAAGTTTTCGGTCAAACTCCGTTTGAAGCTTTAAAATATAGTCTTCCGTATCACTTTTGGAGTATCCGAACATCTCTGTCCGGATAAGCAGTTTGTTTTCCATCCGGTTCTTCGTGCCGTCAGCCGAGATTGTCAAGGCTGAGCTTCAGATTTTCAATCAGTGCTTCAAGCTTTGCCTTCTTGTCACGCTCGATCTGAACGACAGCTTCAGGGGCTCTGGAAACAAAATTCTGATTTGCCAGCTTTGCTTCCTGACCGGCAAGAAGCTTCTCATTCTTTTCTATCTCTTTAAGAATCCTTGCTTTTTCAGCTTCAAAGTCAACGAGGTCTGCCATAGGCATAAACAGACGGGCATTATCCGTAACAACAGATACCATTTTTTCGCTCTCGGCAGGAACGCTGTCAAGAATGGAAACACTTTCGGAATATGCCAGCTTGCAGATGTAATCGGTTCCCGCTTCAAATGCGGTTCTGGTGTCCGTCACTATATAGAGATGAGCTTTTCTCGAAGGAGCAACATTCATTTCAGCTCTGCGGGCACGAACGGCTTTGATTGCTGTCATAACCATTTCAAAGTTGCTTTCGTCCTCGGGGAAGCTCAGGCAGCTGCTGTACTCGGGATACTTTTCAAGCATGAGCGCGTTCCCGGCGGCATCGGAATGGGGAAGCGCCTGCCAGATTTCCTCTGTAATGAAGGGCATGAAAGGATGAAGCAGCTTGAGGATCTCTGTGAGAACATAGAGAAGGACTTTCTGCGTGTTTTCCTTCAGTTCCTGATTGTCGGAATTCAGACGCGGCTTCGTAAGTTCAATGTACCAGTCACAGAAGGAATCCCAGATAAAGTCATAGATCTTTGAAGAGGCAACACCGAGCTCAAATGCGTCCATATTGTCACATACTTCTTTAACGGTGTCATTCAGCTTGGAGAGGATCCATTTATCTTCTATTTCAAGCTTTTCCGGAAGCTCGTTTTTGTCGATGGTGAGATTCATCATCACGAAGCGGGAAGCGTTCCAGATCTTGTTGCAGAAATTACGCATGGCTTCGCATTTCTCGACATAGAAGCGCATATCGTTTCCGGGAGAGTTGCCGGTGATGAGGTTAAACCGGAGAGCATCAGCACCGAACTGGTCGACCATTTCAAGCGGATCAATTCCATTTCCGAGGGACTTGGACATCTTGCGTCCGAGACTGTCACGGACAAGGCCGTGAATGAATACCGTCTTGAACGGCTCCTTATCCATCTGCTCCATGCCGGAGAATATCATTCTGGCAACCCAGAAGAAAATAATATCATATCCGGTGACCATTACAGACGTCGGATACCAGTAATCCAGCTCAGGGGTCTTTTCGGGCCATCCCATTGTGGAGAACGGCCAGAGTGCGGAGGAAAACCAGGTGTCGAGAACATCTTCGTCACGGTGAATATTTTTGCTGTGGCATTTTTCACATTCGCAGGCATCAGCGCGGCTTACGGTGATATGTCCGCAGTCATCGCAGTACCAGGCAGGAATCTGATGACCCCACCAGAGCTGACGGGATATGCACCAGTCATGAACATTTTCCATCCAGTTCAGATAGGTCTTGGTGAAGCGTTCAGGAACAAACTTAATGCGTCCGTCATTTACGACATCAATGGCCTTTCTGGCGAGGGGAGCCATCTTGACAAACCACTGAGGAGAGGTAAGAGGCTCAACGGTAGTTCCGCAGCGATAGCAGCAGCCGACATTATGGCTGTAATCTTCCACCTTTACAAGGTAACCCTGATCTTCAAGATCCTTAACGATCACTTCTCGTGCTTCATAACGGTCAAGCCCGTCATATTTTCCTCCGCAGCCGTCATTGATGATTTTTGCATCCTCGTCGATGACCTGGATCATTTCAAGATTATGGCGGAGAGCAACCTCATAGTCGTTGGGGTCATGGCATGGCGTCATTTTAACGGCGCCTGTACCGAAGTCGAGCTCAACGTAATTGTCGGCAACGATGGGGAGCTTTCTTCCTACGAGAGGAAGGATCGCGTTCTTGCCGACGAGATGCTTGTAGCGCTCGTCATCCGGATGGACGGCTACGCCGGTATCACCGAGCATTGTCTCGGGACGGGTAGTGGCAATAATGAATTCCTCATCGGAATCCTCCACGGGATAACGGATATGCCAGAAGTGTCCGGGAATATCCTTGTATTCAACTTCTGCGTCGGAAAGAGCGGTTCTGCAGTGAGGGCACCAGTTAATAATTCTGCGTCCTTTGTAGATAAGCCCTTTGTCGTAGAGATCACAGAAGGTTTCACGAACAGCTTTCGCACAGGTATCGTCCATGGTGAAGCGGGAACGGCTCCAGTCGCATGAAACGCCGAGACTCTTTTGCTGTTCTACTATTTTATCTCCGAATTTGTTTTTCCAGTCCCACACGCGCTCAAGGAAACGGTCACGCCCGAGGTCGTATCTTGTTTTCCCTTCTTCTTTGCGAAGGACTTCTTCAACCTTAATCTGGGTTGCAATTCCCGCATGGTCAACGCCGGGAAGCCAGAGAGCTGAGTAACCCTGCATTCTCTTGTATCTCGTGAGGATATCCTGAAGCGTAGAGTCAAGAGCGTGGCCCATGTGCAGCTGACCGGTAACATTCGGGGGAGGCATTACGATGGAGAACGGCTTCTTATCCGGATCAATTTTGGCGTCGAAGCAGCCTTCATCGACCCACATGGAATATATTTTCTTTTCGACCGCTTTAGGGTCATACACTTTTGGAAGTTCTTTCATTGAATCTTCCTCCTTTTTGAGATTCCCCGGGTGCTTCAAAAAGAAACACCCTGAGGTATAACCTCAGGGCGATAAAATTACCGCGGTACCACCTGAATTCCGCTTTTGAAGCGGCACTCTTGATGAATAACGACATCACCCGCTTTGGCTTACGCACTCCCCAGCAATGGGAGCTTCAGCCTCAGTGCTCCGGGCCGACCTTCCGCAGTCTGATCCGAAGACTCGCACCGGCCGTCTTCTCTCTGACTCACAGTTTCTGCGTACTCCTGCCCTTCACGGCATTTAAATGAATTATAGTTTTTCACCATATAAAAGTCAAGGATTAGTTGCGAAAAAATGTTGTAATCGGCTGAATATTCGTATATAATTACTCACAGTCATTTTTTGTAACGGAGAGAAAACAATGGACGAGAATGTTTCCAAAAACTTTATTGAGCAGTTTATAGAAGAGGATCTTTCAGAAGGAAACCGTTGCTACGGCATGAAGGTTCATACGCGTTTTCCGCCTGAGCCGAACGGTTATCTTCATATCGGTCACTGCAAAGCTCTGACGATAGATTTCGGCATGGCTGAAAAATTTGGCGGAATCTGCAATCTGAGAATGGATGATACCAATCCCGCGAAAGAGGATACAGAATTCGTTGAGGCAATACAGGATGATATCCACTGGCTCGGATTTGACTGGGATGACCGTTTCTACTATGGCTCCGACTATTTCGAGAAGACTTATGAGTACGCAATAGAGCTGATTAAAAAAGGTTTGGCATATGTATGTGAGCTGACTCCTGATCAGTTTAAGGAGTATCGCGGAGATATCAGCCATCCGGCTCAGTCTCCCTGGCGTGACAGACCGATAGAGGAATCTCTGGATCTTTTTGAGAGAATGCGCAAAGGCGAGTTTGAGGAAGGAAAGTATACTCTCCGAGCAAAGATTGATCTTGCCAGCGGCAACTTCAATATGCGCGATCCGGTTCTTTACCGTATCAGATATATTGAGCACCACAGACAGGGGACAAAGTGGTGTATTTTCCCGATGTATGATTTTGCGCATCCGATTCAGGATGCTCTGGAGGGAATTACGCATTCTCTCTGTTCTCTCGAATATGAAGCTCACCGGCCTCTGTATGACTGGGTGGTTTCCAATGTTTCTATTCCATATCATAAGCCCCGCCAGATCGAGTTTGCTCGTCTCGGAATCAACTATACCGTGATGAGCAAGCGCAAGCTCCGTCTTCTGGTGGAGAACGGCTATGTATCCGGCTGGGATGATCCCCGTATGCCGACGCTTTGCGGCCTGAGAAGAAGAGGCTATACTCATAAGAGTATTCGCAATTTCTGCGAGCGCATCGGTGTTTCCAAAGTCGATTCCACGGTGGACTGGGCTTTCCTTGAAAGCTGCCTCCGCGAGGATCTCAATGCGAATGCAAAGCGCGTGATGGCGGTTCTTGATCCTGTTAAGCTTACGATCGTCAATTATCCGGAAGGACAGAGCGAGAAGCTTACCGTTGAAAACAATCCTCTCGACGAAGCTGCTGGGACCAGAGAAATTTCCTTCTCCCGTGACCTTTATATTGAGCGTGAAGATTTTGAGGAGGTTCCTCCTCCGAAGTACAAGAGAATGTTCCCCGGTAATGAAGTACGTCTGAAGGGCGCATATCTTGTTACCTGCACGGGCTGTGTCAAAGATGAGACCGGAAAGATCGTCGAGGTTCTCTGTGAATATCAGCCGGACAGCAGGGGAGGCGATCCTGCCGACGGACATAAGGTGAAGGGTGCAACGATCCACTGGGTAGATGCAAATACCGCTGCGGATGCGGAAGTACGTATGTACTCCTATCTGTTCTCGGATCCGGAACCGGACGGCCCGGACAAAAACTTCCTAGACTGCCTGAACCCGGAGAGTCTCAAGGTTCTCACCGGATGCAAAGTCGAGGCCGGTCTGGCGGAAGCTGCGATGCCGGAAAAGGGCAAGGACAGCGAAGGTTTCCAGTTCATGCGTCAGGGTTACTTCTGCCTGGATAATAAGGATGCCGCCCCCGGTCATCTTGTTTTCAACAGAAGCGTTGCACTGAAGGACAGCTTCAATAAGTAATTCCTTTTCATTTTAAAAACAATGAAAAATAATAAATGCGGAGTAATCCCCGGTAAGTTCATATTGGTCTTGATTGCGGTGTTCCTCTCCGCAGCTATATCTGTGTCGCCCTCAGCTTATGCCGGGGGCGATGCTGCAGTTCCGAACGAAGGTCAGGCAGAGCCCGATATCAGAGTCGCTCCCGGATTGAATTATGTGGACAACGAACTGTTTTACGGTGATGCGGACGGTATTCCGGCTGCTTCAATAGGGGTAGATACCAGCTTTTATAACGGCATGGTGGATTGGGAACAGCTGAAAGAGATCGGCGTTGATTTTGCCCTGATCCGTGTAGGAGGAAGAGGCTGGGGAAACGGTTCTCTGTATACGGATAACTGGTTCCGGAATTCACTGCTCAGTGCTCAGAAAGCGGGAATTTCCGTAGGTGTTTATTTTTACTCTATGGCAGCAAACAGCCCTGAAGCAAAACGTGAGGCGCTGTATGTAATCGAAAAGCTTGACGGGATAGAGCTTGATCTCCCAATATATATGGATATGGAGTTTTCCGGAGATTACCCGTCCGGACGTACGGATGGTCTTCCCACGGCCGAGAGAGTTGATTTTGCACTTGCATTCTGTAAGGAAATCGAAAGGGCAGGATATTCCGCCGGGATTTATGCCAGTGAGAGCTTTTTCCATGATGAGCTCAACTATGACGCAATTTCGGATTATTCGATTTGGGTTGCAAGCTACACGGAGAATAATAAAAGACCGGCGTTTGAAAATTTTGATATCTGGCAGTTTACCGACAGCGCAAGGCTTCCCGGAGTGAGCGGTTCCTGCGATGTAAATGTTCGTTTCTGAGTTATAGTAGTATTTTTAGCGGTTGTCACAGCAAATTAAGAGAAGAATGTGACGATTGATGATAAAACTGAAGAAAAAGAGCAGACCCAAAGAATATGGGCCTGCTCTTGTCATTTTATTGCAGATATGATTATGGGAGTATCTGTTTATTCCCTGAAAAATACAGCTCCCGGAATAGACTCACAAGTCAGATATCGGCCTTTTCAAGTCCATACAGAGCGTATGCTGCAGCGCTGATCAGGGCTGCCTCGTATCCGAGCGCGGTCGGCTTGATCTCAAGCTCCGGATTCGCATTCATGAACAGATAATCGGGAAGATATTTTCTGATTGCAGGATAGAACAGATCAAATGATCCGGAAACACCCCCGCCAATCACAACGAGAGGGAGATTCAGCGTGTTGACTACGGCTCCGATAACCTTTGCCAGATATAGCCCTTCATTATCGAAGATTTTCAGCGCGCTGCTGTCACCGTTCCTTGCAAGGAGAGAAATCTCATAGGCGGTCAGCGTCTTTCCTGTAAGCTCACGGTACTGTCTGGAAATTCCCGGAGCAGAGGCATATGCCTCCAGACATCCGTGCCCTCCGCAAGGGCAAAGCGCCCCGTTATCTACTACCTTAATATGTCCCGTTTCCGCTGCGGAGTTGGAGCTTCCGCGCAGCAATCTGCCGTTGAGCATAATTCCCCCGCCGCATCCGGTGCTGATATTCTGCCAGAAAAAGCTGTCAACCGTTTTTCCGTGACCGAACCTGCGTTCGCCGACTGCGCAGAGATTGATATCATTTTCTATAAAGGTAGGTTTATGATATCTTCCTTCGAGGAATTCAACAATGCGGAAATCCCGGATCCCGGAAAAGGGAGCATATACCCATAATCCGTTTGCACTGTCGCACAGTCCGGGAATGGAAGCTCCGATGCAGCAGACCTCTTCTTCCGGCTCTTCTTTCCATGAAGGATCAGCGAGGATCTCATCTGCAAGAGCTACGATTGCCGCCTCAACCTTTTCCCTGGTCGGATGATCAAAAAGCTGTTTCTTTGATGAAAGGACATTTCCGTATTCGTCTATGATCCCGACGAGTATTTTTGATCCGCCGATGTCAACAGAGAGGATCTTCCTTGTCTTACTGCTCATGATAAAGAATGGACATCATGAGGTGGTCGAAAACCATGTGTAAGTCCTCAACGATCTGCATATCATCAACGGGAATATGAAGGCTGATATCGCTCAGCTCCTTCAGCTTGCCCCCGTTGTATCCGGTAAGACCGATAACCGTGTTTCCCTTGGATTTCGCATATTCAACGGCATTGATAACATTTGCGGAATTTCCGGAACCGGAAATAGCCATTACAATATCTCCGTCGCTCAGGAAATTCTTGAGCTGCTCAACAAAAACCTGAGAATAGTCAACATCGTTTGCAAGGGACAAAACAGATGCTGCATTGTCATTGAGGCATACAAAACGGAATCTTTTTTCTCTGTTCAGGCTGAGTCCCTTGTTGAAGTCTCCGGTAAAATGAGAAGCTGTGGAGGCGCTTCCTCCGTTGCCCATGATATAGATAAAATGCTTTTCGTCGCGGGCCTTGGTCAGCGTCTTCATTGCTTTGTCGATGCTCTCTCTGTCGATAAGGTCAACGGTTGCCTTCAGCTTTTCATAATATGCGTTTATTTTTTCGATGTAGTCCATGGTTTCTCCTATTTCATTTTTAATAATATCTGTTTTTGAAAATGTTCGGAACGGTCATCGATGATGCTGTTTCTGCATCAAGATCCGAAATGATAGATAATTTATCTCGTCCGAAGAACTTCAATTACTTCTTCCGGCTTCGCGGTACCGGTCGTTCCGATTTGCTGAATTGTGATTGAAGATACAGCGCATGCGAGGGTTGCGGCCTCTTCAGGGGAAAGCCCGAGCACTCTTCCGAGAACAAGGGAAGCATTTGTCGCGTCTCCCGCTCCTACGATATCCGTTTCTCCCGTTACCCTGAAGGCCGGAATGATCGTATATCCGTTTGAATCAAATGCCGCGATTCCCTGACTTCCGCGTGTAATGTAGAATTCTCTGCCTGTTTTTTTCTGTATTTTTGTACCGGCTTCAATGATTTCACCGAGATCTTCCGGATCACCCTTGCCGCCTTCAAATTTTGAAAAAACTTCAAGATTATTGCATTTGAGAACCATATTGTCATATTCATTAATGAATGACCTTGAGTCGGCAAAGAAGAACTTCTCAGGATACCTCAGTGCTGCTTTTCCAAGCTCAGCCCGGATCCGGTCGGTCACAGCTCCCTGATTGCGCTGATAGAACTGATCGGTTACCAGTACTGCGTCCGCCTCCGGTATGGCGGCTTCGAGATTGGCAAGAAGCTCATCCTGAATATCTGCGGGAGGCTCGAAGAGATTCCGGATATCCATGCGGTTAAGCTCGGTATATCCTCCTCCGGCCTGCTTGCGCATCGGCTTGATGTAGGTGCAGGTAAACATTCGGTCCGTCTTTACCATGTATTTTGTGTCGGCCCCGATGGAATCCAGAATATTGAGAAGCTCGAAACCTTCTCCGTCATTTCCGGTGATTCCGATGCAGATCACGTTCGCTCCGAGCGCGCGCAGATTCTGTGTGATAGTCCCTCCCACGCCGGCGGACAGATGTTTTCTGTTTACCTGATAAGCGGGGAGTCCGGTTTCCGCGGAAGGCTCATCGTTTTCCGGGTCAATGTAGAAATACTTGTCCAGAGCGTAGTCTCCGAAAACAATAATTTTGGCCTGATTTGTCCGGCTCAGGGAATCGATAATTCTTGAAATTTCCATGTTCAGATCCCCTGACTGTATTTTTCGTCGGCTTCAAATACTTTTGCTGCGAGATTGGGGAGCGTTTTGTTGTGTTCTCCGCATACGTAGAAGCTCTCTCCGCCGTCGGCAACTGTTCTTGCCAGAATTGTTTTCCAGGGGCGGAAATAATAACGGGGGTCAGTTTTCGGGGGAGTTGCGGAATAGTTGTCGCTGTCCTTTATGCCCTGAAGATCAAATACTGCAGTCTTGAAATCAGTAATGGAACGGCCTTCCTGTTTCGCAACATTTCTCGCCATGGCAAGAGCCTTGAGATATACCTCCGGTCCGGCAACCGCTGAGCCGAAGTTCAGAAATACGCCGTGCTCGAGATTTTCAATCGTTTTCGCATAGATGAGGAAATCGTTATAGGAGCAGGTTCCCATTGCAGCCCCGTCTGCATTCGGGTGTTCGTTAATGATGTCATTGCCGATTCCGATGTGAACGGTGCAGGGGACCTGAAGATGATAGCCCATTGCCAGAACGGATTTCTCTCTGTAGGGGAAGTTGTTTTCCCAGATATAACGTCCGACCGATTCACCCCATCCGAGCCCGTCCTTCGAGCCCTGAACAATAATATCGTTGATCATTCCGGTTTCTTTCCAGAGCCCGAACTGACCTTCGCTGATATATTTGGCAACGCTTTCACAGGTGTGCCCCTTGAGAGCAAGCTCAAAGTCATGAATAGATCCGGCACCGTTGGTAGCAAAATGAGTAACGAGTCCGCGCTTCATGAGCTCGATCATGTAAAGCCCGTTCCCTGTCCGAATAACATGGGCACCGTACATGAGAAGTACGGCTGCGTCATATTCTCTTCTTGCTTTTACGACGGCTTCTGCAAGAGGATCAAGAGCGGGATGATCATATTCCGGGAGATCCTTTCCGGGATAAAGAAGAACTTTTTCAAGATCGACGTCATGTATTCTTTCATCAAGCGGAAGAATGTTCAGTCTTGATCTGTCAAATTTTTCAAATGGCATTGACTTCACTCCTTGTAATCAGATCGATGATTTCATCGCTTTCGGAAAAATCCGGAATAATGGCGTTGGCTCCGGCTTTGATCAGGCGGTTCCTTTTCCATTCATTGATTCCGCAGCGTTTTTCTTCGTCAGTAGCAGCGCCGATTGCAAGTCCTCCGAGCTCGGCAACCAGCTGAACCTCAACGTAACCGTCTCCGAAAGAAACCAGTTCGTTCGGCTTGATTTTTTCTTTCGTCAGCATATCCCGGATCACGAGCTCCTTGGAGCATTCCGTCATATCCGCATGTGCGCCGTGTATTCCGCCTTCAAAAGTATTGTCAAGCTTCAGAAGCTTTGCTTCGTACAGCACGTCCTCTTCGTCGGTACCGCTGGCAAGATAGCATTTGATCCCTTTCTCCTGAAGCTTTCGGATAAACTCCGAACACCCGGGAACCTGCCATGCTTCAGCCGGCAGCTTTCCGGAAGCAAGGTCTGCTTTCCGGTCGGCGATCCTTTCGGAAAGCCGGCGGAGATATTCATTTTTATATTCAATTGGCTCTCTGTGGGGGCCGCCGCGTTTTACTACTTCCTCGTCAAGGCGTATGCACTGAAAGATCGTTTGCTTCCCGGTGAGAGTATCTACGAAATCTCTTACGATGGCGAGCAGCTCTTCGTGCGTTTCGCCGGAATTTGTCTCTTCCAGTACTTCCGTAAAATAGGGAATCATGATGTCCTGCCAGCCCTGACGGATCAGGCTTACTGTCCCGTCAAAATCAAACAATGCATACTTAATATTGAATCCTGACCATGCTTTGATTATTTCTGCGCTCATAGAGTCCATCCTTTGCTGATATGAAGAATTGTAATAAATGGCATGAAAAATGTTCTTTACAAATGCCGTGACCGTATGTTAATATAATATCAACTAATGAGGATTGTCAATCCGTTTTATGCAGTTTACACCGCAAGGTGTGAATATATTTTTTTCTTTTAGGAGGAACACACAATGAAAAAGATGTTGGCAGTTGTCCTTGCGCTCTGCATGGTATTTGCTCTTTGCGCAACAGCTTCCGCAGCAGACTCCTATAAGGTAGCTCTTGTCATTCCTGCTGGCGACCATGGCTTCACTGGTGAATCCATTAAGCACGCAGAAATGGAAGCTGAGCTCCTTATGGAGAAGTATGACAACCTTGAAGTCGTCGTAAAGTCTCAGGGCGAGCCTTCCGGTCAGATCTCCGAGATCGAGAACCTTCTCGCAATGGGCGATGTTGACGCTATCATGCTTTGGCCCAATGAAGGCGAAGCTCTCCGCAGCGCAGCACTCACCATTCTTGATGCAGGCATTCCTCTCGTAATTTATGACAGACTTATCGATGGTCTTGAAGGCATTGAAGCTCAGATGATGGGCGACAACTTCTTCATCGGCGGCGAGATGGGCAAGTACCTCAACGAGTACTACAAGGATTATGACGCTGTTCAGTATCTCCGCTTTGTCGGTGATGCTTCCACTGTTACCGCACAGCGCAGCGGTGGTATGGACGAAGTCATTGATGCCAAGTTCGAGCAGGTTAACGAGACCTTCGTTACCGACTGGTCTTCTGAGAAGTCTCAGGAGCAGATGGAGAACTGGCTCGCAGGTCACAGCGATGAAGAGATCGAAGCTCTCGACCTCATCGTTACCCACGATGACGAAATCATCAACGGCCTTATGAACGCTCTCGAAGGCTACACCGGAACCGCAGACCTCTCTGGCCTCAAGCTCCTCACCTCCGTCGGCGGCATTGATGCTACCTGCAAGAAGTTCGAAGACACTGCTCTCGCAGCAAAGTTCTGCACCTTCTTCTTCGCTCCTTCCTTCATCCGTGAGTGCGTTGACTACACTGTTGACGTAGCAATGGGCAACGAGTTTGCTGGCACTGCTGTTTATGATGAAGCAACTGATTGCTGGCTCATTCCTTCCTTCTCCATTTCCAATGCTGGCAACGCAACCTACACCTTTGATGAGTACAGAGCAAGCGAACCCTTCGCAACCAGATACTCCATCGGTGATTTCTAATTTAAGATCTGAATTAAATTAGGCTTATCGGGGGCCGGCTGGATCCAGCCGGCCCCTTTTAAAGTTCAGCGCAAGACGAAAGGAATATTTCTATGCATCTTGAGATGAAAAACATAGTAATGGACTTCGGCCGCCAGGTCCGTGCTGTTGATGATGTCACCTTAACGGTCGACTCCGGTGAGATAGTCGGTCTGCTTGGTGAAAACGGTGCGGGAAAGAGCACAATGATGAATGTCCTGGCCGGTGTGTATTCTCCTACATCCGGCGAAATTTTTATTGATGGCGAAAAAGTTGTAATGAAAGATGTCCGTACCGCTGACAGGCACGGAATCAGATTTATTCATCAGGAACTGAACCTCTGCAATGACCTGAGAGTCTATGAGAATATGTTCCTGGGCAACGAAATTAAAAAATCATCAGTCTTTCTCAATAAGACTGAAATGCTTGATAAATGTAATGAAGTTTTCAGGAGAATGAATGTTGACATTAATCCTGAAACGGTAGTCGGTGAACTTTCAGCAGCAAACAAGCAGCTTGTTGAAATCGGAAAAGCTCTTCTCTTTAAATCTGAATTGATAATTATGGACGAGCCTTCCACAGCTCTTGCTACTCATGAGATCGAAAATCTTTTCAATATTATGAGGCAGCTGAAAACGGAAGGTGTCAGCTTTATTTATATTTCCCATAAGATGCCGGAACTGTTTGAAATCTGTGATGTTTACTATGTAATGCGTGATGGTAAACTGATCGGTCACGGCCTTTTCAAGGATATTAATGAGGAACAGATCACAGAGATGATGATCGGCCATCACCTTGAAGACAAAGAGTTTGCGAACCATGAATATAACGCAACGGATAAGGTTGTGCTGAAAGCGGATCATATCAGCGGCGGAGTCCTTGAGGATCTTTCTTTTGAACTGCATGAGGGTGAGATCCTTGCGGTAACGGGACTTCAGGGTTCAGGAAAGGACGATCTGGCGGATATTCTTTTCGGTGTCATTTCTCACAGCGGCAAGCTTGAGATAAACGGAAAGGAAATGCCGCATAAGGCCAGTGTAAGCTCCGTGAAGAGGTACCTCAGAACCGGAACGAGCATGGTTCCGAGAATGAGAAAAGAGCGTGGCATTCACAATGATCTTTCTGTTCAGGACAACCTCTCAATGGGCTATCTGAATACTCGCTTTGATAAGCTCTTTATCAATGCCAAAGAAGAAAATGAACGCTTTGAGAGACAGCGTGCGGCTCTTTCCATAAAAGTCGGGAATAAAAAGAACGTTATCACGTCTCTTTCCGGCGGTAACCAGCAGAAGGTTATTCTCGGAAAATGGCTTGAGAGTGATGCGAAGATCCTGCTGTTTGACAATCCGACGCAGGGTATTGACGTCGGAACAAAATTTGAGATCTATCATCTGATTTTGAATCTTGCAAAGCAGGGGAAAGCCATTATCGTCTTCTCCGCGGAATTCCCTGAGATCTTCAAGGTCGCGGATTCCTGCATAGTTCTCTATCACGGCAAAGAGAGTATTCGCCTTGACAGAGATAATCTCACAGAGAAAAATGTTATGTACTATTCAACAGGATCTAATCTGGAGGGTATAGCAAATGGATAAAACGAAAAAACTTGACGGGAAAACCATACTCAGTAAGATTTTTGGCGAATACAGCTACGTTCTGTCTTTCGTGGTTCTTTGTATTCTCGGCCGAGTATTTAACGGAAAGTTCTTCACCTGGAATAACATTACAAACCTGTTTGTTCAGGGAAGTATGATCGGCATTATCGCAATGGGCATGACGATGGTCATCTGCGCCGGTCTTATTGATATTTCCGTCGGCTCTCAGGTCGCGTTTATCGGAGGTCTTGGAATCCTTGTTCTCAATGCGACCGGAAGCGTGATCGTGATGCTTCTTTTCTGCATTGCCTGTGGCTGCATTCTCGGTATGATCAATGGTCTTCTGGTTACCAAAGGCGGTATGCCTCCTATGGTCGCTACGCTTGCGATGATGAGCGCCTGCCGTGCGGTCATCAACTACTACGGAGCAGGCGGCCCCTTCACGGTCAGAAAGGATCTGTTTGATTCCTTCCGCCAGATCGCTGTCGGAAATATAGTTATCGGCTCAATTAAGATCCCTTATCTGATGATCATCTTTATCGTATTCGTTATTATTTTTGATATCGTAATGAAGAAGACGGCATTCGGCAAGCATGTCCTTGCTGTCGGATCAAACGAAAAATCAGCCAGACTGTCCGGTATCAATGTTGATCTTGTGAAGATTATGACTTATGTTATTACCGGTGCTATGTGCGGTATCGCTTCTCTGATGTACGCATCCAGAATGACTGCAGTTGCTTCCGCTTCTGCTGCCATGTCCTGGGAAATGGATGCAATTGCCGGCGTTGCTATCGGCGGCACTTCCATGACGGGTGGTCGCGGCAAGATTGCCGGAACCTTCCTCGGCGTTCTGATGTTCAAAATCATCAACAATATTCTTACTGCTGCTAATATTTCTTCGTACCTTAACGGTGCAATCAGCGCCGCAATTATAGTAATAGCTGTTCTTATTCAGAATTTCCAGAATAGGAAACAGGCATAAAGGAGAAATTATGATAAAAGTTGGTCTCATCGGCTGCGGGAAAATCACCGAAGTCAGACATGCTCCGGAGTATGCGGAGAATCCTGAGTGCAAAATAGTTGCTTATTATAATCCTTCAAGAGAGAAAGCAGAGAAGCTTGCAGCTCTTTACGGCGGAACGGTTTATGACAGCATAGAGGAGCTTCTGGCTTCCGATGTTGACGCGGTTTCTGTTTGCGTTCCGAACAGATTCCATGACAGTGTTTCTGTTCAGGCGCTGAATGCCGGCAAACATGTCCTTTGTGAAAAGCCGATGGCAATCACGAAGGAAGGCTGTGAAGCTATGCTTGAGGCACAGAAAAAGTCCGGGAAGATCCTTATGATCGGGCTCAACCAGCGTTTTGCAAAAGCTCATGTCAAAGGCAGAGAGATTTTTATGAGCGGTGAGCTTGGAAATCTTGTGGCTTTCGAGACGCATTTCTCCCATCCTGGTCCTGAAGGCTGGACCGGAAAAGCGGATTCCTGGTTCTTTGAGAAAAAGACAGCTGCGTTTGGCGCAATGGCGGATCTCGGCGTTCATAAAACCGATCTTCTCTATTTCCTTACCGGAAAGAAGATCGTTCAGACATACGCTGTCCTTGCAACAACAGATAAGAAGTTCCCGGATGGTCGCCCGATTGAAGTGGATGACAATGCTATGGCCATCTATGTCAATGAAGACGGTGTCATTGGCACAATGCATGCCGGCTGGACCAACTATGGGCAGGAAGACAACTCCACCAAGCTCTACTGCCAGGGTGGCGTGATTAGAATGTATGATGATCCGGAATATTCTCTTATCGTTGAGAAGAAAGACGGAACCATTGATAAATACGATCTGGATAAACTGACCTCCAATAAAGATCAGACCTCCGGCGGAAGAACTGCGACAGGAGTTATTGATGCGTTTATTGAAGCAGTAAAATCCGGAGTACAGCCGAATGCCTCCGGAGAAAGCGCAATGCATGCAATGAATGTTATTTTTGCAAATCAGGAATCGGCGGATACAAAAATGCCGGTTGCCGTTAAGTGAGGAAATAATATGAGACCTGTAACTATTACCACCGGCCAGTATGGCGATATCGGTTTTGAAGATCTTTGCAGGACTATGAGCGAGATCGGATATGACGGACTTGAGATAGCCTGCCATACGCATCTGGATGCTCATAAGTATATTTCTGACGCAGATTACCGGAACTTTATTGACGGAACCCTGAAAAAATATGACCTGAAGGTCTGGGCTCTCGGTGCTCATCTTGCAGGGCAGTGTGTCGGAGATAACTGGGATCCCCGTCTTGATAATTTCGCTCCTTCCGCTCTTGCCGGAAAGCCCGAAGAGATTCGTGCCTGGGCAATTGAAGAGATGAAGGCCGTTGCAAAAGCTGCAAACATGATGGGCGTTCACATCGTAACGTGCTTCCTTGGTTCGCCGATCTGGGCGTTCTGGTATTCCTTCCCTCAGACGACTCAGGAGATGATCGATGCCGGATATGCGAAGATAAAAGAGCTTTGGACGCCGATCTTTGATTATTTTGATGAGATGGATGTCAAATTTGCTTTGGAAGTACATCCTACAGAGATTGCCTTTGACTACTACAGTACGAAGAAGCTTCTTGAGGTCTTTGACCATCGTCCCACTCTGGGATTGAATTTTGATCCTTCGCATCTGGAGTGGCAGGGTGTTGATCCCTGTCTCTTCCTCAGAGATTTTGCTGACCGGATCTATCATGTCCATATGAAGGACGTCAAAGTAAAGCTCGACGGCCGTTCCGGTATTCTCGGAAGCCATATTGAATTCGGCGATCTTCGCAGAGGCTGGAACTTTGTCTCTCTCGGTCATGGCGATGTCGACTTTGACGGAATTATCCGTGAGCTCAATGCGATGAACTATCATGGCCCGCTTTCCGTTGAATGGGAAGACTCGGGAATGGAGAGAATGTTCGGAGCAAAGGAAGCATACGAGTTCGTGAAAGCATCTGATTTTGAGCCTTCAAATATTGCGTTTGATTCAGCTCTGAAAAAAGACTGATTTGAATTTCAACAAAGCCCATCTGTAAAAAAGATGGGCTTTTCTGTTACAGAAAAGAAATCTTTCATTTTTTATTCACACAAAATTATGATTATTGGTTTATAATCCTGTTACAAGATATGTAAAACGGTAGTCTGAGAATTCTCGCAGAATAATAAAGAAAATGATAAAACAAAGAATAACAGGAGGAAAAAACATGTCTTTTATTTCTAAACTCGTTAAAGCCGGCGTTGCCGTCGGTACTGCATTTGCTGCAGTTAAGGTTTCTGAAAAGTATAATGAAAAGAATCCGGAAGGTGTCTCCGGGACAACGGAAAAATTGAATGCCATTAAGGATGCGGCATCCGAGGTCTTTTCTGATGTTTCCAAGGCTGCAGAGGAGAAAGCTCCTGAGCTCATGAAGACTGTAACAGATACTGCTCAGAAGGCAGCTGATCTTGCAAAGCAGTATGCTCCCGAGGCAGTCTCCAAGGTTCAGGAAGCTGCAAAGGTCGTTTCCGAGAAAGCACAGGAGATTACCGGCAGCCTGAAGAAGGAAGTTTATGATGCGGATTTCTCCGCTGCGGAAGAAGAACAGCCGTGCGAAGCTCCCTGCGAGGAAGCTTCTGAGGCAGAAGCTGCTCCCGTGGAGGAAGCAGAGGCTGAGCCTGCAGCAGAAGTTGAAGAAGAGCAGAAAGCGGAGGAATAACTTCCTGATTTTATAAAGTATTAAAACCGCGGCAGTGATTTTTTGCTGCTGCGGTTCTTTTTTGTCTCATCAGCTCTTGACAAAAAAAGGAATAGAGTATATACTATTCAAGCTTTCGGGGTGTAGCGCAGCTGGTAGCGCGCTTGGTTCGGGACCAAGAGGTCGTGGGTTCGAATCCCGTCACTCCGACTTGTAAAAAATGGCTGAATCTGTAAGGTTTCGGCCATTTCTTTTTTTGTCTGAATTTGTCCGCATTTTTTGCCAAAACACATCTTCTTTGATGTCCGTGTACCGCGGTGAAACAGTCTGTTGTCGCACGTTTATGATGTCTTACACAAAGAATATCGCGGGAACGTATGAACGTTCCCGCGATCGTTTTATTTGTATTACAGGCAGGATCTGAAAGGAATATTCTGAGGAGCCTCAAAGCAGTCCTCAAAGCCTCTCTGATGGTGATAATAGATCTTATCTTTATCCTGAGGATAGGTGTACTTTCCGCCCACCTGCCAGAAGAAGGGATGGAATTTATACTCGTTGCGATCCTTCTTGAAATTGTAAAGAAGCTTGATCTCTTCACAGTCGGCCTGGAAGTTGGTCCATACATCCCAGTGAATGGGAATTACGACCTTGCATTTCAGGTTCTCAGCCATTCTGAGAACATCGATGGAAGTCATCTTATCCTGCATACCGATCGGATTCTCGCCGAAGGAACCGAATGCAACGTCAATGTCATAATCCTTGCCATGCTTTGCAAAATAAATGGAGAAGTGGGAATCGCCGGAATGATAGATATTGCCGCCGGGAGTCTTGAGCAGATAGTTTACAGCCTTTTCGTCCATGTCGGTCGGGCATTTTCCGGTAAGCTCTTCTCTGTCAGGACCCTGAGAATCGGTCGTAACAATACAGGTCCTGTCAAAGCTGTCGAGACATACGATCTCAATATCGTTGATCTTGATAACATCGCCGGGTTTTACAGTGATACATCTCTCAGCGGGAACACCCCACTTGATCCAGGTTTCAACGCTCTTTTTCGGTCCGATAAACGGGACGGGAATTGTATTGCCGTTTTCATCAACAGTGGTCATTCCGCTCTGAATAACGTGTGCTGCCCATTCTGCACTCATGTGATCCTGATGATAATGTGTGGCAAGAACCGCGTCAACATGTTTAAAACCAAAGGGATCCATAACAAACGGAACATTTCTGAGGTTGGGCTGCATTGCGCGTCCGCCGCACATATTTGCCATCTGATGTCCGACCTTCATTTTTCCGTCGCCATGAGTCCGTTTGCCGTTGCCGCACCAGAGATCGATTGTAATGTTGGTGTTGCCGGGGGTCTTCATCCAGATACCCGTGCAGCCGAGCCACCACATTGCTACGTTCCCCTCGGGAACTACTGCGTTTTCAATGTCTTCATTGAGCCAGGTTCCCCATTCGGGAAAAGTGCTCATGATCCAGGATTCTCTTGTCATTTCGCTGATTTTACTCATTGGTTCCTCCTAAAACTGTTAATGATTAAATAATATTATTAAATTCTTAGTATCGCTGAATACTGTAATCGGTCTGCTGCGTATAGCAAAGAACCTGTTGTATTATGATATTTCTATTATGATATTTCGTGGAAAAAATATTAATGAATGGCTGTCATACGAATGTACTGATGATAATAAACATGAGCAGTGTGAAAAGGGTCATGATCGAAAGAGAGGAGGAAAGAATATCTGCGTCCTCGGATTCGCCGGCAAATACCTTGATAACATAGGGCGGAGAAAGGATAAACATCACCAGTGCAGCATCAGTGGAGATCATTCCGTGAAGTACATAGCGGTTCAGCAGCAGCGTAAGAACGAGCATGATTCCACAGATAACTTCACGTCCCAGAAACGCAGTTAAGGCTGTCCGCCACTGTATTTTTCTGAAGTCCAGATCAAACCCGATCGTCAGAAGAATAAGGAAACTGGTTGATCTTGAGACGAATGTCAGCGTATCATCAAAGACCGCCTGCACACCGGAAGGAGCCATTGCTTTGTATAGTCCGCTTGCGCTGAAGATGATCCCGAAAAACAGAGCCCATAATGAAGGAGATTTTACAGCTTCGAGAAGAATGGCCCTCTTTCCTTTGGCACCTGAAAGCAGAATCTTGTAAACGGTAAATACAAAGAATACATTTCCCATAATCAAAAGAGAGAACGGACCCATATCCGGATGAAGGATAGGGTACAGGGAAAATCCAAGCATACCTCCCTCAAAGCCGGAGCAAAGAAAAGGGAGAAGTCTGTTGCTGCTTCTGAACAGCTTTTTCAGCCCGAAGCCCATAGCCAGCATGGTGCAGCAGCAAATCAGCACCCAAAGCGGGATCACCAGATTTCTCGGAGAATAGTCCGCATTCAGATATGCGGAAAAGGATACCGCAGGAAGCGTGATATTAACTGCAATCTTCTTCGCAGCATTGATGTCGGATGATGTAAGAATATGTGCTTCTCTGCAGATCATTCCGAGAATTACCGTCAAAACTACAGGAATTACTACCGATAGTATCTTCATACTCTTCTGTCTGCTGCAATGCTCAGTATTTTTTCAGCAAGGGACTCCGTGATAAAGAGACTGTCGACGATTCCGGATTTTACCGCGCCGTATACGGCTTCCGCCTTCTTAATATGGCTGGCAACGCACATTACATTGCCTATGTTCTTCAGTTCTTCGTAGGAAAGCCCGATATGAAGGTCTTTGAAGTTTCCCTCGATTTCGCATCCGCTGATATCGTAGAGATGGCCTCCGATCCTTCCGATGCATCCGAGTTGTTTCAGCTTATCCAGAGCAGCTTTCGAGGTTTTGTTCTCTTCGATTATATCATCGATAGAAGCGACTCCGGTAAGTACCATGTCCGCGCTCCTTGCTGTCTCGAGCGCAGCGGCAACATCGGATTTTCTGTAGAGATTTGTGAATGTTTCCGTATCGTCCGCGTAAAGGGGAGCGTCGAGAGGAACAAATTTGGCACTGTAGGATTTGGAAAATCTGTAGTTGATCTCAGTGCTTTCGGGGTTGACTTTCGGCCATGTGAGGCTTCCCATAATAGGAACGACCGTGAACGGGATCCTGCGTCCCGAAACGATTGAGTCCACTACCCGTGAGAAAGTATTGCCCCACGATATACCCAGGATATCGCTGCTTTCCATGTTGCAGCTGATATAAAAGGAGACCATTTCTCCAAGCATGGTCAGCGCGGTATCGTCAGGAATACTGCTGTCCCCTGCAAGCACTCTGGCTCCAGAAACTCCGAGAATGGATTTCAGCCTGTCCTCAAGCACCAGATTTCGCTGCCACGGTTCGTTGATCTTCAGCTCAACGACTCCGCTGCTGCGAGCCTTTTTTATAAGTCTGGAAACTGTTGAGCGGGAGATAAACAGTCTGTCTGCAATATCAGCCTGATTCATGTCTGCATAGTAGTAGAGGTATGCCACTACGCTCAGCAGTTCATGTTCAGTTCGATCCTTTTCCATTTTTGCCTCCGAAGAGAGTTTTTTTCAGAACTTATATACAGCAGCCTCAAAGATCATTCTGTTTGCGCTGAGCAGCAGGTCACAGTCTTCAAGGTTGAGCATCGCGAGGTTGCTCGGTCCGGGACCTGCGTCAAGCTGCTGCTCGGTAAAGCCTTTCTTTTCTGCATCCCAGCGGACGAGGAAGAGGTCTGCGGTGAGCTTTCTTGCTCCACCGACAAATACTTTTTCACCATGAATGGTTGCGCTGATGACGGCATGATAAAAATCATTCTCGAGCGGATAGGTATAGACTTCCTGGTATTTGCCGTCTGAGAGTCTGTAAATATGGAATTCATTTCCGTGGAACGGAAGCAGGCAGGCCAATTCTTTTTCACCGTCTCCGTCTATATCACTGACGGCAATGTCACTGACAGGGAAGTCAAGCAGCTTCATACTGATCCATTCCCCGCCTTTCTTCTCCGGAGGAAGCCATACGAATGCACCTTCACGGCTTGTGGTAAAGGCGGCTTCACGTCCTGCCCATTCGGCTTTGCAGAAACCGTGGTTCATGTAAAAATCTCCGGGGAGCTGCTGCAGCTCAACAGGAGCAGGGAGCTCACTGACCGGTGCCATTTCACCGACAAAAACATGTCCCGGATTGCTCCAGTCCTCTTTGTCTGTCTTGCCGCTGTGGAGTGTCGCTGCAAAAATATATCTTGTTCCGTCCGGGGCAAGGAGAGAGTCAAAACGATGGAGATAATCCAACGTGCAGAGCGTGAAGTGCTCAAAGCCTTCGCCGGTGTATCGGATGAATTCTACGGTGCTTCCGGCGCTGTCAACCATGGAGGTGAAGCCTCTTGAAGCAAGAATGCAGCCGTCTGCGAGCGGGACGATGGACATCGTGCCGCCGCCGCCTTCCCATACCATGTCACAGTGGGAGAAGTCGCTGCCGGAAAATGCCCTTAAAGATCCGGCACCTTCACCGCCGTAAAACAAAAACGGTTTCCCGCCGATCGTGGTTCCGAGAACTGCGTAACATTTTTCAATATTTCCGAGAATTTTCTTTTCAAAAGCCAGCTTTTCCATGATTTAAGTCCCTTTCGTGAAATATTTATTATTCGTTTTATTTGTGCCTTTCAGATTGTGCATGCAGCACAGAACATTTTTTCTGTTTTTCTCATATATCCGTCATAGAAACGAACGTTATCTTCGTTGGGAATCATTACGTCGCATTCTTCGTTTTTACGGACTGCCGACAGCGCTTCCGGAAAGCTTCCGTAAAGACCGGTCGCTGCGGCTGCGGAGATAAAGGCACCGAGTCCTGTAGCCTGAACATTGTGGCTGCGGATCAGCTTTCTACCGGTCATATCGCACAGGATCTTGAGATAGATATCTGAATTGGAAAGCCCTCCGGCGACAGCGATCTCCTTAGCTTCCCTGCATACTTCGGGAAGAATATTGATGCTTTTGGCGATCTCCGAGGCAATACCTTCATACAGGGCCCGTATCATGTCATTTCGATGTGTGGAGAGAGTCAGCCCGCCGAAGACGGCAGTTGCATCAGGATTCCAGGATCTGGAGCCGCAGCCCTGGAAATGAGGGATCGCCCACACGCCATGGCAGCCTGCGGGAGTTTCCTCTGCGATCTTGTTTATTGCCTCAAAATTCGGTTCTTCTCCCCAGTATTCCGGGAAGACTTCGCGGATCAGCCAGTTCAGTGCCGAGGCGCTGGCGATAATGTTCATCTCCTGCGTGTATTTTCCGGGTACAGCGGAAACATTGCAGATAACGGATGAGTTGGAAAGCTCCGGCTCATCTGTAAGAGAAATAACAAATGAACCTGTTCCGGAGTTTACCTCGATCGTTGCGGAATCCATTACACCGAGACCGAGAGCACCGCACTGTTGGTCTCCTCCCGCACTGATCACCGGTACTCCCTGCCGGATCCCGGTCAGCTGGGAAAATTCCTTCGTTACAGTTCCGCTGATGCTTCCCTGAGGAACAAGATCACAGAGCTTTTCTTCGTCAACACGGAACAGTTCGCACATTTCTCTGCTCCAGCTGAGCGATCGGATGTCCATGAGCAGCGTACGGCTGCCATAGGTATAGTCTGTACTGAAAGCACCGGTCATAAAGTGAATGATATAGTCAGGAACGATTATCCCTTTGTAGGCGCGCTTGTATAGTTCTTCGGTGTTTTCCTTAAACCAGGTGAGCTTTGAAGCCGTGAACACAGTGTTGATGGATGATCCGGTCGTTTTATAAACCTGCCGGTTGGCATATTGCAGCCTGCTGCAGATCTCGGCGTTTCGCGTGTCCTGCCACATAATGAAGTTGTGCAGAGCATTTCCGCTTCTGTCAACAAGGGTAGGAGCGGAGCGAAAGGCTGTAACGGATATGGCGTCAACCGTGTACTCCGATGCGATAGCTTTGCAAATTTCGGTTATCCCGTCGGTATATACCTCCGGTTTCTGCTCCATGGTGTTGAGCTTGCAGTCGCTGATCAGGGGAGTCAGAATCGATTTCATTGTAATTGTGCTGCCGTTTTCGTCATAAAGGATACCGCGCATGCTGGTAGTTCCGATATCAAGTGAGAGAATATTCATAATGCGCCTCCCCGGTTTGTTCATAAGCAGATTATAACATTTTGCCAAATGCAGCTTGCCGATGTGCCGAAGTCTTTTTGATTTTGGACTTTATTACTATTTCTTATTATAGCAAAATATCATGCATTTGTTTCCTTTTCAATATCATTCGGTGAAATTGCACATATTCTCATTTTTAATAAAAAATATTATAGCGGTATTTTGAAAAAATTGAACAAATGTGCAACATGTTTATTTTCGGTTGACAAGTTTCAAACAATTGTGATATTTTACAATCATAACGCAGGGCAGACTGCCCGCGGGGCATATCAAAATTTTATAAGAAAAGGGGATTCCAAAATGAAGAAATTCTTAGCAATCGTTCTTGCTCTTGCTGTTGTCATGAGCCTTGGCATTTCTGCTTTTGCAGCAGACAAGGATCCGTACACGGATGAGCTTCGCATCGCATGGATTGCAACCGCAGCAACTGAAGCCAACTGCACCGCATGGGGCAACGGCATTAAGAATGAGGCTGCTTACTGGGGCAACGTAACAGTTGACACCTATGACGGCGAGAAGAGCGCCGACAAGCAGATCACCCTCGTAAATGACTGCATTGCTCAGGAGTACGATGGAATTATTATCCAGACCTACAACAAAGCAACCCTTACCCCGGCTATTGAAGATGCTGAAGACGCAGGCATTCCTGTAGTTTGCATCAACATGGACTCTGACGCTGTCTGCCATGGTCTCGTTTCCATGACCGACTACGAAGCAGGCGCTGTTATTGCCAACAAGATCGCTGAGGCTCTCGGCGGAGAAGGCAATGTTGTTGTCATCCAGGCTACCCCTGGTGCAGCACGCGGCATTAACCTCGAGGCTGGCTTCCAGGATGCTCTTAAGGCATTCGACGGCATCAAGATTCTCGACGAGCAGTCCGCTGACTGGAACATGGAAAAGGCAAACACCACCATGCAGAACTTCCTGACCTCTTATCCTGGCCAGATCAATGCTGTTTTCGCACACAATGACCAGATGGCAGAAGGCGCCGGCATGGCTTGCCAGACCGCTGGTGTTGAAGGCATCCAGATCTGGGGTGCAAACGGCGAGACCAAGGCTCTCGAGTACATCGAGCAGGGCATCATCACCGGTACTGTTTACACCAACTGCTACGATCAGGGCGCAACCGCTCTCCGTCTCCTTATGATGTACATCGGCAGCGATGTTGACATCTCTGACTGGGATGCAACTCCCGTTATCAAGATGCCTCCTATCACTGTTACCAAGGACAACGTAGATACCATCACTGCTGACCAGCGCTGGTAATTTATCGCAGATAATTCTACAGGGGTTGGGTGCATTAGCGCTCAACCCTGTTTTTTCAATTAAACATGAAAAGGAGGGACGACGGTTTTGAGACAGGAAACGCTCCGTCGAATCATCTCATTTGGTCTGCTGCTGGTCCTTTTACTGGTATTTGGCCTGACTACTGATAAGTTCTTTACGGCAAACAACATTTACAATATGCTGCGTGAATGCTCGCTTGTCGGAATTCTCGCAATCGGCGTTACCCTGGTTATTATTACCGGAGGAAATGACCTTTCCTGCGGTGCCCTGATGGGTTTGAGCTGTATGGTGATATCGAGCCTGCTGTATTATACCGAGCTTCCTGTAGGCTGGTGTATGGTGATCGCTCTTGCAGTTTCCATCCTCGGCGGTCTTCTTAACGGCTTTTGTGTTGCTATTCTTCGTATTCCGGATTTTATAGCTACGCTGAGCACAAAGTTTATCTTTATCGGTCTGATGTATGTCGTTTCCATTCGTGACGCATACGGCAGCCCCACTACCCAGTCCATCAAGAATTCCACCATCAAATGGCTGGGAAGCAAGATCGGTTCCGGCCCTCTTGACGGTATGTACTACTGCACGATCGCTTTTATCATTCTTGCAATCGTTGTTCAGTTTATTCTTAAAAATACCAGAACAGGAACGAACCTTTACGCGATCGGTGCAAACCGCAATTCAGCGGAAATCAGCGGAATCAGCTTTGTTAAGACCAAGATGTCTGCATTTCTGATCTCCGCAATCTGCGCTTTCGTTGCCAGCCTGTTCTTCCTCGGCAAGAGCCGTGCTGCAGAACCCGGCGGCGGTGTCGGATATGAGTTTAAGGCTATTTCGGCCACGGTTATCGGAGGCTGTGCTTTCTCCGGCGGCCGCGGCGATATCATCGGAACCGTGATCGGTGTCCTGTTCATGCGTGTGCTTGAAAACGGAATTCTGAAATTCGGTTTCCCGACGCAGACTCAGCAGCTCCTTACCGGTATTGTTATCGTTGCAATGCTGATCTTTGATGCATACTATAATGAATTCATGGTTGAGCGCACTCGCCGTAGAAGTGCCAGACTCCGTGAGAAGGAGGCTGTAAAATGAGTTCAAATATCATTGAAATGAAGGGCATTGTCAAGGAGTTCTCTCATGTCAAGGCTCTGAAGGGCGTTGATTTCAGCGTAAAGAAGGGCGAGGTTCATGCTCTTCTCGGTGAAAACGGCGCAGGAAAATCCACTCTGATCAAGATCCTTACCGGTGTTTATCCGAAGGATGGCGGCGAGATCTTCTTTGACGGGGAACCGGTTGAGATCAATTCCCGTGAAGATGCGACCCGTCTTGGCATTTCCGTTGTTTTCCAGGAATTCTCATTGATCCCGACGCTTTCTGTTACTCAGAATATCATGCTCGGCAAGGAGATCCATAAGCTCGGTGTGCTGAACAAAAAGGCCATGCATAAGGAAATCGATGACCTTATCAAGCGCTTTGATTTCCCGCTGAAGCCGGATGATATTATTGAGACGCTTTCTGTTGCTCAGAAGCAGATGGTCGAGATCCTTAAAGCACTCAGCACGGATGCAAGACTTATCGTTATGGACGAGCCTACCGCATCTCTTTCCGCCAAGGAAAGTGAAATGCTGTACAAGATCATTGAGCAGCTGCGTGAACGCGGTGTTGCCATTATCTACATTTCCCATCGTCTGGAAGAAGTATTTGCCCTCAGTGACAGAATTACGGTTCTGCGTGACGGTCAGCTGGAAGGTGTTGTTGAACACGAGGACATCGTTCCGGATAAAGTCGTTAAGATGATGATAGGCAAAGAGCTGAGTGATGCTACTGCCAGCCGTCCTTTGGCTGTGAGTGATGCTGAAACAGTCCTTGAAGTAAAGGATCTGTGTAGCCTCGGCAGATTTGAGCATGTCAGCTTTGACGTAAAAGCGGGAGAAGTTCTTGTATTTACGGGACTTGTCGGTGCCGGAAGAACAGAAGTCCTTCGTGCAATATTCGGCGCAGATAAGTTTGACAGCGGCGAGATCCTCTTCCACGGGAAAAAGCTTCCGAAGGGTACCGGAAAAGTTATCGCGGAAGGCTTTGGTCTTGTCCCGGAGGACAGACGTACTCAGGGCTTTATTCCTCTTCTTTCGGTTGAGCGTAATGCCGCATGTACGAATTATGATACGCTCAGCAGTGGAGGCTTTGTAAAAGTCGATAAGGAAAAGGAACTCGGTGAAAAGGCGGTTGAAATCGTTGACCTCCGACCGAGAAATTCTCAGGTTATCGTCGGCAATCTCTCCGGCGGAAACCAGCAGAAGGCTGTTCTGGCCAAGTGGCTTACCCGTGACCTGAAGGTCGTTCTGATCGATGAACCTACCGTCGGTATCGATATCGGTGCAAAGGACGAAATTTATAACTTTGTCGAAGAGCTGGCAGCCAAAGGCGTTGCGGTAATCCTTGTATCCTCTGACGTTGCGGAGGTCCTCAGGGTTGCGCACAGAATTATCGTTATGAAGGAAGGATATATTATCCATGAATTCAATAACGGTGTTGTAACGCAGGAAGATGTTCTTCTTGCATGCTCCGGAATTATTCCGGGTGAGAAGGAGGCTTGATCATGAATAAACTGAAAGAAAATAAGTTCGTGAAAAAGCTCCTTCAGGAAAAACGTCTGCTTGTCCTTCTGGCGCTGATCCTGTTCTTCTCATTGCTCCTTCCCGGTAAGTTCTTTACGGCGAATAACTTCAGAAATATCCTGTATTCCATTTCTCTTCAGGGTATTATGATCTGCGGTGCAACTTTCGCTGTTCTGCTTGCAGGAATTGACCGTACCGTTTCCGGTACTGCAGCTCTCGCCGGCGCTGCCTGCTGCACGACGATCGTAAACTTTGGCTTCAGCTGGCAGGGAATTCTGCTCGGTGTCCTTCTCGGTCTTCTGATGGGCGCCTTAAGCGGACTCTTCCATGGTATTGTTCTCAGCCGTTTTGAGATCCCGGCATTTTTGCTTACTCTGGCAACCTCTGAGATCCTGTACGGCCTTGTTCAGAACATTACGGGCAACCAGCTCATTAATGTTATGAATGCAAAGGCATTCAACTGGGTCGGTTCCTCGAGAATCCTCGGAATTCCTGTCCCTGTCTATATTCTCGCTGTCTGCTTTGCCTTTACGTATATTGTTTTGAATAAAACGGTATACGGCAGATATATCTACTGCGTTGGCGGTAATAAGCAGGCTGCAAAGCTCAGCGGAATTAATGTAAAGAAAGTTACGATCATAGCTTATACGATAAGCGGAATTATGGGTGCTCTCAGCGGTCTTGTCCTTTCTAGCATGAACCAGCAGGCATCCGCTTCCCAGGCAAAAGGTTATGAAAATGACGTACTTGCGGCAATCGTTGTCGGCGGTGTTTCTCTCCGCGGCGGCGAGGGAACTATCCAGGGTGCCATGGTCGGTGCTCTTCTGATCGGTGTTCTTACCAACGGTCTTCAGCTGCTGGGAATTGACCCTGTTTACCATGATCTGATCAAGGGTATCATCATTATCTTCTCTGTCGCAGTTGATATGTATGCAAACTACAAAAAGTCCGGTCTTAAGAGAGACGGATTCTTCAAGCGCCACAAAAAAGTGAAGACTCACGCTTAATTTGGCAGCGTAGAAAAAAGAAAACACAATCAAAAAGAAATCAGGAAGAACCGAAAAAGCTCTTCCTGATTTTTTATTTGGTGTTCGTATTAGTCCAAAAGATACTTTCGTATCGCTTCCGCGCAGCCACCGGAGTTGTTGTCGGCAACGATTGTGTCTGCCAGCTCCTTGATCCTGGGATTCGCATTTCCCATAGCAACTGCAAAACCCGCGGCGGAAAGCATTCCGTAATCGTTGTTTTCGTCTCCTACGGCAATTGTGTTTTCCACAGGGACACCAATACAGCTGCAGAGCTCCCTGTGCGCAGCACCTTTGGAAACGCCTTTAGCAGTGATTTCCAGGTAGGTTCCTTCGTTGATCAGCATTTCCAGGTTGTACCCGGTCAGCAGTTCTCTGTAACGCATGCAGATCTCCGGGAAAGGGGTATAAATATTGATTTTATATACGGGAAAGGGAGCGGAATAGTAGAAATCGTAGATATTTTCCACGTGAGTAAACGTATCCCGGTATAGCTTTTCATACTGCGGCACATTAAAGGACGGCATGAGAGGGATCTGATCCTTCTGGCAGAATGCATCATCTGCCATGAGTACGGGCATATATCCGTCCGGCTGCACCATTTTCAGAATGTCTGTTACGGTTTCCTCCGGAATCAAATGTCTGTGTATAAAAGTCTTTTCGTAAGAATCATAGATAAAGGCACCGTTTGCTCCGGAATAATAACGGATTGCCGGCACAAGATCTATCAGCCACTTGATCTCCGGCATGCTTCTCCCGGATGAAACACAAACTATTTTTCCCCGGGCTGCCGCCTCGTTGATCATTTCAACGCTGTCCGGCAGAATGTTTTTATTCCTGTCGAGCAGTGTCCCGTCCATATCAAATGTGATCGTTTCATATTTGCTCATTGCTGTTACCTGATATATCTGAAATTAAGAATCGGACAGTGATGATGTCCGTATGCTTTTATAATAGTCAAGCGTCTGGAATCTGCGGGAAGAGTAATCCGCCAAATAATCCTCACAGGCGCGGCAGAGATACGGTACGGAGCCCTCTTCCAGCGAAAAGGCGAGAAACTGCTTCGGCGGTGCGCTGATAATATAGCGCATGGCACTGAGCGACTCGGGAGTGAGATAATCGGTTATTCCGATATCCGAGTTTCTGCATTCCCTGCAGCACAGATGTCCGGTGGAAATGCCGATCGTGGGATTATCCGGGTCAGGTTTTCCGCATACGGCGCATTTGGAAAGATCGGGAGCATATCCGAGGATCGATGCCAGCCGAAGCTCAAAAGCAGCTTTAATATGACTGTGGGAGTACATTCCGCAGCTGAGGGCATAGAGAGAATTGAGCATCAGACGCAGAATATCCGGTTCGGGAATGTCGCTCCTTGCCAGCGTCTCTGCTGCTTCGGCGAAATAACATCCGAGAGAAAATGCTTCAAAGTCTTTTCGCAGTCCCTCAAAAGGCTCCTTAACCGTTGCCTCGTTTACGGTGATCCGCCCGTTGTTCTCGAATACGGTCATCTCGGAGTATGTCAGCTGCTGTGTAGCTGCTGAGGTTTTGCTTGTCTTTCGCAATGCTCCGCGGGCTTTCGCCGTAATGATACCCCGCTCAGCAGTGAGCAGGGTAAGGATCCTGTCGGCCTCCTTGTATTTCACCTCGCGCAGGACAAGCGCATTGACGGTTGAAAAGGGAACCGGCATATTATTCGTTTCTGAAGCCGAAGTTCCTGAGCTGAACCTCGCTGTCACGCCAGTTCTCCTTCACTTTTACCCAGGTCTGAAGGAACACCTTTTGTCCGAGGAATTCTTCCATTTCTTCGCGTGCGTCGGCGCCGATCTTTCGGAGCATGGCGCCGTTTTTCCCGATGATAATGCCTTTGTGAGACTGCTTTTCCGTGTAGATCGTGGCATCGATATCGATGATCCCGCTCTCTCTCTCGGAGAACTTTGTGATCTCCACTGCAGTTCCGTGAGGGATCTCCTTGTCAAGGCAGCGCAGGATCTTTTCTCTTACCAGTTCCGCGCAGATCTGACGTTCCGGCTGATCGGTTATCATGTCATCGGGGAAAAGATGCGGACTTTCAGCGGCATATTTTTCCATCTCTCCGAGCAGTTCATCAATGCCTTCCCCGCTCATAGCGGAAATGGGTACAACGCTGTCAAATTCGTATTCTGCTGAATAAGCAGCGATAACAGCCAGAAGCTTTTCTTTTTCGCGAATGGTGTCGATCTTGTTAATAACCAGAATTACCGGAGCCCCAGCCTGTTTAAAGTGCTCGATAAGCGCCTTTTCTCCGGGACCGACTTCTTCCTTCGGTTCAACAAGAAAGAGCACGCAGTCCACGTCTGCTACGGATTCCCGGACAACGCCGACCATGTAATCTCCGAGGCGGTTGCGCGGCTTGATGAATCCCGGTGTATCCAGCAGGATGAACTGGATTCCGTTATGCAGCGCAATACCGGTGATCCGATTTCTTGTTGTCTGGGGCTTGGAGGAGGTGATGGCTATTTTTTCGCCAACGAGAGCATTGGTGAGAGTGGATTTTCCCACGTTCGGCCTTCCGCAGACGGTGATCATTGCGGTTCTTTCTGTTGCATTGCCTTTGATATCCATTCTTCAGTCATCCCCCATAATTGCTTTTTCGCGTGCCCGCATCTGCTTTTTCATCTCGCCCTCGTCCACGTGGTCATAACCGAGCAGATGAAGCATGGAGTGCACCGTGAGATACATGATCTCTCTGTCGAATCCATGGCCGAATTCCGCTCCCTGTTCTTCACAGCGCTTCAGGTTGATCATGATATCCCCAAGATAGATGTCTTCTGTTTCAGGGTCGGTTTCCGCACAGTCCTCAACGCGGAATTCTCCGGGAGTCAGCTCATTCAGAGGAAAGGAGAGAACGTCAGTTGCGCTGTCAACATTTCTGAATTCCCTGTTCTTTTCCTGTATTCCCTCATCGTCTGTAAGCAGAACGGAGACGATACAGTTTTCCTGAATCCCTTCCGCTTTGAGAACCATATTCACGGCCTTTTTTATCAGCACATATGCTGAATTGTGTCCGAGGTTTTTCTTTTCTCTTCTGATCTCAATTGTATTCATTATTTTTCACCCGTTCCTCTTTCCGTATTTTTTGGCGGGACTGCTTTTATCTCCCTGTTTCCCGGTCTTTTCCTCTCCGGGACCCTTTTTTTCGTATTCTTCGTATGCCTTGATGATTTTCATTACAAGCCTGTGGCGTACAACGTCCGAGCCGGTGAGCTTGCAGATCGCAACGTCCTCAATTCCGTCCAGAACTTTCATGGCAACCTTCAGACCGCTTGTTTTTTCTTCCGGCAGATCGATCTGTGTGATGTCTCCGGTGATCACTACTTTTGAGCCGAAGCCAAGTCTTGTGAGGAACATTTTCATCTGCTCTCTGGAGGTGTTCTGCGCTTCGTCAAGAATGATGAAAGAGTCATCAAGCGTTCTGCCTCGCATATATGCCAGCGGAGCGACCTCTATGTTGCCCCGTTCAAGGTATTTCTGGTAAGTGTCTGCTCCCAGCATGTCAAACAATGCGTCATAAAGCGGACGCAGATACGGATCGACCTTACTCTGGAGATCTCCGGGGAGAAAGCCGAGACGTTCTCCTGCTTCAACGGCGGGACGGGTGAGGATGATCCGGTTTACTTCCTCTGCCCGGAAAGCCGCTACCGCCTGCGCTACGGCGAGATAAGTCTTTCCTGTTCCGGCGGGGCCTATGCCGAGCGTAATGGTGTTGGAGGCGATGGCGTCGCAGTAGGTCTTCTGTCCGAGCGTTTTGGGCTTTATGGGTTTTCCGCTTGCGGTAATGCAGATCACATCTCCCACAAGCTCATTGATCTTTGCTTCCTTGCCGCTTTTTACAAGATTGAGAACGTATCTGACGCTCTGATCATCAATATTCTCTCCCTTGGCCGCGAGGGTAAGCAGACCGGCAATCGCCTTCTCCGCATACGCTACGTTTTCTTCTTCACCGCAGATATGCAGCATATTATCCCTGTCAAGGACCTTGATCTCCAGCTCGGATTCGATGATCCTCAGATTTCTGTCAAAGGAACCGAAAACGCTGATTACGTCCTCCATCCGTTCAACTTCAACGGTTTTTTCTATCAACTGCCGACACCTCACAGCAAAATTCATAAATTTCTAAACATTTATTATATGAAAAATTCGAAAAGAAATCAACGCTCTTTTTCCGCTATTTGCATTATCCATGGAATGTGCTATAATAAAAAAGCTTTTGGCTGTTTTAATTAAAATGAATATACAGGAGATTTGTCAGATGAAAGTTATTATTCAGGAAAACTATGAAAAAATGTGCCGCTGGGCAGCGGATCATATCATTGAAGCCATTAACTCCCATAAGGAAAACAGGCCTTTCGTTCTCGGCCTTCCGACGGGATCTTCTCCGATCGGCGTTTATAAGTGCCTCGTTGAAGCCAACAAAGCCGGCAAAGTGAGCTTTAAGAATGTTGTTACCTTTAATATGGATGAGTATGTCGGACTTCCCCATGAGCATGAGCAGTCCTACTGGTACTTTATGCATGATAATCTTTTTGACCATATTGACATCCCGGCAGAGAATATCAACATTCTCAACGGTATGGCGGAAGATCTGGAAGCGGAATGTGCCCGTTATGAGGAGAAGATCGCCTCTTACGGCGGAATCGATCTTTTTATGGGCGGTATAGGCGTTGACGGCCACCTTGCTTTCAATGAGCCGTTTACTTCTCTTTCTTCCAGAACCGGTGTCAGAGACCTCACGAGCGATACTCTGATCGTAAACTCCCGCTTCTTTGACAACGATCCCTCCAAGGTTCCCAGTCAGGCTCTTTCCGTAGGTATCGGAACTGTTACGGATTCAAAGCAGGTCATGGTTCTGATCAACGGCCATAACAAGGCCCGCGCTCTCGCGGCAACGGTTGAGGGCGGCGTTTCCCAGCAGTGGACCTGCAGCGCTCTTCAGCTCCATAAGGATGCAATCATCGCCTGCGATGAAGCTGCCTGCGGCGAGCTCAAGGTAGATACTTATAAGTATTTCCTCGATATCTTCAAAAACGAAAGACTGTAATTAAAAAAGAAATAGTCCGGAGCTTATATCATCCTATGTTTTTTGGCATTTTGGAAAAAACATAAAGGGAATATATCTCTAATTAAAAAATGTCGTCTGCTTTCCACCAGCAAAACACGGAATGGAAAACAGACGATATTTATTGTTATTTAAACAACATTATGTTAACTACTGCTTCTTCTGCTTTACAGCTCGGAGAGGTTCATCCGGTTTCTGCCGGAGGATTTTGCTTCATACATCTCTTTGTTTGAAGCTGCAATCAATGCGTCGACATCTGTTCCGTTAAAATTGCTCAGCACGCTGCCGATCGAAGCTGTGATTTTAGTAAACTGATATCTTGCCTCAAAAAACCTGTTCATGGAGTCCTGGAATGCCATGAGCTTGACATACAGGGATGTCCGGTTGGCATTGGGAATGAATATAGCAAACTCATCTCCGCCGAATCGGGAAATGATCTCCCCGTCGCAGAAGGAGTTTTTAATCTCCCCGGCTATATTGATCAGGATCTTATCGCCCTCCTGATGACCGTATGAGTCATTTACTTGCTTGAAATTGTCAAGGTCGATCATGATCATTGCGCAGCCTGTGGAGCCGGACGTCGTAAGGTACTCGTTGACTTTTTTCATGAAAGTAGCGCGGTTGAGCAGTCCGGTAAGTCCGTCATAGCTGATCATGTGCAGTGCCTGTACCCGTTCCAGTTCATGACGTATTTCAGCGTCTACGACCTTGAATGCCAGGATAACAGCTGCAACCTCTCCGTCGATTTCCTCTGCTTTGAAAACCTTTACTTCCGTATAAACCGAGTTGACTCCGTCTCTGCGAACCCGGAAGATGACGCTGAATTCTTTCTTGTCTTTCAGCTCTCTGCGGCAGTTGTTTACGGCGATGGCTTTTCTGAGCCGGTCCTGATCCTCTTCAACAACATCCGGAGTGATATAGTACTTGTCGATAAAGTCATCGAGGTTGAAATTCGGGTTACGGAAGATGGGAGCATAGCGCTGCTGAGCTAGCTTATCCAGGCCGAAGATATTTACTTCTCTGGTGAGGAGATTGACTCTGTAGATAGCGCCGTAATCCGTAATGAGCGCCCGGATCAGCTCGTTCTCCTTGCGGATCTGATCCTGAGCTCTTGCTTTGTCCGCTGCTTCGCTGACGGTGAATACCATGTTTTCAAGCAGGGAGAGCTCATTCATGCGAACGCTTGGATTATCAATTCCCCAGAAACCGTTGACCTTGCCGTGCTCCATGATCGGGGAAAGGAACAGGCTTTCCGGCCGTCTTGCGGAGAAAGCTGCCTTTTCTGCCTCATCCAGATCGTTTTCTGTGCTGTTTGAAATGAATATACCGTTCGTCTCCATATAACTGATTCGGTTCTGAAGGACCTGAAGCGGTATCGGGTTTGTGATCCCTATCTTCTTCAGCTCAGGAGAGGTCGTGTATTCCTGCTGGAGTACTGCTGTTTGTGTTATGTCGTCAAAGTAGTAAATATATGCCCGGTCACCCTTATAGAAATCGGTTACCGACTTGAGGATGATCTTTATTGCGTCGTCGATGTTTTCCTCATTCATCAGAGCCGTGATGCACTGCTCATTCGTATTGGAAAGGACAACTTCCTCTTCAATGTCCCTGACTCCGAGCAGTACGTCAAAAGACTCACTGCTGCTCTCTGAGCTGATACGGATCAGACAGATCTGACGGTGCTTGTACTCGCCGTTTTCGAGATATCTGTAGTTATAGGTATACTCCGGTTTGTCTTTCAGGATCGCTTTCATACCCTCAGGAGAAATAGCGTACGTGACAGCTTTCTCGTCGTCCGGATGCAGCGTATCTCCGAACATCTGCCGGATCGCAGAGATGGAGCCCGAATACTCCTTGGTACTGCGATAATCGTAGCTCTGCCCTTTATAGTAAACGGAACGAAGCTTCCCCGTGAAGGGGTTGCAGAGTCCGGCGGCAACGTAATCGGCGACGAATGCGCTGACGATCGATTTATCCTGCACACTGGCTGAGAAGCTGTTGTATGCACCGGAGAGAACCGTAAGCTCATCTTCCGGTGTCAGATTGGTGAGGTATTCTTCAATTTCTGCCCGGACGCTGAAAAGGGCGTCAACGATCCTGCTGTCAAAATGGGAGCCGGAGTCCTTCCGGATAATTTCCAGAGCCTCTTCCAGAGAATAGGGATCCTTGTATGAACGCCTGGAAACAAGTGCGTCCAGAACATCCGCAACGGCCATGATCCTGGCTGCTACAGGAATATCATCCCCAGAGAGCCCCTGAGGATATCCTTTTCCGTTCCACTTTTCATGATGACCGTAGACAATGTCACGGATCACCGAGATAAGATCTGCGTCGATCGTTTTTGAGAATACTTTATCTACGATCTCTTTTCCCAATGTTGTATGGGAACGGATGATTTCAAACTCATCGGTGGTGAGCTTTCCCGGTTTGTTGAGGATCATATCGGATACGAATATTTTGCCGATATCATGCAGAACAGAAGCGAGGATGATGTTTCTCGAATAATCCGCGTCGTTAAGCTCGGGGAAAGCTCCGGTATCGCGGAGCTTGTCAATAAGAAGGCTGACATATTTGCGAGTGTTCTGTACATGGTTCCCCGTATTTACGTCCCGGCTTTCAACGAGCGTTGCCATCGCCTCAATAACGTTGGACTGCATATCTGTAATTTTACGAACAGATGCCTGAATGACATCAGTCTGTTCCCGCATTTTACTTTCAAGCTTTTTTTCGAGTTCGATCCGGCTTTTTACGACGTCTTCCACGTTGCGGATCGCAATAGCCACAAGGTTGGTATCGTTGGGGTTCGGCGCGAATTCAATGGCATAATGCTTGATGCCGCTGCAGCTGAGCCGACAGGGGATCGTGATCTTGTCCCCGTTTCCAATATGCACCATGAGCGTATCTCTGTCCACGCTTTGAATAAAAGCGCTGAGATCCTCTTTCGGGATCAGGGTATGAAGGAGTACGTCAAAACGCTTGCCGGGCAAGGAGATGTTGCATAAGGATACCCATGTTTTAAACGCGCCGGTAAACCGGAAACCCTGTATTTCATTCTTTTTCAGATCAACAAGACCGAGAAATTCATAGTCATCCGAAAGGCATTCCATTACTGTCTGAATTGGGTAATTATTTGTATCCATGATCTGATCCTTTCTTAGCTTGCTGAAATTTCTGTTTTCCTGAGAAAATGCTGCCGGGTACCTGAACCCTTTTCTCCGAAAACAGGTTAAGAGTTTGTATAATATTCCTTTCTTATTATATTATTCCTGCTATGAATAGGCAATTGTTTTTTGAATGTTTGGTATAGTTTTTTTGTTATTTTTTATCGATTTCACGATTTAAATGCCGATTATTATAATGTCTGAAAAGTATTTATACCATGCTGATTATTCTGTGTTTATCGTTTTTTTCCTGAATTCCTTTCATGAAGAGAAAAAGAAGCATGCAAATATGAATATTTATCACAAAGTTTGCATGTTAATTGCTCCGGTGATATAATTCATTCAAATGTCAGGAATATAAATTCCGGAAGAGGAGAACATCGGGAAATGAAAGAAAAAAACAATAACGCCGGTTCACTGCTTATGTTTGTTGTCTCGGCTTTGATCTTCGGAACGATCGGTCTTTTCCGAAGATTTATTCCCATTTCTTCCTCACTGCTGGCTTTCTTCAGAGGCGTGATCGGCTCGGTGTTTCTGTTCATTTTTATAAAGCTGAAAAAGAGGCCTTTCGGCCGAGGAATCGGACGGAAAAAAGTGATCGGTCTTATCGTGACCGGAGCGCTGATCGGGCTGAACTGGGTCATGCTTTTTGAAGCGTATAATTATACCTCTGTTGCAACGGCGACTCTTTGCTATTATATGGAACCGACAATTGTGATGTTTCTTTCGCCTTTGCTTTTTCATGAAAAACTGACGGGTAAAAAGATCGTCTGTATTGTTGTATCGGTGGTCGGCATGGTCTTTGTGTCCGGAGTTGCCGATTCCGGGTTGCCCGGGCCTTCAGAGCTGAAAGGAATTCTCTTTGGTCTCGCTGCGGCATGCCTCTATTCCGCTGTTGTAATTTTGAACAAGAAGCTTCCGGGAATCGATATGTATGATAAAACGATCATTCAGCTGTTTTCAGCGGCTTTGATCATGATCCCGTATATTCTGATCCTGGACAGATCCGCTCTGTCCGGAGTCCTTTCCGTTTCTTCTTCAGCCGGAGCGATTGGAATGATCGCTCTGATCCTTGTGGTTGGTCTTGTGCATACCGGCATTGCTTATGCGCTTTACTTTGGCAGCATGGATGGTCTGAAAACGCAGACGATTGCTCTCCTGAGCTATCTTGATCCTGTTACGGCTCTGCTGCTTTCGGTATTTGTCCTCCGGGAGCCGATTTCCACGCTCGGGATCATCGGTGCTGTCCTGATCATTGCTGCGGCGATTTTCGGAGAGATTGGAGAATAAAAACATAATTTAATTTACATAATATAAGAAGTCAACCGTCTGACGGGTCTTTTGATCCGAAGGCGGTTTTCTTTCAGTTTTGTATTGACATCTGTAAAGTACGCATGTATTATTGTATACAATTATCCAATATGCAAGAACAGTTGAGGTGATTCTGATGCTTGAGATATCAAGAAAATCGAACCTTCTGGAGCAGAAAAGCTACCGTTATTCTCTTCAGGATGTTGAAGCTCCGAACCTCTATCAGGATATTTATAACTACGAAGAGGTTCCCCGTGTCCCCTTTAACCACAGGCGTGTCCCGATGGGAATGCCGGAGGAGATCTGGATAACAGATACAACTTTCCGTGACGGACAGCAGTCTGTTGAGCCGTATTCGGTCGATCAGATCGTTACGCTCTATAAGCTGATGTCAAAGCTGGGCGGCCCGTTTGGTATTATCCGTCAGACGGAGTTTTTTGTTTACAGCAAAAAAGACCGGGAAGCCATTGAAAAATGCAGAGAGCTGGATCTGACTTTTCCTGAGATAACGACCTGGATAAGAGCCACGAAAGAGGACTTCCGGCTTGTCAAGGATCTCGGCATTCAGGAAACGGGGATACTTGTTTCCTGCAGTGATTATCATATTTTCAACAAGATGAAGCTTACGCGCAGTCAGGCAATGGAGCAGTATCTGAATACTGTGAGGATGGCCTTTGATGCGGGAGTTGTTCCGCGTTGCCATCTGGAGGATATTACCCGTGCTGATTTCTATGGCTTTGTCGTTCCTTTCGTGAACGAGCTGATGAAGCTTTCTGAAGAGGCGGGGATCCCTGTGAAGATCCGTGCGTGTGATACGATGGGTTACGGTGTGCCGTATTCCGAGGTCGCTCTCCCCAGAAGTGTCCCTGGTATTATTTACGGTCTGCAGCATTATTCCGATGTTCCGAGCGAAATGCTGGAATGGCATGGGCACAATGACTTCTACAAGGCCGTTTCCAATGCATCTACGGCGTGGCTGTACGGCGCCTGTGCGGTTAACTGTTCTCTTCTCGGTATCGGTGAGCGTACGGGTAATGTGCCTCTCGAGGCGATGGTGATGGAGTATGCTTCTCTTCGAGGCTCTATGGACGGAATGGATTCCACGGTGATCACGGAGATCGCCGATTACTTTAAAAACGAGATCGGATATGAGATCCCTCCGATGACGCCGTATGTCGGAAGAAGCTTCAACTCTACGCGCGCCGGCATTCATGCGGACGGACTTTTGAAAGATGAGCAGATCTATAATATTTTTGATACGGGAAAGATCCTGAACCGCAAGCCCACCGTTATGCTCGGAAAATCCTCCGGTCTCGCGGGCGTGGCGTACTGGATCAATGAGAATTACTCACTTCCTGTTTCCGAAGCGGTTGACAAGCATGATCCTCTTGTGGAACAGGTCAAGGAATGGATCGATCTTGAGTATGCCGGAGGACGTCAGACGATGCTGACGCCCGGTGAGCTGGAAGAAAAAATAGAGGAACTGTCCGGCGGACGTTTCCGCAGATTGTAAAGGGGATTGAGATATGATACTGAATAAATCCGTTTCACTTTCTGATCAGGTGTTTGACAGAATAGAAGAGGATATCCTGACAGGAAAATATCCGCGCGG
>JAUNQI010000013.1:6642-13765 GCA_030536255.1 Eubacteriales bacterium | reverse complement strand
AAGCGGCTTGACAGCAGCTTTCATGAAAAGATCTACCGGTACAGCGGAAAGTCTGTTTATTACGACACGCTGATGCCGCTTCATAAGAAAACGCAGAAGTTCCGGAAAGCTTCCGTTTCCAGCGGGAACCGCGGGGTCGTTTCTTCTGCGGAGCACCGGAAGATCATGGAGGCTATCGCTGCCCATGACGCTCCTCTGGCTGAAAAGGTTATGACGGAGCATATAGAAAATGCCAGACACAATCTTTTTGCATCCATTGATTCGGAAGCTGCTGCCGGAAGCATGCTTTCCTGAGAATTAGGGGGATTATCTGAAATGAACTGTATTGAGCGCTGCGCCGGCGGAGCTTATCTCCGGGGCGGAAAAATAAACAAAGCGGAAGCGCCGGATCCCGTCTCCCGTGAAAAAACGATGGCTTACCGCATTTTCAGAGCCCATGAGGGAAGCTCCTCATCCGGGAGCGAAAAGAAAGACAGCAAACTGCATATAACCTTTGATGCGCTGATCTCTCATGATATCACTTATGTCAGCATTATCCAGACGGCCCGTGCCTCGGGACTGGAAAAGTTCCCTGTGCCGTATGTAATGACAAACTGCCATAACAGCCTGTGTGCCGTCGGGGGTACGATCAATGAAGATGACCATGCTTTCGGCCTTTCCGCTGCAAAGAAGTACGGCGGGATCTATGTCCCGGCAAATCAGGCGGTCATTCATCAGTTTGCCAGAGAAAAGCTGGCCGGCTGCGGAAAAATGATCCTCGGTTCGGATTCTCATACGCGGTACGGCTGCTTCGGAACGATGGGCGTCGGAGAGGGCGGCGGAGAGATCGTGAAACAGCTTCTCAGAAATACCTGGGATGCTGAGCCTCCTCAGGTCGTTCTGATTTGGGTCGAGGGAAAAGTTCCTCATGGAATAGGCCCTCATGATGCCGCGCTTGCGCTTGTAAAGGAAACATTTCCCGACGGATTTGTAAAGAACAAGATCCTGGAATTCTGCGGTCCCGGAATTGCCGGTCTGAGCATGGACTTCCGTGCCGGAATCGATGTCATGACGACAGAGACCGGCTGCCTCAGCTCCATCTGGATCACGGATGACGTTGTTCAAAAGTTTTATGAAAATATAGGCCGCCCGGAAGAGTACCGGCCGCTTTCTCCGGATGACGGAGCCTATTATGATTCCGTTATTACAATGGATCTGGGAAAGCTTGAGTCGATGATCGCGCTTCCATTCCATCCGTCGAACGCCTTTACAGTCCATGAGCTGCAGGCGGATCCGGAGCGGATCCTTCGGGAAACAGAGGAGTCCTGCAACCGCTCTCTCAAGGGCGCCGAGCTGAAGCTGATGAATTGCCTGGGAGCTGACGGAAAGATTCGCTGTGATCAGGGCGTTATTGTCGGCTGTGCCGGAGGAATGTATGAAAACATAGCCGAGGCCGCGGCGATCCTTCACGGAAAAAGCGTAGGGAACGGATACTTTGATCTGTCCGTTTATCCCTCCTCTATGCCGGTCAACCTTGCCGTGATGAAGGATGGCTATGCGGAAACGCTACTTGAAGCGGGAACGGTAATGAAGCCCTGCTTCTGCGGTCCGTGCTTTGGTGCCGGCGACACGCCCGCCAATAATACTCTTTCCATTCGCCATTCCACGAGGAATTTTGCCAACCGTGAAGGTTCCCGTCCGGCAAACGGTCAGATCGCCGCTGTGGCCCTGATGGATGCCCGTTCAATTGCCGCAACGGCTGCAAACGGGGGCGTCCTTACCGCCGCAACGGATATTGATTATGATTTTGAGCCGGCAGAATATATCTACAGAGACCCGATGTACGAGAAGCGCTGCTATTTCGGCTTTGGGAAAGCGGATCCTTCCGTTGAACTCCGCTTCGGTCCGAATATAACGGACTGGCCGGAAATGCCGGTGCCGGAGAAGGATCTTCTGGTGCGTCTCTGCGCGGTCATTGATGATGCTGTTACTACCACCGATGAGCTGATACCGTCCGGGGAGACTTCCAGCTATCGCTCAAATCCCCGTGCACTGGCGGAGTTTGCGCTTTCCCGCCGCGTTCCGGAGTATGCCGGACTCAGCAAGGCGGTGAGAGCACTCGAGGAAAACCGTGAAAAGGGAGAAGTCGGAGAAGAGCTTCAGGCGGCTCTGGATGCTTTCGGCGCTGATCCTTCGGTTACCTCTGTCGGCTCCTGTATCTATGCCAACAGGCCGGGGGACGGAAGTGCCCGCGAACAGGCAGCTTCCTGTCAGAAGGTTCTTGGCGGCTTTGCGAATATCTGCAGAGAATACGCTACCAAGCGTTACCGCTCAAACTGCATTAACTGGGGAATTTTCCCGTTTACTACACAGGATGATGTTTCTTCTCTTGCGGAAGGTGACTGGGTATATATCCCGGATCTGGTATCCGGGGTCCTGGCCGGCAATGAGGTCTTTTCCGCAAAGTTTCTCTCCGGCGGTGTGATCCGGGAGCTTGAACTTCGGATTTCCGGCTTGTCAGTGGAAGAAAAACAGATCCTTGCCGACGGCTGCCTGATGAATTATTACGCTGCCGCATTGAAATAACGGAGGAAACGGGTTATGGCGAAAATACAGATGAAAACTCCGCTCGTTGAGATGGACGGAGATGAAATGACCAGAGTGATCTGGTCTATGGTAAAGGAAAAACTGATCCTTCCGTTTGTCGACCTGAAGACGGAGTATTATGACCTTGCTCTTCTGAACCGTAACGCCACCGGTGACCGGATCACCGTTGACGCGGCGGAGGCGGCCAAAAGGCTCGGCGTGGCTGTTAAGTGCGCTACGATCACTCCGAACAAAAAAAGGATGGAGGAATATCCGCAGCTAACGCAGATGTGGAAATCCCCGAATGCTACGATCCGCTCTGTCATGGACGGAACGGTATTCCGTACGCCCATCCTGATCGAGGCGGTAAAGCCTGCTGTCCGCAGCTGGAAAATGCCGATCACCGTTGCCCGCCATGCCTACGGAGATGTATATAAGGCAGTGGATCTGTCAACGGATGAGGGTGGGGAGTGCACTCTTATTTTCCGCGGAGACAGCGGAAAGGAAACCACGCTCTGTGTTCAGAAAACCGAGGGTCCCGCGGTCTTTCAGGCTCAGCATAATAAGAAATCCAGTATTCGCTCCTTTGCCCGTTCCTGCTTTGAATATGCGCTGAATACGCATCAGGATCTCTGGTTCTCCGCCAAGGATACGATAGCAAAGGTATACGACGGAGAGTTTCGGGATATTTTTGAAGAGGAGTATCAGAACTCTTACCGCGAAAGCTTTGAAGCTGCCGGAATAAAGTATTTTTACACGCTGATCGATGATGCGATAGCCCGTGTGATCCGTTCGGAAGGCGGATTTATCTGGGCCTGTAAGAACTATGACGGAGACGTGATGAGCGATATGGTTTCCACAGCGTTCGGTTCTCTGGCCATGATGACCTCTGTTCTCGTTTCTCCGGACGGAAAGTATGAATTTGAAGCCGCTCACGGAACGGTGACCAGGCATTATTACCGCTATCTGAAGGGCGAAGCGGTCGGCACAAATCCGGTCGCAACGATTTTTGCGTGGAGCGGTGCCCTGAAAAAGCGCGGAGAACTGGACGGACTTTCCGGGCTTACGGCTTTTGGAAAGGCGCTCGAGGATTCCTGTCTGTCTGTTATTAATTCCGGCGTGATGACTCCGGATCTTGCCGGACTCTCGGAACCCGGATTCTGCCGCGAAACTGTTATGTGTGAGGAATTCATTGATGCGGTTGCAGCAGAGCTTTCTTCCCGGAATAATTGATGACGGGCAATGCCGGCAGTTAATTTACAATTGCTTCACTTGACAGTTCTCTGATGGTTTTTATATAATTTAAATGACCGCAGGAAGGGGAATACATCCTTTATGCCCTTCTGTACGCCGGTTATTTTTCAGCAGGAAAGGGTATGTTATGCGAATCGTAGTAAAAGTCGGATCTTCAACGCTCACTCACGCTACCGGCAACCTGAATATCCGGCGTATGCAGAAGCTTTGCCGGGTTATCAGCGATATCAAGAATGCCGGCAATGAAGTGATCCTCGTTACGTCCGGAGCGGTTGCCATGGGTGTCGGAAAGCTTTCGCTCAAGGATCGTCCGCGTGATATCCCTTCAAAGCAGGCAGTTGCCGCAGTCGGTCAGTGTGAGCTGATGTATACGTATGACCGGGAATTTTCCGAGCACAATCAGGTCGTCGCACAGATCCTTCTGGATATGTATGACGTGGAAAATGAGGACAGACTGAAGAATTTCCACAATACGATGTTCCGTCTGCTTGATCTCGGAGCACTGCCGATCATCAATGAGAATGATACGGTAGCTACTCAGGAGCTGGCCATCGGAGATAACGATACGCTCAGCGCAATTGTTGCCTCCAGTATTTCCGCTGATCTCCTTGTTATCCTTTCGGATATAGAGGGCCTGTACACCGCCGATCCCAGAAAAGATCCCGACGCGGTGCTCATTCCGGAGGTCTTCGGGGTTACTCCCGAGATCATTTCCCTCGCAGGAGGAAGCGGCTCTTCCCTTGGTACGGGAGGCATGGCGACAAAGCTGAAGGCTGCGCAGATCGCAAATGATGCGGGAATAGATATGATCATAACGAATGGAGCAGATCCTGAGGTCCTTTATGATATCGTTGACGGAAACTCCGTCGGAACAAAATTTACTGCGAGGAAAAACTGATGACTACTTTAGAGATTCTTGCCGCGGCGAAAGCCGCCGCTCCTGCGCTTTCCGGGGTTTCCCCCGAGAAGAAGAACGAAGCCCTGCTTGCCATGGCGGATGCTCTCCTGAAGCATACTGAGGATATCCTTGCGGCGAATGCTCAGGATGTGGAAGCTGCCCGCGGAAGCATTTCAGACGTAATGATAGACCGGCTCACCCTTACGGATGCCCGTATCAGGGATATGGCGCAGGGAATACGCGAAGTCGCGGCTCTCCCGGATCCGGTAGGACGGGTGATCCGCCGGGTGGAGCGTCCGAACGGTCTGGTGATCGACCGGATCGGCGTTGCAATGGGCGTTATAGCCATTATTTATGAGAGCCGGCCGAATGTTACCTCGGATGCCGCTGTTCTGGCCGTCAAGGCAGGGAGCGCCTGTGTCCTCCGCGGGGGAAAAGAAGCCTTCCGCTCTGCTTCCGCTATCGTTGCGGCTATGCAGGAAGGACTGGCTGAGTCCGGGCTTCCCGCTGAGCTGGTTCAACTTGTTCAGGATACATCCCGCCAGAGCGCTTCTGAGCTGATGACTGCTGTAGGATACGTTGATCTTCTGATCCCCCGCGGCGGAGCGGGACTTATCCGGGCAGTAACTGAAAATGCCAAGGTTCCCTGCATCAAAACAGGTACGGGGATCTGCCATATTTTTGTTGACGGTTCCGCCGATCTGGAAAAGGCCGTGAATATTATCGAAAACGCCAAGACCAGCCGTCCTTCTGTCTGCAATGCGGAGGAGGTCTGCCTTGTTCATCGCGATGTGGCGGACAAGTTCCTCCCGATGCTGAAGAAACGGCTTGTGGATGACAGAACAACTGCCGGAAAGACTCCCGTTGAGCTCAGACTGGATCAGCGCGCTGCGGAGATCATTCCCGGAACACCTGCCGGGGAAAAGGACTTTGATACCGAATTTCTGGATTATATTCTGGCAGTCGGAGTGGTCGACAGCGTTTCCGATGCCGTAACGCATATTGCAAAGCATTCCACCGGCCACAGTGACGCCATTCTTACCGGTGATCCGGCTTCCGCGGATGCTTTCGTATCCTGTGTGGACAGTGCGGCCATTTATGTGAATGCGTCTACGCGCTTTACCGACGGCGGAGAATTCGGTCTCGGATGTGAGATGGGCATTTCCACGCAGAAGCTTCATGCCCGCGGTCCTATGGGCCTTGAGGAACTGACTACCTATAAGTATGTTATCCGCGGAGACGGGCAGATAAGATAACCTCCTGTCCTTCGGATCCTTCAGATAAGCCGGCTGTTTTTGCCGGCTTGCTGTGTTTTATGATTGATATGATGAAAAAAATAAGGCTTCCTCATCTTGGAAACAGAATAATCAAAACAGCTGTCGCGGTGCTGATCTGCCTGATCGTTCATATTATGGTGGGCTATCGCGGCTCGGCTGCTAATGCCGCAATAGCGGCGATCATCTGTATGCAGCCCTATGTTACAGACAGCAAAACTTTCGCAATTGAGCGCGTTGCCGGTACGCTGATCGGTTCGGCATGGGGACTTCTGTACCTGATGATCATGCCGAGGATACTCAGCGAAGAGAATATGTTTTATGCCTATCTTCTGATGGCCGTTTTTGTCCTTCTGGCAATGTACAGCACGGTGCTCCTGAAGATGGTGTCAACTGCCGGTCTTGTTGCGATCATCTTCGTCAGCGCGGTAATTGAATATCCGAGCATTGAAACTACCCCGGTTGTAGCGCTCGGGAACGTTTTGGATACCCTTTTCGGAGTCGTCGTTGCAATTATTGTCAATGTATCCCGGTTCCCGAGAAAGAAGCATCCGGAAAAACTGTTTTTCGTCCGGACAATGGACCTTACTCCCGACCGGTACAAGCAGATCGATTCCTCGGTGCATATTGCGCTGGATTATCTGTACAGAGACGGGGCCAAGATCTGCCTCATCTCCAGATGGGCTCCGGCGTTTATCCTCTCGCAGATGGGTACGCTGAACGTCAATGCGCCCGTGATCGTGATGGACGGCGCCGCAATGTATGATGTTTCGGAGAATAAGTATCTTGATGTTATTGAAATCCCGAGAGATAATGCGGACCGCCTGAGCGGCATTATTAACGGATTCGGGAGCTTTTGCAGCTACTATACCGTTCATGACCGCAGTTTGTGCATTTATCGCAGCGGGCCGCTCAGCGATGCGGAACGTGAGGAATACGAAAAAATGAAGCGTTCTCCCTACCGGAACTATATGGATGGCCCCTGCCATGATGACGACAGGATCGCTTTTATGCGGGTAATCGATACTCCGGAGAGGATCGAAGAGCTGGAATATCTGATAAAAAGTGTTCTTCCTCCCGGAATGTTCCGCATGGAGATCCGGCAGGAGGCTCAGTTCAGAGACTACAAGGG
>JAUNQI010000013.1:0-6542 GCA_030536255.1 Eubacteriales bacterium | reverse complement strand
ATGAATAATTTGTGCAATTATTCAGATTGACACCTTTACATTAAAATGGTAAAGTATACACAACCGAAGCAATAATAGAGGCGCGGGGTTCATGAGTACCGTTCCGGAGGCTCTCAAAAGCTGATGATGGATCGGGAAAGGGTGCTTCGCCGAAGCTGATTTCCGTTTGAGCGGTCTGATGCTGGGCGGCTGGAAAATATCCTGCCGACTGTCGCATAAGTTATGCGGAGTGCTATTGTTCGCGCTGAGTATTTCCGTTCGGGTGGAATGGAAAATGGCGGTCGAAGCACATTCGCTTCGGCCTTAATTTTTTACCCGAAAGGGAAGGAGGTACGAACATGAATCGTACAGAAAGAATTTTAGCGGTGATCCTCGCAATGTCAATGGTCCTTGCACTGTCTGCTTCCGCATTTGCGGCGGATGTCCCCAGCGGTGTTGAAGACGGCGTACTCACGGTAGCCATGGAATGTGCTTATGCTCCGTATAACTGGGCTCAGCCGGATGACTCCAACGGTGCTGTCCCCATCAAGGGCGCTTCCAGTCTGTATGCCAACGGTTATGACGTTATGATGGCGAAGAAGCTCTGCGAAGCCAACGGCTGGGAGCTTGAGATCGTTCAGCTTGACTGGGACAGCCTGATCCCCGCAGTCATTTCCGGGAATGTAGATGCGGTTATTGCCGGCCAGTCTATGACGAGCGAGCGTATGGAAGCCGTCGATTTCGCCGGCCCTTACCTCTACGCTACGATCGTCTGCGTAACGCTTCAGAACAGCAGATTCGCTTCCGCAGCAGGCAAGTCTGATCTTGCAGGCGGTTCCGCTACCAGCCAGATCGGCACGATCTGGTATGATTCCTGCCTCCCGCAGATCGAAGGCGCTGTTGTAACGACTGCTGCCGAGACCGCTCCCGCCATGCTCATGGCTCTTGAGACCGGCGCTGTGGATTTCGTCTGCACGGATATGCCTACCGCTCAGGGCGCCCTGCTTGCCTACCCGGATATGGCGCTGCTTGACTTCGCCGGATCCGGTGACGACTTTGAAGTAAGCGATGAGGATATCAACATCGGTATTTCCATTATGAAGGGCAACACGGTTCTGCTGGATGCGCTGAACAGTGTCCTCGATGATATGACTGCTGATGATTTCAACGCCATGATGGCGGATGCTATTGCGATCCAGCCCCTCGGAGATTAATATTCCGGGAAGCTGATCACAGGCCGGAGCGTTCCGGCTTACAGAGTGAATCTTATTTTATAATGGACGAAATATCCCGGCATTGTCCGTTTCGGTCGGTGCCGGGATGAATTCTTGAATACTCGGGAGAACTGTTTATGTTTGGTGAACGTGTTTCGCTTCTTTTCGCGGATATCGGGAATCTGCTTTCAAAGTACGGAAAGGTATATCTCAGCGGAATCTGGAATACCCTTCTTCTTGCCGTTGTGGCAACGCTGATCGGCTGTCTGATCGGCTTTGTCTGCGGTATCCTTCAGACGATTCCCTGCTCAAAGAATGACGGTATTCTGAAGCGCTTTTTCCTTGGTCTGATCAGCGTGATCGTCAGGATCTACGTTGAGCTTTTCCGCGGCACGCCGATGATCCTTCAGGCGGTATTTATCTATTACGGTGTTCCGTATTTCAGCGGCGGGCAGATTCAGTTTACGAATATCTGGACGGTTGCGATCATTGTCGTATCCATCAATACCGGCGCGTATATGGCAGAGTCTGTGCGCGGAGGTATTCTGTCAATTGATCCCGGCCAGACGGAGGCAGCCAAAGCGATCGGCATGAATCATTTCCAGACGATGACGAGCGTGATCCTCCCGCAGGCGCTGCGGAATATTATGCCGCAGATTGGCAATAACTTCATTATCAATGTGAAGGATACTTCCGTTATGTTTATTATAGGCTTTACGGAGTTCTTTGCGGCGCATAAAATGGCTGCCGGAGCTACGTTCAAGTATTTCCCGAGCGCTACGGTTGAAATGGTCGGCTATCTCTGCATGACGCTGCTTGCGTCCTTCCTCCTCCGCAGAGTGGAAAAGATGATGGACGGCTCGGACAGCTACGAGCTTGTAAACGGGGATCAGCTTGTGATGACGGCCGGAACGTATAATCATCCGCTGAAAGGCAGCCCGTTTGATGAGCACAGTATCGAATATACGCCCGAAAACGCGGCAGAAGGGAAGCGCTGATATGAGTGATGCAGTTCTTGAGGTAAGACACCTGTCAAAAAGCTTCGGGGCTCACGCAGTCCTGAAGGATATCGATTTTTCAGTAAATCAGGGAGATGTGATCAGCATTATCGGCGGTTCCGGCGGCGGCAAAAGCACGCTGCTCCGCTGCATTAATCTTCTGGAAACGCCCACCGGCGGAGAGATCCTCTTCCATGGGGAAAATGTTGCCCGGAAGGGAGCAAATGCGGCGGCCTACAGATCCAAGGTCGGCATGGTGTTTCAGTCCTTTAACCTTTTTAATAATATGACAGTTCTTGAAAACTGCACGGTCGGCCAGATAAAAGTTCTTAAGCGCGGGAAGAAAGAAGCCCGTGAAATGGCGATCGAGTATCTGAACAGAGTCGGCATGGGTCCGTACATCAACGCAAAGCCCCGTCAGATCTCAGGCGGACAGAAGCAGCGTGTCGCCATTGCGAGAGCTCTTGCCATGCAGCCCGAGATCCTTCTCTTTGATGAGCCGACCTCCGCGCTTGACCCGGAAATGGTCGGAGAAGTGCTTGAGGTTATGCGCGGCATTGCCGAGGGCGGCATGACGATGCTGGTCGTAACGCACGAGATGAACTTTGCCCGTGAGGTTTCCGGCAGAGTGGTATTCATGGCGGACGGAGTGATCTGCGAGCAGGGTGATCCGGAACAGATCTTTACGGCGCCCACGCAGGCCAGAACCAGAGAATTCCTTTCCAGATATCTGTAAGGAGGCTTTCCTGCTATGCTGTATTTTGAATGTGACTATAATAACGGCTGTCATCCGGAGATCCTGAAAAAACTTGCGGAGACGAATGATATTTATCAGCCGGGCTATGGCTATGACTGCTTTTCTCTTTCCGCAAAGGAAAAGATCCGGAAGACTTTTGCCTGCCCTGACGCGGATATTTTCTTCCTCTGCGGCGGAACTCAGACAAATGCTGTCGTGATCTCCTCCATGCTGCGGGATTATCAGGGAGTCGTTGCGGCGGAAACCGGGCATATCGGCACGCATGAGTCCGGAGCGATAGAGTATACCGGGCATAAGGTGCTCCCGCTTCCTCAGCACGACGGGAAGATCGATGCCGCTGAGCTGAAGAGCTATGTTTCCGCCTATTATGCCGACGGGAATTATGATCATATGGTATTCCCCGGCATGGTTTATATTTCTTTCCCGACGGAGCTCGGAACGCTTTATTCCAAAGCCGAGCTTCAGGCGATCCACGCGGTCTGTTCGGAATACGGTATGCCGCTGTTTATTGACGGCGCAAGGCTTGGTTACGGGCTGATGAGCAGTGAATGTGACATTCCGGTGGAAGAGTTTGCCGAGCTGTGCGATGTCTTTTATATCGGAGGAACCAAGGTCGGCGCCCTTTGCGGAGAAGCCGTGGTATTTCCCCGCGGGAACGCCCCGGAGCACTTCTTCTCCATGGTCAAGCAGCATGGGGCACTTTTTGCCAAAGGCCGGGTATGCGGCGTTCAGTTTGATACGCTTTTTACCGATGATCTGTATTTTAATATCAGCAGAAATGCGATTTCAAAGGCGGAGAGTCTTAAGAAGATCCTGAAGGAGAAGGAATATCCGTTCTTCTTTGAAACGCCGACCAACCAGCAATTCGTGATCGCGGAGAATTCGGAGCTGGAAAAGCTCAGGGAAAAAGTATCGTTCGGCTTCTGGGATAAATATGATGACAGCCATACCGTGATCCGTTTCTGCACGAGTTGGGTGACCTCGGATGATGATCTCCTCCGGCTGGAAGAGACGCTCTGACGGCAGCGTTAACCATATATAAATTGACATAATGTTGAAAACTGTGTTGAAAATGTGGAAAAACTGAAAAGATGACAGATTTGACGGTCTGCTGACAAATTTTCAGCGTTTTTCTGCCCGTTTTTTGTGAATTTTCCCTATTGCTTTTTCGTTTCACAGATGTTAGTATACGGCGAAATGAAATGGAGGAAGAGGAATGCATTCTTTTACTTTGCCAGCTGAATATTGCAGCCGAAAAGGTAAGGGAACAGTATTTCTTTTCAATTCATTTATTACTGAACAGAATTATTATTTCATTGGGTAATTGCTTTTTTTAAGCAGTTACCTTTTTTTATGATATTAAGAAACTGTTCAGAGAAAAATAATTTAAGGACGGGATATAATAATGAACAGCAACGAACCCATCAGAGATGCAAAGACTCTCGGAACCGGAAAAATGCTTGTCCTCGGACTCCAGCACATGTTTGCCATGTTTGGCGCAACAGTTCTTGTGCCGATCATTACAGGCCTTTCTGTTTCTGTAACGCTTCTTTTTGCAGGTCTTGCAACCCTTTTCATGCACTTCGTAACCGGTAAAAAGGTTCCGGTTTTCCTCGGTTCCTCCTTCGCTTTCCTCGGCGGCTATGCTGCAGTAGTTGCAGCCGGAGAACAGTATGGTCTTACTCAGGCACAGTCTCTCCCTTATGCCTGTGTCGGCGTTGCCTGTGCCGGTCTTCTGTATCTTGTCCTTGCGGCGATCTGCAAGGCCTACGGCTCCAAGAAGATCATCCGCTTCTTCCCCCCTGTGGTAACCGGTCCTATCATTATCGCTATCGGTATGAACCTTGCTCCTTCTGCAATCAATAACTGCGCTACCAACTGGGGGATCGCTCTTGTTGCAATCGTCGTTGTTGTTGTCTGCAATATCTGGGGCAAAGGCATGGTTAAGATCATTCCTATTCTCCTTGGTGTCGTTGCTTCCTATCTCGTTGCTGCAATCACCGGAAATGTTGACTGGACTGCATTCAAAGAGGCAGCCTGGATCGGCTTCCCCATCAAGGGTGAAGAGACAGTCTTCTCTCTGATCGGTAATTGTGACAAGGGTCTTCTCCTTTCCGCAATCGTAACGATCGTTCCTATTGCAGTAGCTACCATGATGGAGCATGTCGGTGACATCTCCGCTATTTCCTCCACTGTCGGCGAGAACTTCATTGAGGATCCCGGTCTTCACAGAACCCTGATCGGTGACGGTGTCGGAACTGCGATTGCTGCTCTCTTCGGAGCTCCCGCAAATACCACTTACGGTGAAAACACCGGCGTTCTTGCTCTTACGAAGGTTTACGATCCGTTCGTTATCCGTCTTGCAGCCATCTATGCAATCGTTCTTTCCTTCTGCCCCAAGTTTGCTGCTCTTGTTACCTGCATGCCTTCCGCAACCATCGGCGGCGTATCGCTTATCCTCTACGGCATGATCTCTGCTGTCGGTATTCGCAACATGGTTGAGAACCACACGGACTTCGAGAAATCCCGCAACGTTATTGTTGCTGCTCTGATCATCGGCCTTACGATCGGTATCAACTTCAGCGGCAGCCTCGGAACAACGATCACTCCGGAAGTTGGAAATTCCGCAACAGGCGCGATCTCCTTCAGCATCGGTTCCGCTCAGGTCAACCTTTCCGGTCTTGCAGTAGCTTCCATTGTCGGCATCATTCTCAATGCTGTTCTTCCCGACAAGCATGAGAGCGAAGAGCATGACAGCAAGCTTTCCGGATCTCTTGGCAAGTACTGATAACTTTTCATTAAAGGCGTTTTGATCAGTCGGTTATCAATAGTCTGATCATCCCCTGTAAAATACCGGCATAAAATAATAACACTTCCGTTAACCCTGAGGGGCTGACGGAAGTGTTTTTTCTTCTGAATCATTTTCAGAGAATCATTTGAGGCGTCTATTTTGCGGGGAAAGAATTTTGGAAATATCGCGTGATTTTAATCCAGAGAGAAGAGCTTAGCCTCTTCAAATACGGGATTACCCTCATCAACAAGGCGGCAGAAAATATCAAAGCATGCGTCGCTGTGGCTTACTGCGTTTTTTACGTCAAGAGGAATCTGATAGGTTTCACAAATGCTGCCGAGCTTGTAGCTGTCGAATTCGGGATGGAATTTTCTGCTCATTCTGTAAGTGCATGCCTGATAGAATTCCGGAACTTCCAGCCCGTAAGCTTTCAGGGCTTTTTTCAGAATGGTCAGGTCATAGGAAGCGTTATGCGCAATGACAAGAGATCCGGCAAGCAGCTTGCTCATTCCGGGCCAAAGCTCTTTCAGGGTTGGAGAATTAAGGATCTCTTCTTCTGTCATTCCGTCAGGAACATCATCAATGGCCTCTTCGGGATTTACGGTAACATTTGTAGAAAGACATTTCTCCGTATCGCCTACGGTGATTCCGATGTTGCAGATGCTGTCATGCTCATTGTTCGGCGTTTCTATGTTGATTGCAATTACGCGGTTGAATCTGTTCAGCGTTTTCAGGGAGGAGTCCTTCTGAACGGCTGAATTCAGGGAAAAGCTTTTTGCTGCCGGAGCTTCTGCAGGCTGTTC
>JAUNQI010000079.1 GCA_030536255.1 Eubacteriales bacterium | reverse complement strand
AGATTATCTGCGCTGCCGTATAAAACAAAAGTGGGGACGCTCCATGAAACAGGGTGATTGCGAATCCACGAAAGATATTCCCATGATAATGTTTCACCGAAAGCTGTTTCGATTATGCCCTTCTCTTTCAGATCCGTTTGCGTAACTCCGGCCCACAACATCATATCTGTTATCAGCTTTTCCATATTTACTATGGGAGAAATGAAATATGCCTTTTCAAGCTGTGCGGTTTTCGACGCATTCATTGCAAAATATGCGCCTATGCTGTTTGCGATAAGTATAATCGAGGAATAATACCTGCCGATACTATCAAAGAATTCACCAAACTCTTTCTCCGCCTCCCACGGAGTCTGAGACGTGTAATCAAAGCCGATTACTTCGCATTGCGGAAAAAACTGCTTATAATGCTCCGATTCTGCTGCATTTCCGCCTTTCCCATGAATATAGATCACTGCCTTTTTCTTCATACAGTTCTCCGTCAAATTATAATTTTCAGCTGTATTACCGCGGCTGCACTCTGGAATATAACTGGAATTTTGCTATAGAATTATCCAGTAACGCTGAATGGTACCAGAAACGCTTAGTCCAGCATCGTCTGCAATTTCATTTTCCAGAATACCGCCGTTGAAAATGATCGTCCGGCGCGAAGCCTCATTGCCTTTATCGCAGGTGAGAAGGACCTTTTCCTCGCCATATTCTCTGCAAACCGATAGCAGCAGGCCAAGCATTTCGGCAGCATATCCATTCCGACGTTCCGAGGGCAGGATACTGAAACCGATGTTTCCGCCATACTTAAATAAAAACGGAGACAAGGGATGCCTGTAATCTATGATACCTACAACCTTTTCATCTTCAGACCGAACTGCCAAAAACACTTCAGACGGCACATATCCATCGCAGTATTTCTGCTTCAGCCGGTTCTCAAAATCTATCCACTCAGCAAAGGAAGTGACCTCTTCAAGTCCCGCACAACCATCAAAGCTGTCGTTATTAGCAAGCATTTCTTCTCTGTATCTCATGACCTGATCTGCATATTCCCAGGAAGGTCTGACTAATTTCAAGTTCATTTTGCTATTTCCAACAAATTAGAATTTCTAACTTCAATCCTTACAGCATCAAACTGGAATTGTTTGCCCATTACAATGAGTGATTAAGCTGGAACTATTTTCATCTTATCTCCGTTATTCGGGATCTCGGATTTCCTCCACCAATGCCACAATATCGGTTCCATCGGAATAGTCCGTACTCTCTTTAAAGGAACGCAAAATCAAAGAAGCAATGTCCTTGTAATCTTTATGTTCTTCCGGACGGATCGTAATCCTGCGAACAAACAACGGCCCCTCTTCGCCGGCTTCTCCCGTTGGAATAAACCCCGATTTTTTCAAAACTCTTTGAGAGGCAATATTGGACGCTTCCGTTTCCGCCATCACGCTCATCACACCAGGCTGTTTCAATGCCCAGTCTACAAGTGCAGATACCGCTTCCGTTGCATAACCGCAGCCTTGATAATTCTCTTCAATTCCGTATCC
>JAUNQI010000012.1 GCA_030536255.1 Eubacteriales bacterium | reverse complement strand
ACAGAAGCCTCATCAGTATCTGTTCTTTGCTCATTTCATATGAAAAAATGACAGTGGGTTTGTTGCTGCTGAATCCGTTATTCAATGCAATATCCAGAGCAAGTGCAGTTTTTCCCATACCGGGACGTCCTGCAATTGTAATCAGGCTTGATGTTTCAAGACCGTTTGTGATCATGTCAATTGCGGGAAATCCTGACGGAATCCAAGAGGGATTGTCTTGTTGCCCCGATCCCATAAGATAATCCATACAACTGTCAATGGCCTTTGCGATTGGAATCAGATTGCCGATTTTTGCCTTGTTTGAAGATAAATCATTCATTTTTATGCCCCCAGAATAGATTTTTTAATAATCATAAATTGCGGTCGGAAGTTCCAGCAATACGGTCAATATGGCATTTGAAGTATCTAATTTGGGAATCATACTGTTTTCGCTCGAAGCAGAATTGCAGACCGTAATCCCAATTTCGATGATTGTGTCGTAGTGTCCATACAACGCTGTTTCCAGTTCTCTCAACTACTGCATATACTGACCAACAGTGAATTTCACCACATTCTTTACAACACACAAGAGGTGCACCGACTTCTTTTTCGTACGTACCTTCGACTTCGGCACGGGTAAGATTTTCATAAAGAGTATTCGGATCAAGATAGTAATAGCTTCCTGTCGGTGCCTCATCATCCGGCTCTTTTATACGGGTTTCTGTGAATGACAGCAAGCCAATCAGACCGCATCCATTTATTTCAATGGGAACTCTCCTATTACCTTTACTTGTAACAAAATGGAATTTCAATTGGTCATACCTTTCTGACATAATCATTCCTCCCTGCTTTTTGATTCGCTTTTATTATTTAGTTGCTATTGTAGCCCCATATTCTGCTCTGCAAAATTTCCTTCCACCAACTCTCTCGTTCAAGGATGACCTTATCATCGACCTTTGCATTATAATTTTCTAAAATGGAATACTGGAAATTGTTTTTTACATACTCAAGACCTTCCCTCGCTACCAGTTCAACAAGTTCCTTGTTTCCCCCGTGGCCGTTGCTCACATAACTGCTCCATCGCTGAAGAAGCATCCCCGTATCACTTGTAGCCGAACCAACATATAATTTCCCGTTATTTTTATCCGTAATGAGGTACACAGCTTTTTGATTACTAAGTGCCGCAACCCAGTCTTTTTTCATTCTTGTGATAATTGCTTCAAGCTGCTGAAATGAAAGTCTGACTTTATCGTAGCCTGGGAAGTCTTCACCATCAAATCTATCCGGTAATATCTGGTTTACTACAAGCTCGTCTTGCAATTCAGAGAAATAGCGTCCCTGTGCCATAGTTGTTTTATGATACTGTACGATTACTCTGCCGAATAAAGGACGGTATTTCTCAAGCTCGATTCCTTCATAGCTTACTCCATCACTGATATCAAGGCCTTTTGTTACCTTCTTTATCGTTGTCAACAGCCACTTGTCGTATGATAATTTCAAAAAACAAACAGCAATCTGACCCACTTTAAAATATTTGCGCTTTGCATTCCAGAATAACCATGCAGTGTTAACAGTTTCAGGGTCACGCATATATATATCCATTGGATCATCATAACCGTTATACTGGTTGAACTTGACCTTCACGGAAGAAATCTCATCCGGGGAAAACTGGAGCAGATCTTTCAATAATATTGCATTATCAATGCTGTTTTCTTGAGTTGCCTGAAAAGTTGCAGAACTTGCATCAAAATCCTCTGTTACTGAGCGGTTACCGGTCGGAATGTGCATTAAAACTGCCTCCCCTGTATAAAGTTTGTGATAAGTGTAATCATAAACATTATACAGCCGGTTTCTCGTTTTATCAACGATTATTTCGTTATAATCGCCTGAAAAACATCTTTCTCTGTACAATATACTTAGAGGAGATGATTTAATGGTTTTCTCAGAAAAACTGCGGATGCTGATTGACGAACGTGATTTGACACAAAAAGAACTTGCGAGTATGCTGAAAATACCGGCATCTACTCTGGGTGGATATGTTCAGGGAACAAGTGAGCCTGATTTTCAAACACTGAAAATACTCGCATCTTTTTTCGAAGTCAGTATTGACTATCTGCTCGACTATGACAGTAAAGGTAATACATCACCCCGAGAAGTCGAATTACTCAGAGTATTCCGTTCACTTTCTTCAGAACAGCAGGATTTATATATTGAACAGGGTAAAGCTTTTATTAGAATCAATACAAGAGAAAATGCCAAATTATCCAAATCAACGATTGGCTCAAATAAGGCAGTGTGACTTACTGCCTAAATAATAAAGATGGGCTGTTCATCGCTTCCTATTTTGAAGCAAATCAAATGCCCATCTTCTGTTTGCATATATAGTTCAGGATATTGGAACAGCTTTCTGAACTTGTCTGCCATTTTATTACTGATGGATGAAAAACTATCATAGCTTAATCCTGTAATAAAGAATGTCCCGTGTATAATATCATATATTTGACCTTCCTCAGTTTTCAGCATCCGATTCAATGGTAAACCCATTGCTATAGCATCATCATTACAAATCAGCGCTACGGGTTCTTCCCACGGATATACTGCTTGAATACATCCACCGACAAGGCGTTGCAAATCGCCAAGCGTATGTGATATTATCACAATTTTAGGTCGTTCCATAGGTTTTACTAATAGCACTCTGAGTGTTTTATCCATCTGTTATTCCTCTGTTCCGTACATAATAAAATGAATATATTCTTTTGTATGCTCTTCGAGATAAATTACAAGTTCATAGAATCCTTGCTCATACGCAAGTCGCTGTACCATGTTCTTGTCAAACATATTTGTTTTGCCACTGTCACGAATACGGATGATCTGCTCAAAAACTAAGTCTTTCACGTTTCCTTACCACCTCATAATTTCTTGACGGAATAGATTTCCCTCATTTTTCCCTCCGATTGCATGGAACTCCATGGGTGTAGATTGAACTACATGGACTATATTCAAGAACATATTTAACTGAATAGAAGCATATTTTAGTGCATTTTATCAGATAATAGAACCCGTTTGCGCTCATAACCCGGAGGTCGTTGGTTCAAATCCTTCCCCCGCAACTACGAAAAACAACACTCATCGAAAGGTGAGTGTTGTTTTTTGTCATTCCAGGAGATTTCAATCAAAGAATTCCAGATTTTGAGTCCGACGAGCGTGGCTCGTTGGGATTCGAGCCTAATTACCGATGTTTTAGTTTGAATTTCAGATACAATTTGATATAATATAATATATTTTATTGTACTATTACGAGACGGAGAACTGAACGATGAGCAACAAGTTAGTCGCATACTTCTCAGCCACTGGCAAAACGGCAAAGGTTGCCGAAAAGCTTGCTTCTGCCATTGGCGCTGACATTTATGAGATCAAACCGGAGGTAAAGTACACCAAAGCTGACCTCAACTGGATGAACAAAAAATCCCGAAGCAGCGTGGAAATGAACGACAAGAGCTTCCGCCCGGCGATCATCACCGACGATGTGGATGTATCCGGCTATGACACCATTTACCTTGGCTTTCCGATCTGGTGGTATGTGGCGCCGACAATTATCAACACGTTCCTCGAAGTCTGCGATTTTTCCGGGAAGAAGATCGTCCTTTTTGCTACCTCCGGCAGCAGCGGCTTCGGTAATACCGGTGCCGAACTGCAGCCATCGGCGCCCGGTGCTGAGATCATGGAGGCAAAGGTGCTGAGCGGAATCATCACCGATGGAAAAATCAAGTCTTTGGTCGATCTGTGCCAATAAAACACATACCTCTGTAAACGGAGGAAGCCACGTAACAAGAATGCGGCCGCATTGGGACTATCCCCGATGCGGCCTCGTGCTATATAATAATAGCTACTATACTAGGCGATTACGTTCCTACAGGGAACAAAAAGCTTTATATTTATTCCGTCCCCTATTTGAGCGTACAGGAGGAGTAAAATCTCCAGGTAAGACCCTGTGACAACGGAAAAGATGAGGAGCTTTTGTATTTAGCCATTAATGTCATTGTGTTCCTTTATACGCCTGTAAAAAGTACTTAAGCTAATTCCGAGCTTCTTTGCAGCGTCGTTTGCGCTGATTTTCTTGTTTTTGTATTTGCACACAACATCATTGAAAGCCAGTTCATCTATTTGAATTGCCTTTCTGCCCTGATACTTGCCATCTGCCTTTGCCTGCTTGATTCCATCAGCCTGCAAGACCTTTATTCTTTCCGTTTCTCTGCGGAATAGTCGATATAGCAGATTATAGCAAACGCTTCTATTTGAATCATCAATTTTGAATCCTTCGTAAGAGAAAGATCTTCCGGCACAGATGTATTCAAGTAATCTCTTCTGTATATCTACATTTCGCTTTAACTTGTTAAAAGTAATATTGTTCTCATACGCTGAAGTGGTTTTTCTAACGTAGAGCCTATCACCGACATAATGCGTGTCTGTCTTCGTAAGCCACTCAAGTTGATTCAAATACTGCATATTACAGCTTTCAAGAAGCTTCCATAATTCCTCACGATTGTTGCTCGGCGCTCTTTCGGAGATAAATGTCGGGACAATGTTTTTCCTCACGTATTCGGGTTTTCGCTTATCAAGATCAATTCCGGGGATTCCCTGAAATGTGTTCGAGTCAAGCAAATCAATCACAGGATACACCGGCGTGAACCTGTATTCGAATTCTTCCGTCTCCCAGATCTTGTATTCAATTTTGCAAACGACATATTCTATGCCGAAGTCATCCTTCAGGCATATCAGTGCATCCGTAACATGCAGATTCATTTTTTCACTCCTATTAATTTGTCATAAGAGACTTTAATAATTTTGATAAACCGCTCAGTTATCATATGTTTGTAGAACCTTTTCTGTATGTCGCTAATGAAAAGAACATCATTATCAATAAACGAGTAAATTTGTTCCAGATCGATTTTTGCGTAAATATCTGCAAGTGCAATATTGCATTCCTTAAACTGCAAACTGCTGATCACATCATAATATGAGCTCTTTTTACCGTTTAATTTAATCTGCGATGTAGGGAATGCATAGATTCTTTTGTTCGTTTCTTCTTCTGAGTTTATGATGTTCAGCATTTCATCTTCATCGACAAGATTAGGAAACAGCGAAGATCCGTTATCAAATATTGGCGCTAATTTATATTTGTTGTCCTTTTTTAAAAACCCCCAGTTTGCTCCGTGCCTATCAAAATTACCCAATAATGCATCGACGATAAATAGCTTCCAGAACTGACCGATTGTTTCATCTACGTTGGTAAGTTTGGAATTGTCTCGCAGCATATGCATGATATCCTCGTATGAGTACTGATATTTTTCCTTATCCTGATCCAAGGTGCTTTCGCCGACGTCATTAAACGGTACAAATTGATAACCGTCACAGATAAAACTTTTGCAGGCGACAACCTGCTCTCCGTCATAAGTCCCAAGATAAGTTTCCTGACATTCAAAGCCGAGAGCCTTAAAAATATGCGATCCAATGTATTCGGAAATATGATTATTTCTCTTTCCAAATTCGGTTTGCTTCTGGAACTTAATCATATATTCGTTTCCGCTGATGATCAGACCAAGTTTTTTTTCACTGCCGCCGAAATAGGTGCTGCTCTTTTTGTAATTTGTAAAATCCATATCCATGCCTCCTGCCAGTGTTTATTTTACTACGTAAATTTTAAACGTGTCAATAGGGTATTTAATACATTATGACATAATATTTGCATCATAATGTGATAAATATCCTATTGACACGTTTATGAACAAAAAATTACGATTTGACTATGTTTCCGATACAACTCAAAATAGACCCGAACGTCCACGCCTTAAAATATGCACTATGCCCTTGATGCTATGTATTCTGTCTCAGTCTCAGCTGCAATTCTCTTCAGGTCATCGATTACTTCTGCAGTATCTCGGTCGGTAATACTGCTGTTAATGACGCACATACGTATTACCTTCTTACCCTTTATTACCGTAGTGGCGAGGTATGCATCGGTCTCGTCGTTCAGTCTTGCTGCGATCTTGCTGTTCAGTTCATCATACTTCTCTTTCTCTATGCAGGAAGGTGCATATCGGAAGGTGATCGCACCGCACATTGACGGAGAAGTGATCTCCCATCCGGGGGCTTCCCTTATCCGTTCCTCTGCCGCTTCCATGGTATGGATCGTCCTGTCGATGATATCCGATATCCTCTTTGTTCCGAGCGCCTGACAGGTGACCCAGAGCTTTAAGCATCTTGCAGGCCTTGTCATCTCAATTCCGAGATCCCAGGCGTCAACGTGGGCGGAATCGCGGATGTCCTCAAGGTATTCAGGATGTTCTGCAAAGGTACGTACGAGCTTTTGCTTGTCCTTTGCAATGATGCAGCTGCAGCTGTATGTCTGGAGTCCCCACTTGTGCTGGTCCCATGTAAAGGAATCCGCCTCTGAAAGACCGTAAGAAAGATATCTGTACGTATTTGAGAAAAGAATTGAGCCGCCATAGGCAGCATCAATGTGAAGCCACATGCCGTACCTGTGTGCAAGTGCGGCCATCTCCCGGATCGGATCTATGGATCCGGTATTTGTTGTCCCCATCGTTCCGACAATGAGAAACGGTTTTTGCCGTTACCGATATCCTTTTTTATGGCATCCTCTAAAAGATCCAGCCTCATCCGGAAGTCCTCATCCGTAGGGATCATTACCCGTTGACTGCTTCTGAGCCCCATGATCATCATGCCCTTCTTTACAGAGCTGTGGGCCTGGTCGGAATAGTAGGCAGTGCCAAGATGCCACTCATCCTCTTTCAGTATGCTGTTCCTTGCGGCAATCATTCCGGTAAGCGTCGACATGGAACCGCCGGAAGTGAACAGGCCTCCGCAGTCCCTGTCATAGCCTGCAAGGGATCCAAGCCATTTGATGAGCTTCTTTTCAATGATCGCCGTTCCCGGACTGAAAAGATCGGCTCCTGCATACAGGTCGAACACATCGCTCATTACCGCGCCTGCAACAGAGTAAGGCGATGCTGAATTCGGTACGAATGCCATGTACTTTGAGTTTGGAACATACTGTGAAGTCTGAAATACAGTATCGTTGATCTCTTCGCCGATTTCAGCAAGACTTCTTCCCTCTTCCGGAATTTCTGTCTGGAGGAGTCTTCTTTCTCTTATCTCGTCAAGACCCGGATCTGCCTTTGAATTCCGGTCTATTTCTCCATAGCCGTCGATAAAATTCTTCAGGAACCCAGTGACTTCTCCGATTTCCTCATCTCTTGTTCTTCTGATCTCATCCGGCATCCATTCCTTTTTCATCCCGTACCTCCGATGTCCCTGTGACATATTAAAGTATGTCGTATAGTATATCATAATCCGTCAACGGCTCCAACCTGCTTCCGGAATAACCTTGAGTTCAGCAGCATGATATACTATAATTAAAATTAATTCAGTAAAGTGGATCGGAAGAATTGAGAAAAACGAAGGAGAGCCTTATGATTACAGGGAAAATCAGGCGGTACTACAAAGAGAATTTCGGAGAAATACTTCAGACTACTTTTAACCCGAACGGTCCCGGATCCATCCGCATCCATCTGATTCCGCCTAAGGCGGGAGATAAGACCCAGTCCAGCCTGATCATGGTCAATGGCCGCGATATTCTCCCCTGCAATGAGTATTGGACGGTCATGCTGGCGGAGTTCATAAAGGAAGTGAATGCCTTTGACGGAATTCCTGTTACGGATGAAATTCTGGACGGGATCTATGAGCGCGCTTTTCAGAGCACGAAAGCAGTTATCCCGTTTCTGAGCAGAAAACGTTTTGAGGAGACGATCCGGCGCATCGTCCATACGTTTAAACAGCTGTCTGTTGGCGAGGTTCCGGATGAAGATATCCAGTGGGTTACGATCGGCGAATATGCAGATTATATGAGTGCCCCGCACCGTATGGATGTGATGGTATCTGCCATGGTGAAGGACGGAAGCTGGCATTGCAACCAGAAGTGTGTGCACTGCTATGCAGCCGGACAGAACTATGCCGAAGAAAGAGAACTGACGACAGAGCAGTGGAAGCGTGTGCTCGACAAATGCCGTGAAGCGGGGATTCCCCAGATCACCTTTACCGGCGGCGAGCCGACGATGCGCGAAGATCTCTGCGAGCTCATCGCTTATGCCCGCTGGTTCGTATCCCGCCTGAACACAAACGGAATCCGGCTTACCCCGGAGTACTGTGAAGACCTGCGGAGGGCAGAGCTGGACGGTCTGCAGATCACGCTGTACAGCGGTGATGAGAGCATACACAACACGCTGGTCGGTGCGGCACAGTATCGGAATACTGTTGCCGGCATTAAAAATTCACTGGCGGCAGGCTTAAACCCCAGCATTAACACTCCGCTTTGTACGCTGAACAGGGATTACGTCAAAACACTGGAATTCCTGCATGCGCTGGGTGTGACCTATGTTACCTGCTCCAGCATTATCGTTACCGGCAGGGCGGAGACAGAGACCTCACAGAGCATGCAGCTGCAGATCCCGGAGCTGAAACAGATCCTCACAGAGGCAGTGGACTACGCCTTTGCAAATGGCATGGAGATCGGTTTTACATCTCCCGGATGGCTGGAAAACGATTATTTCAGAGAGCTGTCCATCCCGGCGCCGAACTGCGGGGCCTGTCTGTCCAACATGGCCGTCACACCCGGAGGGAATGTCGTTCCGTGTCAGAGCTGGCTTTCAGGGAATGTGCTGGGAAACATTCTGACCGATAACTGGGAAGACATCTGGTACAGCGCTTTCTGCAAAAAACGGAGAGAATACTCATCGCTGATGCTCGGCCGCTGTCCGCTGAGAAAAGGCAGAGGGGGGATCTGAAATGAAAAAGCTGAAATTGATCCTCTGCACTTTCCTGTGCACGCTTTTTGTGCTTTCATGCCTGACAGCTGCCTTTGCCGAAACCTATATCGACGAGATTACGGACTATGAGATCACAGTCGATGTCAACGAGGACGGGACGCTGAACCTTTCTTATCACATTGAATGGTTTATTCTGGACGATGCCTCCGGCCCGCTGATTTATGCCGAGATCGGTATTCCCAATTCTCATTATATCGAATACAAAGCCCTCTCTGATAACATAAAGAAGATATACTATGAGAAGAGCAGCGGAACGCTGCATATGGATTTTAATGAGGAATACTTTGAGGGAGAGACAGCAGTTTTTGAGTTCATGGTCGTACAGGATAATATGTACGCTTTCTATGAAGGAAATGAATACGCAGTTTATCAGTTCACTCCGGCCTGGTTCGATTATGCAGACGTTGACCGCCTTGTGATCCGCTGGAGCAGCGCGAATACAGACAGCTTCTCTCCGGCAGCCCAGACGGATGATGAATATCTCACCTTTGAAACTTCTCTCAAGGGCGGAGAACGCTACACTGTCCGCGTAAACTATCCGGTGACAGCTTATGATTTTGACACGAGCCGGGGATATAAAGAAGAAAATGATGATGAGGAAGATCCGCTGGAATGGCTGTATACTCTCATCGGGATTGCTCTATGTCTGCCCATTTTCGGCGGCCTTTTATTCCTGCTCGTGGCTCCGTTCGTTATTATTACGCGAATGATTCGGAACGGGTTCCGCACGAAAACCAAAACGACCATCAAACGGACCCTGATAGAATATTATCCGAACTGCCCGAACTGTGCCGCTCCCCGGCCAAAGGATGCGGCTGTGTGCGAATACTGCGGAACAAACTTTGTGAAGAGTGAGGAGATCATTGAAGAAAAAGAGCATCCGGAGTACGTAAAGTACAAGACCGACGGACTGCACTCCACCCCGGATCCGAATATTTATGTCAGTGTCCATGTTTCTTCACGGAAGGTGATTGAACGCGTTCCGCGCTCAGAACGGACGCACAGCTCCGGCAGCTCTTCCGGATCGGGAAGCTCCCGCTCGCATTCCTCCTGCGTATCGTCCTCCTGTGCATGCGCATCCTCCTGTGCATGTGCCTCTTCCTGCGCCTGCGCCTGCGCATCCAGCGGCGGCGGCAGAGCGGGCTGCTCCGTCAAGGATTTCTATCATACGGAGCTGACGGTGGAGCAGATCGAAAAACGCGGAGACAGACCCATCCGACACATAGAATTATACTCAGAAAAAATCAGTTGAAAATCGTTTGACATTTGCGGAAATGGAAGTAAAATAAGCAGGAAATCGACGGAAGCCGGGTAATCAGGAAAGAAGCGGATCAGAAATTGAATGCGGTAAAGAATAAAGATATCTTTGAAAACGTCCCTGTAGCCAAAGCGGTCAGGACGATGGCGGTGCCTACGGTGATCGGGCAGCTGATCATCCTAATCTACAACATGGCTGATACTTTTTTCATCGGGCGTACGAACAACCCTTATATGGTAGCAGGAGCATCTCTGATCCTGCCGGTATTCAACATTTGCTTATCCTTTGCCTGTCTGGCAGGAGTCGGAGGCGGCGCGCTGCTTTCCCGCCTGCTCGGGGTTGGGCGTGAGGATGAGGCGGAAAGAGTTTACAGCTTCAGCGTTTATCTGTCCCTTGTCATTGCCGCTTTTTTTTCTCTGCTGGTGCTGCTGTTTATGGATCCGATGCTTCGCCTGCTCGGTGCCGGCTCAGAGACTTTCGCTTATGCCCGCATGTATGCGTACTGTGTGGTCGTGTTCGGCGGGATTCCGACGATCCTGACCAATGTTTTTTCCAACTTTGTACGCAGCATCGGGGAATCCGGAAAAGCGGCATTCGGCGTGACGATGGGCGGAGTGATCAATATTTTCCTGGATCCGCTGTTTATGTTTGTCCTGATGCAGCCCGGAAATGAGATCCTAGGTGCCGGGATCGCAACCTGCCTTTCCAACTGCCTTTCCTGCTTGTATTTTATTCTTCTGATCCGCAGAATGCGCAGCAGATGCGTGCTGCGGCTCCATTCTCCCGCACAGCTTCCGGGGAAGCAAAGCATCCGGCAGATCTTTGCGACGGGTGTTCCCTCCTCTGTGGCAACGCTGCTGTTTGATATGGACTACGTAGTGATTGACCGTCTTATGTCAGGCTATGGGGATATTCCTCTGGCAGCTGTGGGGATCGTGCTGAAGGCGGAGCGCCTGCCGCTGAATATCGGTGTCGGAATTTGCCAGGGCATGGTTCCGCTCACGGCCTACAACTACTCCTCCGGAAACCACGACCGTATGCGGAAGATCGCGAGGTTCTCTCTCTTTTCCGGTATTGTGTGTGCGGTGATCAGCATTACGCTTTATGAGCTCTTTGCTCCCCAGATTATGCGGTTCTTTATCGGAGATGCCGAAACAGTTGCTCTGGGTACGTCTTTCCTCCGGATCCGCTGTCTGGCAACGATTTTTATGTTTATGAGCTTCTACCATGTAAATCTTTTTAACAGCTACGGCAGGGGACAGGAGGCACTGTTCCTCGGCGTGCTGCGCTGGGCAGGCTTTAATATTCCCATGCTGTTCCTTCTGAACCGCATGATGGGAATGTACGGCCTTGTGTGGTCCCAGCTCCTGGCCGATATTCTTACGGTGACCGTTTCCCTCTATGTTCACCGGAGATTCCTGAAAAAGAATCATATTTCCTGACTGCAAACGGAGCAGTCAGAGCGGATAACTGCCGGGCCGGCGTCCTTTTGGATACTGGCTCGTTTCTTTTTGCATGAGCGGCTTTTGCATCAATTTAATATATCGACAATTGGCGGAAATATTGTTATAATGTTAACAGAAAAACCGGACAACAATTCGATCGGGATCCTATACTGCAGAACAAGGGATCCCGCGGCATCAAAAAAACAGATAAACAGAGAAAAAGGAGAATGATCGATGGCGAAAAGATTTCTTCCGCATTACGACGTAATTGTCGTCGGCGCCGGCATGGGCGGCATGACAGCCGCAGCCAAGCTGGCCAAGGAAGGCAAGCAGGTGCTTCTGCTTGAAAAGCACAATCTCACCGGCGGTTATGCCACAAGCTTCGTACGCGGCCGCTACGAATTCGAGGTCAGCCTTCATGAGGCCTGCGAGTTTGGTGACGGCAAGGACGGTGCCGGTTACGGCGCCACCAGAGCCATGTTCGATGACATCGGCGTGGAACTGGACTGGCTCAAGGTTCCGGATGCCTACCGCGTGATCCTTTCCGACTACGGCATTGACTTTACCATGCCCTTCGGAATTGAAAACTGCATTGAGGCCATTGAAAAGCTGGAGCCGGGCAACGGCAAAAAGGTCCGCAATTACTTCCAGCTGTTCAAGGAGATCAATGAAGCGCTCGAGTATATCGGCTCCTGTGGCAAGGACGGCCCCGAGCCCAAGGTCATGGCCACAAAGTATTCCTCTTTCCTCCGTACGGCTTCCTATGAGGCGGAAGAGGTCAACAAGTCCTTCAAGTTCGGCCCGAAGACTTCTCAGGTGCTCAATGCCTATTACGGCTACATTAGCCGTCATCTCAGCGAGGCCAGCTTCATTGTCTGGGCTCAGATGATCTACATCTACCTGCGTGACGGCGCCCATATCCCCAACAAGACCTCTCATGAAATTGCAAACGCTCTGGAAAAAGCATTCCGCAAAAACGGAGGTCAGGTGGAGACCAATGTCAAGGTTGTGGAATATCTGCTGGAAAACGGACGCTGTGTCGGCGTAAAGACGGAAGACGGTACGGAGATCCGCGCGGATTTCGTTATTTCCAATGGCAATCCCACCAAGGCTCTTGTAGATATGATGGACCGCTCTCAGGTTCCCGAGGCAGCCTACAAGCTGGCCGGCGCCAGAGAACAGCTGGCAAGCCCCTTTGTTGTGTATCTCGGCCTTGATGCCACCGCAGAAGATCTCGGTATCGACAGCTACGAGTACTTCATCGGTCACAACATGGATACCGAAGAGATCTATGAAGCCACCAATACCTGGCAGCCCAACCACAGAGTTTCCGCCACGATCCCCGATGTGGCGATTCCCGGATTCTCCGGCCCGGGCCGCTGCCAGATGAACCTCACCGCTATGTACTCTCCTGACGCCATCAACAAGTCTGACCTGAGCAAGTACGACTATGAGACGATTAAGGAGAAGTTTGCGGATAACCTTATCAAAAACTTTGAAGAAGGTACCGGCATTAAGATCCGCGACCATATTGAAGAGCTGACCGTTGCCACTCCCGCTACCTTCACCAGATATACCGAGGCTTTCCGCGGCAATATCTACGGTTATGTCTGCACCGCAATTGACGGCGCTGTTCCCAGAACCATGAATCAGGAGCAGGAACGCTTCATCCCGGGTCTTGACTTTGTCGGCAGCGCAGGCTTCCGTGCCCACGGCTACTCCTCCGTTATGACGAACGGATATCAGGTTGCCAATGTAGTTCTGGCAAAGCTTGGAGGTGCAAAAAATGGCTAAGAAAGCAAAAGTTACCGTTAAGAGTTATTTCAAGGATCTGATGGGCTGGTTCGGTCTCATGAAGGCCCGTCAGGCCTGGATTGATGCGGCGAGCACCGATTTTGATATGTCCGACCGCGCTGCAGATATTGCAAAGGATATCCACACAGATCTCGTTGTGGCAAATATTGTTTCCGTCAAGGAGGAGACTCCCTCCTCCCGAACCTTTACCCTCAAGGCTGCAGAGGGTTATCATATGCCCTATTTCAACGCCGGTCAGCATGTCAGCGTGAAGTTCCTGATTGACGGAAAATGGGTCACCCGTCCCTTCTCTGTTTCCTCTGCACCTAAGGCAACTGACGAGGGCCTTCTGCAGCTAACTCTACGTAAAATGCCCGGCGGCTATGTTTCCGCCTGGGTCTGGGACAACTGGAAGGAAGGAACCGAGGTTCGTTTTGACGGCGCTTTCGGCGAAGGCTATTACAATGCGCTTCGCGATGCCGGACATGTTGTAGGCATTGCCGGCGGCAGCGGCATCACCGCCTTCCGTTCCATTGCGCTGGATATGGCGTCCTCTCACCGCCCCGAGAAATTCACGATCCTCTACGGCTCCCGCAATGAAAACGACATCATCTTCTTTGATGAGCTCAATGAGATTGCTGAAGCTTCCAACGGTGCTGTTGAGGTCTTCAATATCCTTTCCGAACCCGGCGATAGCTGGAAGGGAGAGACTGGCTTCATTTCTGCAGACATCATTAAAAAGCTGGTTCCCGACTGGGATAGCGTTACCTATTATGTCTCCGGTCCTCAGCCCATGTATGACTTCCTTGACGGCGAATTTGCCAAAATGGGCGTGAAGGAGCGCCGCATCCGCAAGGAAGAGTACGGCGAGACCTCCGATATTACCAGGTCTCCTCTTTACCCGAAGGGCCATGAGAACGAAACCTTTAAGATTACCGTCCGCTTCGGTATCGAGGAACAGACCATCGATGCGAAGGCCACGGACACGGTCGTGGTCTCTCTGGAAAAGGCCGGCCTTGCCCCTGATACGCACTGCAGAAGCGGCGCCTGTGGCTGGTGCAGAAGCCTGCTGATCTCCGGCGAGGTGTGGCAGCGTCCCCAGTCTGACGGTGTACGTGCCTCCGACAAGGACTATGGTTACTTCCACCCCTGCTCTGCCTATCCCATGAGCGACCTCGTGATTGAGGTCACCTCAAGACTTGGCTGAGTCCGAAGCAGATAAGGAAGAAAGTATAAAACGTATACGTATAACGTATAAAAAGAAGAAATCCCGTCCAATCGGATGGGATTTCCTTTTATTTTTCTGTGAACGATCCTGTTCGGAATTAGACCGGAAAAGCAGTCAGGAAAAAAACGCAGCCGTGTCGATCTTCTGGTAACCGCCGAAGCTGTTTCCGCAGGCGAAGATCTCCGATGCCAGTTCCTTTCCGAGAAAAGTATTCGTTATCTCGTTGAGCTTGTCGGTCATATCAATGTCATCAAAGGACTCAGGATATACGGTCTTTGCCAGAAACCAGGCGTTTGCAAGAGCAATCTCGTAGTTGGTGTAATATGCATTGTACGCCATCTGAAGATACACTTCACCATTCTGCCATGCTTTGCAGGTGTCAAACATTGTGTTGTCTTCTGCGTAGAGCGGTTGGATATTTTTTATTGCGGCTGCATCAATGAACATAATGTCCATATCCGCACCGAAGACAATAAATTTCTCGGCTTCTATTTCCCCAATCCCTTTGATCCCGAGACCGGAAACAACATTTTTAATGTTTGCAACAGAAAAAGTCGAATAGTTTTCGGAAGTCATCAGATGGTTTGCGGTGCCCCAGCTACCAAGACCGCAGATATATACAGAGGGTTTATCGGCGTCTGCAATTTCCGCTGTGCGTTTCGTGATTTCGGCCGTTTCGCTTTCCACAAAAGAAATCAGCGTCTCTGCTTTCTCCTCTTCGCCGAAGACTTTTCCCAGCAATCGAATACTACCCATAAATTCTTCACAGAACACACCGGAAGGAGATGCTTTCAGCGTAATAACAGGGACGCCGAGCTGTTCCTGAAGGGCATTTTCCTTATCGGTATCCTCGTATTCGGAAATAACAATATCGGGGCTGCAGGAAAAAATTTTCTCGGCCTCCGCTGCCTGAGCATTGGGACCGCCGACACCGCAGGACGGAAGTGTTTTAAAGATCTCGCCAAAAGCAAGAACATAAGGTCTTGCGGCGGCGTCGAACATTTTCGGCCGTTTCTCCAGGGAAGTATTGTCGATATCTTCAACACCGCAAAGAAGAGAAACATCTCCTATATAGGAATACATGCGAAGAGCGCCTGCCCCGATACACACAACATTTTTATAGCTGCCGGGTTTCACGGATAGTTCACGTCCGATCATATCCGTGATCATGACTTCGGTAGCTTCGATTTCTTTTGCCTCTGTAAGTTCATTTCCGGCAAAAGCCGAAGCCGAAAGTCCAAATACCGTACACAATGCAAGTACCAGAGATAAAAGCTTTTTAGTTTTCATTTTGATGTTCCTCCGGTTATCAGGATTTGATTTCCTATATGATTGACCCTGACCCGAACGCCGTAAATGTCTTCAATGACATCTTCGGTGAAGAGCTCTTTCCCGCCTGCATAGCGAATGGCTCCGTCCTTCATAAAAAAGAATTTATCACCAAGCTCGGCTGCTTCATTCAGGTCATGCAGAGAACAAAGGATAGAGATCCCGTAAGTTTTTGCGAGTTTTTCTGCTTCTTCGATCAGCAGCCGCTCATTCGCAAGATCAAGGTTTCCGGTGGGCTCATCAAAGATAATGAGCCTGGGATTTCCGACAATGGCACGTGCGATGGCCACTTTTTGCTTTTCTCCGCCGGATAGTCTGTCCGCGGAACGGTCTGCAAACCCGGAAAGTCCCATTTCATCCAGCGCTGCTCTTACGGCGTCATAGTCTTCTTTGCCTGCCTTTACTCCAAAATAGGAGATCCGGCCGGTCATTACCGTATCGAAAACGGACAGGTCACCGAAAGTCACATTTTGAGGAACATAGGCAATGTACTTTGCGCGCTGCGCGGGAGAAACAGAATTCAGCAGAACGGAGTTCAGTTCCACGCTTCCCGATGAAGGCCTTTCGATGCCGAGTATGGTTTTGAACAATGTTGATTTTCCGGCTCCGTTTTTCCCAAGGAGGATTCCGATTTCGCCTTTTTCCAGTGTGAGATCGATTCCGCAGAGTACTTCAGGCAGCTGCTTGGAATACCGGAAGTGCAGGTTTTTTATCTCAAGCATTAATGTTCCCCCTTTTACCGAAAATGATTGCGAGAAAGAAAGGAGCTCCGAGCAGGGAGGTAATAGCTCCCACCGGAAGGGCAGAGCCGTTGCCGAGACTGCGGGAGAGAGTATCTGCACATAAAAGGAGCAAACTTCCGGTCAGTGCGGAAGCCGGCAGCGATACCCGATGATCCTGCCCAAGCAGCTTTTTCGTGATATGCGGGCAAATGATACCAACAAAACCAATGATACCGAGAAATGAGACGCATACCGCCGTTACGAGAGAGGCGAGAAGAAGAGAGACGAAACGAAGCGAAGAGACGCTGACCCCCAGACTGATTGCTGTACTTTCTCCGGAAAGCAAAGCATTATATTTCCAGGCCATCAGCGAAAAAACAGACAGTGCGGCAGCGACCGCGAGGAACATGATCAGATCAGTTTCATAGGTTGCCCGTCCGAGATCGCCGAAGCTCCATATCACGGCAGCGGAAAGACCGACGTCGGTTGCATAGAACTGTAAGACGGTTGTGGCGGCTGTCCAAACGGAACCGACGGCAATGCCTGCGAGGACGACTGCTCCGGGGGAAAAAGACCGCAGGCGGCACATTCCGAGGATCAGAAGTACGGAAAGAACGGAAAAAGCGAAGGCAATAATTCCTGTTGCATAAGGATTGATCCCAACCGTATAAGAGGAGAGATTGTTGCCGGTGCTTAAAAACCCGCCGGAAAATGCGATAATAGAAAGATTGGCGCCGAAAACAGCGGCATTGGATACTCCCAGCGTCGATGGAGAAGCCATCGCATTGTTCAGCGTTGTCTGCATCACTAATCCGGCGGCAGACAGTCCTGCGCCCGCAATCAGTGCGGCCAGCACTCTCGGAATACGGATATTACGAATGATCCGGATACTGGCATCGGTTCCTTTTCCAAGCAAGGCGAGAAAACAATCTTTTATGCTCATATGAGACGAACCGACAAACAGACAGAGAAACGACATGAAGACCACGGATAATCCGAGTGTCCAAAAAACAGCGCACCGTTTTTTTCTCATAATGTCTCTCCTCTGCAAAAAAATAATGCCGCAATACACCTTCAGGTGTTTGCGACAGTTTCATACGGTCTATAATAGATTAATGAAGAATTAAAAATGGAAAACGGGATACGCAATGATAATGATCCGGCCTGCTTCAGCAACCCTAAACCGACTTCAGTCGATTATTAATTTACTATATCATATTACCGGAGTCTTTTCAACCTCCAGTATGTTTTTCCGATCGCAGAAGCTTCGTTCCGGCGGACATCCGTTTCCGTTCGGAGAAGTTCAAAAAACAGGAAGACGGGGGTTGTCAAAGAAAAGTTCAATTCACAGAGAAGATCCGGAAGGATTATTGTTGACAAAAATCCGGCTTGACCTATAATGAACCCGGTATTTTCTGCTGATAAGCAGAGGTTACCGGGAATTCATATTTCTTATACAGAAGAAAGGCAAATACTATGTCGTCTTCAAAAAGAAAAACAGTTCTTACCGTAGAGGTCTTCTGCGGAATGGGTTTTTTATCGGCGATTTTTGCGCTGCAGGGTTCTCTGCTCAAATACGTGATTGAGCATTACGGTCTGGGAAGTTCAGATCAGGGGCTGGCAGCGCTTCTCTCTTCCTTTGGCGGAATGGCGGCCTTTGTGCTGGCACTTTTTCTAACCGGCCGGGTGAAAAAAACAAGACTTCTCACGGCAGGCTTTGCACTCGGCACCGTCTTTATCGGATGCCTGACGTTTCTTCCGCCGTTCCCGCTGTTTATTTCTCTGTGGTTTCTTGCGGGAATCGGGATGGGTCTGATGGATACGCTTCTTTCCTCCGTGATTGCGGATCTTTATACCGGAAAAGAAGCCACAGAAAAAATGTGCCATCTGCATTCCACCTTTGGAATCGTAAGTATGGCTGTACCGCTGATCTATTCCGCGCTGATTTCCCGCGGAGTGGACTGGAACAATATTTATCTGTTCCTTGCGATTTTCGGCGTAGCGCTGACGGCAGCAATGCTTCTTACAGAAAGAAAACCGGATGCGGGAGAAAGCAGTAAAAAGGAAGAACGGCTGACGCTGGCTGATCTTCGAACGGTACTTCGGCTGGGTTCTCTTCCGTTCTTTATTCTGGCAATGTTCTGCCATGGGTTCTTTATGGGCGGAATGAATAACTGGGTGAATTATTATGTCGGTACGACACTGGGCAGCTCTCTCGGGAACGCGGCGCTGAGCTTTATGTTCACCGGAGTTCTGCTTGCCCGGTTCCTGATGCCGTATACGGGGATCCGTCCGGAAAATCTGATAAAATATGCCGGATTTGCAGCAGCTGTGATCCTTCTGGCGGTGCTGCCGTTCTCCGGCGGACTGACCGTCTGCATCGGAATTGCACTGAGCAGCTTCTGCTATGGAGCGATGATTCCCTGCATGCTCAACGTTGCATGCGAAGAAACCGAGGGAAACACTCTGATGACAACTTCGCTGATGATGCTGTCGCTGTACCTGGGGCAGGGAATCGCACCTCCGGTGCTTGGATTCTGCGAGGCGACGATCGGGCTTCGCTTCGGACTGCTTCTCTGCGCGGTATTCATGGTGATCACGAGCTTTGTCTTTGTTTTGAAAACGGGAAGAAAGTGTACATAATGTTTTCTTATATTGCATTGCCCGTACCGGTATGCTAATATCAGAAAAGATGAAACAATAATTTTACAAAAGTATAAAAGGAGGAACAAATGAAGAGTATTTGGACAATGGGAGAAATGATTATGGAGATCATGCGCCCGAGATCAGAAATGCCGCACAATGTTCCGGCGGAATATATAGGGCCGTTCCCTAGCGGTGCTCCTGCAATTATGATCTCGTCTGCGGCCAGAATGGGCGCAAAGGCCGGAATCATCGGCGGAGTCGGCAAGGATGCCTTCGGTGATTTTCTTACCTCCCGGCTCGAGAGCTACGGCGTGGACTGCAGTCAGGTTCTTCATTCTGACAAGAAGGCGACAGGGAATGCCTTCGTAATGTATCACGATGACGGCTCCCGTGAGTTTATCTTCCATATTGACGGAACTCCGGCAGTTGAGGCAGAGGTTCCGGACATGAACGAGATCTCTGATCCCGGCTTCTTCCATATCATGGGATGTTCTCTGACGGCGAATGAGGATTTTTGCCGCAGGATCGTAAAAACGGCTCTTCTGTTTGCCGAAAAGGGCGCAAAGATCAGTTTTGACCCCAATATCCGTACGGAGCTTTTGCGTGGCGGCAACCTAATGGAGATCATTGCTCCAATCGTGGACAACTGTTCCATTCTGATGCCCGGTGTTGACGAGCTTCTGATGATGTCCGGGGAAAAGGATATCGAGACAGCCGTGGAAAAACTGTTCGGGAATGAAAAACTGGAAATGATCGTTCTGAAGAACGGATCAAAGGGCTGCAGAGTTTTCACAAGAGAAAACAGCTGGAGTCTGCCGGCATATCACGTGGTTCAGGCGGATGCCACCGGGGCAGGAGACTGCTTTGACGGTGCGTTCCTTGCGGCGCTTACGCTGGGAAAGAGCATTGAGCAGGCTGCAAAGGAAGCAAACGCTGCCGGAGCACTTGATGCCGCAGCCTTCGGTCCGATGGAAGGAGAAATCAGTCCGGAGAACGTCAGAAAGATGATCGGGGATTGATCTTCCGATCCATCAAAAGCCGCAGCAAAGAAACAAAACGCAATCCACAGCTTTCGATATCGGAAAATAACGAAAGAAAAAGAAAGAAAACAAAAGATTATTTGTTGACAAGAATACAGCCGGAAGATATAATAAATACAGGTTTGGAAGACGGCCTTTTTCTTGTTTAACCGGATTCTCTTGCAGCGGACAGCTTTATTCATACAGGAGCAAAAAACAGTGTTAGCAAAAGAAAGACAGTCCAATATTGAAAAAATCGTAAAAGACCGGGGATCTGTCAGCGTTCAGGAGCTCAGCCGGGATTTCGGGTATTCCGAGGTTACGATCCGAAAGGATCTGGACGAGCTGGCGCAGGAAAATCGCATCATCCGGACGCATGGCGGCGCGATGATGAAGTATAAGACCCGGAACTATACGGATATTTCCGAGCTCAGTGTAATTCATCTCCGGGAAAAGCAGATGATCGCCCGCAGAGCGATAGAGTTTATCGAAGACGGGGACTCCGTAATTCTGGACGGCTCTTCAACGATCCATCAGCTGGTTTCGCTGATCAACGAAAAGGATTACCAGAATCTGACGATCATTACGAATTCCCTCCGGACTGCCCAGCTTGTTACGAAAAAAAACATTGAGATCGTTATGATTGGCGGCGTGATGAACCGGGCCATCGGTACAACGGAAGGTCCGAAGGCGGAGAGTCAGCTTCGGTCGATGAGCGCGGATAAATGCTTTATCGGAACGAGCGGGATCGATGAAAATTTCGGGTTTTCCACGGACTATTTTTTTGATGCTTCCATCAAGGCCTGTATGTGCGCTTCTGCAAGAAAAAGCTACGTCATTGCGGATTATACGAAGTTCAACAGGCGTTTTCTGGTGAAGGTCTTCGGATTCGAAACCGGCCATAGCTGTACGGCGATCATTACGGACAGCCGGAACGAAAATGTGGATTACAGAGGAATTGAGAAAAAAATTCCAATCATATTCTCGGATGAAAATGAGTAAATAAATCGCAGCTTGCGGTTTAAATAAAAATTTTTATGGAGGGTTAGTTATGAAAAAACTAACAAGCATTCTTCTTGCACTGTGCCTTGTTCTCAGCATTGGCGCTATTGCATTTGCTGACGAAGCACCCACTCTCGGATTCATTCTTGGTTCCAGAGAGCACGCATTCTATTGCTCCATTGAAGACGGTATCAATGCTGCAGCTGAAGAGCTCGGCTTTGAGGCAGTTGTTCTCGAGAGCAACCTTTCCGGCGATATCGCTACCGAGCGTATTGAAGACCTCGTAACCATGGGCGTTGATGCGATCTCCCTCGCATGCAATGAGCCTGCCGGCTGCACTCAGGCTATCATCAATGCCGACAAGGACGGCGTTCCCATGTTCACCTTCGACTGCACCACTACCCTCACTGACTGCGTAAAGTGCTTTGTCGGCACTGACAACTATCAGGGCGGCGTTGTTGGCGGCGAAGCTACCATCAAGGCTCTCGAAGACATGGGCATGACCGACGGCGCTGTTATCGGTATCATCGGATACCCCGAGCCGCAGTCCTGCATCGACCGTGAAGAAGGCTGGTACAGCGTTGTTAACGAGTACGAAGAGAAGTACAACCTCACCATCGTCAACATCGGCAACTACGAAGGCCAGGCAGACATTGCTCAGCAGCTCATGGACGGCGCTCTCACCGAGTACCCCGACATGGCTTGCATCTTCACCGTTGGTGATCCTGCCTGCATCGGCGCTCTCGCAGCAATCAAGAATGCCGGCGCAACCACAAAGATGATCGGCTTCGATGCTAACCCCGAAGCACATGCAGCAATCCTTGATGAAGAGAACGGCAAGATCTGGTTCGCAGACGTTGCACAGGATCCGTACAACATTGGCTACCAGATTTCCGAGCAGATGCTCAAGTACGTCAAGGAAGGCACTGTTGACGAGCAGACCATCCTCATCAGCCCCTACCTCGTTGATGCTTCCAACGCAATTCCCCAGAAGTAATTTCACAGTATAATATCTTACTTGAAGAGGGTACACTTCTTGTGTACCCTCAAAATATATAAGAACAATATTAAGATGTGCGGGAGTTTTCCCGCAATAAAGGAAACATCATGAAACCATGCATTCAGGCAGTACATATTTATAAACATTTTCCGGGTGTTCAGGCACTGACTGATATATCCGCTGATTTTTACCCCGGCGAGGTTCACGCTCTGCTTGGTGAAAATGGTGCGGGAAAGTCGACGCTGATCAAGATCCTGTCCGGTGTATATACACCTACCGAAGGTCAGATCATTTACAACGGAGAACAGGTTTCCTTTGACAATCCCGGTCAGGCCCTTGATGCGGGCATTGCGGTAATTCATCAGGAATTGAGCATTGCCAATGATCTCACAGTGGCCCAGAATATTTTCCTGGGTATGGAGCCCAGAAAGAAAAACGGGTATTTTGTTGATACCCGCCGCATGAATGAACTGGCGCAGGAAGCGCTGGACTTCATGAATGTTGCAATTCGTGCAACGGACGTTGCGCGTGATCTCACCGCGGCTCAGCAGCAGATGGTTGAGATCGCGAAGGTGATTGTCCATAATGCGAAGGTCGTTGTTATGGACGAACCCACATCTTCCCTTTCCGAGCATGAGATCAATGCGCTGTTTACGCAGATCAACATGCTGAAGGAGAAAAATGTTGCGGTAATTTACATTTCTCACAGAATGAAAGAGATCTTCCAGATCTGCGACAGAGCGACGATTCTTCGTGACGGCTGCTTCGTCAGGACCTGTCTCCTTTCGGAAATTACGGAGCGCGAGCTTGTTACGAGTATGGTCGGCCGTGAGATGAAGGATTATTACAACCGTCAGAAGCATACCAGAGGAAAAGAAACGCTGCGGGTTGAAAATCTCTGCGGAGGCAGATGGTTCCAGAATATATCTTTTTCGGCGTACAGCGGGGAGATCCTGGGGGTTGCCGGCCTGATCGGTGCCGGCCGTACAGAGGTTATGGAGACGATTTTCGGTGCGCGCAAGCGGGAAAGCGGGAAGGTCTTTGTTAACGGTGAAGAAGTTAACTTCGAGAGCCCCAAGGACGCTATTGCGGCAAGGATCGGTATGGTTACCGAGGACAGACGCCGCACGGGCCTGATGCTCCAGTCTACGGTTCGGGAGAACGTTGTTCTTCCAAGTCTCACAGAAAACCACAAAAAATTCAATTTCCTGAATTTCAAATGGGAAAAAGAAACAGCGAAAGAGTATGTCGATAAGCTTGGTGTAAAAACTCCGAGTATCGAGACGCTTATCGCCAATCTTTCCGGCGGCAACCAGCAGAAAGTCATCCTTGCAAAATGGCTGATTGCATCCTCGGATATTCTGATCCTGGATGAGCCGACGCGAGGAATTGACGTTAATGCGAAATCTGAGTTCTATGCCCTGATGAACGATTACGTTGCACAGGGAGGAACGGTTATTATGGTTTCCTCCGAGCTTCCCGAGATCATCGGAATCAGTGACCGGATCCTGGTAATGCATGAAGGAAAGCTAACCGGAGAGCTGCCTTACGAAGGCGCAACGGAAGAGGAAATTATCACTCTGGCCAGCGGCTCAGCTGAAAACACGGCAAAAGGAGCGTAAATAGAAATGCAGAAAAACGGCTTTAAGCATTTTGTAAAAAACAATATTGTTGTGATCTTTCTGATCGCGCTTTGCTTCGGTTTTGGTATCGGGACCTCCAAGGTCTTCAAGACCGGAAATATTGCGGATCTGTTTTCTACGTCAACATTCTTCAGCATGAACAATATCGTCAACCTTACCACGCAGATGGCAATCAATGCGGTCCTTTCCGCAGGTCTGACGTATGTTATTATCCTTGGCGGAATTGATATTTCTGTCGGTTCTGTTGCAGCTCTTGCCGGTGTTGTATCTATGCTGATCGCCCAGAGGCTTCCCAATGTGAATACCTTCTGTGCGGTTCTGATCCTTCTCGGTTCTACGTTTCTTGTCGGTATCATCTGCGGCAGCTTTAACGGCCTGATGATCACGAAATTCAATGTTGTACCGATGATTGCAACGCTTGCTATGCAGACGATCGCAAGAGGACTTTGCTTCATCTTCTCGGGCGGAAAATCTGTATTCGGCGTTGAAAATGTCTATGGTTTCCTCGGCGGCGGCCGCCTTGTCAAGACGGAGGCAAAGCCGACCGGATGGATCCCCATTATTACGATCGTTGTTATTATTACTATTTTCATAGTCCACACGCTCCTGAGCAAAACGGTATTTGGCCGTCATGTTTATGCTACCGGCTCCAACCGCAGTGTGGCTCATCTGAGCGGTATCAACACAAAGCGTGTTATTTTTGCCTGCCACATAATCTGTTCTGTTATGGCGGCTCTCGCCGGTGTCCTGAATGCATCCAAACTTCAGAACGGCCAGCCTGCTGCCTGTGACGGATATGAAATGTATGCAATTGCCGCAACGGTTCTCGGCGGAACCTCCCTTTCCGGCGGCCGCGGATCCGTTGGCAGAGCAATGTTCGGTGTTGCTATCATTGCTGTTATCAACAACGGCATGAACCTCATGCATATTAACTCCTACTGGCAGAAGGTCGTTATCGGTTCCATTATTCTTCTCGCTGTTATTCTGGACATGGCCCAGAACAAGAAGAAAGATTGATCCCGGCGGAATATCATGGAAACGGAGTGAAGTGTCATTAACTGGATACCTGATGATATTTCGTATTATTCCAGCATAGGCATGGATGGCATGCTGCGCCTGCATCCCGAAATGTGGAAAAAATTCCGGGGAGAATGCGGAAGCGCTGCGCTTATGCGCAGGAACTTTGATTTCAGTGCTCCTGCTGTAATTATCAGTGGAGGATCGGCGGACGGCCCATTCCTGCACGGCTTCGTGTGGGACGGTCTTGCCGATGCGGCGATCGTCGGTGGACCACACAGCGCGCCGAATGCCTATCTGATTTATGAAACGGCAAAGTATATGGCGGGAGAGCACGGGGCTCTGCTGATCTACAATAATTTCATGGGGGACTACCTGAACAATGATCTTGCCCAGGATCTTTTGAGAATGGACGGAATCCGGACAGAGCAGATCATTCTGACGGACGATACTGCGATGGCGGGAAAGTATCCTCACAGTGAGCGCAACGGCAGGATCGGCATGACCATGATTACAAAGCTCGCATCCGGTCTGGCACAGAGCGGAATGTCTCTGGAGGAGTGTGCGGCCAAGCTGCGCTATGCCAATGAGAGACTGGGCAGTCTGAGTATGCACGTAAATCTGGATACCAAAGAAGTTTTTTACGGTGTCGGAACTTCCGGAGAACCGGGGATCCGCACGGAAAAGAACATTGATATCCAAAATGCTGTGGAGATTGCGCTGGAATATGTGCTCAATGAGCTGCAGCCGAGGGAGGATGAAAAGCTCTATCTGCTGATCAACAGGATGGAGAATATCAGCCACTTCGACAGCTGCCGGATGGCCGGGATCGCTGCGGATTATTTTGAAAGAATGGGATATCCTTTTGCAATATCTGTCGGAGGTTATCTGTTCAATCAGGCGGTTTACGGATGTGATTTTTCGATTCTGTGTGCCGATGCGGAAATGCAGAAGCATATGGAGAAAAAAATTTTTGCTGACAGTTTTGTAATATGATGAATAAGAGTATAATAACGATTGAGGAAATGCGGCAGCTGCTGATCAGCGCTTCGGATCAGATCATTGACGGAGAACCGATGCTGACAAAGCTCGATCTGCAGATCGGTGACGGAGATCACGGAATCGGCATGAAAGCCGGGTTTTCCGCTCTGAAGACAATGCTGAAGGAAACAAATTTTGATGATTTCTACAGCTTCTTCCGGGAATCCGGGATTACGCTTCTCCGTCAGATGGGCGGTGCGTCAGGGGTCATTTTCTGTACGATGTTTATCGGCGGGATCGACATTCTGAAGGGTAAAACGGAGCTGACGGCTTCCGAGCTTGCGGAATTTTTCTCAGCTGGCTGCTCGGAGATTCGGAGAAGAGGCAAAGCAAAGCCCGGTCAGAAGACAATGGTGGACGCGCTTCAGCCTGCAGCGGATGCAATGACAGAAGCAGCAGCCGCCGGAGACGGAATCTGTGAAGTCCTCCGAGCGGGGATGGATGCATCGGAAGCCGGAGCAGAAGCCAGTGCGCAGATGATGCCCGGAATCGGGAGATCGCGTCACTTTGAGTCGGCTGCGCTGAATATTCCGGACCCCGGAGCGGTATCTGTTTCATTAATTTTTAAAGGTATATACATCCGATACGCCGAATTGATGCGCAGCGGAATGTAAGATAAGAAAAGAGGCTTTTTTTATGGCAATCGAGAAAGTAAAAACTATCCTGGAAATGGCGGACAAGGCAAACACAGCGGTTCTTGCGTTTAACTGCTCGGACTTTAATATGATCAGTGCTGTTCTTCAGGGTGCAGAAAAGGCAAACAAGCCGGTCCTCTGCATGCTGGATCCCAGACATGCCACTTTTATGAAGTGGACCTCACCGAGAATATATGGCCCGATGGTGAGAGAGCTTGCTGAAAAAGTGAAGATTCCTGTGGGCATTCATCTTGACCACTGCACAGATTTCAATCTTCTGATCACCGCAATGGAATCCGGCTTCAATTCGGTTATGTATGACGGCTCCATGCTCACTCCGGAAGAAAATCTGAAGAATACCAAGGAAGTCGTTCATGTTGCAAAAGCATTTGGCGTTGATGTTGAGGCGGAGCTGGGTCATGTAGGATTTGCCGACAATGCCAAGGATCAGGACGATGAGGATCTTTATACCAAGCCCGAGACCGCGGCACGGTTTGTTGAGGAAAGCGGCTGCACCTCTCTTGCAATTGCAATCGGCAGCGCTCATGGCTTCTATAAGAAGACCCCCCATCTGGATCTTGAAAGACTTTCTGAAATCAATGCCACGACGGATGCTCCTCTGGTCCTTCACGGCGGCAGCGGAATCCCGGATGACCAGCTGAAGGTCGCCTTTACCCGCGGCATCAATAAGCTCAATGTTGGAACAGAGCTGTTCTATAACTATCTCCTCAGCGCAAAGAAATACTGCAATGCGGAGACCACCGACAATATGTTCGACTTCCCGACTGCTGCGCAGGAAGATCTGACAGAATACGTTTACAACAAGCTGGATCTGTCCTCTCTGACTCTTTGACAGATACTGCGTTATCTGATAAAGGGGACTGAGCGGACGGGATCCGTTCGGTTCCTTTCATATCATTCAAATGAAGAAAGGGAATAGAAAATGAAAAAAATACTCAATAAGCCGGAAAGCTATACCGATGATATGCTGAAGGGCATATATGCCGCTCACAGTGAAGTAAAGTATGCTGCAGATGATCTGAGATGCTACTGTACCGCCAAAAAGGTACCCGGAAAGGTTGCCATTATCACTGGCGGTGGAACCGGCCATCTGCCCCTTTTCCTGGGCTACGTCGGTGAAGGTCTGCTTGATGGCTGCGGTGTCGGAAGCGTTTTCCAGTCTCCTTCCGCGGAGCAGATCTATGAGATCTCCAAGGAAGTTGAAGCCGGAGCCGGCATCCTTTATCTCTACGGAAATTATACCGGAGACATTATGAACTTCGATATGGCTGCTGAGATGTGCGACATGGACGATATTCAGACGATGTCCCTTGTCGGTGCCGATGATGTAAATTCCGGTGCTCCCGAAGTTCGGCGCGGTGTTGCAGGTATTTTCTATATGTACAAGGCAGCCGGTGCCAAAGCTGCAATGATGGGTAGCCTCGAAGAGGTTTACAACGCAGCGAAAAAAGCCGGGGACAATGCCCGCACGGTAGGCTTTGCTCTGACTCCTTGCATTATCCCGGAGATCGGCAAGCCCAATTTCACGCTGGAAGAGAACGAGATGGCAATGGGTATGGGAATTCACGGAGAGCCCGGCATCTGGAACGGCCCTATCAAGACGGCTGCGGAAATCGCGGAAGAGTCTCTGAATACTCTGCTGGGAGATATGCCTGTAGCGGAAGGCGAAGAGGTTTCTGTTCTGATCAACGGCCTCGGCGCGACCTCCGTTGAGGAGCAGTATATTCTCTGCGGTAATGTTCTTGATATCCTCCACAGCAAGGGAATCAAGACCTCGCATGTTTACGTCGGCGAATATGCCACCTCCATGGAAATGGCGGGCGCATCCATTACGATCTGCAAGCTGGATGATGAACTGAAGTCCTATCTCGACTATCCTGTAAAGACTCCGTTCATCCGTATGAACTGATCCGAGGCTTCTGCATGAAAGAGTTTGATATTTCAAAGCTGAAAGGAATGTTCGATGCAGTAGCGGAGAACATTACCGCTCATGCGGATGAACTGTGTGAGATGGATGCAAAAATGGGAGACGGAGACCTTGGCCTGACCATGAAAAAGGGTTTTTCCGCTCTGCCCGGCCTTCTGGATGAGATTCAGGAAGAGAACTTCGGAAAAAAGATTGCAAAGGCCGGTATGAAGATGTCGTCTGTTGTTCCTTCAACGATGGGTACGCTGATGTCCTCCGGCCTGATGAATGCCGGAAAGGCAATTTCCGACCTCAGCACAATGGATGCAAACGGACTTCTCCGTTATCTGGAAGCTTTTGCCGAAGGAATTGCGAAACGCGGAAAATGTGCCCGCGGCGACAGAACGGTTCTGGATTCTGTTTCCGCAGCGGCGGAAAAGCTGAAAGCTGCACTGGAAGCTGACCCCTCGATGGAGATCGGAGCAGCTGCTGCCGTGGCTCTTCAGGGCGCGGAAGAGGGAACAGAGGAAACGAGAAATATGGAGCCAAAATTCGGCAAGGCTGCTGTTCATAAAGCAGCAGCGGCAGGCCAGCGTGACCAGGGCGCCTGTGCCGGACTCTATATGATCGAAGGAATGGCGAACTACCTTCAGAAGATCTGATCAGAGCAGTTCTCACAGAATTAAAATCAGGACAGGAATGACCCGAGATTCGAGTTGTTCCTGTCCTTTTTAAACTGATAGGAGTATTATCAGATATTATGATGATACCAGGCAGAAATCAGAAAGCTTTTCCAGTGAAAGCCATGCTCCGCGAATAATATATAATTGCAGCAGCAAGCTTGCCGTATACACATCGTACTTGACAAATTGAGTGAATAAAAATAAACTTGCATCAAAACATTTTATTGGAATGAGAGGATTAAGAGATATGCTTGATTTTTTAAGAGAAGAGGGCATAGATCAGCAGCTGATCGCCCGTATAGAGCAATACCGGAAAGATTATCCTGTTGCTGAAAGTGAGGAAATCAGAATTCCTTCCCCGAAATTTAAGTATTACGGCAAAGAGATCTGGGAACTGGCGATCACGGCCATCCTTTCCGGAGAAAACATTCTTCTTGTCGGACCGAAGGCGACCGGAAAAAACGTTTTTGCAGAGAATCTTTCCGCTGTTTTTAGAAGACCGGAATGGGATATTTCCTTCTATCTGAATACCGATGCCTCGAGCCTGATCGGAACCGATACCTTTAAAAACGGTGAGGTCTCTTTCAGAAAAGGACCTATTTATGCCTGCGCCGAGGCCGGAGGGTTCGGAGTTCTTGATGAGATCAACATGGCGAAGAATGAGTCGCTTGCGGTTCTTCATGCTACGCTGGACTTCCGCCGGATCATTGATGTTCCCGGATACAGCCGGATCCGTCTTGCACCCTCAACCCGGTTTATTGCCACTATGAACTACGGCTATGCGGGAACAAGAGAGCTGAATGAAGCTCTTGCCTCACGGTTTATGGTCATCAATATGCCGGTGATTTCCGGAGCCGACCTCGAAAAGCTTCTCCTTCAGCAGTATCCTGCGCTGAAACCGGAATATGCCTCCCAGCTCACGGCCCTTTTCGGAGAGATCCGCAAGAAATGTGAAAGCTCCGAGATCTCCACGAAGGCGCTGGATCTCCGCGGTCTTCTTGCAACGGTGAATCTCGTCTATAACGGTCTTTCCCTGCGGGATGCGCTGAACATAGCAATCATCAATAAGAGCTTCGATGAGTTTGAGAGGACACTGGTGGAAGACATCGTTTCCACCAGAATTGACGGCAGCCTGACGGGAGAACAGCTTTTTACTTCCGGAAACAGGTAACGGAGAACCCGGGTATCATCTTCGGATAAAGAAGAATCATGATGAATGAGAATATTACGGACCTCCGGAAAAGACGTGCGGACAATATCATATGGAACTGTGCCAGGGATTATTCCTTTACTCCGGATTTTAAGGCCTATAACAGCGACGGTGACGTTGACATCTACTGGAATATCATCTACGGATCTGCCCGGCATCACTTTGAGTATGCGAAGCTTGAAAAGCTGTTTGCCATGCTGGATAAGTATAAAAATGCCGCCGTCTATGAAGCTATCTTCTGGAATGCGGTTGAGCCGGTTTTGTTTCAGACGGAGCTGAGCGGACGGCCTGTTCTGGAGAGGATCCGTCCCGAGCCGGTGGAAACGGAGCTGAAGTTCCGTCCGGACATGACGACAGACGAGATCGTAGACACGGCCAGACAGTTTTTCTATGAGCACTTCGGGCTGTACGGTGACGGGAAAATGCGGCTGAAATTCCGCCTGCCTCGGCTCAGAAGGATGACGGTCGACAGCTTTCTGCAGAGAGGCAGAGTTGTCATTCATGAGAAGGACCTCTATAACGGCGATGTTGCGATCTGGAACGGAGATTTTTCTCTCAATACAAAGCTGAATGAATCGGAGCTTCGCGAATTCCTCGAGACAAAGTTCGGGAAATCGATTTATCCTCCGGAGCGAATTGCTCAGCTGGAAAAGCAGCTCTGCACCGGGAATCATAAATTCACGCATCTTTTCTATACCCGGGGAGAGGTCTGTGAGCTTCACGGGATCTACAGTACTTTTGAACTGCACCAGAGAAAGCGTCAGGCGGAGCTGATCGCCAATAACCGTGCATATTATCAGAAAAACCTGCTGCAGAACAGGCTTCTTATCGCAAAGCTGAGCACGAATATTATGAACTCCGTTCTTCTGCATATGCAGCCGGCGAAAAGAAAGGCTGCTTCCGGTTCCGTTGATCCGGCGCTGGCATGGAGAGCAGCAAGACTTGGTGATGAGAAGGTCTTCTCAAAAATAATGAATGAGAACGCCGGAGATATGAGTGTGGATATTCTTCTGGATGCGTCACATTCGCAGTTCAGCAGAGCAGAAAAAGTATCCTCTCAGGCATATATTGTTTCCGAGGCGCTTTCAAGATGCCGTGTCCCCTGCAGGGTGATGAGCTACTGCTCAATGAGCGGCTTCACCGTCATGCGCCTTTACAATGACTATTCGTCCGGCGGGGATAACACCGGTATTTTTGATTATTATACCGAGGGCTGCAACAGAGACGGCCTAGCTCTCAGAGCAGCCGGAGAACTGATATCCCGGAATTCATGCGAGCATAAAATGCTGATCATCCTTTCGGATGTGAAGCCGCTGGATGTTGTCAAGATCAGAAAAGACGAGAGAGATCCCGGTGTCAGCTATGATGAGCTCAGAGCGCTTACCGATACGGCTCATGAGGTCCGGCGCCTGCGGGCGGAAGGAATTTCGGTCCTTTGTATTTTTACCGGCGAGGATGAGGATCTTCCGGCCGCAAAAATGGTTTACGGTCAGGATTTTGTCCGGATCCGTGACTTTTCATTCTTTGCCGATACCGTCGGAAAGCTGATCATTGATCAGATGAAGAGCTATTCAATGTAATTGCTTATATTTTATGAAATACTGATTTCAGATTTTAGAAAGACGAAAAAATGGGCAGCAGACTCTCTGATAATAAAACAGCCGGATCCATACTGATCCATTCACTTCTGGCAGCTGTAAGTCTTTTCTTTAACGGCCTGGGCGTTTATCTTACAATTCATGCGAATATCGGTGCCGGTCCGTGGGATGTATTTAATCTGGGACTGTCAAATACTTTTGGGATCCTCTACGGAAATGCGTCGATTGCAGTATCCTTTGCTGTTTTGCTGATCGATATCCTTCTGCACGAGCCGATCGGTATTTCAATGATAATCGACGCGATCGTCGTCGGAAAATCCGTGGACTTTTTTAATTATATCGATATCCTTCCTGTTCCGAAAAACCTGTTTCTAAGTATCCTCATGATGATTGCAGGGCTCGTGATTGAAGGCTATACTCTGTTTTTCTACATGAGCTCAGGGCTTGGATGCGGTCCGAGGGATACGCTTCTTGTCGGGCTGAAAAAGAGGCTGATGAAGCTCCCAATCGGAGCGGTGAGCATTGCAATCCTCTGCCTGGTCACTTTTGTCGGATGGCTTCTGGGCGGAAAAGTTGGGATCGGAACGCTGATTTGTGCTTTCGGATTTGGTCCGATCATGCAGTTCGCGTTTTATACGGTCGGTTTTAATGCGGAATCCGTCCGTCATCAGAGTATACCGGAATCGGGGAAGATCCTTTTCGGAGCAATAAAAAATCGTGGCAGGGGAGAAGAAAAATGAAGTTATATGTCAATACGAAAGCATTCCGTGAAGGAAACGGAACGGAGGCAGCTCCGTTCAAAACGATAAATGCTGCGGCGAAAGCGGCGCGCCCGGGAGATGTGATATCCGTAGCTCCCGGAGTATACCGGGAATATGTGGATCCTGCGTGCGGGGGAACGGATGAAAACCGCATAACCTATATCAGTGAGGTGCCTCTCGGGGCAGTGATCACGGGAGCCGAGGAAATCAGAAACTGGGAGCATTATCAGGATAATGTCTGGACGGCAAGGGTGGATAACGGGATCTTCGGAAGCTATAATCCGTATACCACCTATGTTTACGGAGACTGGTACTTTGCCGGGCGCACAAAGCATACCGGCGCTGTTTATCTGAATGATATGATGCTCTATGAAGCCGCTTCCCTTGAGGAATGTTTGGCAGGTGAGGTGTATGAATGCTCCTGGGTACCGGAAGAGTCCGTGTTTAAGTGGTATTCCGAGCAGGACGGCGGTACAACCGTTTTGTATGCGAACTTTCAGGGCAGGGATCCGAATCAGGAAAGAGTGGAGATCAATGTTCGACGGGAATGCTTTATGCCTTCAAAGACAGGGATAAATTGCATTACTGTCAGCGGTTTTACGATATGCAAGGCAGCTGCAACCTGGGCACCTCCCGCGGCGTTTCAGGACGGAATGATCGGCCCGCACTGGTCGCGCGGCTGGATCATTGAGGATTGCGATATCAGCAACAGCAAATGCGCGGGGATTAGTCTCGGGAAATATCTGGATTCGGAAAATGAGCATTATTTTACTTATAAACATGTGAAGAGTCCGACACAGATGGAGCGCGACGCAGTCTGCCGCGGACAGTATCACGGCTGGACAAAGGCAAATGTCGGCAGCCATATTATCCGCCGAAACAATATCCACCACTGTGAGCAGGGTGGAATAATCGGCAGAATGGGCGGAGTTTTCAGCATCATCGAAGACAATCATATCCATCATATCAATAACATGATGGAGCTGGGCGGGGCAGAGATCGCTGGGATCAAAATGCATGCGGCGATCGACGTGATCATGCGGCGCAACCATATCCATCACTGCACCATGGGAATCTGGACGGACTGGGAGGCACAGGGTACCCGCATTACGCAGAATCTGCTTCATGATAATCAGAAGCCGCCGTTCGCGAAGATCCTGCGAGGCGGGATGATGAGTCAGGATATTTTCGTAGAAGTGGGTCACGGTCCTACGCTGATCGATAACAACATTCTGCTCTCTGATGTTTCTCTGAGAATGGCGACTGAGGGCGTTGCCATGGTACACAATCTGATTTGCGGGTCCTTTACGTCCGTCGGTTCCGGAACCGACAGTGTTGTGGAAGGCGTCCTTCGTCAGCGCTATACTCCGTATCATATGCCGCACTGTACGGAAGTTATGGGATTTATGACGATCCTTCACGGAGATGACCGCTTCTACAACAATATCTTTGTTCAGAAGTGGCCTTCTGAAGATGTTACCGTACTCAGCGACAGTGAAGCAGATAAAAGCTTCAGCGAAAACAGAAAAGTGGGAACGCACGTTTTTGACGGGTATCCCTCCTATGATGAGTGGGCTTCTCAGTTTGACCTGACCAATGACACGCCGGATATGAAGAAGCTTGAGCCGGCGCATTTCCGCTCACTTCCCGTGTGGTCTGACGGCAATGTCTATCTGGCGGGAGCACAGGCCTGGAAGGGTGAGAAGAATTGCCTTTCTGACGCGGAGGGCAGTATTTTTGTGGAGCTTGATGAGAATGACGGAAACCCCGTGCTCCGGACAAATATTTATGAGATCATTGGCAGCTTCCGGGCGGGAATGATCAGCACAGATACTCTCGGCAAAGCTTTTGAGCCGGAGCAGTCCTTTGAGAATCCCGACGGAACACCCATCACCTTCAATTCGGACTATTTCGGGTCACACCGCGGAGCGGATGTTCTTCCCGGTCCTTTTGCGGATATTCCCGCGGCTTCTGTTCAGCTGTTTTCATCGATGCCCTCTGATTCGGATGCGGTGATCACAGAAGAGCGCCGGGATCCTGTTCCGGAAGAAAATGATCCCCGTCATGAGGGGTTCATCCGAAAGCTGTTTTCCTCTCTGAACTGAAGGTTCTGCTTTTCAAATATCGCAGCGTGAGCGTCCCTATTGGCGGAAACGCGGTCTGAAGTCTGTCAGGCATTGATGTAAATACAGAAATAATAACAGGCCCTGTCGGTTCTTTTCGGCGGGGCCTGTTGGTTCAGTACGATTTATATTTATTCTTCAGTTATCTCCCCGGTGGTAACGGATCTTCATGTGTTCAGAGGCTTCTTTGAGAATATTGCCCAAAGCTTTGTCAGATTCCTGTTTTACCATATCGGTGATCTTTTTATTAGCCTCTTTCAGAACAGAAACGTTTTCTCCGGAGAGAATTTTGGCATCATACTCATTCAGAAGCTGCCTTCCCTGATTCCATACAGAATTCTGATAACGCTCAACGTGAATGCTGCTGCTGCCGTAATGAGCGTCTGTAAGCGCGGCAATAAGTCTGCTCTGCCAGTACATGGCATCCGTTGATACGGTATCCGTGGTTTTGCTGATATATGCGGGGAATTCTTCCACGTTGCCGTATACCGGGAAGCAGGCTGTAAAACCGCTCCCGCCCATGGAGAGCCATTCGATCCCTTGAATTGCTTCGGGAAGAAAGCCGCGGATCTGCATGATTCCGCAGACATCGCTGTTGGGAACACCTATCGTGCGGTATTTTCCCTTCATGGAAGCGGTGCTGTCATACGGATCGAACGGTGTTCCCTGATAATGTGAGCCGAGAAGATACCGGACGTCTTCCACTGAGACTTTTTTCTCCGGAATAAATGACCAGGGGATATCATTGCTCTCCGGAGTAAAATCTGCGTTTTCTCCGTCCCAGCGATAACTTCTTTCCAGAAAATATCTTGCCATGTACCAGGCACGGGGTGTGTTGTAGATATGATCGGAGTCGCTTCTGGAACCGAAGGCAAGTCTCGGATTGAAGGTGTCAGCTTCTTTCCCGGTATAGAGACTGTTCTTTTCAACAAACTCCTTCAGATCCGGGGAACAGAGATGCTCCTTTTTCTTCCCGCAGGCGTCATTAAAATCAAAGCTGTCGAGCCCAAACTGATTCGGCATGATAACAACGCGGTCATCGGGAACCTTTTTCGCTATCCAGTGATGGCCGCCGATCGTTTCAAGCCACCAGACTTCATCCGCATCGCTGAATGCGATACCGTTTGACTCATAGGTACCGTATTTTTCCAGAAGGGAACCGAGACGCAGGACTCCTTCGCGGGCACTGCGAATATAGGGGAGAACAATCGTAACGATGTCTTCTTCTCCGATACCGCCGGGGATTTCCTTCCCGTTCCTGCCTTTTTTCGGCTGAAGGCAGACGTACGGATCAACTCCGAGAACCCTGGGATTGCTGGTAACGGTTTCTGTTGCTGTCATAGCTACATTGGCTTCATTAATTCCGCAGGCTGGCCAGACGCCTTTGGTTTTCGTTACGTTGGGCGCACAGGTATATTTGATCGGATCATCCGGCAGCTCAATAGTAAGATGAGAAATTACGGTTTTATATTTTCGCGGCTGTTTTTTCGGCGGAATCACGCAGATCTGCTTTGCTTCGAATAATCCGTCATCATTACGGGAAATAATGGTGGAACCGTCATTAGTAGCTTTCTTGCCGGCTAATATCGTTGTGCAGGGCATGAGGGACCTCCTGTTTTATCAGTGATTTTTAATACAGAAAAATAAAGTTATTTTGAAGGAATAAACGCAGTTAGAGCTCACGGAGAATAAGATCCGTCTCTCCCGGGTTCAGACCGACTTCGATGCGAATAATTCTCGGGTCACTTTTGTAATGTCTTCGGACGAAGTCTTTCAGAGCAGTACCTCCGTGATATCCGTGGATGATCTTTAAAGTATAAACTTCACCTTTGTTCTTTTTCAGCTTGGCATCGATGGAAATCTTTGCCTAGTCAACGGTCATTCCGTGAATGTCCAGTTTTTCAAATGCATTCATTTCCGGATTCCTCTCTCAGAGCGGGCCTCCAGCTTATCGAGATACCCGCTGATATCAAAGTCGGCGATCTTTTCATCTTTCGGCAGATAGAGAGGATGATGAGGATGTCCTTTCACCGAAATTTTGCCTGCGCTGACCCAGCGGGCATTATATTCCCTGCCAATCTGGATCATTTCCCGAACGCATCCGGAAAGGTAAAAGCGCTTCTCAATAATAGCTCCCCATGCTGCCCAGATACAAGGGGATACTCCTTCCCCTACATTCGAGAGAATATACCGGAACGCCTTCATATTTTCACTGTGCAGTTCAGGATTCAGCGTTTTATCCATATCATCCGGTCTGGTTGCGCGCTGGGCATAAACATTGAACATGATCCAGCTGTCAAAACCGTTTCCGGCTGCGATGCGGGAGACAGATTTCAGTGTGTTGTCGAGATTCTCCGGTTCCGCAGTCGATGGATTGATCCCGATGCAGATCAGAGGGTCCATTCCGCGTGTTCCGAGAATATAACGGTATTCCGTATAGAAATCCGGAACATATATCCATTTTGCGGCATTGTAGCTGCTGCTTTTGCCGCCAAGAGACAGTGCGTTTTCAAAGCTGAGGATGTCAGAATCAGAACTGCTGCCGTTTGGAATATGCATGGCGGTGTTCGCCTCCTGTCAATAGAGATGTTTTCTCTGTCCGGAGGCCGGAAGAGCAGAAAAGAGTTCCGGCCTCGCAAAGGAAATCCGATTGAAAAATAAAACGATAATAGTATAATTAAATATATTTTATCATATCCGGGTTTCGTTTTCCATCCTATTACATGGAATCAGGTGAGGTCATGGACTTGCTTGCAGCTTTTTTTCTCTTCATTTTGTGTATGGCGCTTTGCCTGTCGGCGGATCTGACAATGATCCTTCCGCTGGCGGCAGGATTTGTCCTTTTCTCGGCGGTTGCTGTCAGAAGAGGATTCCTGTTGAAATCAGTTCTCCGCTTTGCTGCTGGGAGCTTTAAGGAGTCTTTTATTGTAATTCGCATTCTGCTCCTGATTGGATGTCTTACCGGAATGTGGAGATTAAGCGGAACGGTGGCATATTTTGTAAGCTTCGGAGTGTCTGTGATTCCAGCCAGACTCTTTTTGCTTGCGGCTTTTCTTCTTGCTGCCGTAATGTCTTTTGCGCTGGGGACAAGCTTTGGCGTTACTGCGACTGCGGGTGTTATCCTGATCAGCATTGCCAGAGCAGGCGGAGTGGATCCGGTGCTGGCTTCCGGTGCGATCCTGTCCGGCGTATATGTCGGTGACAGAGGGTCTCCGGCTGCATCCAGCGGGAATCTGGTCGCAGTATTAACGCACACCGATATGCGAAAAAATGTCAGGGCGATGCTGAAGACCTCGTTTGTTCCTTTTCTTGTCTGCTGTGTTATTTATTATTTTCTTTCTGTAAGGGCACCGATGAGTACCATAGACGCATCCGTGCTTGAACAGCTTGAAGAAGAATTTTCGCTGAAATGGTACTGTATTCTCCCTGCAGTTCTGATGATCATTCTGCCTTTTGCAGGACTCAGCATAAAGCTGTCGATGGCTGTCAGCCTGGCGGTGTCAGCTGTGGTAGCCGTTGCAGTTCAAAAGTGCGGAATAACCGAATGTCTTACGGCAATGATTCTGGGATTTGAACCCCGGAATGCTGAGCTTGCCGGAATGCTCTCCGGCGGCGGTGTTTTTTCGATGCTTGAGGTATGTGTGATCCTGTTGATATCCTGCAGCTACGGGAATATATTCCGTGAGACAGGACTGCTTTCCGGTGTGAATACAAAGCTAAGAATGCTTGCTGACCGGATCGGAAGATTCCCGGTGATGCTGCTGCTTGGCTTCGGGGTATCGGCGCTGTTCTGTAATCAGACGATCGGAGCAATCATGCAGAGCAATCTTTCGGAGGAGCTTTATGGGGAAAGCGAAGAAGAAAAAAGCAGGAAAATGATCGACATGGAAAATTCCGTTATTCTGATTGCCGGTCTGGTTCCATGGTGTATTGCCAGTTCAGTTCCTCTTTCAATGCTTGGGGCAAATCCAGGGGCGATTCCGTTTGCCTTTTATCTGTGGCTGCTTCCTCTCTGGTGGCTTGCGGTATCAAAGTTCAGAAACGGAGGAAAATTTAATTGTTAAAAGTGCAAAAGTTTTTCGCTTTTGTACTTGCATATAAATGCTGTTTCCTATATACTTATTGATATAATAGGTGGGTTATATACAGAACTGAGTTGAGAACATTCTATTTTTCGATGAAGGAGGGAAACAACGGATGAAAAATTATGCCTTGATCGTTGATGATGTTGACTTTAACCGGGACATGCTTTCCATGATGCTTGAGGATGATTTTTCCATTCTTGAGGCAGAAGATGGAGAGCAGGCAATGAGCATTATGCTTGAACGGATGGATGATATTTCCGTACTGCTTCTGGATCTCGTTATGCCGAAGCTGAGCGGCATGGATGTTCTGCACCTGATGAAGGAAAAGAATCTTTTGGATCGTTTCCCTGTTCTGATTATTACAGGTGAATCCTCGGCAGAAATTGAGGAACAGTGTCTGGAAGCGGGAAGCTCTGACTTCGTAAAAAAGCCGTTTAATCCGGCAGTTGTCCGGCAGCGTGTGAAAAACGCGGTAGCTCTTTATACATACAGATTTCATCTGGAAGAGAAGGTCGCAGAACAGACCGCTCAGCTTCTGCAGCAGGCAGAAGCGCTGAAGGAAAAGAATCTGCAGCTGGAGCAAATGAATGAAAGCACCATCGAGCTTCTCAGCGATGTTGTTGAAATGCGAAATATGGAGAGCGGGACACACGTCCGGCGTGTCAAAGGCTTTTCCAGAATCCTTGCCAGCGATATTATGGAGAACTATCCGGAATACGGATTGGACGAGCATCTTGTTGATACGATATCCATGGCAAGCTCAATGCATGATATCGGAAAAATTATGATATCAGATAGTGTTCTTCTCAAACCGGGAAAGTTGACTCCGGATGAGTTTGGCATTATCAAAACGCATACGCTTCGCGGCTGTGATGTCCTTCAGCGTTCAAAGCATATGTGGGAGGATGATTATTATACGCTGTGCTGGCAGATCTGCAGGCATCATCATGAAAAGTGGGACGGCAGAGGATATCCGGATGCTCTTTCCGGCGATGATATCCCGATTGCCGCGCAGATCGTGTCCATTGCAGACTGTTTTGATGCGCTGACAACAGAAAGAGTATATAAGAAAGCCTTTACTCCGGATGAAGCATATAATATGATTATGAATAACGAATGCGGAGTTTTTAACCCGAAACTGAAAGAGAGCTTTACCCGCTGCAAAGAGCAGTTTGCGGCCCTTGCTCAGGAACTTAGGGCTGTTTGCAATTAAGATTTATTTTTTCAGGGGTGAATAGATATGACTTTAAAGGAATTTTATACTTCCGTTGGAGGAAGCTATGATGATGTTATGAACAGACTCAGAATGGAGAAGCTCGTTTACAAGTTTCTTTTCAAATTTCCTGCGGCCACGGATTATTCGGATCTTGTAAATGCTGTCAATAATGCGGAATGGCCGGATGCTTTCCGGTTTTCCCATAACCTGAAGGGTGTTGGTCTGAATCTGAGTCTGGATAAGATGGCACAGGCGGCAAGCGTTCTGTGCGAGGAAATCAGAAACGGTCCTCCTTCTGTTGATGTTGCGCCGATGATGAGGGATATTACCGCTGAGTATGATCATGTTATTTCCCAGATCAATCTTTTAAAGGAATCTGTGGAAGCATAAATCGGACAATCCTTTCCTTTTGAAATAAGAACCGGGCTGTGTAAACCAGTATTTTACACAGCCCGGTTTCTGTATTTTATTGAATCTTATCGGCGATAGACCTTCAGGCAGTTCCGTCCGGACTGCTTGGCATCATAAAGAAGATTGTCTGCAGCTCCAAATACCTGGTCAAAGACCGGCATGGAATCCGTATTAACAATGATAAGACCAAGACTGATGGTTACCTTGATCTGGGTGCCGTCAAAAACAAAATAATAGTTTTCAATGGTTTTTCTGAGCAGCTCCGCATTCTTTTCTGCTTTTTCTCCGTCATAATACAAAACGAAAAATTCTTCTCCACCGGTACGAAACGCCTTCGCATTACCCGGAATCGTCTCAAGAACGATTTTTCCAAGTTCTTTCAGGATATAGTCTCCTGCGAGATGTCCGTAAGTGTCATTGATATTTTTGAAGAGGTCAATATCGAAGGAAAGAAAACCCAGAGAATCATTGTCGAGATCTTCAGGAAACTCAGAACACCGGTCCATCTCATATCTGTTGTAAAGCCCGGTCAGCTGATCGTGATTATAAAGACGCTCGTATTTCTTTTTGGCTTCGTCCAGTTCTCGTGCCGTTAAGTGACGCATATATTCAAGGAAAAGAGAAACGATATAGGAGCTCACAAAAACGAAAGGAAACCGCAGCCGGAAGGTCTGACCGTAATCCACGCAGATCCCTTTCAGCCAGGGAACATTGAAAGCAGCGAGGATAATAATCAGGATCGATGCACAGAGAATTGTTCCCTGTTTAAAACCGAAAAAGGAAAGACCAATCGTTGGAAGAAGAATGACCCATATGATGCTGAACCCTTCCGTTCCGCCGGTAAATATAAAATAAGAGAACAAAACCAATATTTCCAGAATGAAAAGAACGGCTGCCAGTTTTTCGGCCTTTTCAGAAAAGAAAGTGAGCAGAAAATCGATCATGCACAGAAATGAAAATGCCGCCGTAAAGCAAAGAAGAAGCTTTTGTCCGGTAATGATATTGAGAACGGACATTACCAGAGCGATAAACGCAAAAACAACATAAACGACCCGGCGGCGTACCACAGTGAACATTCTGCTGTCATTTACCAAAATATTAAATTTTTCAAGATACTTCTTCAAACGAATCGATTCTCCTGAAAATAATATTTTATAAAGTAAAACTAATTATACTGCTTTCACTATAAAAATACAATATTTTATTTTTTCATCAAATTTTCGGGAGAAAGTCCGGTGATATGTTCATAGTTTGCCCGGTCGGTTGCTCCTTCCGTGGAGATACACAGTACTGTTGATTCGCTGTCGAGTCCAAGTCGTCGGATGATATCGGAGTATTCCGGGGAATGCGTCAGGAGCTCAATCAGGGTCCCGATGCCGGCGGCGCCGCTTTCTCCGGAAATGATAATCTGATCCTTTCCCAGAGGATGTGCAAGCCGCGTCATTCCGGAAGCAGCAAAGGAGTCCGGAACGGCAACGTAGAAGTCTGCGTACTGATTCAGAAGGTCCCAGGCTTCTCTGCACGGTTCGCCGCAGGCAAGCCCTGCCATGATCGTCCCCATTTCTTCTGTTACAGAATGGAGCAGTCCATCATTTGCGGCAGCGGTTTGGTAAAGACAGTCAGCGGAAAGCGGTTCAACGATCGTAATAACCGGTTTCTTCTCTTTATAGTAATCTGCAAGAAAAGCGGAAACTGCGCCCGCCATGGAACCGACTCCTGCCTGTAGGAAAACATGGGTTGGAATATCCTCTTTCAGCTGCTCAACGGCCTCCAGAGCCATCGTTGTATAGCCCTGCATGATATGCTGGGGAACAGCTTCGTATCCTTTCGCCGATGTGTCCTGAATAAGGATCCAGCCATGTTTTTCCGCATCCTGCGCAGCTTTGCGGACGGCGTCATCGTAAGACAGATCGGTAATTGATGCGTCAGATCCCAGTAAAAGGATATTATCCAGCCGCTCTCTGGCAGTTCCCCTGGGCATATAAACAACGCTTTTCTGCCCAAGGCGGTTTGCGGTCCAGGCAACGCCTCTTCCGTGGTTCCCGTCAGTGGCGGTAATAAACGTTTTCTCTCCGAGCGCTGCGGCAGCATCCGGGGAGGTCATGTCAAAGAAGGTAAGGGACGAGATGTCTATGCCAAGAAGAGAGCTGATATAATTTCCGATGGCATAACTTCCGCCAAGAACTTTGAACGCGTTAAGACCGAATCTGCGGCTTTCGTCTTTTACATAGAGAGCTTTGATATGGAGCTCAGATGCAAGAGCGGGAAGACGGACGAGGGGCGTTTCGGAATATTCGGGAAAGGTTCTGTGAAAGTTTCTGACGATACATGCGGAAGAATGACTGTATTCTTTGGCAAGAGTGAGGTCCATACTGCCTTTATGTGCCGCAAAGCGTACCATTCTGCTCTCTCCTTTTATTTGTAGCCTTTTCTTATTCTTGCTGTGTCGATTAGCTTTTCTGCTTCGTTGAAGGCATCGGGTAATCTGGCATCCATCCACTCTTTTCCGGATTTTTCATCCTTTTTTATTTCATTCCAGCGAACAAGCACAGCGGCAGAGTTTTCTGCCGTTTCATTTCCGAAAACATGGGGATGTCTCCGGATCATTTTTTCCTTGACTGTTTTTGCAACGTCTTCAAAAGTGAATAATCCCTCTTCTGATGCGATTTCGGCATTCATAACGATCTGAAGAAGGAGATCTCCGAGCTCTTCACACATGTTGTCCGGATTTCCTGTTTCTTCATAAATGTTGATCCCGCATATTACTTCGGCTGCCTCCTCAATGCATGCGGCTTTCAGCGAAGAATGTGTCTGTTCTCTGTCCCAGGGGCAGCCGTCTTCCGCGCGAAGGCGTTTTATTACTTCACACAGTTGTTCTATTTCACTCATATCGATCATCCTTTCACTTCTCTGTGGCTGAGCTTTCTGCATTCACACAGCCCTTCCGTCAGGGCTGAAATATCCTCGTCGGTGGTATATCGAGAGATTCCGATGCGCAGGGCTCCGTCGATCACTTCGCTTTTCAGACCGGCGGCATCAAGCACATGGCTGCGTTTTCCCTGCTTGCATGCGGAGCTTTTTGATACATATATATTTTTGGCCTCGAGATAATTCATCAGAACTTCACTGCGCCAGCCGGGCATGGAAATGCTGAGAATATGAGGAGCTGCTGTTTCAAGGTACTGAAGCTCCGGAATTGAGGCCGTGAGCCGGGAAATGAGCGCTTCCTTAACAGACTGCATATAATCAATACGCGGGTCAAGCCGGCATGCTGCGGCAAATGCGGCAATCTGCGGGAGAGCTTCTGTTCCCGCCCGGCGGCCAGATTCCTGTTCGCCTCCGCAGATAAAAGGCTTTAAGTTCAGACCGTTTCTTATATATAAGGCACCGATCCCCTTCACTGCGTGAATTTTATGACCGCTGATACTGATCATATCCGCGCCGAGTGAGGAAGCTTTAAAAGACACCTTCATGAATCCCTGAACGGCGTCCGTATGAAGAAGAGCGTGGGAACCGCTTTTCTTAAGCAAATCAGAAACCGCTTTGATGTCCGTAACAGCTCCGGTTTCATTGTTGACCATCATCAGAGAAACAAGAACGGTATCCTCTCTGAGAGCTTCCTGCACAGCTTCCGGAGCGATCCCGCCGAAGGAATCCGGTTTCAGCCTGGTTACTTCAAATCCGGAGCTTTCAAGCTTATCGAGCGTTTTCCGTATGGCATCATGTTCGGCCATGGAACTGATAATATGCTTTCCCTTGCGTTTCATTAGCTCTGCTCCAGAAATCAGCGCCCAGTTGTCGCTTTCCGAGCCGCAGGATGTGAATACGATTTCCTCCGGTTTTGCACCTAGAGCGAGAGATACATCTTTTCGGCACTCTGCCAGATATTTTTTAGCTTCGCGGCCTTTCGTATGAGTGGAGGAAGGATTGCCGTAGATATTATTCATAACACTGACCGCAGCCTCAATCGCTTCAGGACAGGTCTTTGTTGTCGCTGCGTTGTCAAGATAATGCTCCATGATGATCGCCTTTTCAATTGATATAGAATATATGCTTTTCTGTGTATTTCATGAACCGTTCAGCAGTATTTAATCGCTAAACATTAAAATTATAAGACAGTGCTGATAAAAAATCAACCCTGCAGGATGTTCACAGTAGAAGTTCTCATTCTGCGGGGTAGTATTGTATTTTGAAAACAATAATAGTAAAATACTATCAGAAAATTACGGTTGCTTTGAAAGGAAATATAAAAGAAAATTATGGACAGAAGCCCGAAAGATATTTTTACGGAATACTTCAGAAATAATATAAAGCGTGAGGGAAGTGAAGAACTCCTTGAGTGGCTCATGCAGAGCGACTTTTTTTCTGCACCTGCAAGCACGAGATTTCATCTGGCGGAACCGGAGGGACTCTGTGTTCACAGTATTCATGTATATGAACGTCTGCACAAACTCTATTCAGAGGAAAAAAAGCTTCCGCTGACTTCTGAGGAAGAAGAAAGGCTCGCTATTGTTGGTCTTCTTCATGATGTCTGCAAAACAGACTTTTATATTGAGGATTTCAGAAATCAGAAAACATATGCCCCAGATAAAATCCGGACAGCAACCAAGTGGGAAATTAAACACGACTCAAGAGGGGATTTTATCTGGGAAACAGTGCCGTATTACAGAATCGAGGACAACTTCCCCTACGGTCATGGAGAAAAATCGGTAGTACTGATAGAAAAATTTATGTGGCTTAGTGATGAAGAACGCATGAGTATCCGCTGGCATATGGGCTTCAGTGATGATACATTCAAGGGCGGGTCTGCAACGGTTGGAAATGCTTTCAATCTTTATCCTCTTGCAGCCCTTCTGAATTGTGCAGATATCCTTGCGGCATATCTTGATGAATCTGACAGCAGTTTATTTTGAATACATCGCAGGAAGTGCGGAATAAAGGAAGTCCGGAGACCTTGCAGGTTTCCGGACTTCCTTTATGAAATTTTTCCGATTTGAAAGACTCAGAATCTTATGGATGCTTATTGAGGATTAGTATGCGATACCCCAGTAGATCATGGTATCCGCAGGTTTTCCGCAGCATGCGCATACGCTGCCGAGCTTTTCCTGCTTAAAGGGGATACATCTGGAGGACATACCGGCCTGTTCTTTCATTGCCATCTCGCAGGCAAGGTCCCCGCACCACATTGTCTTTATGAAGCCACCGTTCTTTTCCTGAAGCTCTTTGGCTTCTTCAAGAGAATGGGCTTCATAGATATTATCATCAAGATTCTTCTTTGCCTTTTCGTAAAGACCGGCCTGAACGGTTTTGAGGAGTTCAGGAATGCGGGATTCCAGCTCAGAAAGGGAAACGGGAATCTTTTCACCGTTATCACGTCTTACAGCCATGCATGCACCGTTCTCAATATCCTTGGGACCGATTTCAACGCGGAGAGGAACGCCCTTCATCTCATACTGAGCACATTTCCAGCCGAGACTGTTATCACTGTCGTCAATCTTTACGCGGATACCGGCAGCTTTCAGCCTTGCATAAAGAGAATTTGCCGCATCAAGAACACCTTCTTTATGCTGAGCAACGGGAACAACAATAACCTGAACAGGAGCAATCTCAGGAGGAAGCACAAGACCGGAGTTGTCGCCGTGGGTCATAATGATACCGCCGATAATTCTGGTGGAGAGCCCCCAGGAAGTCTGGAACGGATGCTTCTGCTGATTATCCTTGTCGGTAAAGGTGATATCAAACTGCTTGGCAAATCCGTCTCCGAAGTAATGGCTGGTACCGGACTGAAGCGCCTTTTTGTCATGCATCATGCACTCAATCGTATATGTATTGACAGCCCCGGCAAACTTCTCCTTGTCGGTCTTGTTTCCGCGAATAACCGGCATGGCGAGATAGTTTTCACACAGATCAGCATATACTTCAAGCTGCTGAAGAGTCTCTTTGCGGGCCTCTTCCTCGGTTGCATGGAGCGTATGACCTTCCTGCCAGAGAAATTCTCTTCCGCGAAGGAAAGGTCTGGTCGTCTTTTCCCAACGTAGAACAGAGCACCATTGGTTATACAGCATCGGGAGATCTCTCCAGGAATGGAGCACGTGACTCCAGTGGTCGCAGAATAAAGTTTCGGATGTCGGACGGATGCAGAGTCTTTCGGGCAGCTCTTCCTGACCTCCTACGGTTACCCATGCGCATTCAGGAGCAAACCCTTCAACATGATCCTTTTCTTTCTGCAGAAGGCTTTCAGGGATTAGCATGGGCATTGCTACATTCTCATGCCCGTCACGCTTGAACATCCCGTCAAGTATGCGCTGGATGTTTTCCCAGATAGCGTAGCCGTAAGGACGCATAATAAAACAGCCTTTTACGCCGGAGTAGTCAACGAGCTCTGCTTTGATGCATACATCGGTAAACCATTGGGCGAAATCGACTTCCATATCGGTGATCTGTTCAACTTTTTTATCTTTTGCCATAGTAATTCCTTTCGCCGGGACCCTTGTCCCCACTTTTTTATTTGTGCTGAAAACACACTGATCGATTATATATTTACAGAGTGTATTTGTCAATTCCGCTTGACCTTTATAAAGTGAAAATATATAATATAAATGTATTATTATGTTTACTAATCCTGAGAGGTGATCAATATAGAAAAGCGTAAATTCCTGGCTGAACTCGGAAGACTTCTGACGTTTATGTATGACGAGGACAGACAGACCGCTCTTTCCATGTATGGTGAAATGTTTGACCGGACGGATGATCCGGAAGAACTCCTGAAGCTTCTCGTGTCTCCTACACGTCAGGCTGTAGTTATTGCGCGCACTTATAATGCAAAAGAGCGCGATTTGGCAGTAAGAAGCAAAACGGGAGACGGCGATGCGGACGTTGATTCTCTGGAAACGCCGCGCTTTGTGAGGGCCATCAGCGAGATATCTGAAAAAGCTTCGGAGCTTTTCCCTACAGTCAATTATTCCGGGGCATGGAATGACTCCGATTATACAGAATCGGAGCCGGAAAATCAGGATGCACCTGCCGATTTTGAAGAATCAGAGCCGGAAGATAATCAGAATAATCGTTCTGACGATCCGTTTTCTTTTGCAGTAGCGGAGTTTCCTGTTTTTGGTGAAGATAAGGAAGAAGATTTATATGACCGGGCAGCAGATGAAGAGGAAGGATACGAGACTTTTTCTGAGCCGCAAGAGTCCTCTGAGACGGATTACCCTGCTCCGTCTTATGATCTGAATGAAAATCTCAGTGACGAGGATCGCAGCAATCGTATTAATGAATATATGGCTGCGTTTGCTGACTCCGAAAAGGAAAATCTGCAGAATTCCGATGTTCCGAAATCTGTCCCGGTGCAGGAAGAAATCCGTACCTGGAGAGACAGACCGGTACAAGAGAAAAAGGACGCCGATACGAATGCTTCCCGGGAAGAATCTGCAGGCGAAATATCAGTTCCTCTTCTTATTTTGTATATCATTCTTGCTGTTCCGCTTACGGCAATCGGAGTACTGCTGCTTCTGATTCCGGCAATTCTTTGTCTTGCCATATCGCTTATATTGATAGTGATCGGCTTCCAGGCAATAACAACTGCGTTCGGAGGATTTGCTGTTTTTGCAGATATTATGGTGGTTCTTGGCGGCGCTTTGGTAGTAATTGCGGTTGCGCTCTGCGCTCTTTGGGCTTTCATTTGGTTTATTGGCGGCGCCATCGTCAGTCTTATTAATTCCGCTATTCGTCTGGGCGGCAAATTTTGCACTTCGGGAGGCGGGAAATAATGAAAAAGAGCTGGAAAATAATCGGAATCGTTATCCTGACAGTTTTTATTCTCGGTCTTATCTGTATTGGAGTCGGAGTCCTTACCGGTGCGGATTATTCCAGAATATTCTCTGTGATCGATGATAAATTTCAGATAGAGAGTACGCTGTCCCTGTACAGCCAGTATTTTGATCAATTAAAGGGCCTGATCCTTGAGATGTTTGCATGATTACTGAAAAAGCCTGCGCAAAACTGAATATATCTCTTGATGTTTCAAAGCCGCGTCCGGACGGATATCATGACATGATCATGGTCATGCAGGCTGTTTCTCTTTGTGATGATATTGAAATCGAGATAAACAGCAGCGGAAAAGTTTTTGCAAAGTCAAACCTGAAGTACATCCCTTCCGACGAAAAAAATCTTGCTGTGAAAGCTGCCGGACTGTATTTTGAAGCGCTGGATAACCGGTCTGCCGGAGCTGTCATTTCCATCAGAAAAGCCATCCCGGTTGGAGCCGGAATGGCTGGCGGTTCAACGGATGCTGCGGCTGTTATTCGTGCTTTAAACAGATATTACGGAAACGCTTTGAGTCCGGAAGAGCTTCTGAAAGTTGCGGAGAGAACGGGATCTGATGTTCCGTTCTGTGTTTTGGGCGGTACTGCTCTGGCGGAAGGAAGAGGAGAAATCCTTACTTCCCTTCCGGAAATTCCGGAATGCACGTTTGTGATCTGCAAGCCGGAGTTTTCAATTTCAACTCCGGAGCTTTTCAAAGCTCTTGACAGGATAAAGCTTCGCTCGCATCCGGATACGGCAGGTATTATTTCAGCGCTGGAAAACGGAGACCTGAAACAGATCTGCCGGAGATTGTATAATGTTTTTGAAGATGTTCCTGACAGAAGAATGAGAACAGTAACGGAAATCAAACAGAAGCTTCTAAGCGGCGGGGCTGAAGGAGCTGTGATGACGGGTACAGGGTCTGCGGTATTCGGCATTTTTACGGATGCGGAGGAAGCATACGCTGTATGTTCTCAGCTTGAAAAGGACTACGGCTTCTGCGTCTGCGCGGAGCCTGTCGGAAAACAGATTTAAACAGAAAACGGCGGGACTGAAAATCAGGCCTCGCCGCTTCTCTCAAGTATGTATTTTTCAACTTCGTTATAGGCAATCCCCAATGCAACGCTGATCTCGCCGTACAGCATTTCTTTGGCTCTTTTCATTGAAGATTCCGCTTTTGAGCTTTTCGTTTTTTTCTCCATGGCTCTGAGCTTCAATCCCTTGATGATTGAAACGAGGGCCTCCGGTGTGTGCAGCTTGAATATTTCTTTATAGAATGCATCGACATGATTGAAACGGCTGTCCATACACACTGCCGGTTCAATGGACGGTATGGAATCAATGAGCGCTTCTGCCTCTTCACGAGTGATGACCGGACGCATAAAAGCATTGGAATCGATCGGGGAGAAATACATCCCGGAACCGATCAGCGGACGCAGATGGTAGTACAGCTTGTCTGTGGCTGTTCCAGACATTCCGAGAGGAGCAATCGCTTCAACGGTACATACGCCGTTTTCGCCATATATAATTTTTTCTCCTACAGAATACATTCACAACCTACCTCATTCTAATATTAATTAAATATTACACCATTTATTCTATAATTGCAAATAAAAATTAATTAAGATACTATCTTTTTATTAATAAGTCAAGCTTTTTTCCGGATTATTTAGCAGAATATTTTCAGCCAGAATGGCACGGAGTCAAAAAATGAAACTGATATTCAGCGGTCATCATTATAAATATGCCGTAGAGCAGATGCTTTCTACTCTTTTTCCCGGAGAACGCCCGGAATATGTCAGTGACGGTAAAGATTCGGATCATATGCGGATAAGCCTTCGTTTTGGGAATGTTTATACCACTTCTGTATGCCGGTATCGGAAAGAAAATGCAGCTTTTACCGGAAGAGCCTCTGTGAGATCCGACAAGCTGACCGATGATCTGGAAAAGGACAGATTGTGTCAGTTTATCATTAAAAATGCAGTATATCGGGCCGTGATGAAATCAGGCAGGGCCCCTCAGCCCTGGGGATCACTTACCGGCGTCCGGCCGGGAAAGCTGTTGAGTGCAATTATGCGTGAAAATGAGTGCTGCACAGACCGGGACAGTAAAGACCGCTCAATTCATCAGTTTATGGAGCAGTATGATGTAACACCTGTCCGTGCGGAGCTTTGCTATGAAACCTCAAAAGCGACACTTGAAACAGAGAAACTTCTTGGCAGCTCGGATATCTGCCTGTATGTCGGGATCCCGTTCTGTCCGACAAGATGTGCATACTGCAGCTTTGTCAGTCAGTCCGTGGAGAAAAGCCTGAAGCTGATGGACAGCTTTTTTGCTTCTCTCAGGCTAGAAGTGGCAGAAACGGCCAGACAGGCGAGGCAGTGCGGTTTGAATGTAGTTTCCATATATTTCGGAGGCGGGACTCCGACCACTCTTTCTGCCGCTCAGCTGGATGAGCTTTGCTCTCTCCTGAGAGGAGAATTTGATCTCAGCAATCTGCGGGAGTTTACGGTGGAGGCTGGAAGACCAGATACCATTACGGAAGAGAAGCTTGCTATTCTGAAAAAGTATGGAGTGACCAGACTTTCCGTAAATCCACAGACAATGCAGGACAGCGTTCTGGAAGCGATAGGAAGAAGACATACCTCAAAGGATGTTCTGGATGCGCTTGATGCAGTCAGAAAAATCGGCGGCTTTGACGTAAATATGGATCTGATTGCCGGCCTCCCGTCGGACACGCTGACAGGCTTTGAATATACCATGGAAAAAGTACTTTCTCTGGAGCCTGAGAATATTACGGTTCATACACTTTCTCTGAAAAAAGGTTCCGGATTGACGCTAAGCGGAGGAAAGATTCCGGAAGCGGTTGAAGTTGGCAAGATGCTGGATGCTGCTTATTCCGGTTTGAGGGCATCCGGGTATTCTCCATATTATCTTTACCGGCAGAAAAATATGTCCGGGGGATTTGAAAATACAGGCTGGATGAAGCCCGGCCATATCAATATTTATAACATCTGTATGATGGAGGAACTGTGCAGTATCCTTGCTATGGGCGGAGGAGGTTCAACGAAGCTGATCCGAAATGACAAGGGAAAAAATATACGGATCATGGCTCCGAAATATCCTCTTGAATATATAGAACAGATTGATAAAATATGTTCGGAAAAGGTTAAAATAGGTGATTTCTATGGCATATGAACTGAATAATATTAATCTGAGGACAGTTTCCGATCCGAAAGGGTTCTGTGAAGAATGTGAAGCGGAATATAATGAAAAGGTAAATAAGGCAGCCGGGAAAATAGCGGATAATCTTCATGCCAGCCCCATTGTTCTTCTTTCCGGTCCCTCTGGCTCAGGAAAAACTACGACAGCAAGAAAAATAAGCGAGGCGCTGAATACCCGCGGAATCAAAACTCACTATGTGAGTATGGATGATTATTTTAAGACCGTCGGAGAAGATACCCCGCGAACTGCGGAGGGAGATTATGATCTGGAGTCTCCTTTGTGCCTGGATATGGAACTTCTTAATGAGCACTTTACAAAGCTCTCTGAAGGAAAGCGTATTTTTGTTCCGAAATATGAGTTTTCCCGGAGAATGCGTGTTTCGGAGCCGTCAAAATCCATTAAGCTCGGGAAAGATGAAGTCTGTATTTTTGAAGGAATCCATGCCCTGAACGGAGCGATTACGGGTATGCACGATGAGGCCTTCCGTTTGTATGTTTCTGCCAGAAGCAATGTAAACTTTAATGATTCGACTGTGTTTAAATCGACCTGGTTCCGGCTTGTAAGGCGAACCGTAAGAGATTTTAATTTCCGCGGCACGGATGCCGAAGAAACAATGAAAATGTGGGCCAATGTACGCCGGGGAGAAAAGCTTTACATCTCCCCGTTCAGAACCAGCGCGCATTACCAGTTTGACACATCCATGCCCTGCGAGCTTGCGGTTATGAACGGAACTGCAACAGAGCTCTTCAGAACTGTTCCTGAAGGGATAGAAAGATATGAAGAGCTGAGAAGCGTTCTCCCTGCGCTCCAGCTTTTCGGCCGGATCGATGAAAAGGATGTGCCGGAGGATTCTCTGCTCAGAGAATTTATCGGCTACCGAGAAGACAACTGACACGCTCAAACATTAAATTGTATAATATATACAAAAATAAGCCAATATTTGCTGAAATTTTAGTAAAAATTCAGCAAATATTTTTTGGGCCCATTTCAGCATAACTTATTGATTTTTTCAGGATTTTTTGTTATTATTGTAAAGCTTTGTGTGGAGTTTTCCGCAAAAAGTCGCTGAGACAATGATTATATTTTATTTTGGAGGATATATCTAATGATTAAAGTTGGTATCAATGGTTTTGGCCGTATCGGCAGCCTCGCATTCCGCGCAGCTATCCAGTCTGACGACGTAGAAGTCGTTGCAATCAACGCTCCTGGCCATCCCGCTTCCCACGTTGCATACTGCGTAAAGTATGATACCGTTCACGGCCGCTTCAATGGCGAAGTTCTTGCTGATGACGAAGCAAGCACCATCACCGTAAACGGCAAGGTCGTCAAGATTCTCTCTGACAAGACTTACCGTGACGCTACCCTCATTCCCTGGGGCGAGCTTGGTGTAGACTACGTTCTCGAGTGCACCGGTGTTTACCTCACCAAGGAAAAGGCACAGGGCCACATTGATGCAGGCGCAAAGGTTGTTGTTATGTCCGGTCCTGCAAAGGATGACACCCCGATGTTCGTTTGCGGCGTCAACCTCGACAAGTACACTGCTGATATGCAGTTCGTTTCCAACGCATCCTGCACCACCAACTGCCTTGCTCCTATGGCAAAGGTCATCAACGACAACTTTGGCATTATCGAAGGCCTCATGACCACCGTTCATGCTTCCACCGCTACCCAGTCCATCGTTGACGGCTTCCCCAAGAAGAAGGATCTTCGCGGCGCACGTTCCGTATACAACAACATCATCCCCGCTTCCACTGGCGCTGCAAAGGCTGTCGGCAAGGTCATTCCTGAGCTCAACGGTAAGCTCACTGGTATGGCAATGCGTGTTCCCACCGGCGATGTTTCTGTTGTTGACCTGACTGTCCGCCTTGAGAAGGGTGCTACCATGGAAGAGATCAAGGCCGCTATGAAGGCAGCTTCCGAAGGCCCCATGGCTGGTGTTCTTGAGTATGTTGATGACGAAGTCGTTTCCTCTGACTTCCGCACCGATGCTCACACCTCCATCTTTGATGCACAGGCTGGCATTTCCCTCAACGACAACTTCGTAAAGCTCGTTGCATGGTATGACAATGAGTGGGGCTTCTCCAACAAGATGATCGAGCTCACTCGCCACATCGACAAGGTTCGCAACGCAAAGTAATTTCTGCGAATAGAAGATATCAATATATAATCAAATCCCTCTTTCCCTTTTCGGAAAGAGGGATTTTGTTATAGACAGTAATTCGGGAAGATGGTTCGTTTCGCTTCCTGAGTCGGGGAGAAGAGTCAGACCAGATCCTTATGGGATGCGTAGAATTCATTGTAATCCTTCAGCATATATTTCAGCAAGGAAGGCTGATCAAGGCCATAGGGGCATTTACTTACGCACTGACGGCAGTTGATGCAGTCATTTATTTTCTGCATTTTATTATACCATTCATCGCTCATGTACTGCTGCCAGGGAGAACGGCGGAGGAGCATATCCATTCTTGCACAGTTCATGATCTCAATCCCCACAGTGCAGGGCATGCAGTAGCCGCAGCTGCGGCAGAAATTTCCAGCAAGCTCTTTGCGGTCTCCGGTGATCACCGCGGAGAGCTCTTCATCGAGCGTGGGATCTTCATCTGCGGCATCCAGCCACTGCTTCAGCTCTTCAAGCTTCTGGATTCCCCAGATAGGAACTACATTGTCAAACTGATTCATAAACGCATGGCAGGCGCGCGGATTCGTCAGCATTCCTCCGGCAAGACCTTTCATGGCAATGAAACCCATCCCGGCTTTTTTGCATTTTTCTGCAAGAGCGATATCTCTTTCATCGGAAATGTAGCTGAACGGAAACTGACAGGTCTCAAAAAGGCCGGATGCAATACATTCTTCGGCGATGTTGACCCTGTGAGAGGTAAAACCGATGTGCCGGATCCAGCCGCGCTCTTTTGCTTCAAGTGCCGCAGCATACGCTCCGTTCGGATCATTCGGGTCCGGCATAGATGTTACCTGATGAAACTGGAACAGATCGATATAATCCGTTTTCATCATTTTCAGGCTATTCTCAATATGAGACAGAACCGTTGCTTTGTCGCGGGCTCCGGACTTCGTTGAGATTACAATATCTTTGCGGACATCGGACAGGGCGAGCCCAATCTTCTTTTCGCTGTCGGAATATGCGTTTGCAGTATCGAAATAACGGATCCCGCCGTCATATGCTGCCTGAAGAAGCTGAATGGCATAATCCGTATTGCAGCGCTGAACAGGAAGACAACCCATTGCCGGGCGCGTAACGGTCAGACCTGTGCTGCCGAGCAGAATATATTTCATAATGATAAGCTCCAATCGTTTTTTTATATTATTTTATTATATATTGCAGGATAATGATTGTAAAGTCATGAAAACAGACGAAAGAATCTTGCTTTTATATTCAGATACATGTATAATAAAATTCTAAATTATGTAAATAATATTACGAATTGTTTTTGCCGGACAAGGAGGATAACAAATGGATAATAACGACAAATCAACTCAGCTGTTCAGAGCAAAAAGTCTGGACAGATTATCTTCTCCGGAGGATCTGAGCGACTATGTGAGAGTTGCAAATCCGGGAGTTTGGATCGTGCTCTGCGCGGTGGTAATTCTTCTTGCCGGTATGCTGGTTTGGGCTGCTTTGGGCGTACTAGATACTACGATTGACGCCGTCTGTATTTCTGATAACGGAAAAGGACTGTGCTATATCAGCGAGGAAAATATCGGTAAAGTTCAGAACGGGATGCGTATTACACTTTCAGACGGAACAGAAGCGACCGTGACCGGTATTAGCCCGGAAGCAGAAGTAGCTGAAGAAGTTCTTACGGATTATCAAATGCATCTTGCCGATGTAGAGGAAGGAGAATGGATTCATGCCCTTGATACGGATCTGTCCTTTCCTGAAGATGACATCTTTTCTCCTGCGAAAGTAACGATTGATTCCATTCACCCGATCGAATTTATTTTCAGCTGAGGATTTCCAATGAATAATAAAAAGATAAAAACACCGGTGAAGAACGGCATTGCGAAAACTCCGGTTATCATGCAGATGGAGGCATTGGAATGCGGGGCTGCCTGTCTGACGATGATTCTTGCTTATTATAATAAATGGATCCCTCTTGAGCAGGTGAGAATCGACTGCGGAGTATCAAGAGACGGTTCAAATGCGGGCAATGTCCTGAAGGCAGCAAGAAATTACGGCCTTACGGCATCGGGTTATCGCTTTGAGCCAAATGAGCTGAAGGAATGCGGCCAATTCCCTGCAATTATACACTGGAATTTTAATCACTTTGTTGTTCTTTGCGGTTTTAAGGGGAATAAAGCGATCATCAATGACCCTGGTCGCGGAGAAGTAAAAATCGATATGGAGGACTTTGATGAGTCTTTTACCGGCATTGTGCTGATGTTTGAACCCTCAGAGACCTTCGAGCCCGGTGGAAAGCCGAAGAGCATATGGAGATTTGCAAAAAAGCGCCTGAGAGGGACCGGAACAGCAGTTGCATTTGTTGTAATCACAACGCTGATCTCATCCCTTCTTGCGATTATTGACACCGGACTTAACAGAATTTTTTATGACCGAATCATCACCGGGCAAAATCCAAAATGGTTGATCCCGTTTATCTGCTCTCTTTCTGTTCTGGCGGTAATAAGAATCGTGGTCGGGATAATTCAGGTAATCTATTCGCTCCGTCTCAGCGGAAAGCTGGCGATAGAAGGTAAGAGCACTTATATGTGGAAAGTACTCCGCATGCCTGTTGAATTTTTCTCTCAGAGAATGGCCGGAGATATTCAGCAGAGGCAGGAAACCAATGCTTCAATAGCAGATGTCATTATCGGCACGGTAGCTCCTCTGGCACTGAATGCCGGAATGATGATTTTTTATCTTGTCGTTATGATCCGGATCAGTCCATTCCTTACTCTTATCGGCATTTTGTCGATCGTAATAAATATGTTTGTCGGAGCTTTGATTTCAGCGAAGCGCGTAAATATTACAAGAGTTCAGATGAAGGATATGGGTAAGCTGTCAAGCGCTACCATATCCGGAATTCAGATGATAGAAACAATTAAATCGTCCGGCGCTGAAAATGGATTTTTTGAGAAATGGGCAGGGTATCAGGCCGGTGTGAATACACAACAGGTTCGTTTTTCAAAGCTGAACCAGATCCTCGGGCTGATTCCCAGTGTTGTTTCTGCTCTGGCAAATACCGCGGTTCTGATCTGTGGAATCTACCTCGTTATAAAAGGAAAATTCACGGTTGGCGTGGTAACTCAGTTTCAGGCATATCTTTCAATGTTTACGGGTCCTGCCTCACAGCTGATTGGTGCCGGACAGACGATTCAGGAAATGCGGACAGATATGGAGCGTGTCGAGGACGTTATGGAATATCCTGACGATCCGAATTATAATGACGATCCTCCCGATGACAACAAATCGTATGACAAGCTTTCCGGTCATGTCGAGCTGAAAAATGTTACGTTTGGCTACTCAAGACTTGCCGAACCGCTGATCAGGGACTTTAATCTTACGCTGAAACCCGGAAGCAGAGTCGCATTTGTCGGTTCCTCCGGATGCGGAAAATCAACGCTGAGCAAACTGATTTCCGGACTGTATAATCCGTGGAGCGGAGAGATTCTGTTTGATGGAAAGCGTATCAACGAAATAGACAGAAGCGTTTTTACGGGTTCTCTGGCTGTTGTGGATCAGGACATTATTATGTTTGAGGATACGATTTCCGGAAACATAAAAATGTGGGACAATTCCATAAAAGACTTTGAAGTGATACTTGCTGCGAGAGACGCGCAGATCCATGAGGATATCCTGAGACGTGACGGCGGATATGATCATATGCTCATTGAGGGGGGGCGTGATTTCTCCGGAGGGGAGCGCCAGCGCCTTGAAATTGCCCGTGTTCTTGCACAGGATCCGACCATTATTATTCTTGATGAGGCAACCTCGGCCCTCGATGCAAAGACAGAATACAATGTGGTGAAGTCAATCAAGGAACGCGGTATTACGTGTATTGTTGTTGCACACAGGCTTTCAACGATCCGTGACTGTGACGAAATTATCGTTCTTGATCACGGGAATGTCGTTGAACGGGGAACGCATGAAGAGCTGTATGCAAAAGGTGGATTTTATACACGGCTCGTTACAGACGAATAAGGAGGAGGTGACTTCATGGGTTGGTTTGATGAACAAATAAAAGAGCGTAAACGCCTTGACGATGAGGTCTTTTCCGATTCCTTTATTCAGATGATCAGTGTGGTGATCGGAAATAAAGCTTCGCTGAAGCTCAGTGATAACAGCATTAAAATCAAGGACTCCATTGACGAAATACTGAAGTTCTATCACGTAAAAACACGGGATATTCCTTCCGGGTTGAACGATGTAAATGACCAGCTGGAATATCTCCTCAGACCATACGGCATTATGCGCAGATCGGTTGAGCTTGATAAGGGCTGGTACAGGGATGCTGTCGGGGCACTTCTTGCTCAGAAGAAAGAAGACGGCAGCATCGTTGCGCTGATCCCTACAGGACTTGTCGGGTACAGTTATCTGGATGTTGAAACCGGGAAACGCGTCAGAATAAACAGAAAAAATGAAGGTCTTTTTGAAAAAGACGCTCTCGCTTTCTATAAACCGTTCCCGATGAGAAAAATCGGTATTCCGGATCTCATTACGTATATGATGAGTATGTTGTCTGTTTCGGATATTGTGCTGTATGCGCTGTCCGTTCTGATCGTAACTCTCGTCGGAATGCTTATCCCGAAGCTGAACAGCGTTTTGTTTTCTTCCGTGTTAACCTCCGGCAGCATAAAGCTGCTTACCGGAACTTCTGTGTTTCTGATCTGTGTTACGGTATCTCAGCTTATTTTTGGAGCGGTAAGAACGCTGATAGAAGCAAGAATCAGTACGAAACTGAATATATCAGTGGAAGCTGCGACCATGATGAGGGTTCTCAGCCTGCCGGCATCCTTTTTCAAAAACTATTCATCCGGTAACCTGTCATCGAGAATAAGCTATATCGGGTCTTTGTGCGAGACGATCGTTTCGTCGATGATCTCCGCAGGACTGACGTCAGTCTTTTCTCTGGTTAATATTACGCTGCTCTTTAAATACGCGCCTTCGCTTGTTGTTCCCGCTGTAGTGATCATTTTGTGTACAACGCTGTTTTCAATGTGCGCGACCTTTATAAAAATGAATCTTCTGCGCAGAGAGATGGACGTTTCTGCCAAGGAATCCGGTATGAGCTATGCACTGATCAGTGGTGTTCAGAAGATTAAGCTTTCCGGCGCAGAAAAACGGGCGTTTGCACGGTGGGCGGATACGTTTTCCAAAGGCGCGCGGCTGAAATATAATCCGCCGTTTTTCATGAAGATCGATTCAGTGATCTCAATGGCGATTTCTCTGATCGGTACGATCGTACTGTATTACGAAGCGGCAATATCGGGGATATCGCTTTCGGATTATTATGCCTTTATGTCGGCTTTTGGAATTATTAGCGCCGCATTTACCGGTCTCGTCGGAATAGCTTCGAATGTTGCGGCAATCAGGCCCAGTCTCGAAATGGCAAAGCCGATCCTTGATGCAGAACCCGAAATTTCTGAGGGGAAGGAAGTTATTTCCAAGCTTTCCGGCGGAATTGAGATCAATAATGTCAGTTTCAGATATGACGACTCCATGCCGAATGTTGTGGATGATATGTCTTTTAAGATCCGCCCCGGCCAGTATGTAGCCATAGTCGGTAAAACCGGATGCGGGAAATCAACACTTCTGAGGCTTTTGCTTGGATTTGAAAAACCCCAGAAAGGTGCAATATTCTATGACGGAAAGGATATTAACTCCATTGACCTGAAATCTCTCCGACGCAAGATCGGTGTGGTTATGCAGGACGGAAAGCTCTTTCAGGGAGATCTTTATTCCAATATTACGATTTCTGCACCGTGGCTTACGGTTGATGATGCCTGGGAAGCTGCGGAAATGGCCGGAGTAGCGGACGATATCCGCCGTATGCCGATGGGAATGAATACTCTCGTTTCGGAAGGCTCCGGAGGTATATCCGGAGGACAGCGCCAGAGACTTATGATCGCCCGGGCTATCGCTCCGAAGCCGAAGATCCTTATGTTTGATGAAGCAACTTCAGCTCTTGACAACATTACACAGAAAAAGGTTTCAGAATCCCTTGATTCGCTGAAATGCACAAGGATCGTGATCGCCCACAGACTTTCCACAATCAGAAACTGCGACAGAATTATCTGCCTTGACGGCGGCCATATCATTGAAGACGGGACTTATGACGAGCTGATAGCAAAGGGCGGATTCTTTGCTGAGCTGGTCGAACGCCAGAGAGTGAATATTTCTGAAGAAAAAACGGAGTAACAAAAGAGCATAATGAAACAGAAACCCGTACAAAAACAGAATTTTATTCACGGTGCTGCAATCCTTACTGTTGGTGTAGTAATCATGAAGATCCTTGGAGCTATTTATAAAATACCGCTCGGATCGATCCTTGGTGACTACGGATACGGAATCTTTATAGCAACGTATACGGTTTATAATATCTTTTTTACTCTTTCAACTTCCGGTATGCCGGTTGCACTGTCGCGGCTGATTGCTGAGGCGGATGCAAACGGAAGGGTTAAACAGGAAGAGAAAACTTTCAAGGCTGCTTTAGGAACGTTTGCAGTTATCGGTCTGGTGTTTTCTGCAATCATGTTTTTCGGAAATGAATTCCTTGCCAGTCACTATCTGTACAAACCGGAAGCAGCACTGAGCGTCAGAGCAATGTCTCCTGCAATCCTTCTTGTCTGTCTCGTTTCCGCTTTCAGAGGTTATTGTCAGGGAAACGGAAACATGATCCCGACAACAGTTGACGAGGTCCTTGAGGTCCTGTTTAAGGTTATTTCGGGCCTGATTATCGCAGGAATACTGGTTAAGCTTGGAAAAGGCCTCCCGGAAGCATCTGCCGGAGCTATTCTTGGCGTTTCAATTGGTTCTGTTGTGTCCCTGTGCTACATGGTGATATACAGAAGGAGGAATTATTCCCGGCTGTCCTCCGCCTACACTGCAGGTGTTCATGCACCGGAGGATGTTCCGGACGATGATGAACTGGTTGATTCCACGGCAGATATTGTAAAGAATATTCTTAAAATCGGAATTCCTATTTCTCTCGGTGCGAGCATTATGGCGATCCTGACGTCGCTTGATCCCGGAATCTGCCAGAGCAGACTCGAGGCAGCCGGTTTTTCCGAATACTATTCCGGTGTCCTGTATGGAATATATGCAAAAGTTCAGACGTTATTTAATCTTCCTGCAGCGTTTATGACTCCCTTGACGATTTCTATTGTGCCCGCTGTAGCAGCAGCGATTGCAAAGGGAAACAGGGAAGAGGCATCGAAAAACTCAGAAGATGCCATGAGGATCGCATCGGTTATTTCAATGCCTATGGGAGTGGGCCTTGCGGTTCTGGCTTTTCCCATCGTTAATGTTCTTTACCCGAACAGCAATGAGGCCGGACCGGGGCTTCTGTGCATTATGGGAATTGCATCCTTTTTTGTATGCATCGTTCTGATGGAAAATGCGATCCTTCAGGCATCGGGAAAAGAACGTCTTCCGATGTATGCCATGGTCAGCGGGTCTATAGTAAAAATAGTGATAAATTATATTATTATTGCAAATCCGGATATCAATATTTACGGGGCTCCGATCGGAACGCTGATCGGATACCTCTGGATGGGAGTAATGGATTATATCTTTATCCGACGCTCGCTCCATATGTCTCCGAGCCTGAAGAATGTTATGGGAAAGCCCATGCTTTGTAGTCTGATTATGGGTCTCTTTGCCTTCGGCGGTTATCAGATTATGGGAAAACTTCTGGGAACAGAGTCAAAAATTGCGATGCTGGTATGTATGTGTGTGGCAGTACTTCTTGCGGTTGCAGCATATCTTGCGGCGATTATTATCTCTCGGACGATAACCAACGATGACATGAAGCTGATTCCAGGCGGAGAAAAGGTCGGTAAACTGCTTCATATGCATTAAAATATAATAAAAAAATGAAGAAAAATGCTTTGACAGACCATTTTTCCCTTGATTCGCATGAACATTTGTGGTAGGATACCATAGTCTTTGAAAAAAGATACAGATTAAAAATGATAGCGGTATCTGCCGCAAATAATTCAGGAGGAATTAATAATGAATAAAGTTGAACTTGCAGCTGCAGTAGCAGAGAAGACCGGCCTTTCCAAGAAGGACAGCGAAAAGGCAATCAAGGCTGTTGTTGAGTCTGTTGCAGAAGCTCTCAAGAATGGCGATAAGGTACAGCTCGTTGGCTTTGGTACTTTTGAAACCAAAAAGCGCGCAGCATATACCGGCCATGATCCCAGAACCATGAAGCCCATTCAGATCGCTGCTTCTGTTCTCCCCGTATTCAAAGCTGGCAAAGCTCTTAAGGATGCTATTAAGTAATTTAAAACAAATAATAAAAGACAGCCGGATTTATTTCGGCTGTCTTTTATTTCAGAAAATAAGGAGCAGAGGATGAGACTTGATAAATATTTAAAGGTATCCAGACTGATCAAGCGCCGCACGATAGCGAATGAGGCCTGTGATGCAGAGTGCATCATGGTAAACGGACGGGAGCAAAAAGCAGGATATCAGGTAAAAACAGGAGATATCATTCAATTGAATCTGGGAAGAAGAATCCTGAGGGTTGAAGTGCTTTCCACGGAAGATAATGTTTCAAAAGCGGAAGCATCCGCTATGTACAGGGAACTGGAATAAAAGAATTTATACTGCATCCCGGTCAGCTGTTTTTCTGAGCGAAGGATCCTTCATATTCCGTAATGAGAATAATATCCGGAATGCATCGTTCTTCCGGAGACTGGTCAAGAATTCTGGAATTGTTAAAAAACATAGAGCTAGAAGCACCGCCGTCAAGATTATATGCGATGGTGCAGCCGAGCGATTCAAAAAGAAAAGACATTTCTTCAAACGTTGCTCCGGGAGTTCCGTTTACCCTTCCCTCTATTATAACGAAGCAATAGTGACCTGGTTCATAATAACCGATGGCGGTACGCGGATGCTTATTGGAAATACCGATGATGGATGAGTTGAAATCTTTCAGCGCTTTTCCGCTGTCATCGAGAAGAGACGGACCGAATGACCAGATCTGCCAAGCATTTTCAGCGGCGGCTTTTACCTGCTCATCAGTTATCAGTTCGGAAGGGCTGTAGACTTTCATTGTGCCGTCTTCGTACAAGGCAAGCGCATCGTAGTCCAGCTGCGGCTCTCTGTAAAGAACACCGTTCCTTACAACAAACGAATCCTGATTTGATGTATAATAATCTCCGTTAATCGCGAGAATTGCCCCAGCTTCAGGCGCAAGGATCTCCATAGGACTTGCGCAGTAAAATCCGCGTTCATAGCTGAATCCTGCAAAATAGGACTGCATGCAGCGCGGATCCCGGATATAAATATCCGCAACAGCATATGGAGTGTCGAGGACTCCTTCCTCCGTGCTGTACCGGGTTACGGTTACAGAGATATCTTTACTGGAATAAGAATTCTCTGTAATAACGGTTTCTTCTGTCATTTTATCTTCAAATTTGAAGCCGTCGGAAATGCCGAATGACGGAATGGAGAAGCTTATGAGAAATATGCAGATGAATATCATAAAGCCGGTAATATAACCGGAAAAAGCTTTACTGTGATTCCTTTTCATAGTTTGCCGCTCCTGTATTTTGATTATGAAAATATTATCATAACAGGTTGTGATTATCAAGGTACAGTTATTACAGGGAACTTAATAATATCAGCGTTCTGTGAGATTGACACTGAAATAGAATGATGATAGTATCACTTATTGTAAATTGTATAAAGGTGGAAGCCTCAGATGAGAAAAACAGAGAAACTTATGAATATTCTTTGTATTGCTGCCATGATTTTTGCACTTTTATCCCCAGCATGTCAGGCGGATGGCGAACTTTTGCCTGATGAAATGCAAGAATTGACAGCAGAGTACTATCAGCTGTATATGAATTATGCAGTTTCTGGTTCAGAAGGGGCCATGTGGATGGTTTTGAATAAGACTGTTCAGGGGAGCAGATTATATAATTATATCCTGCAGTCCAAAGAGGCTATGGTTTTCTGTTCCAGAACGGAGATCACTTATAATGACCTTCAGTTTGTCTCCCCTGAGATCGTTTCTGACGGCTGCTTTACCTGCAATGTCCGAGTTGAAGGAGAATGTACCGCAAAACGATGGTATGATGAATACAGTTTTCGTCTGAATAAAGAATACCGGATTACATTTGAAAAAGTTTCAGGAATATGGCGTGCTGCAGAAATGGAGGATGTGTCTCCAAATGGACAGATACGGCCGGAAGACCTGGAAGATCGGGACCTTCAGATAATCGAGATTGCGGAAAACAATGTCCGGGGAAATCTTCTTATTGTTAAAGATCCCAAAAGAGTTTTTCTGGGAACGATGGATAACATCGGATTTCAGGAGGGCCTTCAGCTAACGGATATGGTCGAAAAATATGGAGGGATCGCCGGGACCAATGCCGGAGGATTTAATGATGACAACGGTCATGGGAACGGAGGAATTCCACAGGGGCTTGTTATTTCTGATGGGAATATCGTCTACGGGCTTCCTGCCGGGAAATATACGGTAATAGGATTGGACCCCGATGGATTACTTCATGTCGGAGATATGACCGGAGAAGAGGCAGTTTCGCGCGGAATTCAATGGGGTGTATCATTTACCATGCATACCGGCGCATCCGGAGCTCTGATGATAAACGGAGAGATCCAGACGCAGAATTTGGTCAGCGGAACGAATCCGAGGACAGCTATCGCGCAGAGAGAAGACAGAGCATTATTACTATTGGTCCTTGACGGCAGAAGCGTCAATACGCTCGGCGCATCTGTTGAAGATGTTGTAAATGTAATGAAAGAATATGGGGCGGTCAATGTAGGAAATCTTGACGGCGGTTCTTCTTCTGAAATGATTTATAACGGAGAAATAGTCAGTGATCCGTCATCCGCTACGGGAACACGCCGGATTCCGACAGGATTTATCATTAAATAATAGATTTCAATACAGATGGTATGACGGATGATATGAAAGGCAGCTTAAACAAAGTGAATAAGAGGACAAATCCGTTTAAGATTTTTCTGGCATTCTTTTTTTCAACAATTATCTGTATTGTGCTTACGCTCTTGGGCATTATCTGGGTTATGGAAAAGGGCCCGTCAAAAACTGCGACAGCAAAGTTCTGCCAGAGCGTTCGGGAAACAAGCGCAATTCAGTGGATCTCCGGGATTTTCCTTTCTGAGGAGGAACTGGAACAGTATAAAAGTCTGAATACGGAAAATACCGATACGCAGGCTGTGAATACTTCTCTGATCAGGATCGCTTCTTCTGATGCGGAAATACCGCAGGAAGGAGAGAATCAGCCTGTTGAACTGATCGATATCGCAGAAGGCTCCGTGAAAGGGAAGCTACTGATCGTTCATGATCCGAAACAGGTCATGCTCGGAATATCCGGAACGTTTGCTTCAGAACCCGGCTTACAGCTGACGGAAATCGTAAAAAAGTATAACGGAATTGCGGGAATCAATGCCGGAGGATTTAATGACGAAGGCGGTAGCGGAGATGGAGGAACCCCGCAGGGTCTGGTGATATATGAAGGGGATATCGTTTGGGGAAACGAATCCGCTTCCTATAACCTGATCGGAATCGATAGCGAAGGGATCCTTCATGTCGGCACGATGAGTGGGAAAGATGCGCTGGACAGGAATATTATCTGGGCTGTAAGCTTTGTTACCCATGACGGACTGGCCTCTTCCCTGATTATTAACGGAGAGGTACAGACGCAGAACTTCGGTAGCGGCGTGAATCCGAGGACCGCAATTGGCCAGAGGTCCGACGGGGCTTTGATTCTGCTTGTCTTGGATGGACGCAGTATCAGTACCCTTGGAGCGACGATTGAGGATGTGTGCAGCATTATGTTGGAATACGGAGCAGTCAATGCCGGAAATCTTGACGGAGGTTCCTCCTCTGTGATGGTATACGAAGATGAAATCATCAATAATTGCGCGTCTGTTACCGGTCCTAGAAGAATACCCACTGCATTTATCGTGCTGGGAGATGATCAGCTTTGAGCGGAACTGAGAATAGAAAAAAGAAGACATGGACCGGAGTCCTTCTGGTATGGATCATGTTGCTGCTTCTTCTCGGAACAGCATCCTGTGTTATGCTGTATCGGTATCTTGGAGTTTATGAAATTTCCCGGCCCGAGTCTGTAGCGGAAGAGCTTACCGGACGGGAGTTCCGGGAGCTGACGGAGCTTTTGGCAGAGTCTCTTGACGTAAACAATTATCCTTTTGAGGATATTCGTACCCTTTTCCGTGATTACTGTGAGGAAAATCTATCAGATAAAAAACTGACTTATTATGAAGATAAAAGCCAGCGCTCAGAGAATGAGGCCGTATTTTTCATAAGAGCAGGAGGATTCAACCTTTGCAGAGTCGAGGTGGAAGCAGATGATACTTCTGAGCTTGGCTTCGGCAGGCATACATGGAAGCTTGGAAAAATTACTTCAGAGGTATTGGATTCTCTTGACAGCGTGACTCTCCGGGTAAAAGCTCCGGAGAATCTTCCGGTATATCTCAACGGAAAGCTCCTTACGGAAAGCTTTATTACCGATGCGGACCAGATATTCCCCGAGATGACGGAGCTTGAAGCTTCTTTTGATAAAGTACCGAAACTCGTTACCTATTCGGTCGCTCCTCTTTATGGAGAAATATCTGTTAAGGATCAGAATGGGATGGCAATAACTCCCCAGAGCGTTTCGGTTGATGAGCTTTTGGCTGAGATAATCCCGGAGAAAACTTCAGTCCGGATCGAAGCTCCCGATGATCTCTCAGTCATCGTCGGGGGAATTGAACTCAATACTGATTATATAGTGAACTGTGATGACGGGGTATTCAGCGGTCTGGACAAGTATATCGGTGATCAGCACTGGAAGATGTCGGTATATCAATTAGACGGATTATATGAAGTTCCGGAGATAACAGCCTGGGACGCTTCGGGGTGTGAGCTTACTCCGGTGAAAGCCGTGGGAAATTATTACAGATTTTATCATGAAAATGAGCCGGTTCCTGATGAGGTAAAAGCGGCAGCGGATTCATTTTTCAGAGCATATCTGGAGTACTCATCGAATGGCTCCGGAGGAGACAGATATTATAATCTGATTAACAGCATGGTCTTCGGAACAGAGCTTCACGGATATATTGTCAATTCCTATGAGGCAATGCTGTGGGCCTCAAAAACAGAACTGAATATCCGGGAGCTGGAATTTGATAATTTCTCAAAGGTAAACGACAAATGCTATTATTGCACGGCGTCCTATTCTGCGGATCTTACGGCAACTTCATGGGTAGACCAGTATTCTTACAGTTCGGGAGGTCTTTTTGACCTCGTGCTGGCGTTTGAAGGCGGAAGATGGCTGGTTGCCGCAATGAGTGAGGTAAATATAGAATGAAAAAAAGTTTCTCTGTTTTCGCTTTGATTTTGACTTTTCTGGTTTTCGGGAAGTTTCCGGCATTTTCGGAAAATGATCCGGCAGAACAGGAAGTTTTCAGCGTGGAATTGTTTGGTCAGGTGTTAACTTCTGAGCAGGAAAGGATCGAGTTTATCAATACAGATATTGGAGAAGACGGAGTAGAGATGATTCGTGAGGTATTGCCACGGCTTTCTGCATGCAAATATCTTCTTCTGGATTCCTGCGGGATCAGCAACGAAACAATGGCTGTGCTCAGAGATGATTTCCCGGATATAAAAATTGTCTGGAGAGTGGGATTCGAAGGCTTTCCGTTGACATTTCTTACGGACTCTACGGTGGCTCATGTTGCTGTGGAAATAGGCGGAAAAATTATCTATGACTGGAACTCCTCGGTCCTGAATTACTGCACGGATGTTGAATATCTCGATCTTGGTCACGGAGTTCTTACGAACATTGATTTCTGCGCCTATATGCCGCACCTGAAATACCTGATCATGTCCTACAACCCAATCAGCGACCTATCCCCGCTGAAAAACTGTCAGGAGCTTGAATTCGCTGAATTTTATTTCTGTTCCCAGCTCAGAGATATTTCTCCGCTATCGGAATGCCGGAACCTGAAATATCTGAATATCAGCGCAACGGGAGTGGATGATATTTCTCCGGTTTACGGTTTGGATAAACTGGAACGCTTTTTCTGCATTATGAATGATTATCATGTTACTTCAGAACAGAAAGAAGAGATTTTTAATTATCTGCCGGACTGCTGGATCACATTTGAAAAGCCCGCATCGATCAACGTCGGCTGGAGTTATGACGAGCCGAATGTCAGAGCAGACTGGTATCTGAAGATCCGGGATATCTGGCGTTATCTTACAGAGCTTTGGTATGTTGGATATGTAGAATGAAATTAGAGAATGGTAATATAGAAAACCAAGAGACCGTACAGAAATCAGCCTGTACGGTCTCTTAAATAAATAATGAAAGAAAAGATTAGTCGATAATAAGATCTTTTATAGCCTCCGGAGCGGATCCGGAATCGGTGGAAAGGCTGAGAACGAAATCAATATGCTCATTCTCGGAAAAGCTTTTCAGCCAGGTGATAAAGGCAACGAGGGAATCCTCGGATTTATCATTGACGATTTTAAAGAAATTCTCGACAAAGATATGCGCTATATCATAGTTCCCGGAATGGAGTCCGCAGAGGAAACCCTTTAAGAATTCATAGGAACCGATATCGTAAACGCTCGCATCGATCAGTCTGGCACTATAAGGAATATTATATGTAAGCTCACGCCCGCGCTCAATTACGACAACGTCTCCGTCTTCTTTGTTTATTGCTTCAATAACACGGTCAACGAGTATCTTCGTTTTTCCGGAGCCTTTTTCTCCCATAATCAGCTTGACCATAGATATCTACTCCTTATTCTATTCTGATAATTATTGAAAAACAGCTTGTTCAGCTGATATTTAATTAATAGTACCATTTTTTATCAGAAGAGGCAATATGAAAATTAAGAATTACCGATAAACCCGCCGCCAAGGACGCGGTCTCCGCAATACAAAACCGCTGACTGTCCGGGAGCGGGAGCGCGGACGGGTTCATCGCAGACTATTTTTACACTGTCGTTATCTAACGGATAAGCTGTACAGGGAGGATTTTCCCATTTCGTGTGCCTTACCCGAACGGTCAGACCGCTGAGAGGCTTGTCAGGCTTATCGGAGAGCCAGTTAAAGTTATGAGCAGTCAATTCCGTTTTGAAGAGCTCTTCCCATAAACTGAGCTCGATCGTATTGACAGAAGGATCAATTTTTGAAATGTAGATCTTTCTTCCATCTATCAGGCCGGGATAGCGCTGACCTACAGTATAACGATAAATTCCGGCGTGATCACCGATCTCTTCCCCCTGAAAAATGATCTTACCGGGAGGCGGAAGCTCAGCCCGGCGGCTGATCCACCCGATATAATCTTTATCCGGAATAAAACAGATTTCCATACTGTCCGGCTTGTGAGAGGCCGGTAGACGGAAGCCTTCCGCCATTCGCCGTACTTCGCTTTTCGGATATGTACCAAGCGGAAGAATGAGACGGTTCAGCTGCTCGGGAAGAATACGGCAGAGCATGTAGCTCTGATCGTTTTCTGGATTCCCTTTTAGAAGCGCGCGCTCTCCGGAAGGGAGATCCTCTGCCCGGGCGTAGTGGCCTGTAGCAATATAATCGGCACCAAGTTTGTCGGCTGCGACAAGAATATTTCTGAATTTGAGGGACGGATTGCAGATAATGCAGGGGTTTGGAGTCTCTCCGTTCAGATAAGCTTCAGTAAATGCACGGCATACTTTTTCTTCAAGCTCTGCCTTCACGTCAATTACTTCCAGCGGAATCCCGGAGAATTCCGCACTGCTGCAGGCAAAATCAAGGGCAGTCTGATCGGAATTGTCAAGATATACTCCATGAACATCATATCCTGCCTGCTTCAGCAAGACGGAGCATACCGCTGAATCGACTCCGCCGGAAAAACCAAGAACAACTTTTTTCATTTCCTGCTCTCCAGATAGATCATAAGAACGCTGATGTCAGCCGGAGATACTCCGGATATGCGGCCTGCCCTGCCGAAGTTTTCCGGGCGGATCTTTTTCAGCTTTTCTCTTGCTTCCAGACGGAGCCCAACAACATCATCGTAATTGATATCCTCTGGAATAGTTTTCTTTTCCAGTCTGGAAAACTCCTCCACCTGTTTCAGCTGCCGCTTGATATACCCTTCATATTTTAGGCAGATCTCCACCTCGGCTGTAATTGATCCGGGCAGCTCTGGTCTTTCCTTATCAAAAGAAGACAGATCACTGTAACTGATCTGAGGTCTTCGGATAATATCCGCCAGAGAGGCTCCGTTCAGAAGGGAAGCGGTGCCTTTGCTTTCCAGAAGAGCATTCAGTTCCTCAAGCGGGGCGGTATAGGTATGCTCAAGCCGGTCAATTTCCCTGCTGACAAGCTTGTATTTTTTCAGAACACTGTGATACTGCTCCTCGGAAATGAGACCGATCTCAAACCCAATCCGGCTCAGCCGCTGGTCGGCATTATCCTGCCGGTGGAGAAGGCGGTATTCGCTTCGGGAGGTCATCATTCTGTAGGGCTCATTTGTCCCTTTCGTTACAAGGTCATCGATCAGCGTTCCGATATATCCGTCGCTTCTGCGGAGGATCAGAGGATCTCTGTCAAGAATTTTCAATGCGGCGTTTACTCCGGCAACGAATCCCTGAACGGCAGCTTCCTCGTAACCGGAAGAACCGTTGAACTGCCCTGCTCCGTAAAAGCCGGATATTTTTTTGCTTTCCAGTGTCGGTTTCAGCTCCGTGGGGTCAATGCAGTCGTATTCAATCGCATAGGCCGGACGTGTCATTTCTGCATGCTCAAGGCCGGGAATAGTTTTCATCATCTCAAGCTGAACCTCTTCGGGCATGGAAGACGAAAATCCCTGAATATACAACTCTTCTGTATTGAGACCCATCGGTTCGATAAAAAGCTGATGACGCGGTTTGTCAGGAAAGGTCATGACCTTGGTTTCTATGCTTGGGCAATAACGGGGGCCGATTCCTTCAATTACCCCGGAATAAATAGGAGAACGGGAAAGATTTGCCCGGATGATTTCATGGGTCTTTTCATTTGTATACGTGAGGTAACAGATCGCATCATTTTTGGGCAATACCTCTGTTGAAAAAGAGAACGGTTCAAAGCTCTCGTCTCCGGTCTGAGGTTCAAGCTTTGAAAAATCCACTGTTCTGCGGTTTACTCTCGGAGGTGTACCGGTTTTAAAGCGGCGCATTTCCAGCCCAAGCTGACGCAGTTTTCCTGCAAGAGGAATGGCAGGCGCCAGCCCGTCCGGACCGGAGGAGCGAAGCAACTCGCCGATGATTGTTCTGCCGTCAAGATATGTTCCTGTCGCCGCAATGACTGCCCGGCAGGAATATACAGCGCCTGTATGGGTAGTTACGGAAACGATCCGGCCGTCTTCAACGCCAATGTCAACCACTTCGGCCTGCTTTACCCGAAGATGCTCCTGAAGCTCAAGCGTGTGCTTCATTATTTCCTGATATCTGCGTCTGTCCGCCTGAGCGCGAAGGGAATGAACAGCCGGCCCTTTCCCGAGGTTCAGCATTCTGTACTGAATGCAGGCTTTATCTGCAGCCTTTGCCATTTCTCCGCCCAGCGCGTCAAGCTCACGGACCAGATGCCCTTTTCCGGTACCTCCTATTGCAGGATTACAGGGCATATTCCCGACACTGTCAAGGTTTACTGTGAAGCATATCGTATCAAGGCCCAGACGGGCTGCGGCCAGAGCTGCCTCAATTCCGGCGTGCCCAGCGCCGATTACGGCAATATCACATTTTCCAGCATTGTAATTAATCATAACATTTTCAATTATAAATTCTTGACCCCCGGAAATCAAGATAATATAATATCGTAAATACAGAAAAGAAGGGATTGTCTGACAATGAAATTTCGCAGGCTTATTGTATTATTCCTTTTGATTTTTATGCTGACAGCACTGCTTCCGGTCAGCGGATCCGCGGATGATATTCCTTTGTATTATTATGATAAAATACTTATTCAGACTTATCCCGGCAGCGGGGGAAATGACCTCCCCTATGTCAGCCAGCAGTATTCCGCTTTTTATGCGCAGACGACTACTTCCGGCGTGAGCGTAACAGGCTGGTCTCTTACGGATTCATCCGGAAATGCCTGCTCCGGCAAAGTGGAAAACAAGAATTATACCCTAAGTGTCAATGTATCGTCCAGCGTTGTTAACAGCCTGTTTTCCTCCGAAACAAAGGCGTATATCAATAATGAGCCGGCGAATATCTCGGTCTCATCTGACGGTATGTCGGCAACTGTTTCCCGCAGTATTATGCCAAAGCTGATTGGTGCTACGGTGTGGAAGGATCCGGGAGACGAATCGCATGAATCCGGGCATACGTTTTCCTTCGTGGCCTCAGCATCTCCTTACTATGACAGCGTACAGTGGTATGTACGCTCTCCGTACAATGAATCCTATAAGGTGGAAGAAATCGGAAATGTATTTCCGGGCGTTACGGCCAGCGTGATAGATCATGGGTCAAATGGAACCACCTGTAATCTCAATGCGGTTCCGCCTCAGATGGACGGATGGATGGTATACTGTGCATTCGTCGGTGCAGCCGGACAGACAAATACAAAAAATGCATATATTCATGTCACGAATGCGGCAGTTACCCCGACACCGGCTCCAACGCCTTCTCCAACACCGGTACCTACCCCGAACGTATATATCGTCGAGACTCCGGAACCTATTCCAGCTCCCACACCGGAGGTTTATGTTGTTACTGAGGATTGGAGCGACGACTGGACCTATGATAAAGACAGCCACTGGCATGAAAGCCTGATCCCGCAGGTAACAGATATCGATGCGCAGGCACCTCACGATATGGTGTGGACGGAAACCAGAGCCGCTACCAAAAAGATGGACGGAGAAGAGCAGGGCGTATGCTCCGTGTGCGGTTACACAGAAACAAGAAGTGTGGTCTATACGAAGCCCGAGAGAACAGCACTTGATCTTCCTTCTTTTGTTCCATGGATCATCGGAGCAGTAGGAGGAATCATTGTCCTCGCCGCAGTAATCGTGTTTATTGAGTACCTGAAGGTGAAAGCCAGAAAAAAACGCAGAGCCAAAATGTCCGGCCGTTCCGGAAGCGGTCGCAGTCACAAAAATTATTGATGTGTAAAAAAGGAGAAAGAAAAATGGTCTACAGAACAGAATTTAACGGTATGTCCATGTCTTCCCTCGGCTTTGGAACGATGCGGCTTCCGCTTGTACCGGGAGGAAAAGGAAAAGATATCGATCAGGAAAAGGTCGATGAAATGGTTGCGTATGCGCTTGAGCATGGTGTGAAGTATTTTGATACGGCGGCTCCTTATCATGAGAGCTATTCTGAGGTGTCGATCGGAAAAGCGCTAGCAAAGTATCCCAGAAACAGCTTCTGCCTTGCAGATAAGTATCCCGGTCATCAGATTATGTCTTCATACAACCCGAAGGAGACCTTTGAGGAGCAGCTTGAAAAGTGCGGGGTAGAGTATTTTGACTTTTATCTGCTGCATAATGTGAATGAGAATTCTCTTCCGACATATCTTGACGAAAAATGGGGAATTCATGATTACTTTGTTGAACAGAAAAAGCTCGGAAGAATAAAACATCTTGGCTTTTCCTGCCACGGAGATGTCCCCTGCATGGAAAAATTCCTTGGGGTTTACGGCGATGCAATGGAGTTCTGCCAGATCCAGCTGAATTATCTGGACTGGACACTTCAGGATGCAAAGGCAAAGTATGAGTATCTCACGAACCGGGGACTCGGAGTTTGGGTTATGGAGCCTGTAAGAGGAGGAAAGCTTGCTTCCCTGCCGGAAGAGGACACGGAAAAGCTCAGAAGCCTCCGCCCGGACGAAAGCATTCCTGCATGGGCATTCCGGTTCCTGCAGGGCCTGCCGAATGTTCGAATGATCCTGAGCGGGATGAGCTCTCTTGAGCAGATGAAGGACAATGTAAAGACTTTTGAGGAGAGAAAGCCCCTGAACGATGAGGAGACAGCAGCCGTTTTTGAGATTGCCGAAAAGCTGAAAAATGCTGTTCCCTGCACGGGCTGCCGGTATTGCTGCAAGGGCTGTCCTGCGCAGCTGGATATTCCGTCCATCATCCGGCTATATAACGATGCAAAATTTTATCTGAGTATTAACGTCGGAATGAAGCGGGACGCTCTCGGAGAGAGCGGAAAGCCCGAAAACTGCATCGGCTGCGGGCAGTGTGCTCAGATGTGCCCTCAGGGAATCGATGTTCCCGCCCTTATGCCTGTGATGAAAGAGGTTCTGGATAAGGTACCGGTATGGGCGGAAGTCTGCAAGGAGCGAGAAGAAGCGGCTAAAAAATCCCGCGGGATTCAACAATAATTAATAACGAATGAAAACGGTCCATTACGGACCGTTTTTTGACCATTATTTGGCCAATAATAACCCTTTGACCATGCTTTGGCCAAAGCATTGGCCACAAATGACAGTCATAGACGAGGCATGATTATATGCAAAAAATCCCCAAATCTCTGAAGATTTGAGGATTTCAAGGGATGCTCCAACGGGGACTCGAACCCCGGACACCCGCCTTAAAAGGGGTTTTCTCCTATTCCTGTCAATGCCAGAGATTGTTGAGAAAACTGCGTATTTATCTGCTTTTTGCCCCCGGAATTTGACCCCGATTTTTGACAAAAGCGGCTTCGTGGTAAATATTGATCATAATGATCCTATACCGGGCACTGGAGGTATTCTCCAATGCTTTCCTTTTCTGTGAGGTGGAGTAAGCCGTCAAGCTCTCCTTCTTTGAAGTATTCAACAAGAAATTCCGGAAAAGCGCTTAAAACTGCAATCGTGTCATTCTCTTCAATTTTCTTTCTTTGCACTGCGTAAATCTCACCTGGGCTGTATTTCCGGCAATCACTCAAAGGCAGGATTTTTGCTTCACCAGTCAGACAGCTGAGTCTGGCTCTATATGCATTAATAGCATAACACCAGTCAGAAAACGTGTATTTCTTAACTTGATTGGATTTGTTCCCTTCTGCACCGGATGCATTTTTGTAACCGGTGTATTTTCTTTGAATATAGCATTCACCGGTAAATGGCCTGCAGGAACCCTTCACCATGTCTCTCAGTGCTTCGGACATCGGATAACTGATGAACAGCTTTCCGTTTTCTGTCTCATTGTCAAAAGACTGAAGCATTTCCTGAATTACTGTTTCCGGATCCTGCTCTCCTTTCAGATTATTCTGATGGGCATCATAATCAAAAAACAGATAAACCTCGCTGAAATCATTTCTGCTGAATCCTTTTAGTACATCTTCTGCTTCCGGGGATGATCCTCTGATAACCTCTATAATATCCGAGTCGAAGTTATCTTCCTTCATAGCTTTCCAGAGCATATATATATTTTGCTCTGCCGGCATCTGAATTACCTTCGCAGATGTCTTCCCCAGTCGCTTATTAAAGAAATTTTTCATGATGTTGCTAAAGGCAATCTTTTCAAACTTCTCGCCCTCTACAATAACGGCGATTGTGTATTCAGGACTCATCGAAAGCACCGGCTTTGTACATCTTTTGAATGTTATGAGCTTTACGGATTTCCTTCCTCGTAGAATCAGCAACAGAGGTGATCTTCTCATGATTCATCAGGAAATAGCAGTCTGGTCTTAGAATGTCATTGGAGAGCAGGTCCGTGTTATGCGTAGTGAATATAACCTGTACACCTGTAAGGTTAATGAGTTCCCTTACAATTAGCTCCGAAAGTTCATAGTGATAGAAAGCATCAAATTCATCCATGAAGACAAACGATGCCTTTGACATCTTAATATACCAATAGTAAAAGAGCTCCAGAGATTTTGTTCCTGTTGAAGCTGCTATCTGAAGCGGGATATTACCTTTTTTATACTGGAAGAAAATCGTCTTAATGCCGTTGATGTCTGCTGATACCAGTTTTTCTTGAATACCCGCCCTGTGAAGGAATTTTTCAAATTCATGAAGCTTTCCGGCAGAGACGATGCCATGGTCGATGGATTCCGATCCAAGCATCAAGCCCTGGAACCTCTTTTCATCCAGGCTATAAAACAGCAGCATCTCATTTACAAATTCCATGAACGCAAGGAAAACATTGTTTATCTCATCATCACAGAGGATTGCATTGTTGTAGATGAACTTCAGCTTGGAAAGCTTACTGTCCGGAGAGTCAAAGCGTAGGGTCTGTGTCCCGTCAAGAACACTGAACCCGTCTTCTTTCTCAAAGTCATAGAATACAACTTCCTTCCCGTCAATGAAAAGATGCTCATTGAGAAGAATCTGCACATCCTTTTTCTCGTATCTGTATATTAACTCTTTCCCGTTCAAAAGAAATGTGTATTCAAAAGATGCTTTCTCTGCTCCGTTCTGGTTGAGATATACATGATAGTTCTCGAACATTTTCTGCTTATCTGTCAGATGAAGAATAAGATCGAAAATCGCCAGCCCAAGGCTTGATTTTCCGCAGCCGTTAACTCCATAAATGATTGCTTTGTCAACATAGTTGCTCCGCACAACATCCTGATTAAACTCAAAGTTACCTGCAGAAAGATCAAAACAAAGTTCGTTTTCAAACCCTTTAAAGCCGCTTACTTTAAACTTTGTCAACATATTATTTCACCTCTGAGGACGACTATAACACAAACGGAGCACGTTGACAATATACACCGTAAAAAAAATACGGTGCATATTGTGTCCAACTTGGACACACCGCAATAGCAAACCCGGGACCGTTTTAGCGGTTCCGGGTTTTGTTGCCACTGTTATAGTGATTTCTCCAGCATCTCTACGATTTCTCTGGCGAACTCCTTCGTAATGATGATCTCTGCCGCAGTTTCAGTTGCGGGGGCGATCACACTGGTGATGGATCCGTCCGGGTTCACATTGTTCTGAAACACTGGATAGCTTTGCACAAAGCTCAGTGCGACCTCATCTTTATCCGCATTCGATGCGATACTCAGACCGTTAGCATACTTAAACATAAGTTCCTCCTCTTCATGCCATTGCCGTCATCGGCAGGTCCCAGCTTCCGAAAGAAGAATTCCGGACATTCCATCCGGATGAAAGCGCAGAGGAAGCAACTTCCTTCTGCTTTTTCTCCGGTTTCTTCTCTTCAAATTCGATGTCATAACCAAGAACCGTCATCAGCTTGCTGAGCGAGGAGATGGTGAAATTGTATTCCCCGCTTTCCCACTTGGACACCATCGTCTGAGATACACCGGCATACGCTGCAAACTCCGCCTGCGTCATCTGCATGTTCATTCTTTTCTCGTGAATGAGCATTGCTACGCATGCGAGAATATCTGCTTCTTTCTTCTGACTGTCAGACAGATCACTGAAGAAATCGACCGTTTTGGCATTGTTTAGTTTTTCTTCCAGTCCCATTTTATTCCTCCAATTGCTTCATCCTTGCCCGCGCAGTTTCCTTTGCGATTTCGTAATCGCCGCGGTTTTTCTCTTTGCAGCATGACAGCAGGATGAAGCTTTCTCCATCGAACACTGCAAACAGGACGCGGGGATTAGACTTACTGACATACCGGATAGAATACAGCTCTTCATTATCCAGTTTTTCGAACTGCTGATACTGCAGCGCTTTCTGAATTCCGTTTACATCAAGAATTTTCAGGTTTACCCTTAATTTCTGAAGGCAATCCGCATATTCTTTGCTGTTTTTCCCGAAAAGTTTTTTATATTCTTTTCGGACAACATCAACAGCATATATGGAATTATAACCTTCGAGCTTTTCTAACTGCATATTATAACCTCAGTTGAATGAATTATAAAACCATCGTGTAATTATTGCAACATCAAATTATAAAAGTTAACTAAATAATAACTTATGTGTAATATTTTCGTCGCTGCCATCCGGCGCTTTTCCGGTGTCCAACTCGGACACGCGCTTTCATAATTATCCGCAGGGTGCATCTTTCCGGTGCACCCTGTTTCTTTATTTCTCCACCCCGAACGCATTCAGGACGGCGTCCTGCGTGTCCTCCGGGCGGTTCTCCATGAGGTGTGCGTAGATCGCCAGCGTGACCTTGACGTCCGCGTGGCCGGCGAGATACTGCACCTTCTTGATATTCGCTCCGGAGAGAATCAGCTCCGTGATAAACGTATGCCGGAGCTGGTGCGGCTGTACGTCAAAGTCGATCGAGACAACGGTACCCGTGTACGGCGCCCGGTCGCCGACCTTCAGATACTTCGTGTACTCCTTCCCGTTGCATTTGTAATGATACGTCTGATACCGCCGCTGAAATGCAGCTGGATGAGAACAAACGCGCCAACGCCGCCGAGTTTGCAAAGATCTTTCATGTCTCCGCTGAGGCCATTTCCGGGAGTGCCGGAGATCTTGGCGCTGTGGCAAAGCTGGCTGCCATCCCTCTGATGCAGACGATTCAGTGCGCTCTGAACCGTGATCTGCTTCTGGAGAAGGAAAAGAAGGATTATTACTGGGCATTCGATACCAAGGAGCTGCTCAAGGGCGACATCCGGGAAAGATTTGAGGCATACAAGACGGCTCTGGATGCAAACTTCATGCAGATCGATGAGGTTCGGTATGCGGAGGATCTTGAACCTCTCGGCCTGACCTGGATCAAACTCGGCCTTCAGGATGTTCTTTATGACCCGAAGACAAAGCAGGTATACACGCCGAACACCAATCAGACGAGTGAGCTGGGCGCTTCCGGCGGTCTCAATAAATCTGAACAGCCAGAAGATCAGGAAACCGTCCAGGATGATGCATCTAATTTGCCGGAAACTGCAGAAAACTTGAATTCTGACGAAGAAAATGGTACTATAGAAAGCAGAGCTAAGAGAGAAAATAAGTATATTAAAAATCCAGAGACCGGTCTTTTTGAAGGAAGTGAACCTGGGAACGAAAACAAAGATGGCAAAAACTCAGGGAAAACAGAAAAATCTGGAAAAGCAACCAATACCAGAGACGATGGTGGCGAAACTAACGGCTCAGATCCTTCTGAGGCAAATGTTTTTGAAGTAAAAGGCTTCAAAAACAAACAGTATTTGAAAAATCATTGGAGTAACAAAGGCGGCCATGCTGAAGAATACAAGGCTGACGGTATCCTCACTGCGAAACAGTACGAACAGAGAGCACTCAGTTTAGTAGAAAGCCCAACGAGTAAAACAATCCTTGGGCACTGTGATGAACGAGGAGTGGTTATTCGGTATGACAAAAATAAAAATGACTTCGTAAAAGGCCATCCCCAAAAAGGAATTTATACGATGTTCAAACCGGACAAAGGTTTGGATTATTATTTAAACGAACTAAGAAAGGATATTGAGCATGGAGGTCGAACATGATTGCCCTGTATGCGGGGCGAAAAATGTATTTGAAGGATATAACTCGATGGAATATTGTCCTGTTTGTGACTGGGGCAATGACGCTATACAGAATGAGGACCCGGATTATGAAGGTGGCGAAAATAAAATGAGCCTGAATCAGGCAAAAAAAGCATTCGCTGCCGGAGATCCGGTTTACTGAGTATTGCTCCGAAGAGAAAGGGTGATACTTGTGGAATTGGAAAAAATCACAGATGATTAGAATCCCATTTTGAAAAGCATGGGAAATCGATGGGGTTTGAAAGCAACACCGAATATGAAAAATCCGCTATAGATTTCTTCTTGTCTCCAAGGGGGAAATATGGTGATGCTCATGTCAAAAGAAACGGCGATGCTGTAAGATATGACTATGAGACTCACATCTTTGTTTCTGTTACAAGAAACGGTATCGTAAAATCTTGCTGGGACTTAACACAGAACAAATCACCAGATCATGCAGACAAATACTGGGAGGATCAGAAAAATGAGTAAAGAATTATATCCATGCCCAATCTGCGGAACAAAGTGTCTAAGCGAAGAAAGAGGTAGTTTCGATATCTGTACTGTTTGCGGATGGGAAGAAGACGGATATCAGCAAAAGTATCCGGATGAGACAGGACCGAATGATCACTGGACATTGAGAGAGGCAAGAAAAGCGTGGAAAAACGGAGAAGCTCTGTTTGAGAATTACCAAAATCCACAAAAAAGTTTGAGGCGGGATAATGGCGAAAGATGACTATCATGTAATCGTTTATCAGATCCTGTCATATCTCTATCAGTGTCTGAAAAGCGGTCTCCCGATTGACGAGAGCAAGCTGTACTATGACAGCAAAATGATAAACGTCAACAAGCGGTACTGGGAGTACATCATCGCAAGTATGATCGATATGGGCCTCGTGGATGGAACATACTGCAGAAATCTTAGTGATGGAACCAGCGAGATCATGTCCATCGATAAAATGCAGATTACACCAAAGGGAATTGAATATCTCTGTGATAATTCTTTTCTTGCTAAAGCAAAAGCATTTGTCCAGGATACCATTGGTGTAATTTCTCCGTTCTTTTAATTTAAAACACAAAGCCGTTCTGAAATCAGAGCGGCTTTCGCATTTGGAGGGAAAAAGGAGAAGCTTCCATGAACAATAACGGTGTTCCCGGGGAACTCTGGGGTATAACCTGGGGTATTATGATCGCTGCATTAGTATTGAGACTATTGCTGTGACAAGCCCTGCAAGCGCGATCAGTGTGGTAATGATATATCGTGTCCACTCTATTGCATTTGAACGCTGCGGAGACAGCTACAGGGTCAGCGTTGACGATGGGGAGTGCAGATACTTCGACACGATGAAAGAGGCTGTCGAGTGGGCAACATCTGTCGTCCATTGGCCGAAGGCAGCGGATCCGGACGCGGAAGAATAGAGGAGACGGCCATGACTATTGAGGAAGCAAAGAAAAAAGTCATTGACCGGGCTGTGGCTGAGATCGGGTACCGGGAGACCGGGGAAAATCAAACAAAGTATGCGACCATATCTTCACAGAACTTGGATCGGTGATCGAGAACTGCGCCCGCCTCGGTGCGCCTGTTCCGAAGTGGCTTAGAAACGTTATCAGAATTTTGAAAGAAAAAGCTGACCCGGATATCCCGGAACCGAAGGAAGATGTGTCCAACTTGGACACCGAAAACAAAGAGGAATAATTTCTCAGAATTCAACTTGGTTTTGCCTCCGAGTTTGCCCCCGAGAATCGATTTTTCCCCCGGAAATTCCCCCGAAAAACAGTAGTTATTTTGTATGACTTGTTATGATTTGATATCTGTTTTGTCGGTGGAAAGATAGCAAAAACGCCCGAAAGACTGAACTTTCGGGCGTTTTCTATATCAGTGCTCCAACGGGGACTCGAACCCCGGACACCCGCCTTAAAAGGGCGGTGCTCTACCTGCTGAGCTATTGGGGCAAATACTGAGATGGCGGGACTCGAACCCACTATATCGGAGTCAAAGTCCGGTGTGTTACCATTA
>JAUNQI010000078.1 GCA_030536255.1 Eubacteriales bacterium | reverse complement strand
GGTCAATGCCAACACTTAAGCCTCTGTCAAAGACAGAGGCTTTTCTCTTTTCGTTCTATTTATTCTTTTTCTTTTATTGATTTATTATTTCTTTCATTTTATACTGATACTGTTTATTTCTCCTATTCCATTTGTCTTTAATATTTACATTTCTCTTTTTTTAGATTAATTTTAGTTCTAAACACTTTTTTTGTCAGACGCTTATCCACTGTTTGAAATTTCATAAGTTTTTATAAGGTTTATTATGAATACTACGATTAAAAAAAATTCGGAATATTTTGTCACAATTGAGGGTTATAATTCTCTCGGTGAAGGTGTTGCCAGAATTGATGGTTTTGTGATTTTTGTTCCTAAGACGATTGTCGGTGAAGTCTGGCGAATAAAAATTATTAAGGTCGCTTCCTCTTTTATTTATGCGAAAGCCCTTGAGCTTCAGCGACCTTCATCTTCCCGTATTGATCCGGAATGTCCATATTTCGGTTCTTGCGGCGGCTGCGATACCTGGCATATGGATTATTCTGAGGAGCTGTCGTTTAAGCTTGCCAAAGTCAATGATGCATTGTCCCATATCGGTCATCAGTCTTTGCAGATTCATGAGATCCTCGGATCCGATCAGACTTCCAGATATCGTAATAAGGGCATTTTTAATGTTTCATCGAATACTTCTTCTGTTAGTTTTGGTTTTTATCGCCCCAGATCACATGATCTGATCGCTATCGATCAGTGTCTTATTCAGAATCCGCTGGGGGAGCGTGTTTCATCTTGTGTTACACGTTTTATGGAACGCCATGACCTCCGCTGTTTTGATGAAGAGACCGGATCCGGCACTGTCCGGCATATTTTCTGCCGCAGCGCTGTTTATACGGATGATCGGGTCGCGTGTATTATCTCGGCCAGAGGCTTCGGTGCTTATACGGATGAGCTTGTGAACAGTCTGATCCTGGATTGCCCGGAGCTTACCGGAATCATTTTATGTATTAATAAAGGCCGGCAGAATTCTGTCCTGAACGGTGATTTTTATACGCTCTATGGAAAACCAGAAATAACAGACTATCTGGGAAGATTTGAATATGTCATATCTCCTCAGTCTTTTTACCAGATTAATCCTCCTCAGGCTGAACGGCTTTATGCGAAAGCAGTTGAGTATGCTTGTCGCGGAGAAACGGATTCCTGTCTGGAACTTTACTGCGGTTCCGGGACGATTAGTTTGTTCTTGTCCGAGAAGTTTCATAATGTTTTTGCAACGGAGATCGTTCCGGAAGCAATTGAGAATGCAAAACAGAATGCCGAACGAAATGCTGTTGAAAACGTTGAGTTTTTGTGCGGAGACGCTTCGGTTACTGCAAATTATGTCCTGAATTCCGGCAGAAAATTTGATTGTGTTGTCGTCGACCCTCCGCGCAAAGGAATGGATGAGGATGCGGTACATGCTGTCGCATCGATTGCTCCTGACAGAATTGTATATGTTTCCTGCAATCCGTCGACGCTTGCAAGGGATATCCTTCGTTTTAATGAATTTGATTATGTCCTTACTGCCGGAACAGCCGTCGATATGTTTCCAAGAACGTGCCATGTTGAGACGGTAGTATTGATGTCACGGAATATGGCAGAGGAAGGAAAGCG
>JAUNQI010000011.1:23812-83627 GCA_030536255.1 Eubacteriales bacterium | reverse complement strand
CATGAATGGTGTCATGGAGAGCGTCGAGATTGTACTGCTTGCAGAGCTTTGCAAGGTCAGTCTTTCCTGCGGTTGCGCCGTTCTCTGCCTCTACGCGGAGCTCGAGGTTCTTCTTGGTGGAGTCAGTGACTACTTCGCCGAGAAGCTCTGCGAACTTTGCTGCGTGCTCAGCCTCTTCAAGGCCTGCCTTCTCCCAGTACATGCCGATTTCAGGATAGCCTTCACGGTGAGCAACTCTTGCCATTGCAAGGTACATACCGACTTCGCAGCACTCGCCCTCAAAATTTGCCTTGAGACCTGCGAGGATTTCCTTCTTTGCCTCTTCGGGAACATCAGCGCCGAACTGCTTGCCAACGCCTACAACATGCTCTGCAGCCCATGCGAGCTCACCCTTGACTTCAGTGAACTTGGAGCCGGGAACCTTGCACTGGGGGCAGAATTCGGGAGCTTCATCACCTTCATGAACGTAACCGCATACAGGACATACCCATTTCTTCATAATTAAAGATCCTCCGAAAAATAAAATATTAAATAATATATTTACGTCTGAATGCTTCAGACCGTAAAAGCGAAATTATTGTTCCGGATCGCAGCCGCTGCAGAGCCCGGTAAAGGTAAGAGAATAGCTTTCCGGTACGAAATGATAATTTTCCGTTATTTCCGGATATAAATTTTCGTAAACCGGAAGAGAATCAAGGTCACAGACCCGGCCGCATTTTCTGCAGACAAAGTGCGCGTGCGCATCTGTTCTGCCGTCAAAACGCTCTTTCCCGTTCACATGGGCTACGACCTGAGCGCTGCCCTCCTGCGTGAAGATGGAAAGATTCCTGTAGACGGTTCCCAGACTGAGATCCGGGATGGACGGCTTGAGCTGTTCGTACAGCATTTCCGCGGACGGATGGGTTTTCACAGCCATGAGCGCGTCAATGATCGCCTGACGTTTTACGCTTGTCTTTCTCTTAATATCCATGTAAAACTTTCTCTGAATGATTATTAATAATAATAACAATTATTATTTTCTTTAAGAATATACCATAATCACGGACACTTGTAAAGAGGGAATTGAAAATAATATGAACGCATGGTATATTTTATCCGTTGCCGGGAATTTCTTTGCTATACCGGATCCCGGCGGAACAGGATCGGAGAAGATTATCATGCTGGAAGACCTTTTAAGAACAGGGCTGAAAGAACTGGGCGTGGATTATGATGAGACGGCCATCGTGCGCTTCAGAAAATATTATACGCATCTTGAAGAAATCAATAAAGTGATGAATCTCACGGCAATTTCCGGGGAGGATGCGGTTGCATCTCTTCATTTTCTGGACTGCGCCGCGATTCTTGCAAAAACGGATATTACCGGAAAAACGCTGATCGATATCGGTACGGGTGCCGGGTTCCCGGGTCTGGTCCTGAAGATCCTCCGTCCGGATTCTAACGTGATCCTGATCGACAGTCTGGATAAAAGGATCGGATTTTTAAAGGAGACCTGTGAGCTTCTGGAGCTTCGCGACGTTGCCTGCGTTCACGCCAGAGCCGAAGAAGCGGTGGGATCCTACCGCGAAAAAGGAGACGTGGTCACTTCCCGGGCGGTAGCCGGGCTGAATGTGCTTTCAGAGCTCTGTCTTCCGTATGTAAAGGAAAACGGGGTGTTTGTTTCAATGAAGGGTCCGGATTATGACGAGGAGCTGGAAGCGGCAAAAAATGCCATCCGGGAGCTCGGAGGAAAAACGGATTCCTGCAGCAGATATACGGTTCCCGGAACAGACGTTACACATAGTCTGATCGTGATTGGGAAAAAGAAACCGACGCCTTCAAAATATCCCCGCAAGTGGGCACAGATCAAAAAATCTCCGCTGGTGTAAGCGGAGATTTTTGTTTACATAACTTTTAGTTGAAGTCGGACCGATTCTGTGATATTATCAATCTGTACAAGTATCATTTCCCGGGCACAGTCCGGAGGCATGACTCGGAAACATTTTGTTTGCCGCCAAGAGGTTTTCAGATGGAAGAAAAAAAACTCAGAAAATATGCGGAGCTGATCGCGAGATCAGGTCTGAACATCATGCCCGGTCAGGAAGTGATCGTCAGAACGGCGCCCGAGCAGCTGGATTTTCTGGAGATGGTTGTAGAGGAGTGCTATAAAGCCGGAGCGTCGAAAGTTTCGGTGGAATGGCGTTATGATCCGCTGACGAGGCTGGGAATCAGATACCAGAATCCTGAAACGCTTGGCAGAGTGGAAGTGTGGGAAAAAGTCCAGCTCAGTGAGTGCGTGAAGAAGCTCCCTGCCAATGTCTATCTTGACTCCGATGATCCGGACGGGCTTTCGGGAATTGATTCCGAAAAATGGGCAGAAGCCCAGCAGATGCGGTACGGGATCCGGAAACGGTATCTGGACAAAATGGAAAATAAATACCAGTGGTGCGTTGCCGCTGTTCCCGGAAAAAAGTGGGCGGAAAAGGTTTTTCCCGGAATTCCCTCGGAGGAAGCAGTGGAAAAGCTCTGGGAGGCGATCCTGAAGTGCGGCAGAGCGGACGGAGAGGATCCAATCGGCGCCTGGAAAGAGCATAACGAAAATCTTGCCCGTCGGTGCGCATGGCTGAACTCGCTGAAGCTCCGCCGGCTTGTCTATAAGAGCGAATCAACGGGAACGGACTTCTCCGTAGGTTTGATGCCGCAGATGCGCTTTATGGGAGGCGCAGATGCGCTGGAAACTCCGGAAGGAATTGCCAATGGTATTTTTTTTAATGCCAATATCCCCTCCGAAGAGGTGTTTACCACGCCGATGAAGGGAGATGCGGAAGGCGTTCTTGTCGCTACGCGTCCTCTGTCTTACCGCGGTGTTTTGATTGAGAATTTCAGCATTCGCTTTAAAAACGGGAAAGTGTCGGAAGTCCATGCGGAAAAGAATGAAGAGACACTCCGGATCATGGTGTCAATGGATAAGGGAGCTTCCATGCTCGGTGAATGCGCCCTTGTTCCTTACCACAGCCCAATCCGGGATTCCGGAATCCTGTTTTACAATACGCTGCTGGATGAGAACGCCTCCTGCCATATGGCGCTGGGAGACGGGTATTCCAGCTGTCTGGAGGATGCCTCCTCCTATACCCCTGCTCAGGCAAGGAAGCTTGGCGTGAATCAGTCCATGATCCATGAGGACTTTATGATCGGCTCTCCGGATCTTTCCGTGACCGGAATAAAAGAAGACGGAACAGAGGTTGCGATTTTTGTCAACGGAGACTGGGCGGACTGAATTCCTTAAAGAAAAGTTTAACAATAGATTGAGTTATGAACCGGAGGTGTGATTATGAAAGGAAATACCGGAGTTACGGTTGACAGAAACAGCGGAAGCGGAAGAAACGCGATCATTTTCTTTGCGCTGGCAGTTGTTTTCAGATGTCTCGGGATCATTCAGCATGCCGGGGATCTTCTGACGAATAAATATTCTCTCTTCTCGGAGCTCGTGCTCCCTCTTACATTCTGTGCTCTGATGATCCTGTGCATCGTCCTGTTCGGGAAAAATCATTTCTGGCTTTCAATCATCCCGCTGATGATCGGCATTCTGTTTTTTATCCTCCGGAGTTTTTCCCTGGATAATATCCTTGCCAGGAAAGCGGGAGAATGGTCGGTAGCGATCCATATCTGTGTCTATCTGCTGGTGCTGATGCTGTATTCCTGCTCGGTTCTCCGGTTTCCCGTTCTGAAATGGGCGCTGATCCCGATCTTCATCCTGGGCTCGGTCTATCATGTAATATTTGAAGATTATCCTGCCATTATGAATGGGGGAGAGAGTCTTTCCTTCTCCTCTGTGATGAATGAGCTCAGCATTCTTTTCATCGTTCTCGGTCTGATTTTTGCTGCCTTTGCTTTCCAGGCGGTTGCTGCGGAGAAAGCTGACAAGCCGGCGGAAAAGAAAGAGAAAGCGAAAAAGAAGGGGCTGTTTGCCCGTCTGTTTTCAAAGAAAAAGAAAAAGCCGGAGCAGAATACCGCCGGAGCAGAGACGTCTGAGGTTAAACAGGAACCTGTGTCGGTTCCAGAGACTCCGGCTGCTCCGCAGCCTGAATCCCTGAAGCAGGAAGAGAGTCTGGAAGATAAGCCCGTTTTTGATGAATCGTTTTTTGACACACCGTACACCGCAACGCTGACGCTTGATCCCCAGCCGGATCCTAATGAGGGCTCCGCTTCTGCCGCACAGGAAGAATGAGGGAGAGAAGAGGAAAAAAGTCAATACGCGGAAGCTCTGTTGTTCTGGTACTCGCCATTATGGCGGCGGCGGTCATTCTCGGTCTCTCGTTTCTGATCAGAGACATTTCCGACAGCCGCGCCTATGACCGGTATATGTCTGCTGCCCGCGAGGGTACTCTGTCCGGAGACTATGACAATGCACTGGCCTCTCTGAGAAAGGCTGCGCAGATCGATGCAACCGACGAGTGCCTTCTGATGATGGCGCAGTGTTATGAGGCGCAGGGAAATTACGACCGGGCAGTCCTGTCTCTTCGCAGCATGAGCTCAACGAGTGCAGCTGTTACCAATAAGATCGCCTCGATAGAGGAAACAAAAAGGAAGCAGCAGGATGCCGGAAAGATTACGGTGGCAGGGGAGAGCCACGGCGTGAATGACACCTCTCTTGTGCTTGACGGAAAAGGAATCGGAAATGAGATCCTTCCGGAAATCGCAGGGATGTATGCCCTCAGCAGTCTCTCTCTTGCGGATAACGCGGTTTCGGATGTCTCGCAGCTGTCTTCTCTGGCCGGTCTTACCTCGCTGAATCTGAACAACAATCGTGTCACGGATATATCTTCTCTGGCCTCTCTTACCGGGCTGAGAACGCTGTATCTGGATAATAATCCCATAACGGATCTGACGCCGCTTTATTATCTCCAGTCTCTTACCTCTCTCAGTATTAAGGGCATTCAGATTACGAGAGAGGCGCTGACCGAGCTTTCAAACGCTCTTCCGAACTGCGCGATCAACGGAGCGGAAACGGTAGAGAATTCCGGCGTTCTTGCGCTCGGCGGTCTGACGTTTGAGGAAGACGTTACGGAGTTGGATCTCAGCTATCGCGGGATCACGGATATATCTGTTCTGTCCCGATGCAGAAAGCTGATGAAGCTGAATCTCTGCGGAAACGCCATCAGCGATATCAGCCCGCTGATGGATCTGCCGAATCTGAATTCTCTGAATATCTCCTCCAACAGTGTTACCGACCTGCGGCCGCTGATGGGTCTTACTTCAATCAAGTATCTTTCCGCTGCGTCGAACAGTATTTATTCAACGGTTTCTCTCGGTTCCAATACCTCTCTTCTTGAGCTGGATCTTTCCAATAATCCGATCTCGGATTTTTCGGGGATCCGGAAACTCAAGAATCTGATGACCCTTGACCTGACGAATACCGGCATGCAGGCGGGGGATATCCAGTATTTTCTTTATCTTTCCCGACTCGTTTCTCTGAATATTGAGAACAATCCTTCTCTGACCGGTGAAAATGTAGATGAACTGCAGCGTCTGATCCCGTCCTGCCGGATCCGGCATTCGGATCTTGTCTATTCCATTCAGGCATTCGGCAGTACGGTGGATAAAAATACCACGGAGATGGATCTTACGGGACAGGGAATCAGTGATCTCTCCTTCCTGATGCAGCTCGGCTCTCTGCAGTCCCTTCGTCTGGCGGCGAATAATCTGACGAATATCTATCACTTCCAGTATACCGAGAGCTGGCGTACGCTGACGTATCTGGACCTGAGCGCGAACTATATTTCGGATATTACTGCGATCTCCTGCCTCCGAAATCTTGTTACGCTGAATCTTTCGGATAATGTGATAACCAATATCACCCCGCTGTACGGAATGGACAGCCTACGCGAGCTGTATCTCGGCGGCAATCCGCTGACCGATGAGCAGATCTATGAGCTGAACAGGAATCTCCCGAACTGCTCGATCGTTTTCCGATGAGGTCCGGCTGTTTGTTCATAAAAAAATACTGTTTTTTACCGGATCCTGTGGTATAATAAAAACAGAAAAAACCGGATGCGGGATGATTCCCGGTCCGGAAAATGTATAGGATCAGTCATTAACCGGGAGCTTCGCTCCCTCATAAGGAAAGGAGAATCATTATGACTTTTACTTTTACAGAAAAGAAAATGCCCGCTTCCGAAGAGCTTCGTGAGTATTCTCAGAAGAAGATCAGCAAGCTGGACAAGTTTTTTAAATCCGATGCGGACGCATATGTGACGTTCAGCATTGAGCGCGGCAAGTTCCTCGCTGAAATTACCATTCATAATAATGGTATGTACTACCGTGCCAGTGAGCTGACCAATGATATGTACGCCAGCGTGGACTCTGGTGTTGCCGCTATCGAGCGCCAGATCCGCAGAAATAAGACCCGTCTGCGCAAAAAGCTCAGAGAGGGTGCCTTTGATCAGAGCGCAGCTCCCGCTGCTCCGGTTGAAGAGGACAATGACGAGGAATTCAGCATCATCCGCAGCAAGCGCTTCTCCATTAAGCCGATGTCTCCGGAGGAAGCCATCCTGCAGATGAATCTGCTTGACCATGAATTCTTTGTGTTCAAGAACATGGAAGAGAATGACGCTATGTCCGTTGTCTATAAGCGTAAGGAAGGCGGCTACGGCCTGATCTGCGATGAGGATAACGCGAACGCGTAAAACTGAAAAAGAAAAGAAGTATATAATAAATAGATTTGTAGAATAGGTTCGGGGCATGATAGCTGATATCATGCCCCTATATATTTCTTATTTGGATTTCTATTGTTTGAGCTTTGTTAAGTTGTAGTATTATTGGTATTTCAGATTTATTATGGATCTAGTATATAGAAAAGAGTCTCACTTTTAGTGAGACTCTTAACCAGTTAGATTATATTATCACAAAGAAGATTATAATCAATCAGTAATTGGATCGCCTGTAAGCTCAAGAACGGGAATCTTCGTTGCAGAATAAGTAACTGTTAAAGCTCCGTCATCATCAACTTCCCAAGTGAGCTTATCTTCATAATTCAATGTTGCTCCATCATATGCGTCAGGATATGCTGCGTCGTCTTCTCCACCTAATACATCGACTACACACTCTGCATAGTAAGATCTGACATTTGCTTCATCAGCTGCTTCTCTTGCTTTAACTAACTGAGAAGTAAAAACAGGAATTGCAATAGCAACAAGGACTGCGATGATCGCAACAACGATCAGGAGCTCTGCGAGGGTAAAGCCTTTGGATTTCTTCATATCGAATATCCTCCTAATTTTTTTATTGATACATGAGACCTAATCATTTTGTCCCTGTATTGACGCAAGTATAACAAACCAGTAACAGTTTTTCAAGAGTTTTTTTAGATTTGCACAAAATTTCTTCAGTGGTATAAATCGGGAAAGCACCTTTCTCAAGATACGGTGATCACATGGAATTGTACATCGTAAACATCGGCATGTACAGCGCCAGAACAATGAAGCCGATCACAACGCCCATAACGATCGTAATTGCCGGCTCCAGCATGCCGAGGGCTTTCGCTGTGGCCTGTTCGACTTCGCTGTCGTAGTAGGCGCCGATCGTCGTGAGCGTATCGTCCAGAGAACCGGACTGTTCGCCGACGGCTGTCATCTCAATAAGCAGCGGAGGGAGAAATTCATTGTCGCCGAGCACATCGCCAAGCGCCTTGCCTTCTTCCAGCCCAGAGACGGCTCTGTCGAGGGAAGCTCCGAAGGCGAAGTTGTCCACGACTTTGCCGGTGATCGTCAATGCTCTTGTAGTAGGCAGACCGGCTGTAAGCAGGGTCGTCATTGTATTGGCAAACTGGGAGGCAGCGTTCATTACGTTGATATTGCCGATTACCGGCAGCTTCATAGCCAGCTCCGCCATCTTCATCTTTCCTTCTTCCGAGCGCTGATAGAGCTTGATGGCGATAATCAGGGCCGCAATGAGTCCGACCACCAGCGGCCACCATTTCCGGAAGAAGTTGTACATTCCAAGCAGAATCTTTGTGGGACCGGGGAGATCTCCGCCGGCACTGTAGATTACTTCGGAAACTACCGGTACGGTGACGTTGACAACGATTGCGATAACGATAACGGCCAATACTATAAGGAACGCCGGATATGTCAGCGCGCTCTTTACCTTTGCGTGCAGCTTGTAGGATTTCTCATAATATTTGGAGAGTTTGGCAAAGCTTTCTTCAAGGGTACCGGATTCTTCGCCTGCCCGGACGGTCTCGATAAAGGTTACGGGAATCTTTTTTCCTCTGCTCTCTAAACTCGACGAGAGGCTGTAGCCGGCGGTAACGTCCTCGGCGACCTCCTCCAGAATTTTCTTCATGTATTTGTCCGTGGTCTGCGCTGCAATGATCTGCACGGTTCTGGAAGCCGGGAGTCCGGCTCTCAGTAGAATGGCAAACTGGGATGCCGTGAGCGAAAGCAGTTTTTCGCTGATCGAGGTAGGCTCATTGAGGTCGATATTCCAGTTCTTTTCGCCCTCTTCGACCTGTTCGATCCTCAGCACGGTCATTTTCTGGTCTTTGATCTGCGCTACGGCTTCGAACTCGTCGTACGCTTCAACTACGCCGCGGACTTTTTCTCCGCTTTTTGTTTCGGCAAGATATTTAAATGAATTCATGCCGTGAACTCCTTCTGTCAATTCTTTTTTACTCGTCCGTGGAATGGATCGTCTTTGCCGCTTCCTCCGCGGTGGTTACGCCCTCCAGAACAAGCTGGCGGCAGCGCTCTGCAAGGGGAACAAATCCGTCCTTGAGCGCGGATTCAAGGATGTCATCCCTGTCCGCATGCTTCATGATCTTTCCGCGCAGCTCATGGTTAATGGTCAGGATCTCGAATACGCCGGTTCTGCCTTTGTACCCGGTATGGTAGCAGATCGGGCAGCCCTTGCCTTTATAGAAGGTAAGCCCTTCCTGCGGTTCCATGCCGATTAGGTCAAGCTCGTCAGCTGTAGGAGTGTAGGCCGTTTTGCAGCTGGGGCAGACCTTTCTCATAAGTCTCTGGGCAATAACGCCTTTCAGGGCGGAAGTCGTCAGATAAGGCTCCACGCCGATATCCAGTAGACGGTCAAGCGTTGCAATGGAATCGCTGGTATGGATGGTGGAGAGCACCAGATGGCCGGTGATAGCGGAACGCATGGCGATCTCAGCCGTTTCACCGTCACGGATCTCACCGACGGAGATGATGTCCGGGTCCTGACGAAGAATGGAACGCAGACCGCTGGCAAACGTCATGCCGGTCTTCTCGTTGATCTGTACCTGATTTACCCCGTCGATATTATATTCCACAGGGTCTTCAAGCGTGATGATATTGACTTCTTCCTTGTTCAGCTCACGTACCATTGTGGACATCGTGGAGGATTTACCGGAGCCGGTAGGACCGGAGATCAGGATAACACCTGCTGTATTCAGCAGAAGCTTGTTGTATCTTTTGAGGTTGTTCTCGTCAAGTCCGATTCCCTGCTTTGACAGGATCTGCGTGGATTTGTCGAGCAGACGGATAACCATCTTTTCGCCGTAAATCGTTGGGAGAGTGGAGATACGCAGGTCAACGTCGCTCTGCTTGGATCTTACATTAGCACGGCCATCCTGCGGAATCTTTCTCTCGGAGGTGTTCATGCCGCCCATGACCTTCAGACGGGAAATAACGGAACCCTGAAGCTCTCTCGGGATCGTCATGATATTCCGGAGTACGCCGTCGATCCTCATACGGACGGCCATCTCATTTTCTCTCGGCTCCAGGTGAATATCGCTGGCGTGCTCGGTTACTGCGCGTTCCACAATGCTGTTTACGAGGCGGATCGTAGGCGCTGCGTTCGTGTCGGATTCCACGACGGTTCCGAGAACGCTCTCGTCCACGTAGACATCCTCATTGCCGGTGACCTCGCGGCGCATTTCCTCCATGGCTCTTGCCGCGCCTTCATTGCCGTACAGCGCTGTAATGGCTCTGTCTACGGCGTCCTCCGTGGAGATCATCGGAACAACGCGTTTTTTGGTGATCTGCTTAACGTCCTCTATGGCAATAAAGTTCAGAGGATCGCTCATTGCGATGAAGATCTGTTCTCTGTCAACCTTGACAGGGATGATATTGTGCTTTTTCGCTATATTCTTCGGAACAAGGCGGGCAAGCTCCGGGGAAAGAGGCGTTTTGCTCAGGTCGATAAAATCAACGCCAAGCTGGATCTCCAGAGCGTCGATCAGCTGCTGCTCTGTGATGATCCCCGAACTGATCAGAACATTACCGAGACGGTCCTTGCTCTCTTTCTGCAGTGCAAGCGCTTTTCCCAGCTGTTCTTCGTCTATCAGGCCTGCTGCAATAAGCAGGTCTCCGAGTCTTTTATATGCCAAAACGCACAGCCCCTTTCATGGTGGGTTCGTTTAGAAAACTATTGATATTATACCATACTGTATTATAACAGGTTTTACTCAATAATCAAGAAAAATAATTACAAAACGAAGACAGAAAAGAAGACCTGATTCCGAACGGCTTTCGCGCCGAAAAATGGAGACTTCCCGTTTGTGAATTGATCAAATTCGGCAGTTACAAAGTCAATCACAAAACATGTGGAATATTACCGAATCTAAAAAAGTAAATACAGAGTGTTATTGTCGACTGAAATATTAAATTCCAGAAAAAACAGACGATTTTCTGTTGTCAACTGAGTACGCTGCATGTATAATAAATAAATCAGATTTTAAAAGGAGATGAATGATCTTGGATTACAGCTCTGATGAAAAATTGTACCCCGACACCTTGGTCAATGAAGAAAGCACTGCTCAGGATTTTGTGATTCCGTCTTTCAGAAGCGACGGAGACGGAGACAGCATGGAGCCGCCCGTAACGGATTCGCAGGGCAGAGTCCTTTCCCTTTATGAGCTGGATATCCTCCAGATCATGAGAAAAAGAATGCTTGCGCTCCAGGCCATTATTCAGGGGACGGAGGAACGCATAAACAATGCTCCGGAGGGAACTCTTTCCGTAAAAAGCTACCGGGGCAGAGAGAATTATTATCAGACGCTTCCGACAGGGGAAAAGTATCTGAACAAAGAGAATGAAGCGGTTGCGGTTTCTCTTGCCCAGAAGGGATATGACATCAAGGTTAAAAAATATGCGGAGTCTGAGCTGAAATACCTTCTTTCCTATTTTTCCGGCGTGAATCCCGGGAAAATAGAGGACCTTTATTCATCTCTTCCGGAAAGCCGCAGTTCGATGGTTACTCCTGTTACGGTTACCGACAGCGAATATGCAGAGGCATGGAGCGCGGTTTCCTATCCGGAAAGAGGATTCGACCCGGAGGATGACAGCAGCTTTTTCACCTCGAAAGGGGAGCGCGTCCGGTCAAAATCCGAATGTCTGATCGCGGATACCCTTTCCCAGATGGGGATTCCTTACAGATATGAGTGCCCGGTTTCTCTTGACGGAACGGTACTCCACCCGGATTTCACGGTCCTGAATGTCCGGACGAAAGAAGAATTTTACTGGGAGCACATGGGGATGATGGATTCTCCGGAATATGTTTCTGCCGCGCTCAGGCGCATCCGGAAGTATGAATACTGCGGACTCTTCCCGGGAAGAAAGCTGATCGTTACGCAGGAGACAAGGGAGCTCCCGCTGGATCTCCAGCTGATCTGCAGAATCATTGAAAAGTATCTGAAATAAATAGCCTGTTTTTGCCTGGAAAACGCTGCTTTAGCCTGAAAATATGCTGATTTGACCTGAAAAATGCTACCTCAACTTAAAATACGCTGCTTTAAAACAGAATAAATGAATAAAATCGTCTATAATGTAGGGGTTTCTCCTCGCTATAGACGATTTTTGCATTATTGAAACAATGTTATGTAAAGTATAATTACATTATGTCAACCAAACTTAATAATTAGTTAACATAATTTAAATATCGGCGATGATTGCCTATAAAAATGAGAAGAAATCAGAAACTCAGATATATTAAGACATATTCATTACAACCTGAAAATTAATTGTAAAAAAACTCTTTTTTTATTTTACATTTTTTGATATAATACACACTGTATAATTATATGATAGACTTATTGTAATTATACATATTTTTCCTGATAGATTTGTTCATATAAACAGTATATTTTGCGAAAAATTGGGATTTTATATAGAGGTACACAAATTGAAAAATTCTTTCGGCAGAAAACTGAATAATTCTGATCATACTATTTCTGAAAGGAAGACTGTATTCCGCTCCGGCATCAGAGGCGGAAGAACAGGCAGGAGCGGTCGTACAGGAAGTGCGCGCAGAAGCGGAGGCTTTACGCTCTCAGAGATTCTGATGACGATCGCCATTCTCGCGGTTCTGTTTGCGATTGCTGTTCCGTCCGTTGCGCTGATTAAGCATAAGCTGGAAATCAGAAAGCTGGATGACTATTCACGGCAGATCTTTATCGCTGCCCAGAATGGCCTTACCGCAGCAGAAGCAGCGGGAAAAACGGAAGAATTCAAGGATCAGGACAAGTATGATGAAGAGAAGGGTACCCTTCAGCCCAATCCCGTCTGGTATGATAAATCGGATGCCAAGCTTGTTTCTGTTCTTGAGAATTATGCCATTGAAGGGCAGCTCGCAGCCAATAACTATGCCGTAAAGCTGGACTTCAATACGGCTACGGTTCTGGAGGTCCTTTATTCAGAGGAGCAGAATGTTTTCGGAAATACGGATAAATACAGCGGCAGTTCAGCCGAGAGTACCCGATACAACGATTATGTCGGCTGGTATGACGGCACGAATCTCGACGGCCATTCAACAGTCCAGTATCTCCCGCTGCAGGTTTCTCTGGATAATGAGGAAGAGCTGCTTCTGAATATCCGGATCACTCCTTTTGACACTATGGACAGCAACCGGCTTCATCGTCAGATTACGAAGCAGCTTGACGGGAAGAATATTGATTTCCAGATCAAGGTTTATGAACTGGATGAAAACGGAAACCGGGTAAAGGTTGACGGAAAAGATAAATACATCGAGCTGTATAGCTCCGCTTCGGAAACCGCAAAAACGCCGTACTCCGCTCCATTTAAGGCAGCAGGGGGCGCAGAGCTTACGATCGTCCTGGATTCCCTGACGGAAGGAAAGCGCTTCAGCGATATCTGCGATGGGATTACTCCGGGCGCGGATATTGAGGTCGAAGTCCTTGCATCCTGCAAGAATGAAGCAGGAGCCAAGTTCGGCTTCCTGTCTACGGTCAAACGTGCCTCCGGCAACAGCCTGTTCGAATCAATATATTATGGTGACTCTTCCACTAGCACCTCCGGTTCAGCTGAGCCAAACCAGATTGCAATTTCCTATCCCAGACATCTTCAGAACCTGGGTCAGAATGTTTCCGGAGTCGCTCTTTCCGGTGACAGCGGAGACGGTTCCGTCAAGTGGGATGTGATCCAGACTGCGGAGATCGACTGGGAAACGGCAGCTGAGATAACGTCAGTTGGCGACGGCACGCCTTCCCCGACGGATCCTTCGGCGGGTTCCGGAAAAGTTCTCACGGGAATTGATTTTATTCCGATCGTGAACTCTTCTCTCGATAATTACTATACGATGCGGGATGAGAACAGCGACTATTATCCCATCCGCAATCTGAAAATCACTCCGGAGTCAAGCAAGGGTCTGGAAAATGTCGGTCTCTTCAGTGAATTCTCCGGAAGTAAGCTGAACAATATTCAGCTGATCAACCCGCAGATTTCCGCAGCGGCCTCCGGAGATAAAACGACTACCGGCGCTCTTGCAGGAAAGACTGTCGGCACAGCCGTTACCGGATGCCATATGTGGCTTGAACCGACAGAAGCGGACGGCTCGGCGGTCGCCGGGTTTGATTATAAAGACTATGTCCTGTCTTCTTCCGCCGCCCATGTCGGCGGTCTGATCGGCGAAGTCAGCGGCGGCAGCGTGAAAACAAGCTCCGCAAGCTGGATGGCTGTCAGCGCTTCGGCAGAGAATGCCTATGCCGGCGGCCTGATCGGTTATGCCGGAGTCGGGACAGGAGACTCGCTTCCTGTCAGCATGTGTTATTCCGATACCGGCCTTTTGTCTGAAAAGACGGAGACCAAGCCTTCGGAGAATGAAGGGGAAGATCCGGTTCAGGTAAAAGTGAACTGCTGGGATGAAAACAGCGGTATCAGCGCACCCTCCGGCACTGCCGGCGGTCTGATCGGCTATGCCGAAGGCGTTAATGCGGATGATTCCTATGCAATGGGTCATATCGCGTCTGCTGTTACAGCCGGCGGCTTTGTCGGCGCTTCTGATGAAAACAACGCAAATACCGCCGACACCTGCTACAGTCTTGTTTACTTCAATGAGTCTGTATTTAAAAAAGCCAAGGATGCAGAAGCTTCCGGCAGCGGAGAGGCTTCCGGAGCGAAGGGAACCTCTTACGGCTTCGCTCCTGCGTCAGCATTTTCGGATGACAGCACGTTCCGCTTCTGGAAGAGCGGCAACTGCCAGGACAGCAAGATCACCGGAGCTGACGGAAAAGTTTCCGCAAATCCCAATGCGGTAAAACGTGAGTTCTTCGTGATGAAGGATGATGACGCTGATTCTAAGGCTTTCTTCAGCGGCAGCAGCTTTGAGAAGCGCGCGGATGCAGCAGCCTCTTCCGGAGACTCCGGTTCGGAGACTTCGGATCATACCTTCCCCTACAGCCCTGATCTTGTCGATCATGAGGATGAAAAGAGATACGGCAGCGAGAAGTTCCTGTTCATGAAGCTGAAAAATATCGATCATCACGGCGACTGGCCGTATGAGGATGTTATTGAGCTGACACTGCCGAAGCCGTCTGTTGTGATCGTGGATGACTACGGTGAAAATGCAAATGGATCGAGATATGAAAACGGAAGCCTTTATGCGGATATTAGTGTGGTTCTGCCCACGGAGAGTACCCCGAAGGAAGATTTCCCGGAGGGAGAATCATATGAAGATTGGAAGGATCTTTATGAGAACTATTATTCCGAAGGCGGTTCGGGACTCAATCTGAAGCTTCGTGTTCAGGTCGAGGAGCTCGATGCTGAAGGTAATCCTCTTTCCGAACCGAAGATCGTCTATTTTAAAGCGGTTGACGGCGAAGAAGATCCGGATCCTGCTTCGGACGATACGGAGCCTTCGGCTGAAACATCGGATGGCTCTGCTCCGTCTGATTCTTCTGTAGGAGAGGAAGAAGGCAGAGTACTTCTGACAAAAACAAAAGATGAAGAGAAGGAAACAGTATTTACATATTCGTATGACCCGGAAAAGAAAACCGGGGAATCTCTGTTCAGAGTATATCTTGACAGACTCAGTGCTTACAAAGAGAACCGTTTCGTCAGCCTCTGTGAAGGTCTGACTCCCGGTACTAATATTCGTGTTACAGCTCAGCTTGTGGAATCTGAGCAGGATAGCTATCTCTTTAAACCGGCGGATGATGAGACAAAACGTTCATCAAGCGATGAGTACAACAGCTTATTCTATTATGATAAAGGTACTTCTGAGCTGAAAAAGACGGCGAAAGATAATCCGGTTGACGCAGCACGTATTGATAACTGCAGACATCTGCAGAATCTTGATACGGAGACTTCGGAAGTCTTCTCCACTGTTACGAAAGCAGTCCAGCTGAATATGCTTGACTGGAGTCTTGCAAGGGATGAAGAGCAGAATCCGATTTCGTTTACCCCGATTACGAATTCTGCACTTGATGAGTTTAACGGAGATAAAAAGATCATCCGGAATCTTCTGACGGATGAGGACTCAGTCAGAAATACCGTAGATGGGAAGGACTATGCCGGTCTGTTCGGCCTCTACACAGGAAGCTCGATCGATGGCGTTTATCTTGTGAACTGCAGAATAGACGGGGCTGATTCTGCATCCGCGGTCGGCGGCCTTGCCGGAAAGACTGAGAATACAGCAATAAATGATTGTCGCGTCTATTGCGAAAATGACGGAAGCAAAACTTTCAGCTTTACAGATACATCAGGTGAGAGTTACTTCTATCTGAAAGGCAATTCCGAGTATATCGGCGGTCTTGTTGGCGAGGTCGATGGTGGAAGTATTACAGACAGCCTTGCTGCCTGGCCTGAAATTTCCGCCCCCTCTGCTGCTGAGGCGGGAGGTTTGATCGGTCATGCAAATAATGTTACTGTAAAAGGCAGCTATGCCGATACGGGTCTTCGCTCAGGAGAGAGTGACTGGACCAGTGGTCTGAGTGCTCCTGCAGCAAAAGCAGGCGGAGTTATTGGCGGTACCGCCGGCTCAGTTTCCTTTGAGAACTGTTATGCAATGGGATATATTGAGTCTGCGTCTTCGGCAGCCGGATTTGCCGGAGACGGAGCACTTTCGGTAACAGGAAACTGCTATAACTATGTCCTTATGAGAGTCGGCGGAGTGAGCACCAGACTCGGCTTTGCATCCGGAACTGTTACCGCTCCGTCAGCTGAAGATAAATACGCCTTCTGGAAATTCAGCAACTGTACGGATAAAACAGATGCTGAACACTCTATGGCCCGGGCAGAGCTTGAGGTATGGCCGACGGAAGAATCTTCATGGAGAGAGACGTCCTCCTCAGATTGCCATCCGTATGAAAGCAGCAGTGAAGACTTTAAATTCAAAATGCTCTCATCTCTCCCTCACTATGGAGACTGGGCAATGGAAGAGAAGTTTACAGCTACTGTTCAGTATAAATATCATGATCCTGATGATGAGACGCATAAAACCTTTAAAACGGACGAGTATAAGCTGAAGACGCCTGTTATTGCCGGTACGGATTTCGTAGTCGCTTATGAGGAACTGGAAGACGATACCGTTAAGAACAGAAATGAAGATTTCAGTGAGTTCGGATACCGGCTTGGAGATACAATTTCTGTAACTGTCGGTGGAACGAAATATAATGATTTTATCCCGTTCCTCGAGAATGTGACGCCTCCGGAAGGCTTTGAATATGTAAAAGATGAGGAGAATAATAAGTATTCACTCATCCTGAAGCTGGATGAAGAAAAGGCTCTTGAGTTTTCGCGTGTTGGAGAAGCTGCGGAGAGAGACGATGAGCCTGCTTACACATATACACTGACAATATATGGAAATATTATTGACGGCGGGATCAATGTCGTAATTACCCAGAAGCTGTATACGCTGAAGTATGATCTGGGCACTATCGGAGCCGGTATTCAGGAGAAGTGGTCCGCGGAGGAGCATCCTATTGATGCGAATATTACGCTCTATTCTCCGGAACTGGAGGGATATGAGTTCCTCGGCTGGAGTACGGATCCGAACTTCGGTGAAGGATCATGGATAGAGGGTAATGCTCTCGATATGCGCTGGATATGGAATAGCGATGAAACAAGGGGTACAGCGGATAAAACTCTATATGCAGGGTGGAAAGCAGCTGAGACCTGCAAGATCAGTGTTTACGGTAATGCGGGAGACAAGGTTTCTCTTGCCTATGAAGGATTTGCAGTAAAAGATAAATCCTGGACTACGTCAAATCGCAGCGAGCTTGACCCGCTGAGCAGTGTTGTCAGCGGAGATCTTACTGCGGAAATGATCACGGTGATTTCCGGGGGAAATGTTCTCACGGAAGGTGAAGGTTACACTGTTCTATATAAACTGGATGCGGATGGGGGATATGTAACTACCGCAGACGGTAAAAAAATAGTGGAATCCGTTAAAGTAAACAATATAACGGATGATACGGCGATCATTCTCGGCTGCTATACGGCGATTTATGATCTGAATGATGCAAAGCTTATTGCAAATAGAATAGGTAAGGCAACGGCTGTTGAAGGAGATGATGAGCTCCAGAAGATAGCGGGAGCTTACTGCCAGCTTTCTGCAGCGGGAACGTTTACTCTTCCCGGAGTGAAGTATTCTTTGCTTGATCCTGGTGTAAATAATAATCCGGATTATTCTTTCCGGGGCTGGCAGCTTTTGGATGATGGGTCTGAATCTTCGGAAGATCCTGCAGAGGATACCTTGTATCAGGAAAATGACCCCTATCCTTCCGAAGGAAAAGCGGAGAGCTTCCTGACAAAATTCAAAGCAATCTGGAAGCCGATCGACTACTCCATCACCTATAAGCTCGACGGAGGAACTCTTCCGGAGGGATATCCTGCGTCCTACAATGCCGATACCGAAACAATTGATTACGTGGATGGTTTTGAAAAGAAACCGGAAAAAGGAGACGAAGAAGGTCAGTATACTTTCTCCGGCTGGTTCAGTGCGCCTGAAGGAGAGGCTCCGGATTATTCCGAGGACAGCAGAGTAGACGAAATCACAAAGGGAAGTACCGGTAACAGGATCCTTTATGCTGGTTTTAGTGTTACTCTCAATTATGAAGCCAAGACGGAGCACGGCGGAATAGTGCTGAATCCGGATCCTTCAGAAGCATCCGGGGAAACTGAGGATGGTTCTGCTGAAGGAGAAGGCGCTGACAGCGATAAGGCAGTGAAGAAAGCCTCTGAGGTTGTTACACCCGGAAAAGATGCGAAGGGTGCAACAGCTGTACCGGATGAAGGGTATCATTATATCTGGTCAGATTCAGAGGGGAATGTTCTGCCCGTCGAGAAGGATGACTCGTTCATTCCGGAGAAAGAAACTGTAGATGATCCTAATTTCCCAGAGAAAACAAAGGAAGTCTACCTGCCTGCAACATATTATGTCAGTTTTGAGCCCAATAAATACATAATTGAGTTTGATGGTAACGAAGGAATTCTGCCTGTCGGAGCGTCTGTTCCGGCTGTTGAGATGACCTACGATATTTCCGGACGTCTCAGCGAAAACAAGTTTAAGATGGAAAACTATACTTTTGTCGGATGGAATACGGAATCCGATGGAAGTGGAATATCATTTAACGACAGACAGAGTGTACGAAATCTTACTTCTGAAAATGGTAAAACAATAACACTGTATGCGCAGTGGACGCCGACTGTGTGCACAATAACATTTGATATGTTAGACCATGGGACCAATCCTTATCCAAAGGGTGTTTCCATTAATTCCGGAAACAAATGGCCTAATAGCCTTAGTGTACCTACTCCCGCAGTAGACGGATATAAATTCAAAGGATGGTATACTCAGTATGATAGTAGTACTGGGACTTTCTCAGACAGATTCTATTTCACCCGTACGATAACCAAGGATTATACCCTGTATGCAAAGTGGGCGAAGATCTATCCGGTAAAGTATGATCTTCAGGAGCTGAAGGGAACAATTGCTGAAATAACTGACAGCTCAGTTACCATTGAAGAAAAGATTACAAGTAATCCACAGCCAAAAGCGAAGGACTACCTTTTCGAGGGTTGGTACAAAGACAGTTCTTGTACAAATATATGGAATTTCTCCACGGATGTTGTTACATCAGCCGATATCAAAGATGAACGCGTAACACTGTACGCTAAGTGGACAAAGATTGACGTACCGTATATTGTCACTTTTGAAACGGCCGGTAAGGTTGATGTTCCCGCTCAGACTGTTGTGGACGGTCAGACGGCGGCAAAGCCGGAGACTCCTGTAATTGGCGATAAAACCGGAGAATATACATTCGCCGGGTGGTATGTTAATAACCTTTATCAGACGGAATTTGATTTTAGCAAATCCATTACTCAGAATACAACGGTATATGCGAAGTGGGTTAAGGATGCTGAGCGCACTCATACTGTTGAATTTTATAACAAGACAGTAAAAATCGGTGAGCAGACTGTTGTTCACGGAAATCCCGCTTATCCTCTTAAACCAAATCCGGTGGATTCCGCAGGGGGAGAATTTATCGGTTGGTATTCAGATTCTACATTCTCAGGAGATCCCTGGGATTTCAACACGCGGATTACTGATAATGTAACGCTTTATGCGAAATTTGGAACGGTAATTAAAGATACATATAATGTTAGGGTCGTTATCAGTTATTTTGATTGGAGCATTTTTGATTATATTAAGGAAACTGAGGAATTTTCAATCTCTAGAAATACCGGTATATCTTCTTTAAAAGATAAGCTTAAAACGATAAATCTTAGTGATATTAGGTCTTATTCACTTTTGGGAGGAAAAGATACAACCCACAAAAAAATTAATAACAAGATTTCAATTTATTGTGATGATAAACTGATTAGCGGTTATACTGTTACTTACGCTGATACACAGTTTTTTGGTACAACGTCAAATCTAAAAGATATTTCAATTAATAAGAATTTGATAACTGGTGACATTGTTATTTATTTGAATGCGTCTGAAAGTGATGATGATTTATTAGAGGTTAGTTTTGATTTAAATGGTATGCCGGGGAAACCACCAGATTCAATTCCGGTAAAAAAAGGTAATAAATTAGAATCACTTCCAGGCGTTGAACTTGAAGGCTACAGATTTTTATATTGGTGCACAGACAAGGCAGGGAATAAAAAATACACTATCTCTAATATAAATTCCAGTTTCACATTATATGCGAAATGGGAGTCGATGAAGCCTGTAGTCAGTTTTGAACTTAATAGGTCTGGAGTAGATGACAAATATAAACCGGCCCAACAAAATCTGGAATACGGTGATTATGCTTCAGAGCCTGCTCTGATTCCGATGGCTATAGACGCCGACTTTGTCGGATGGTATGTAAAGGATGCATCCGGCAATCTGACAGAAAAATATAAGTTCAACAAACCCGTTACAGAGGATATTACTTTATATGCGAAGTGGGAAGAGAGAGCACAATACTGTGTGACCTTTGATCTTAACGGCAATCAGATTTCGGATCCTCCTTCTGTGCAGTTCGTAACTAAGGGGCAGAGAGCAGTAATGCCTGATGCTCCGGCAAGCAACACAATAGTTAACGGTTATCTCTTCGAAGGCTGGTATAATGAACAATCTACGGAGAATGCGTATGATTTTTCAACTGCTGTTTCAGAGAATATTACGCTGTATGCTAAATGGACGGAGCTGCCATATGTGATCTTTGACACTTCCATCGTTGGACCTGACTATACGGCATATGAAGGAAAATTTACTTCTGTTAAAAACGGCTCTATATATAAATATACTTTAGATATGATAGATCCTGTTTGGACGGACAGTGAAGGAAATGAAGTTGCGGAATTTGGCGGATGGTATACAAAACCTGATTTTTCAAATCCGACAACGCCGTACAAATCAGGCAGCACCGTTACGCTTTCATCAAATCCTTTAAACAATGTGCTATATCCGAAATGGAATATTAATGTCCGCTTTGTGAAGAATTTTACTCCGGAAAGCACTGACGGTACGATTGCGAAGGTCGTTTACGGAAAAACAGTTGGAAGCAACGTTCCTGAATGGACCAGAACAGGTTATGTATTTGTTGGCTGGAATGAAAACAGGGACGGTACCGGGGAATGGCATTATGAAACTGATGCTGAGATTATAACCGGGCCGCTGACACTGTATGCTATCTGGGAATCAAAGAATGCGTTTACGATATCCTTTAATGGAAATGGTGCGACAGCCGGCAGCATGGATGAATTGTCGGTTTCAATCAATGAGGACGGCTCCTATTCTCCGGCAAAGCTTACAGCGAACTCATATGTGCGGGATGGCTACAGCTTTACCGGCTGGAAAGATTCTGACGATAAAGAATATACTGATCAGGATAAGACTGGCAACATAAAAGCTGAGGCGGAGGATATTATTACTCTTCTCGCACAGTGGCAGATAAAGGACTACACTGCGGAATTTGATTCCAATGGTGGAAGTGAGATAGAAAAATCTCCTGTTACATTTACAATAGAAGACTCAATTTTACTTGAGAATCCTCAGAGACCCGGATATATCTTTAACGGCTGGAAGGTCGAAGCGGATAAGAGTTCTTCGGCAGCATCGAACTGGACGGAAGGAAAGGTTTATAAAGGCTTAAGTATACCTTCCGGTCAATACGGTGATGTAAAGCTTGTTGCGCAGTGGATTGCTATGCCGGAAATAACGGTTACGGTACACGGTGATGAGCTGACCGGCGAGGCGAAGTATCAGGATCAGCTGACAGCGGTAATCAATATTGCCAAAGCAGAGGGTCTCCCGAAGAGCGGAACCTATACGCTCAGCGTAACGGTTTCCGGAACGGGAGCTGACGGTACAAACAGGGAAGCGGTAATAAATCAGGATATCAATGCCAGTGAACTGAATGCCGGCTCCTTAAAGTACTTTGCAGGCAATGCAATGGAGTTTACGGTACTTCTGGACAGTCTGTCGGATGATCCCTCCGAGCATTTCAGCAATATCTGCAGCGGTATCGTTCCCGGTGCGGATATTGAAGTAAAGTGTTCTCTCTCTTACAGCAATAACAGCAGCAGTGCTCCTGTAACAGCAGAGTCCACCGGCGTTGAAAAGACGAACAGTCTCTTCGGCTATGACCGGTCGGATGAAGCAAACAACGGGGGCAGCACGGCAAAAATCGCAAACCGCAGACATCTCCAGAATCTTGATATGAATACATCCGCAGTCGGAGCGGATACAACAACTGCTGTTCAGTACTGTGATATTGACTGGAGCGGCAGTCCCATGGCCGTTTTCGCTCCAATCGTGAATACAGCGATTTCGGGATATGACGGACAAGAGAATACAATAAAGAATCTGACAGTATCCAATTCAGGCAATGCCGGTCTCTTCGGCACTGTCAGCGGAAGCATAAAAATCAGAGAGCTTACTCTGGAAAAATGTGAATTGCAGTCTTCCGGCGGTCATGCAGGTTCTCTTATCGGAGAAGTGTTTGCTCCGGACGGAAAAGTTGTTATTGACTCGGTTGTCGTAATAGATACTAATACAGGCTCAGCCTGTTCTGTAACGGCGCTTGCGGATAATTGTTCTGCAGGCGGTCTGATCGGCTGCATATCCGCAGGGGATGTTGCAATCGATTATTCTTCCGCTTCGGTATATGTTTACTCAGCAGGTCCTGCGGGTGGTCTGATTGGAATGTCCAATGGCGGAAAACTGACAATGAATTCCTCCTATGCAGGAGGTCATACAGAATCCGGTCATTATGATACGAATTATAACGTTGTTTCTGCTGAAGCTCAGGCGGGAGGTCTTGTCGGCGTTCTTGGCGGAACGGGCTTTGATATTTCCCGTTCATTCAGTGCTGCATCCGTTTGCTCCGTAAAGGGAATGCCGGAGCCGACTGCTGCGGATATGACTTCTTCTTCCGCTTCGGGCGGAATTACCGGCGGGATTCTATCCAACGGTAGCATGAAGCTTGTATATGTTGTTGCACCGGTTGCGGATATCAATGCCAGAATCGGAGCGGATAACAGCTATACCGGTGCCTTTGCGGGTTATGTTTCGGCCGGAATAACGGTAGATAACGAATCGACTTATTATCTTCCTGTTATTTATCCCGAGTGGACGGAAGTAGGCGGCGTGTCTTCTGTCCCGGCGCTTGGTTCAGCAAGCACCGGCAGCTTTGCAAATACAATAGAACGGACTGAGTATACGGAAGGCAGCGGGAATATTATTGCTGCGAAAATTGATCCAAACACAAAACCTGCGAATACCCATGTCTATGATTCAACGCTGAACGGAAAAGAGTATCCGTTCTCAATCTGGAGTAAGAGCGGAGGAACTCCGGATTATTACGGTGACTGGCAGCCCGGAATTAACGCTCCTACAAAGCAGAATGCAATAGAGTTCTATTATGTAGATCCTGAAGACGGCCTGCGTAAGCCAGTTTCCGACGGAAATCTTGGAAAGCAGATGTATATTGTCGGCAGAGAGAATTCCTTACCTTTGCCGAGTCTTGGAAAGGTTGCGGGTTATACTGTATCCGATTCGTGGGATATCTATGAAAAAACAGACGATCAGAACTTGGGCGAGAAAATTGTCTCTCTGAGTGCGGAAGGCGGTTATCTTGTCCTTGACAGTGCGCTTACCGGTAAAAATATAAGTTTGGTTGCAGTAGGCGGATATCAGCATGAAGAAGGAAAGAAGTCGTTGTTCTTCTACTATGATCCGACCGGCCCTGCAGAAGGAACAGCCGGGGAATTCATGCGTATGGGACTTCCTATGGCGGAATCGGGAGATGCAAAGCTAAGCGAAATTGTACCTCCCCAGAGATCTTTGCCGGACAAACTGTTTGAAGGCTGGTATCTGGATCCGGAGCTCACAAAGCCTGTCAGCTTTACGGGAGAAAATCAGATATCTGAGCTTTCTGCCGAGGATAATATTAAGTTTTATGCAAAATATATTCCTGCTGAAAATTATCTGATCACGATTGACTTTATGTATAAATACGGTAAAGAAACATCTCCTATGGGATCTGTTCCGCTTTATCGTGTTGAAGAGACGGAGTCGGAAAAGTCACAGATCAGAATAAGTGTTCCGATGAGCCAGGTTAGTTACAGTAATAACGGTGTGCAGCTCCCGTCTTTCAGCAATAAATATTCAGATAATGTTACTGCAGGCATCTATGATATTAACGGAGAAGTAGTATCTGATGACCGCATTAAGATTGAAGACGGTAAGTACTTTATCAACAATGTTACCGGTTCAGCGCAGTTCATCATTGTATTTGAAATTGAGGATTCGGTCGATTATGAGGAGTATAGGGTAGTTTATCGTTATCATCATACGGACGGCAACTCAACAGCTTACGGAGAAGATGTATATGAAACGCATCCGTACAGTGATAAAGAGCCTTTCAAAGTTCCAAAGGGAAAAACGCCTGCCTTAAGACTTGAAACGAAAACAGGATTTGTCTGCACAACGAATGAAATAAAGATTACAGACGGAATAGTCTATATTGACTATGAGCGCAAGCAGTTTGTAATCACATTTGACTCAGCAGCCGGAAGCTATTGCCCGCCTATGCGTTTCTATTATGGTCAGCCGATGGGAGATCCCAATTCATGGCCGAAGCCGGAAAGAAGCGGTTATTCCTTTACCGGATGGAAGCTCTATAATAAGGGTAATGAATCTGATCCTGTAACAACGGCAACAATGCCCGGAAATAATGTTGTGGCCAAGGCAGGATGGACTGCGGCAAAGAATACGCCGTACTCTGTGGCATTCTGGTGTGAAAATGTTGAAGGTGACGGTTACAGCTATGTTACCAGCATTTCTCGCACAGGAACGACAGGAGCAGAGGTCAAAGCTTCGGATTATCAGAATTTCGCAAAGCTTATCCCGAGTATCAGTACAGTATTTCCTGATTATCAGTATTTTTCCTATGAAACCGGTTCCGGATCGTTGAATAATGAGACCGTAACAATAGAAGGTGACGGCTCTACGGTACGGAATGTATATCTGAGCAGAAATGAGTATACGCTCATATTTAAGGTCAGTGGAAAAGAAATATATCGGATCACCGGGAAATACAACACACTGATAGCGGATCAGTTCCCAATCAAAGGAACAAATGGCAAAGACTATAACGGATATTGCTGGGAAGACAGTTCCGGAAGAGTTTACAAATATGTTCTTCAGACACTGGATAGAATTCCCGGAGCGAATATAACGTTTAGCGGTTATAGTAATGGTACAAAGAGTACAATCAATTATTATCTTGAAGTTCTCCCGGAGGAACAGGGAACTTCAGGAGTAATTGAAATGCATCTGAATGGAGATTCCAAGCATTACTTTAAACTGTACAAGACCGTAAAGCATTCCTTTAACTATATTACATATGATGAGGAATTCCATGTAATAGACGGCTTTGACAGATATGCGTGGAGCGTCGGGAACAAGAATTATGCGGCGTCCGACAAGAGCAATAAGAATCCCGGAACAAATAACCTGTATTATCTCAGAAAAAGTTATAATCTTGAATTCCATCAGCTCGGCTATACCGGCTCAACAGTTCGCTCCGTTAAGTATGAGGAGCCTCTTGCGGCGTACCTTGCAGATCCGTCCAGACCGGCTGATGTGGAAAAAGATTTCGAATTCACCGGCTGGTATGTGAACCCTGAGCTTTCTGAGTCAGCCCCTGAAAAGATGCCGCTGGGAAATCTTGCTTTGTATGGAAGATGGAAGGCTCCGGATGTTACGGTTAATTTCTATGTGGATGAACCTGTGCCCGGCAGTTCAGAAACTCCTATGCAGTCAATAGTATGTGAGAAGTATACTGATATCAGCGGGAAGATTGCGGATGCTGACGGAAATCTTCTGCCTGCATATATCCCTGAAAAAGAAGGCTATAACTTTGAGGGTTGGTATTACCGAGGAACAGACGGCGGCGATATGCCGTTTATCAGTTCCATGCAGATTCCATCGGATTTGACGCTCTATGCGAAATGGATCCGGAAAGGAGCTGTTTCTGAAGACGATCTGAGAACGGTTACGGTTCATCACGTAACAAGGAGCGGTGACAGTATTATTCCGATCAGAGATACGAGCGGGAACCCGTTGATCGAGTATTACAGTGAAAACCTTATAGGTTCCAGCATACCGATCCTCTCTTTGAATGATCTCAGCGGTTATTATGCTGAAATCATGGTTACATATTATACTGTCACTGCGGGTGATGATCAGAATGTTAACGTCTTCTACATTCCGATTACTCCTTGGGAATATCAGGTGAATTATCATCTCCGGTTAAGATCGTATGCAGAGGGAACAGTTCCTGTCAACGGTGTGGGGACAACGTTCAGCATGTCTGATGCGGAAACAGTAGTAGACCTTCTTACCGAGATAAGGCCAGCATTTAACCAGGTTGAAACGATTTCCTATGATCCGAAAGATTATTCCGGTTTCGCTTTGATTAAAACTATTGTTAGCGGAAACGGAAGACAGACGACAGAAACCGATGCAGCAACAGTGCTTGTTCCGAGCGGAGAGAATGTTGTTATCGATTATTACCTTGAACTGGATGAGAATTCCTTCCCATTTGCTAATGGCTATAAAGTGTATGACGGTGAGCCTGTCAGCGTACTGACAAGTCCTCCGGAGACAATTATTACAACAGAAGATAAAACAGTTGTAGCTGAACAGGTAACTGTCTGTGGTGATGGAGAAAGCGCATCCGTTAAGAATGCCGGAATATACCCGGTTAAGGGTTATATCGTAATTTCTCTCTACGATGGTGTGTCGGCTACCGGTACTCCTTCAAACAGATATCTGCTCTGGAAAGATGAATCGGGAGCTTACAGATTTGTTATAGACAGGAGAACAGTTTATCTCAGGTCTGAATCAGCAGATGAAGAGTATCCGTATTCAGATCCTGTCAGTGGATCGGATATTCTGAAACGGGATGTTGTGATCGCTTCTTCAGTAGAAAACGGTGAAGCAGACGCGAATGCTTTTGCTCCCGGGGAAGGTTTTGATCCTGATTTCAATATCCAATCCTTCCGTAAGAATATTGGTATTACGGATTACAACGAATTTGATATAGATCTGTGGGAAGAAGACTCAGCTCAGGGACATAAAGAGACACTTCAGGATAACTATGAGTTCATTTATTCCTATGGCAGTCTGAAGCTTCATTGGTTCTATGACATTGAATATCGTTTTGCTGATGCAGCTGAAGATGAAGATCCGATTGGTGTATATACAATTACCTCTTATGAACCGAATCCAACGGTAAGTTTCGGTGACGGGGAGAAGGCACTGGATTATGAGCTGGATCACTACTGGTACAGCGGAAATCCGTCAGATCCCGGTACGTCCGGTTCATCCATAATGATCAGTCCCCAGCAAGTAGAAGGCTCGCAGAAAGTCACGGCAAAGGTTATATTCTATGTTAAGCATGCCGATGCCGCTTCAGATCCCGATGATGAGAATAATCCTCCTTTGCTGGCAATGTCACCAAGGCCAACGATGATGGCGATGTCGCCGCTGATGTCCGCTGCTCCGGATTTGACATCTGACTCGGCTGGTTCGGATGCATTGCTGCCGTCTTCTGATCAGGACAAGCTTCTCCCGGATGATCCTCTTGATGCTCTGGAAGAACACGGAGAAGACGAGGATGATGCAGCAGATGAAGAAAGCGGATCGGACGCAGACGATGCTGGTTCTACAGAAGAAAATGAAGAAGAGCATGTTCATGCAGAAGAGATTGATACTGCAGTAATGCCGACCTGCACGGAACCCGGTCTGACGGAAAGCAGCCACTGTTCCGTCTGCGGAGAGATTCTGGTCGCACAGGAAATCGTCCCGGCGCTCGGCCATACCGAAGAGATCGATGCAGCAGTTCCTGCAACGTGCACGGAAGACGGCCTGACGGAAGGCAGCCACTGCTCGGTCTGCGGCGAGATCCTGGTCGCTCAGGAAGCAGTACCTGCACTCGGCCATACCGAAGAAATCGATGAAGCAGTACCTGCAACCTGCACGGAACCCGGTCTGACAGAAGGCAGCCACTGTTCCGTCTGCGGCGAAATCCTGATAGCACAGGAAAACGTCCCAGCACTCGGCCATACTGAAGAAATCGACGAAGCAGTACCTGCAACCTGCACGGAACCCGGTCTGACGGAAGGCAGTCACTGCGCTGTCTGCGGAGAGATTCTGGTAGCACAGGAAGTCGTCCCGGCACTCGGCCATACCGAAGAAATTGACGAAGCCGTTCCGGCAACGTGCACTGAAGAAGGTCTGACGGAAGGCAGCCACTGTTCCGTCTGCGGCGAAATCCTGATTCCGCAGGAGATCATTCCCGCTGAGCATACAATAGTAATTGATCCTGCTGTTGAGCCTACCTATACGGAGTTTGGTCTGACAGAAGGCAGCCATTGTGAGGTTTGCGGAGAGATCTTTGTCCCGCAGGAGCCGATCCTTTCCATTGAAATTGCAGAGTCCATTGCGGAAGCGGAAGCATTTGAGGCTGAAATAATGAGCATGGTCAGCGTTGAGTCGGCAAAGTGCACTTCTGATGATTATGATACCCTTGCCCGTCTCTTTGACGATGATGATCTGCGGGAAGAGCTGTCCTATCAGGATCAGCTGACAGAGGATTATCTGGAAGACAGCAATCTCTTTGATAGAGATTCGGATACATCCGCAGAAGAACCGCTCATTGTGAAATCCGGCGATTCAATCTATCTGCATCTGTTTAATGTGGAAGAAGGACAGAGCATCAGCGTGTTCTGCGATGATGGAATGGAAAGTTCTGTTAAGAGAACCGACTCCGGCGACGTATTTGTCCGTCTCCATGCCCCTGATGCTGCGGAGAATCAGCTGATTCAGGCTTCTCTCGAGGTAGGGACACATGAAACCTTCTGGATCATAACAGTGCTTGGTGATCCTTCGCTGAGTACGGAGTCTCCGAATTTGGAGTTCGGGGAAAGCATGGAAAATGAAGTTTCTGAAAATCCTGAGTTCCTCAATGAGAGCGATTTTCCGGTGGAACAATAAATACTCACAAAACTCTTTAAAACAGAATGCATAGCTTCCCCTGTGAAACAGAGGAAGCTATGCAATGAAAAGTATTTTTCGGATTTTTAGCATATGCTGGAAAGATTTACAGGAAGCGGTAAATTTTCTGAAGCAATCTGCCTGTCAGGAGGCAAAATGAACGCATTAAAGAAAAAACTGAAAAGCAGCCTGGGGGCGTCCTCCATCATTGCGCTTCTTTTCTTTGTTGTGGCAATGATGGTGGGTGCGGCGGTTTTGTCTGCCGCAGGGACGAATGCCGGCAGAGCGAGCCATGCGCTGAAGGACCAGCAGGAATACTACGCGGTTGAATCGGCTGTCAGAGTATTAAACAGCGATCTGAACGACAGTGTTATTGTCATCGAGGCGGAAAAAGACGCTGATCCGGCAATTAATACCGAATTGAGTACCGCCAACCTGCTGAAAAAATTCTTCAGCGAGGAAGGACAGCTTGTTCCTGCAACGAAAGAACTGACAATTCCCGAAAACTCCGAAAAAGCCATACCGGCAGTGACGGGAAGTGTGATCTTGTCCAAAGCGGATTCTTCAGCGGGGGACGGAACGACCGGAGCGGGTACAGGTTCAGGTTTGTCGGAAGAGGATACGATCTCCGAATACGAATCCTACAGTCTGACGATTACATTGTGGGCCACAGATAAAGACAAAGAAAAGAAGAGCAATCCCGTTACGCTGAAATATGCTCCGCTGGTAAAAACCTCGAAGAAATTTATCAGGGATGCGGAAAGCGATAACGACATCAGCGGCTATGTGCAGACAACGGAGATCCGGTGGTATCAGGAGTCTATAGAGCGCGGTGTCGTGAATAATAATGAGACTCCGGATCCCTCTGACGGTACATAAAAAGATATTTTGGAATTCTCCTGTATCGGGAAATCAAGCTGAATTCCTGTGAAGTGAGTGTAGAAATAAAGGAAGAGTGAGACAGAAAGTGAAAAGAATTCTCAGAAAGCTGAAAAATACCTCAGGAGAAACCCTGGCGGAAACTCTTGTTTCTGTTTTGATCGTTTCCCTGGCAAGCGTTGTTCTGGCGGCTATGATCGGCGCTGCCAGCAGAATGAATATCAAGGCCAAGAATTATGACAAGGAGCTGGATAACGCGATTCTTGCCATGGCTTCTGAGGGCGGAGCGCAGGATTCGCTTTCTGTGATCCTGGGGAATGATTCCGCTGATCCTGTCAAGTACACGGTGAATTATAAAACTTCTACCGGGAATCTGAAGCTTTCTTCCTACAGTATTCCTGCCACTCCGGCAGAATCATCCGCGGGAGCATGATCGGCCGCATTTAGATGCTTTTATCTGATAAGCAATCAAAAGTATTCAATGTGAATACAAGAGGATACAATATGAAACTGATGAAAAAAATATCATCGAAAAAAGGTTTTTCTTTAAGTGAGCTTCTGGTAGCGCTCCTAGTTGTCAGCATTATGACGATTGCCCTCACAGCAGGAGTCTCCGCTTCCATGAGAGTATACAACGAATCCATCCGTCATGCGGAGGAAAGAACACTGCTGTCAACTCTGGCCGAAGCGGTGATGTCGGAGCTGAGAAATGCCAGAGATCCGAAAATTGAATCGGGTGTCGTTACCTTCACCAGCCTGAACTACGGTCCGGGGGCTTCCTTTTCAGTAGGGGCTGACGGAAAAATGAAGATAGCTGAAAAAGATCTGATCGGTGACGGCTCTTATATAAAAGGGAAAATAAAACTTGATGCGGGAACAGCCAATACCTTTGTCAGTTATGATGAGACAAGCGGAATTTTTAAAGTAAAACTGACCTGTGCAGGTTCCGGAGAATCCCGGGAATTTTCCATCAGACCAATGGCAGAGAGTTAGCGTTATTATTGAAACTATATTACGTAAACTAAAAAAGAGAAACAAAAGCAGGTATACCAAAGGGTACTTCCCTTGTATACCTGCTCTTTTTTCTTAACAAATCTCAGTCTTTATACGAATACCTGATAAGAATTCGTATTAGATCTCAATAAACAGCACATTCAGCCCCAGGTTTGTCGTGTGGTACATGGACTTGGAGATCTTGGAGACAAGCTTGATACCGAGACTGCGGGACGGATCGTCTTTTGCGTGAAGCTCCATCCATTCCGTGGGATTGAAGTCGCTGCAGCTGTCACGGATCATCAGCGTGATCTTGCCTTCCTGATCCTGAATCATGCGCAGGTCAATGATATCCTTGTCCTTGTTGCCGGTAAATCCGTGCTTAATGGTATCCATGGCCATTTCCTCAACGCACAGCCCGTAGTAATAGGCGTCCTTCGGAGAAAGCCCTTTTGATGTGCAGAAGGAAACAACATCTCTGGAGGCTTTGATCGCCTCTTCCTGATTGGTGATCTTTGCGCTCAGGCGGTTTTCGGAAGGAATATAGAAGGAATCCGGAATGTGAACGACCTCAAAGAGATATTTCGGAAATCTTCCGGAACGAAGCCGAAAATAAAAGATATAGAGGAAATAAACAAGAACTTCTCCGACCGGCAGTAAGAAGAAAATGATCTTTGCCGTGGTAAATTTTGCAAGCAGACAAAAAACCAGAGACATGAATAACAGATTGAAGAAATGAATGAAGATCACAAATCGGGTGTCTCCGAGAGAATGGTAGAGGTTGATCGGGATACATTTCAGGAGACTGGTGATAACAAATAAGTTCACGCAGCGAATGGCCATGCAAAAGATGGGAATTTCCTCTGGAGCTGCTCCGAAAAGAACAGAGAGCGGTTTGGCGAAAAGAAAGATCAGAGCATAACCGATGAAATTGAAATAGAAAGCGCTGCGAACTTCGATCCCATGAAGCGTACGGAGGGATTCGCTGTCTCGTTCTCCAATCAGAACGCTGCTGATTAGAAGAGTACCGCCGGTATAACCGGCTTCAATTGTGCAGCAAATGGCTTCAGCGACCTTTATCGCTGCTGTGAATGCGGAAACACCGGCTGTTCCGGCTAGAGAAAACAGAAAATAGTTCAGAAGACGAGTCCTGACAGCACAAAGCGTCGGGCTAACAGCTGCGGGAGCTCCCATCTTCAGGATATCTGAAATCACCTGTTTGCTGATAGAGGAGAAAGAAAAACGGAATACCCTGGATTTTCTGAGAAAATGCGGAAGAGCAACAAAAAAGGAGAGAATGTTGGAAAGTGAGGTAGCCAGACCGATACCGAACAGACCAAGCTGAAAAACGGTTGCATTTAACAGACAGAATATCAGGTTAACGGAAACGAGCACAAGAATGGAGAGAGAGGCACGTTTCTTCTGACAGTCTAGCTGAAGAAACGGGAGAACACAAGCGTTCAGGATCATAAAGGGAAACCCGAAACTGAGCCCGCGGATATAATCCGCTGTCATCTGAAACGTATCTCCGGATGCTCCCATCAGCCTGGCGGCAAGAGAAGGAAGCAGAAGGCCGAAGAGGGTAAACAGAACGCCGACAGAAACCGACATTCCGATGGAGGAATTAAACACGGCACGAACACCGTCTTCGTCTCCCTTTCCGAGCTTCTGTCCGCTGAGAAGCTGAGAACCGCTGGAAAACAGCGTTCCGAATGCACATGCCAGCGCGGTTAATGTGGAAGCAAATCCGAGCGCGGCCATAGCAACAGATCCGTAAGCGCTGCCGATGATAAATCCGCTGAGAAGAGTATTGATTGCCGGAAGACCTACCGAGAGCGCCTGAACAGGAAACAGTCCGAGAAACAGCTTCCGGATCAGCGCTTCGGATTCAAGACGTTCACTGCTGTGCAGCTTCAAGAATAATTCCTCCTTTCGCAAAACGAAACAGACAAGAGATTATAAAGTTAAAATGGCTATCTTCAGGATTTCTTTGAGCAGTGATGATCAAACAATATGCTCGAAGAAAGTCATGTTGACAGTGACAACGACTGCACCCTCCATGATGGAGCGGGATGTCTTGGTGGTGCTTCTTGTAATGGAGGTTGCGCCAAGGCGGCAGCAGTACGGGCTATTCTGAAGCTTGGAGATGGCGAGCTTTGCCTCGTCATAATCCGGGCAGGTGAAGGAAAGCGTCATGCTTCTTCTGACAATGTTGGAATTGTCAGATGCCTTCTGGACACTTTGCACGGAAAGCTTATAGTCAAACGTAGTGCTCAGAACGCCGTAAAGGTAGGATATTTCCTTGTCAAGATTGTCATAGTCGGGAACAATCGGAGGGTTGCCCTGTGCCTTGATCTCGTCGAGTTCCTTCTGCATCTCGTCCTGTTTCTGCTTTTTCGCAGTGAGGATCGTGATGTCTGTATTGAGCGATTCCGTCTGCTGGGCACAGCGCTCAAGGCTGTCCACTACTGTCCGGTGCACAAAGAAGTAATATCCGCTGCCCAGAACAAGCAGGGCGAGGATCAGAAGGAGAATTTTCTCGCGGCGGGAAAACTGTTTGGAATTATTCATTTTGCTCCTCCTTCCTGCTCGACCTTATTCATCGTAATAACGATGGAAATGACCTCATCAACGACTCTTTGCGTTTTTCCGTTGTCATTGGTGATCTCGTAGGTTTCTTTATTGGAGGCGTTGAAGATTTCCACGCTGGAAACATCCTCACGGGCATAGAGCTTCGTAACGATCCTGGAGATCTCCTGCAGTGTGCCGCCCGCGATCTTGAGCGATACTACATTCCCGTTTGCGGAGAAATCCAGTACCCGGTACTGACCGGCCAGCTCTTTTTCAACGAGCGAAAGCATATCCATCCTTGGGACGGTCCCGCTCTCGGCGTCGGTCATCCATTTCGTGGAATAACGGACATATTCATTCTGAACGTCGGTATAGTTTGCGGTGTACTTCTCCAGCGCTGTTTTCTGGCTCTGAAGGGCGGCAACCGCAGCTTCCGCTTCCCGAACCTTTTCAAAACGGTCAATTACCGCGAATTTTGAGAATGCTGCTGCCAGAGCGAGGATGAGCAGGATCAGAGGGAAGGCCACGCCGAATTTGATGGAGGGCATGTCCCTCATGGCAAGGTTTATCGTTGTTTTGGAAGGATAGACCTTTTTTGCCGGTTTGCGTTTAAAAGTCATCACTTACCCTCCTTTGCCTGCATTGCTGCGCCGATGGCAAGCGTATATGCGCCGGGATCGGAATCTGTGAGATTTTTGACTGACTCGGGAAGCAGATTGCCTGCCGGGTGCAGGTTAAAGTCAAGCGCTTCGTTCAGGCTTTTCAGCAGATTGGGGATATTCACTCCGCCGCCGCAGCAGTAAGCGTCCTTCAGGTTGCTTTCGCGGTTGTTGAAGCTGTAGAAGTTGAGAGCCTTGCGCGTCTCAAGAGAAATGGCGGAGTAGACGTTCTGCGCTGCCTCAGATTCCTGAACATTTTCATGGTTGGCGACGAGATATGTTGCGGCAACATGCCTGTCAACGCTCTGCTGGTCGGCAATCGCTTCTTCTATGGAAAACAGACCGGAATCCATGCTTCTGGAGGTTTCAAACGTCGTCCCCGTGAAGATGGAAAGGCGGGTGGCTGTATAGCCGAGATCGAGGAAGCAATATTCGTCGGAACTTTTGGCGCTGCAGTTGCGGAGAACATTTGCGTATGCGCATTCAGCCGGAATAGCACCGGTAAGCTTGAAGCCGATCCGCTTGAACATGTTTTTGTAGTCGGCGATCGTCTCCTTGGAGATTGCCGCAATGGTGAGATCCATTTCGGAGGGGTTGCCTTCCTCATCGTTTTTGATGGAGTTCACGCAATAGTCGTAGAAATATTTGCTCTTGTCCATCGTGAGGTAATCCCTGAACTCATAAGGCAGATTGACGTTCAGCTGGCTGACTGTCATGGCCGGCGTGGTAACGCGGCGGAAAAAGACCTGATCTGCGGGAAGAATGACCGAAGCCTTCTTTGTCCCGCGCAGCTTGTTCACCTTCAGCGTATGCTTGATGAGATCCGCCATTGCCTCATAGGACGTTATGTTTCCGTCCTTGATGAGATTCTCCGGCATTTCAGCTGAAACAAGCTTCCGGACTTTTCCGGCTTCGTATACCGCGATCTTCAGTTCGTAGGTACCGATATCAAATCCAAACATTTTTCCGTATTTTCTCCGTATATAAAGATTCTGAAAATTAAAATAAACTGAGATACCAGTTAACGACCGGTGTTCCGATCAGTGCGGTGATCCATGCGCTGAGAGCCAGAACCGGTCCAAAGGGGAATGCTGTTCCTTTGCCTTTCTTTGCCGCGGATGCAGCGAGGATCCCGATAATGCAGGCGATGATCAGCAGAAAGAAGGTTTTGGCGGGGCCGAAGTGCAGCCCGAGTACGGCAAGCAGCTTGATGTCTCCGCCGCCCATGGATTCTTTTTTGAGGATCCTGTCCGCTATAAGAACTACAATAAGCAGGGGAACAGAAACGGCAAAGCATCCGATCAGGGCGCTCTTCCATCCTCCGGGCTCCGTCAGCCTCAGGAGTGCCGCAAGGGCGGCTGCAGCCATCAGAGGATCCGGAAGCTCCATGGTATCGTAGTCCACGAGCGAGCAAACCAGCAGAAGACAGCCGAGGATGATCAGCCGGAGACAGTCAAACGTCAGACCGTAAACCAGATAGACAGAGAGAAAATAAGCTCCGAGGATCAGCTCGGCAAGCGGATACCTTTTGGAGATCGGAGCTCCGCAGTAACGGCATTTCCCTTTAAGGAACAGCCAGCTGAACAGGGGAACCAGATCCTTCGCGGCAAGCTCATGCCCGCACACGGCGCAGTGGCTTCTGCCTCTGGCGATATTCTCATCGTGAACAATCCGCCATGCCCAGGCATTGCAGAAAGAGCCGAAAACGAGCCCCAGCACGAAAAAGAGAAAAACAATATAGGCTTCAAAGAAAAAATCCTGCATATCTCTGACGCAAGTACGCTTTCGTTTTTATAAAAAAACAAAAGAACTGTCTGAAAAGAGTTATCAACGGGAAGTATGCTTTACCCGTTTGAAAAAAGTGTATATAGACCCTATAATATTAATATATTATAGAAATGAACAGCGTACTTTGTCAAGAAATAATTGCTGAAACCGGCGCGGTCATTTTGTCGGTATATCGCGCCTGCCCGGAGGGGGCAGAGAGAGCTTTTTGTGGATAGCGACAATCTTTTAACAAATGCACAAATTTCCTCTTGATTTTCAGAGAATTTTTATTTATATTATATACGTATTGTTATGGGCAATATACCTTTTTCGCATAATATTTTTTAATTGGAGGATACATATGGATCATTTTGATTCCAAACAGGTGGATGAGATCCTGGCTAAGTACAATTGTGACAAATCCAGAATCATTTCCATCATGCAGGATGTCCAGGAGATTTACAACTATCTCCCGAAGGAAGCTCTCTGCCACATCGCAGAGAAGGTAGGCATCAGCAATGCAAAGATTTACGGCGTAGCGACCTTCTACGGCAACTTCTCTCTCGAAGCAAAGGGCAAATATGTCCTGAAGGTTTGCCGCGGCACTGCCTGCCATGTCCGTAAGTCTGCTACCATTCTGGATGCTCTCTATGCGGCAACCGGCCTGAACGAGGACAAGCATACCACTGACGATGGCCTATTTACTATTGAGATAGTATCCTGCCTCGGTGCTTGCGGTCTTGCTCCTGTCGTGATGGTAAATGAAACCGTTCATCCGCAGATGACCCCAGACAAAGCAAAGGCTCTGATCGAAGAGCTCCGCGCAAAGGAGGCTTAATTCATGAAGTTTGCATCTGTTGAAGAATTCAAATCCTTCGCCGCTGCCTGCAAGGCAGCCCGTGAAGCCCAGAACCGCAAGGTTCTCGTCTGCTGCGGTACCGGCTGTGTTGCCGGCGGCAGCCTTAATATCTATGAAGCTCTGCAGTCCCGCATGACCGAGCTCGGCCTGAATGTTCAGGTTAGTCTTGCTCTCGAAGCTGAGTCCAAGAATCCTCAGATCGTCGAGAAGAAGGACGTTATCGGTCTGAAGAAGTCCGGCTGCCATGGCTTCTGTGAGATGGGACCTCTGGTACGTATCGAGCCCGAAGGCTGGCTCTACACCAAGGTTAAAGTAGAAGATGTTGAAGAGATCGTTGAAAAGACGATCCTCGGCGGAGAGTTCATTGATCGCCTTGGCTACAACAAGGGCGGCGAGCTCTGCAAGCGCCAGGAGGACATTCCTTTCTATAAACTCCAGACCCGTCGTGTTCTCGAGCACTGCGGTCATATCGATGCCGAGTCCATCGAAGAGTACATTGCTCTCGGCGGCTATCAGGCACTCGCAAAGTCTCTCTTTGAGCTGACCTCCGATCAGATCGTTCAGGAGATCACCGATTCCGGTATCCGCGGCCGCGGCGGCGCAGGCTTCCCCATGGGTAAGAAGTGGGCACAGGTTGCTGCCAACACCACGACTCCCAAGTACATCGTCTGCAACGGTGACGAAGGCGACCCCGGCGCATTCATGGACCGTTCCACGATGGAAGGTGACCCGAACAAGGTCATTGAAGGCATGATCATTGCCGGCGTAGCTACCGGTGCTACCGAAGGCTACATCTACGTCCGTGCTGAGTATCCTCTCGCTGTTGCCCGTCTGAGAAAGGCAATCGCTCAGGCTGAAGAGTATGGCATCCTCGGTGATGACATCCTCGGCTCCGGCAAGGCATTCCATATGCACATCAACTGCGGCGCAGGCGCCTTCGTCTGCGGCGAAGGCTCCGCTCTTACCGCTTCCATCGAAGGCAACCGCGGTATGCCCAGAGCAAAGCTCTTCCGTTCCGTTGACAAGGGTCTCTTTGAGCACCCCACCTGCCTCAATAACGTTGAAACCCTCGCCAATGTTCCTGACATCATCACCAAGGGTGCTGACTGGTTCAAGGAGCTCGGCACAGAAGGCAGCACCGGTACCAAGGCATTCGCTCTTACCGGTAACGTTGTGAACACCGGCCTTATCGAAGTTCCTATGGGAACCACGATGCGTCAGGTCGTTTATGAAATCGGCGGCGGAATCAAGAACGGCAAGGAATTCAAGGCAGTTCAGATCGGCGGACCTTCCGGCGGATGCCTGACCAAGGATCACCTTGATCTCCCGATGGACTTCGACTCCCTCAAGAAGGTCGGCGCTATCATCGGTTCCGGCGGACTCGTTGTTATGGACGAGGATTCCTGCATGGTCAACATCGCAAAGTTCTTCATGAACTTCATCTGCGAAGAGTCCTGCGGAAAGTGCACTCCCTGCCGTGAAGGCACCAAGAGAATGCTTGACATCCTCAATCGTATCACTGAAGGCAACGGCAAAGACGGCGACATTGAAGAGCTGAGAAATCTCGCAAAGATGATTCAGGTTTCCTCTCTCTGCGGTCTCGGCAAAACTGCTCCGAACCCTGTTCTCTCCACCCTCCAGAACTTTGAAGAAGAGTACCGTGAGCATATCTACGACAAGAAGTGCCGCACCGGTACCTGCAAGAGCCTCGCAAAGCTCCGCATCGACCCCGAGAAGTGCATCGGCTGCACCAAGTGCGCCCGTAACTGCCCTGTCGGTGCGATCACCGGCGAGCTCAAGAAGCCCCATACAATAGACACCGATAAATGCATCAAGTGCGGCGCCTGCAAGGCAGGATGCCCGAAGGGTGCTATCTACGAGGAGTGATATTATGGCAGATAAAATGATGATTATTGACGGGGTTCAGTGCCCCTTTACAAATGAGCGCAATGTCCTCGAGGTTGCCCGCAACAACGGTATAGACATTCCTTCTCTCTGCTACTGCGAGAATCTCTCCATCTACGGCGGCTGCCGTCTTTGCATGGTTGAGAACGAGAAGGGCGCGATCGATGCCGCATGCGTTATGCGTCCGAGAGACGGCATGGCAGTAAAGACCAACTCCAAGAAGGTCCTTGACAGCAGAAGAACCACTCTTCAGCTCCTGATGGCCAGCCACAGAGCTGACTGCCTCACCTGTGACCAGAGCGGTACCTGCAAGCTGCAGGAGTACTGCCGCCGTTACGGCATTGAAAAGGAAGCTTTCGATACCAATACCTATTCCAAGCTCCCCAAGGACACCTCTTCCAAGTGCATTGTCCGTGATCCTTCCAAGTGCATTCTCTGCGGTCTCTGCGTCCGTATGTGCTCCGAGGTTCAGAACATCGGTGCGATCGACTTCGCAAAGCGCGGCAAGAAAGCATTTGTCTCTCCCGGCTTCGGCATGGAGATGGCTGATACCAGCTGCGTAGGCTGCGGCCAGTGTGCTGCTGTCTGCCCGACCGGTGCGATCACCATTAAGAATGAGACCAAGACCATGGAGAAGTTCCTCCAGGACGGCGAGAAGAAGGTCGTTGTTCAGTTCGCTCCTTCTGTCCGTGTTGGTCTTGCTGAAGCATTCGGCATGCCCGCAGATGTTCCTGTAACCGGCAAGCTCGTTACCGCTCTCCGCCGCCTCGGCGCTGATGTTGTATACGATACCGACCTTACCGCTGACCTTACCATCCTTGAAGAGGCCAATGAATTCCTCAACAAGGTCAAGACCGGCGCAAAGCTCCCGATGTTCACCTCCTGCTGCCCCGGCTGGATCCAGCATGTTGAGCATGCTCATCCTCACCTCATGCCTCAGGTTTCCACCTGCGGAAGCCCGATGGAAATGATGGGTGCCCTGATCCGTCAGCAGTTCAAGGATGAGGATGTCTATTCTGTAGCAATTATGCCCTGCTCCGCAAAGAAGTTTGAGGCTGACCGCCCCGAGCTCGTAAAGGACGGCAAGCGCGTGATAGACCTCGTTCTCACAACTCAGGAACTCGTCCGCATGATCAAGGAAGCCGGCATTGATTTCGCAAATCTGCCCGATTCCGAGACGGATGCTCCTCTGAGCAAGTCCACCGGCGCAGGCGTTATCTTCGGTTATACCGGCGGTGTTACCGAAGCTGTTATCCGTTACGTCCTTGCCGATGCTTCTCCTGATACCCTCCAGACCATCGCTGAGTGCGGCGTTCGCGGCCTCACCGGTGTTAAGGTATTCGAAGTCACCGCAGGTGATCTGAAGCTCCGTATCGGTGTTGCAAACGGCCTCGGAAACGCTGACGCCCTCATCGAGAAGGTTGAAAGCGGCGAAGAGAAGCTCGACTTCATCGAAGTTATGGCTTGCCCGAACGGCTGCATCGGCGGCGGCGGACAGCTGCCCGGAACCAACGCACGCAAGGCAGAGCGTTACAAAGCAATGCTGCAGGCGGATATGGATTGCGAGTACCGTATTTCCCAGGATAACCCGGATATGAAGTATGTCTATGACGAGCTCGTTCAGGGCCGTGCCCACGATCTGCTTCACGTTCATTATCCCGATCACGACAGAAAGTAATTTTTCTGTAAGCTGAAAAATATAAGAATCTGATTACAGATCCTATTAGAATGTCTAAAGGGCAGGCGCTTTGCCTGCCCTTGTTTATTAAAATCTTTTTCCAGTACCGTGCGTACGCCTCGTCTGTCGCATTTTTCCTTTTGGTACTGATGGAAAAGGGAAAGGAACAATCGTTATTATGCCAGGCTCATGCTCGCCGAGAGAATTCTGCCCGCTGTTTACGGGACTTTCCGATGAAGATTATATCTATGCGCTTCGCTTCTTTTCCGCAGAGGAAAAAAAGATCGCGAAAGGAGAAATACTCAAGCTCCCGGGGGACAGTCTTGGCTTTTTCGCTTTCGTGATCAGCGGAACGGTTCAGGTGTATATGGATGATGTGAACGGGAACCGCATGATCATGAATACCGTCGGTCCCGGGAAAATGTTCGGAGAGTCGCTCTGCTATATCGGGAGAAAATCCTATGCGTACATTCAGGCTACCTCGGATACGGTCCTTTTAAAAATGAACGCTGTGCGGGTCTGTTCGTTCTCAGCTTCAAACGAGATATTCTCTTCCGCCGGATATGAAATGAAGACCGCTCCAGAGAATAGAGCAAGGTCTTCGAAGATATCAAGCTTTTGTTCTTTTGATCCCCGGGATGTTCTTCTTTCCGGAAGATTTACCGCGGTACTGGCCGCAAGAACGCTTGCCATGAACAGACGGATTCAGATCCTCTCCAAGCTGACGATCCGCGAAAAGCTCCTGACGTTCCTGTCACAGGAGTGCGCGGTAAGCGGGAAAAATACGGTGGAAATAACAATGAATCGTGAGGATATGGCGGCATATCTGGGAACAAACGTCAGCGCCCTTTCCCGCGAGCTGGGAAATATGAAGCGTGAAGGTCTGATCGATTTCCGGAAAAACCGTTTTCAGGTATTAAAGTAAATGATATTTGCACCGAGCAGCTCGGCATCCTCCGGGTCGTGCGTGATGATCAGGAGCGGTTTTCCGCACGCTTTCACTTCCCGGATAACGGCCTTTCTTGTTTCATCGTCAAGTCCCTTGAACGGCTCGTCCATGAATATCATATCTCCTTCGGCCAGCATCGCTCTTGCGATCGCCACGCGACGTTTCATTCCTCCGGAAAGCTCGGAGGTTTTTTTATGCAGAATTTCAGGAATTTCGAGATGATCCAGCCATTTTTGTATTTCCTCATCCGGGAGACTGCGGGAACAGGCCATCCGGATATTTGCCGAGGCGCTGAAATCCTCGCAGAGTCTGTCCTCCTGAAATACCGCGCTGACGCGGTCCGGCAGTCCGCTGATCTCTCCGGAGTCGGCTTTTTCCAGACCAAGCAGAATGTTCATCAGCGTTGTTTTTCCGCAGCCGCTCGGCCCCATGATGCAGGTGATTCCGTTCCCGGATATCCTTGTACTGAAATCCTTCAGTACAGCCGTTCCTTCATAAGCCTTATTCAGTTTGGAAATAATAATATCTTTCATTACGGCAGTTTTTCAACTTTTTCTTACAGAGTGCATTATTCTTACAGAGTTTCCAGTTTTCGATAGAAGAGGCGAAGGAGCATCATAAAGAACTTTTCAAACAGTACGCTGATCACTACGATAATGACCGTCCAGGTGAACAGATCCACCGTGTTGAGGTAGACCTTTGCACTGTACAGCATTTCCCCAATCGAGCGGGAGGGGATCCCGATGACCTCCGCCGCAATGCCGGATTTCCAGGCAAGGCCTAAGGCTGTGCTGCAGGCTGCCGTCAGCTGCGGCTTGATTGTCGGGAGCCAGATGAACAGGAAGCGCTTTCCCCAGGGAATTCTGAAAACATCCGCCATCTGCAGCATTTTCGGGTCAATGCTCTGTATTCCGGAAAGAACGTTGTTATAAATGACGGGAAGAACCATCAGAAATGAGATAAATACCGAGAGCTGCGAGGAATTCAGCCAGATCAGCGCCAGAATAATAAAGGAAGCCACCGGAACGGACTTGATCGTTGCCATGACCGGCTGAAGGAGTATCTTTACTGCGCTGTATTTGCCGGAAATTACGGCGAGGATCACTCCGACAGTGAAACCGAGGAGGAAGCCTGCGCAGATCCGCACAAAGCTGAACAGTACGGAAGCAAAAAAGGCCGGCTCCCTCCAGATACTGAACAGTCTTTGGATAACGTCAGCCGGGGAAGCCAGCAGCAGCTTCTGATTCAGCAGCATAGCCGCTGCCTGCCACAGGAGCAGCAGGAAAGCGGCAGCCGCAAATTTTTTTGTTTTAGGGTCCAGCTTCATATTTAAAATTCCCTGTTTCAGCCGAGGTAGAAGAAGTCCTCCCCGGGAAGCTTCCCGCCCACTGCCTTGGGGTTCTGGTCAAACAGAGTCTGCAGATAACCGGACAGGGGAGCGATCATCTCATCTCCGGCCATAAAGGTCAGATTGCAGAAGGGGAGCGCCTTTTCAGCTACGGCTGCTTTTACTATTCCGTATTTTTCGATAAGCTGTGCCGTTTCCGCAGTGTTGTTTACGGCGTAATCGGCGGATTCGCGGTACTCTTCAAGAAAACTGTCAACCGCATCCTTATGAGAGTCAATGAAGTCTGATCTTCCGACGATGACCCCAGTAATCAGCATGCTGCCGTTATCAAGCTTGTTCCATGCGTCCGTAAGATCGATCACAATGTGCAGACCTTCCACGGAGCCCTGAGCAACCGTAACATAAGGCTGCGGCAGCATTGCGATCCCGCTTTCCGCCTGGGAGAGAAGAGCAACGACTTCCGTGGGTTCTGACTTGAATTCTATCACAACATCCTTATCCGGGTCAATTCCGTTTTCCTGAAGGATATAGCGGAGCGTGTATTCGGGCGTTGAGCCCTTGCCGGTCGCATAGATCGTTTTTCCCTTCAGGTCGGCCACGGAGCTGACGCTGTCTCCCTTTTCCAGGATGTATAACACGCCGAGCGTATTGACAGCAAGGAGCTTTACCGCTCCGTCCGTATTATTATAAAGAACAGAGGCGAGATTCGCGGGAACAGCAGCGATGTCGAGCTCTCCCTTGATCAGCTTAGGAGTTACTTCGTCCGCACTGCCGGCAAGCGTGAATTCATAGCTGTTAGCAGAGATTCCGTTTTCACTGTCCTCCATCAGCTTAACGAGTCCCATGGAAGTCGGGCCCTTTAATCCGGCGATCCTGATTGTACTGTCATCAGCAAGTGCGGTGAACGAAAACGCTCCCGCAAGAACAAGAACGGAAAGAATAAAAGCAATCAATTTTTTCATCATATTGTCTCCTTTAATGATAGCACTGAATTGAACCAAGCACTTTGGAGCTTCAGTGCGTTATTTGTTTTGTGACTGCAGAATATCAAATAAGAAAAACTTATTACATTGCATTTGCAACGTAATTTAAAGATATCTGAAAACATTCAGAGAATAATCCTTTAAAAAATTTTAAATATGCTGTACATATACCGCTGAACTGCAAATCTACAGGATCACTTCCGGACGAGAGGAGCAGTTAAGTTGGATTTGTCAGAAAAAACAGGAAGCATGTTCATCATGACATTTGCATAAAGGCTTGACAAATTGTTCCTTTTGTATTATCTTATGTTCATAAATAACAAACATCCTGCTTCAAATTGAACGCAGGGCTTTTGTATTTTCTTTTTGTCAAAATTTGTATATTTTATGTTCAGAAAAGGACGGATGCCATATGTCTGTTGAACTTACGAGAAAACAGTTTGATGTTCTTTCGGCTCTTGCCGTGAATAAGGAAAAAATGAGCCAGCGCAGGCTGGAGGAGCTTACGGGTCATTCCCTTGGTACGATCAATAAGTCCATGAAGGAATTTGCCGAGCTCGGTTTTGTGCAGGACGGGCAGATCACTCCTGCCGGGATCGACGCGCTGGAACCCTACAGAGCGAGAAGAGCGGTGTTCATTGCCGCCGGCTTCGGCTCCAGGCTTGTTCCTGTTACGCTCAATACCCCCAAGCCTCTCGTGCGCGTTAACGGGAAGCGGATCATTGACGGTCTGATCGATGCCTGTCTCGAAGCCGGAATTACCGAGATCTATATTGTCAGAGGCTATCTTGCCGAGCAGTTTGACCAGCTTCTTTATAAATATCCGATGATCCGTTTCCTGGAGAATCCTTCGTACAATGAGGCCAACAACATCTCTTCCGCCATGTGCGCGAGATATATGCTCTCCAACGCCTACGTATTTGAGGCGGATCTGCTGATCAGCAATCCGAAGATCATTACAAAGTATCACTACACCTCTGATTTCCTTGCCATTCCCAAAAGCAGGACGGATGACTGGTGCTTCACGGTGAAGAACGGCGTGATCACGGAGGAAAAGGTCGGCGGGCTTGACTGCTGGCAGATGGTGGGAATCAGCTACTGGAACGAAGCGGACGGACATAAGCTCACCGCGGATATTCAGGATGTTTTCCAGACTCCCGGCGGAAAAGAACGCTACTGGGAGCAGGTTCCTCTGGTATTCCGGAAAGAGAATTATCAGGTAGAGGTCAGAGAATGCCGTGATGAGGATATCATTGAGATCGACACCTTCCGCGAGCTCAAAGCCATTGACCGGTCATATGATGTCTGAGAATCTGTTAAGCTGTATCCATGCCTTCGCATCTTAAGCATGCCCCGGTCAGATTGAAGCAGAATAATGTAGAATTTGTATGAGAAAGAAAGGTTAATGCGATGGAAAACAACAAACAGAGGCCCGAACTGAAAAAGCAGCTCAGTCCGACGCATGTCTGGGCTATTGCTTTCGGATGCATTATCGGATGGGGTTCCTTTATTAACCCCGGCAAAAAGTTCCTGCCCAATTCCGGTGTCGCCGGAACAGCGATCGCCATGGTGCTTGGTGCGCTGGTAATGGTCATCATTGCCTGCAGCTATGCGTATATGGTTCCAAAGTATCCGGAGGCGGGTGGAGAATTCACCTTTACAAAAAAATGCTTCGGCAAAACCGCCGCCTATCTCTGCGGCTGGTTCCTGGTTGCGGCGTATCTCACAAATGTTCCGATGAATTCCACGGCCATAGGTCTGATCGTTGACGGGATCGACGGGAGCGCGGATATTCTGAAATTCGGTTTCCATTATTCTATCGCCGGCTTTGAAGTATATTTCGGTGAGATGATCTTCGCTATGCTGATCCTGATCCTTTTCGGGATCCTGAATATCATCGGGGTCGAGAAGGCCGGATTCGTTCAGACGATTCTTGCCATTCTTCTCGCTGTTTCTGCGTTTACGCTGTGTCTGGCCGGAATCTTTTCCGCAAAGGCAAAGGGCGTCAACATGCAGCCGGTCTGGGGCTTTGATAAGGCCTCGGCGATCGCGGCGGGAGCCACTACTGAAAATATAACGGACTTTGCGCATACCGGCACGAAGGGGATCCTTTCCGCAATCCTTGCGACCTTTGCCATTGCCCCCTGGGCATACGTTGGCTTTGATACCATTCCTCAGGCGGCGGAGGAATTCCGCTTCTCCTATAAAAAGGTCATGGGTATTATGGTCGTGGCCATCGCTTTCGGCTGCTTCGTGTATACCTCCAACAATACCGTAGCGGCAGCCGCGCTTGCCAACTGGCCGGACAGAGTAATGGCAGGGGACTGGGTCCTGCTCATTGCGGCGGAAGAGCTTCTCGGCACGTTCGGAAAAGTCCTCGTGGGTGTGGGGGTTTCCTGTGCAGTTCTCTCCGGGATCATGGGATTTTACCTTGCCTCCAGTCGCCTGATGTTCTCCATGTCCAGAGACGGGTTCCTTCCAGAAGTATTCGGAAAGATCGATGAGAAGTATCATACGCCGAAGAACGCCATGATCTTCTGCATGATCGTTTCCCTTTCCGGACCGATCCTCGGACGTGAAGCGCTCGGCTGGTTCGTGGATATGTCGGCAATCGGCGCATCGATCGGATATTTCTTCACCTGTGCTGCAACGCTTGTTACTCTGAAGAGAGACGGGGACGGAACTCCGTTCCTCAAAGGGATGGCCGTTACCGGCGTCTGCTTCTCCCTCGCCTTTATGGTTCTTCAGCTTATTCCGATTCCCGGCCTCTCCGGTGTTCACTTCGGCAAAGAGAGCTATATGATGCTCATTGTCTGGATCGTTCTGGGTGTGATCTTCTATCTGAAGGAGCGGAAGAACTTTTTAAACAAGTAAAATTATTGCGATTTAAGTTAACACAAAATATTTGCAATAATATAAATGACGTAATTAAGTAAAGATAATTTAGTAAACATAATTAAAAAGTTGAAAGAAAAGAATCGTCTGCAAATTACTGATCCGGTTTTTGCAGACGATTTTTAATTAAAAAATCTCTGAAGTCTGAACTCCAGAGATTTTAACATAACCTGTATTGAGTTTTATCACATCAGGAACCGGCAGCTGGTGCAGTATCCGTCTCTGCAGACTCTGCAGAGTTCTGCGCGGTGCTTTCAGCGTCTTCCGTGGTGCGTTCTTCTTCCACTGCCGGACCGATTCCACTCACTTCCATCAGGAGCGCATAGCTCTCAGGGGTGCGCGGCTTTCTCTTGGGTTCCGTGTGCGGGCCGGCGGGTTTGCTGTTCTCGGTTTCCGTGACATCTGCGGGAGCATCCGGAATTCCGTCGCCATCCGTATCGATCACAAGCTCTTCCTCCGTATTGGAAGAATTGTTTTTGTTCTTTCCGGTATCCGCTTTGGGCGCTGCCTGTGGGGTAAAGAGGAGCTGAAGAATGTTGCCGTTGTTGTCGGGGAAGTAGAAGTTGACGCTCTCTTTGGGGAAGGTAAACGCCGCGTATTCCTGAATCTCGTCGATTTCCACCGGAGTTACGTAGCTTCCGCTGTTTGTTTCGTAGTGGACCTGTTCCCAGTTGATTCCGGAGCCGTCTTCTCCGTCGGAAACGTAGATATACAGCTTTCCGTCGTCCAGATTCTGGCTGATGAGGACAGGCTTGTCAAAGTCGATCTCGGATACTTCAATTTCCTTCACAGCGTACTGACGGTTGGCCAGTACCACCTTGACCTTCATTTTCCCGTTTACGGTGGGCTCAACGGTGTAGGTCCCGTCACCGGTCTCAAATACGGGGAAAGCATGATCGTCAACCGAGGCTGCCACGAGGTTGACCGGGAGAAAACTGCGAACCGTCACATCGTAGATCCGTCGTCCGGCCTGGCGGTCGGCAATCTCGCTGATCGTAAAGTCCGGCGTGATGAAGCAGATCGGGAGGAGCAGGAAGATCACAAGGATGATCACGATCAGCAGCTTCTGGAGCGAATACTTTTCTCTCCGGTATTCGCTGTAGGATTCCAGCTTCTTCAGGGGGATATTGCTCGGCTCGCATCCGCAGGCGTCAAATATATTTGCCAGCAGCTTGGTTGCCGTATCTTCGTTCAGTTCAGGGCGTTCTTTTCTGAGCATGTCTTCCGTGTTGAGATCAAACGGAGGTATGTTATCGGAATCTCCGGCCCTCACGGCTTTTCCGGACTTTTCGGTTTTCCCGGGCTTACCGGATTTTACTCCAGCCATGTGATATTCCCCCTTTCGTATTCATCAAGTGACTTTGCAAGGCGTTTCTTTCCGCTCTGCAGATACCGCTTCACGGTGCTTTTGGAGATATCCATCATGTAGGCGATCTCTTCCAGCTTCATGTGTTTGTAATAGTGAAGAAAGATGACCTGAGATTCGGAATACGGCAGGGCCATGACCTGCTGCATGATGTAGTTGCTGTTGTCTACCGAGATCGTCTGTTCCTCCGGAGAAGGCTCAGGTGCGGCCCGGAGATCCATTGCGGCGTCGGCAAACCGGGAGGTCTCTTCGTTCCAGCGCTTCTGCTTTTCCGCCAGGTTATAGCATACGCGGAAGTTGATCTGGTTCAGCCAGGAGACAAAGAGCTTCGGATCATTCAATGAGGCGAGATTTTTCAGCGCAAGGATATATGTTTCCTGAAGAGCATCCTGGGCAAGGAATTTATCCTTCAGATAGCAGTAGGAAAAGATGTACTGCTTCTGGTAGGTTGCGGCGTAAAGCTCGGCAAAAGCGTCCGAATTACCGCTTCTGGACATCTCCACAAGCTCGCCGATATAATTGTAATCAAGTTCTGCCAGAAAGCACCATCTCCTTCCTGTAATAATCAATCATTTTCATTTCTGTTCACCGGCTGACGAGGCGTCAGGAGTGTATCTCCCCGGCGGAACTGCGCTCATTGGCCAGAGCGATGAGCTGGGTGATCTCACGGATGCTGCTGTCTTCATTTACAGCCTGCCCGTAGGTATATTCGATCATGTTGTTCTTGATATCCGTATTATGCATGCGAACACGCTGATTCACTCTTTCCAGGAACTTTTCCATGTCGAACGGAGTGCTGTGCTCAAAGATCGCGAGGAATTTGTTTCCGCCGTTGCGCCCGACGAAGCAGAGCTCATCGGAGGAGAGCCTCAGGATGTTGGAGAAATCACGGATCAGCATGTTGCCCTGAAGATGGCCGTACAGCTTGTTGATCTCCTGAATGTTCGTCAGGTCAAACATAATGCAGCCCAAATCGGCGGGAATCGGCTTGTCGAGATATTTTTCGATGACCATGTCGCAGCTGAAACGGTTGGCAATACCGGAGGTTGGATCGGAACGAACGGCAAACTCCATTTCACGATATTCCTTCTTATATCCGAAAAAGAAGGTGTAATCCAGAAAAATAAAGACAAAGGACAGCGCAAGCAGGACCCAGAGAATAGATGCAAGGAGCGTCATCGTGGAATCCGTGGCTACCTGATGATAGACGTCAGCGTTTCTGAAAACAAGAAAAATTGCCGTTGCCGCCATGAGGATCAGAAGGATCAGCTGGATCGTCTTATAGGTCGTATATTTTTTCATCGGAGAACCTCCCGAAAGATTGGATTCTTATACAGAATGCATTATAACAGAAGTAATATAAAAAATCCATTGTTTTGTGTAAATAAAAAACAGCAGAAAAAGAACAAATTTACAATATATTCGCATATAAAATGAGAATTATTTACAATATGGAAATTGACAGTTCCTTTTTCAGAGAATATAATTAACAATGAATAAATTTAAATTATAAATTAGTAAGCTTCCGCTGCAGAGCTGATATGCATTTCCTGAAAAGATCCTGAAAAAATATTTTCGATTTTTTTGAATTTTTTTGAGCCTTTTTGATAAGTCATTCACTCTTTATATTATGAACACGGAGAAACGTCTCAGTTTCTTCGCTTCCATCACCGGACATGGGTTCCGCAGGATGTAACGTCTCAGTTCGTCCTACGTATTATATTATAGATCGAAAGAATAACCTCGGAAGCAAAACCGAAGAAAAAGTTGAAAAAAGGCACTGTATTTGAAAAGAGACATTCGAAAGGATGGTGCGGATATGAAATTGAATGAAAATATGAAGAAGAACATCAGACGCGTTCTCAGTATCGCTCTTGCGGCAGCTATCGTGCTCGGCATGGGGCTTCTTGTCGCGCAGGATTCCTCTCTCAAGGCGGACGAGGAAGAGCTTGAGACGATGGTCGTCCGTGAAGCTCCCGATGAGCAGATCGTTGACCTCTTCAGCTATGAGAATCCGGAGGATAATGTGTACGAGTTCTCCGTTGTGGATATGTTTGAGGATTTCGGGAACGTCGTCTATGCCGAAGGACCTTTCGATGTCCAGACGGCGTATGAGCGTTACCTGATAGAGGGCGATGCTTATCTCAATACGCTTACGATCGATCAGTATAATGAGCTGATGGATTTCATTAATGTTATTGAAAACGGTGTAGAGGAAACGATTGAAGAGATTCCGGAGGAAGAGATCGTTTTTGAAATTCCTGCAGAGGAGCAGATCATCGAAGAGATTCCGAGTGAAGAACCCATAATTTTTGAGATTCCCGAAGAAATCCCGGAAGAGAATTTCGAGGAGAATGAAGAACCGGAAGTTTTCTTTATGAATACATTCGAGGAGATTCCCGAAGAGATCCCGGAGGAGCCTTTCGAAGTGATTGAAGAAAGCTCTGAAGAGGGCGAGCCGGAAGTATTCTTTATGAACACGGTCGAGGAGATTCCCGAAGAAATCCCGGAAGAGAATTTCGAGGAGAACGAAGAGCCGGAAGTATTCTTTATGAATACATTCGAGGAGATCCCCGAAGAGAATTTCGAGGAGAACGAAGAGCCGGAGATCCCCGAAGAAACCGAAGAGGAACCGTCCGAAGATCCTGAAGAGGAAATCGTCGAAGAAATCTCCGAAGAAGAAATTCCCGATGACGAAGAAATGATTCCTGAGGAAACGGAAGAAGAGTCTGAAGAGGAGGAGATTCCGGAAGATCCCGAAGAGGAGACGAAAGCATCCGAGGGAGAGTCAGAGGACGAAGAATCGGTTCCTGAAAAGAAAGATGAGGAATCTGACGAAGAACAGCTCCCCGAAGAAGATACTGAAATAAAGACTGAAGAGGAAGAAAATACTGAACCGGAAGAAGAGAAAGACCTTCCTCATGTTTTCAACGAAGAATATGAAGCCTACCTCAATCTTACCGATGAGGAGAAGGAAGAATATCTGAAGGATCTCTCCGAAGAAGAGAAAGCAAAGCTGGATGCCTACGCCGATCTCATTGAGAACTACAACAAATATCTTGAGATGACCGACGAAGAAAAGGCAGTCTTCCTGGAAGGCCTCTCCGAAAACGGCAGACTGGTGTTTGAAGGTCTGATCTCGGATAAGGCGGCGCTGGAAGAAGAGGAGGAAACAGAGAATACAGAACCGGAATATAAGGAAAGCTATCCGGAAGTAATCGTAGAAGAATTTGAAGGGAATGTAACAGACGGTTATCCGTTCAGATTCTCTGCTGACCTGAGTTCTTTCTCAAATGTTGAAGAATGTGAATTCAGATGGGATGTCTCAATGGATAACGGAGAGACGTGGGAAGAAGTAGAAGGAGAAAAGAATCCTGTATATTCAGTGTTAATGACTAAAGAGAATTGTATGAATATTTGGCGCCTATGTGTCATTGAAACAATAAGATAATGACCATATAAGTAACAAAAGTGCGGGGATATTTTCTCCGCACTTATGGAGTATATAGAATCTGAATCTTTGAAAGGAATTAATTCCATGAAATATACATTCAAAAGAGTAATAGCACTGTTTCTTACGTTTGTTATGCTTTTCGGAATGATGCCAACTTTCAGTTTCGCTGGGGATTCTTACATTTTAGAAGTTGGAAAAACATTGAATATAGAAGACGAACAGCTTGTCCATGTAAGTTGGTCCTCATCAGACAAAAGTGTAGCTACAGTTACAAATAATAGCAATACTACAACAGTAACAGGGAAAAAAAGTGGTATTGTAACGATAACACATAAATATAAAAATGGCTCTCAGCCGGGTTCAAAAGAACATTCAGAAACTTTTAGTGTTGAGGTTGTTGATTATACTGATACCTATACAGTAACAGAAGGTAGTTCAATTACTTTGTCAAGAAGAATTGGCTGTAATTGGTCTATAATAGATGGGGCTGATTATGTAGAAATATCTTCAAGTGATACAACAAATGTCTCTAATATTACAGTTATAGGAACTAACCCAGATGGATATGCAATAATCAAGTCTGTCAGTAATAATTGGGGTACAAACTATTATAAAGTTATTGTCGAAAAAGGTGTTGAAGTAACAGGTATTTCCATTACTCCAAACGATACCACCATTTATACAGGAGATAACTGCACCCTGACGGCTTCGATTGAACCGGCGAATGCAACCAACAAGTCTTTGACGTGGACTTCAAGTGATCCTGCTATTGCCAGGGTAGATAATACAGGAAAAGTTACCGCAGTTTCTCAGGGTGAAGTAACGATAACCGCAACAGCCACAGACGGATCCAATCAGTCAGCCACGGCGACGATTACGGTAAAGAAAAAAGTAAATGTAAACTCAGTCACCATTACAGGCGCACATGATATTTATACAGATGAAACTTTGACACTTTCAGCAACAGTTTCACCTGAGAATGCGTCGATTAAAGATTTGACCTGGTCTTCCAGCAACAATTCGGTTGCTACGGTAGATTCCAATGGAGTTGTGACCCCAGTTTCTACGGGCGAAGTGACGATTACAGCCAGATCTACGGACGGATCCAATAAATCTGCCACTGCGACAATAACCGTAAAAGGAAAAGAAGAAATCACTCTTACGTATCCGGGAGAGCCGCTGACTACAGATAGATTTGATTGTTATTACAATGGTTACAACAATAATGATACCCATAATCCTACTATATCTAAATCTGGGGAAAATGTTTCTGCACAGCTCTCATACAATTACTATCACAATAAGGTTGGAGTAACATTAACACCTCAGTCTGTCGGCGGTCCTACCGTTGTTGAGCTTATATACTATACTGGCTCCTATAATAACTTTACAAAACACATTGTCGATTATTACGTTACAGTTGAGAAAGGTGTTATAAAAGCTTCTGATATAGATGTTGCTCCTAGCGAGGTGACAATTTATCTCGGTGATGATCCTGTTGCCTTTACATCTGAGGTAACCCCGACGGATGCAGATGATAAGTCCGTTACCTGGACATCCGGTAACGGTTCAGTGGCAACTGTAGACGCTAACGGTACTGTGACTGCTGTCGACGTTGGAGATACAGTGATCAGAGCAACCGCGAACGATGGTTCCAGAGTTTATGGAGAAGCTATTGTTCATGTACGTAAACATGCGGAATCTGTATCAATAGACACCGAAGAACAGACGATTGAGCTGAATACGTTTGATGTGGATTCAGCTCAGCTTAGTGCGTCCGTTTCCCCTGCTGACGCGGAGCAGATGATTGTCTGGTCTTCCAGCGACGAGACGATTGCAACTGTTGACGAGAACGGTCTTGTTAAAGCAAAGAGCAACGGAAGCGCAGTGATTACTGCAATGGCTGCTGATGGAAGCGGTAAGAAAGCTACAGTTAATGTAGTTGTTACTGGCCCTCAGGTTGCAATTACTCCGGAAAGAAGATCACTTTTCACAGGAGAAACGATCGACTTTGAGAGTACTGTTACCGGAGCGGACGGTATTGAATATACGCTTGAATGGTACTCTTCCAATCCTTCCTGTGTTCAGATCAATAAGACTTCCGGTGCTGCTGCAGCCAAAGGTATTGGCGATGCGGAAATTTATGCTGTAATCAAAAACGGAGACAAGAGCGTAACATCAAATATTGCATCTGTAACCGTAGCGGCAGCTCCGGGGCTTGAACTTTCCGGCAGTTCGGAGGTTTATGCCGGGGATACGTTCTCGCTTACAGCCGAAAAAACAAATGTTGACGGACGTGAAACAAGTAATCTCACCTGGTATTCTTCTGATATGTCGGTTGCGGAAGTTAATCCGCAGACCGGGGTGATAACAGCAATCTCCGAGGGAGAAGTTACGATTGGCGCACGGTACATTTTTGAAGGCCGCACGGAGAGCCCGGTAAAGGCGGAAAAAACGATAAAAGTTAAAACCCATGTTGGGAACTTATCTGTCAGCCCGTCGGATATTATGCTTGTTGCCGGAGCGAGTGATGTAGTCACAGCAGAATATAGTCTTGACAGTATTGCTGCCGCTGATGACAGGTTTAAGCCTGTCTGGTCTGTGGCGGAAGGATATGAGGATTATATTTCGGTAGAGCCTTCCGATGACGGAAAAACGGCAACGATTACTGCAACTCAGTATGATCTCAGCCATGATACTGCGGTAGTTACTGTTTCGGTCGGCGAAAAAACAGCAGATGTCAATGTAAAAATCATTGAGAAACCTTTAACCAAATATACTGTAACCGTCATTTTCGCTATCAAGGGCGGAGATATTATAAAAACACAGCAGGATCAGCTCCCGGCATATTCGAAATGTGATTATTCCGTTTCATGTCCTGTGGTCCTTGGTTATGCTCCTGTAGGCAATATTTCGTCTTACAGAGTGAATATTGATTCTCTGGAAGGTGATAAGACCTTCAGAATAGAGTACGAACCCGCAGAAGTCGGATTTAACGTTGAATACTATTTCCAGAATCTTGACGGAAAAGGCTATACCTACGGTGAAGAGTTAGCAGACGATTCTAAAAAAGATATGCCGATTTCCGTCGCAAAAACCGGAGTCAAAGTCGGAGAATATGAGGATTCTTTCAGAAAAGAATTTCCCGGATTCTGGTCAAAGGCATATGATGACACGATCACTGTAGCTGCTGACGGAAGCACGGTTGTAAAACTGTACTATGACAGAAATATGAGTCTTATCGACTTTGACCTTGTTGGCGGATACGGAGTTGAGCCGATCTATGAGCTTTACGGAACGGCTGTTACTATTCCGGCACCGACAAAGCCGGGTTATACGTTCCTGTATTATACACTTAATGGCGAACAGGTCGGGCCGACACATGATCCTAAAACACCATACAGCTATACAACGTCTGTCCCGGCGGAGGATATCGTTTTAGAGGCTGAATGGAAAGCAAACGAAGTTAACTATACGGTAGTTTACTGGTATGAAAATGCGGACAGTACGGATAAAAATGACATAGATAATTACAGCTATGCCGGAAAAGGATCCGGAACAGCTGAAGCCGGCACTCCTGTAAGCAGTTCAAAACATCAGGCTAATAATTTTACAGGAAATGATTCCAAGCACTTTACCTATTATTCCGGCCTGGATGAGAATAATGTTATTGTAAACGGTGACGGTTCCACTGTCCTGAATGTTTACTTTACCAGAAATGAATATACGGTAACATTTAAAAATGATAATGATGTTTGTCAGGTTATTAAAGCAAAATATCAGGCGGATATTGGTGACAAATGGCCGATTGCCGGGCAAACATATCAGAAACCGGATGGAACGAATTATGCCCAGGTTCCCACTAATCTTATAAGCTGGGAGAAAGTTAATAACTCCTCGCAGGTAACAAAGATTTATACAATGACTGCTGATCTTTGTGTTGATAGTGGAAAAACTTTAACCGCTGATACTTCAAATAATGTAAGCGATTATCAGATTAATTATTGGATAGAATCTTTGTATGGCAGTAATGTCGAAGTTCCAACAAAGACCTATGATAATAGGATCTTTGTAAATGATGAGAGATACAGCCAGTCTTTGAAGTACACATCAACTAATTCCTGGGGCGGCAAAAAAATTGATGGATTTACTTACTTAGATAAATCTGAGAAAACCGGGAATACATTTAATCTATATTATAAACGTAACCGGAATACAATTACATTCTTAGATAATTATGGAACGACAACAGCAACTATTACTGATGTAATGTTTGAGATGCCGCTGAGTAAGGTTACTTACAATAATTCCTCAATCAGCAGTATCGTTCCAGCGTATCCTGAAAGCCTTGAGCCCGGCGTATATGATTTCGCAGGCTGGTATACGACTTCAGACTGCCTGCCCGGGACGGAGGCAAAACTTGTTGATTCGGACGAAGTAGAAAGCGATACCATGCCGAATGGTCCGATTACTTTCTATGCGAAGTGGGAACCGAAAACGCATACGGTAAGGATAAAGAATGCCAGCGGAGAAAGCCTGTTAGAGGAGGATATTACTCTTAATCATGGCGACAGCATTCCCAAGGAGCTCTTCCCCGATGCACCGCAGCTGAAGGATCAGCGTTTCCTTTACTGGTATTATGTCGATGAGAATGAGGTAGAGCATCCGTTTGGAAAAGAATCTCCCGTTGTCGGAGATATTACCCTTATGCCGAAGTATACAAGAGACTCTCTTATAAAAGTCCGGATCCATTATCGCTTGGATGAGACAGATGTCGCAGATGAAACGCTCGGAGATATCATGTCCGGCGGTTCCAAGACCTTTGATGCAAAAGCCGGTGAGGATCTGTATCCCGCATTCGCAGAGGGTATATTCCCGAAGATCAGAAGCCATAATGTTGTAAGCACCGGCGCGGATGATGAGACCCTTGTTGAATATACCTTTGAGTATGAGGAAGTAGAGGCAGTTCCCTATACTGTCTATCATATCTTCTATGATTCCGAGGGAAATGAAGTTTATCGCAGTGTTGATGATAACCATCAGGACAATAGAATGTCGACGGTGACTGAGGACTGCATCACTCCCGAGGGTGATTATGCTAATTTCCTTCCGGATAAGGCGCAGCAGACACTGGTAGTTGCGACAGAAGAAGAAAATATAATAGTCTTTGAATACAGAGAGGATAAATTAAATGTTCCCCTCATAGTGAAGTATTATCTTCAGAATGTCTCGGATGACAACTACACGCAGGACAGTACGGTAATTAACCAGAAGGTACCCAAAAATTCAGGGGAAACCGGTGTTCCGGTCAAGTCATTTGATGGCTTTACGATTGATCATGCTACCGCAAACAATGAAGATCTTTCTGTAAGCGGTGATATTAAGGTCAATATTGGAGAAAACGGTGTTGAGGTCCATATCTACTTTAACCGTAACCTTTATGGCTATAAGGTTCAGCATGTTGTTTATCAGTCGGATCCTTTGAATGTCCTTGAAACGGAGACTCCGTCCGGAGAATTCAGATTTGGCTCAGAAGTAACAGCCTCCGCAAAGGAATTTGAAGGCTATGAATTAACAGACGGACAGTCTGAAACAAAAGATCTTACGATAGGGAAAGATGAGAATAAGAATGTTATCACGTTCTATTATTCTCCGAAGCAGGTCAGCATTTTCTATAAGATCATTGGATCGGATAACTGCGGACAATTGTCTTCAGCACGTGAAAGTGATGGTTATGCCGATAATATGACCATAAACGGGTCTGAAGCGACTGCTTCTGTTGGTTACGAATTTATCGGCTGGTTTGAGGATGAAGATTGCCAGATTCCGGTATCCCAAGCCTGGCTTGATGGCAACAAGCTCACGCCTCAGCAGGATGTTGCTCTTCATTACAGTGCAACCTATTATGCAAAGTTTGCTCCTCTCAGCTTTGGTTACACGGTAGAGTACTACTATGACGGGAAATTGGATGAGAGCAAGACCGAGAGCGATACGGCAGAATACGGCAGCCAGATCGACAGCTACGAAGACAAGAACATCACGGGATACAAGCTCGATAAGGTCGAGAACAAGCCTCTGACAATCACCGAAGTAGCAGCGAACAATGTAATGAAGGTGTACTATACACCTCGTACGGATCTGAGCTACACGGTGAAGTATCTTGACCAGGGAACGAATGCCCAGCTTCATGATCCGACAACTGTTGAGGCTCAGACCTATGGAGCAACAGTAAAAGTTTCCGATGTGAGAGCTGATAACAAAGAGATAACTGATACTTTCGTGGGCTATCACTATGTTAAGTCATCTCCGGAAGAGTCTATTACTGTCGGTGTGGATGAGACAAAGAATGTCATTATTCTGTTCTTTGCTAAAAATACTCATGACCTCGTATATAAGATTGATGGTCAGTATTTTACAAATGAAAAGTACTTTACTGAGACTTCAGTAGAATATGGTACTGAAAAAATAGTTAAGGCTAATGCTGAAGATAAGACCGGGTATACATTCAGCGGCTGGTCTACTGAAGATGTTACTGTCACAGGGAACAAGTTCCTCATGCCCGACAATAACGTAACATTTGTGGGCCATTATGAACCCAATATATATAATGTTACATATAAAGTAATTGGTGTTGACGGAACCGAAACTGTTGTCGGCGAAGTAGAAAATCATGCTTACGGTTCAGAAGTAGAACTGCGTCCGGCGTACACTGTTGATACCGGCTATACTGTAACAGGATGGACTGTCCGTACTGCCGGAGTTACTGTTGATGAAAACGGCAAATTCACAATGCCGGCTTCCAACGTTGAAATTGTTGCGACAATTTCAAGAGGAACTTACCAGTACACGATCCACTTTGTAGATATCGCTTCCCGTGGTTCAGATAATGAGATAAAGATAAGAGAAGATGTGATTTCACAGGCATCGTTTGGGGACTCTTTCTCTGCATCAGATCTCGCAGCAGTAAAAGAATATGCAATTGAGAATTATGAATTTGTTGAAGGAGATCCGAATCCTCTGACGATCACAGCGGATAATGACCAGAATCAGATTACGCTCTATTACAAGAAGAGTGTTGCTTCTTACACGGTCAACTATTACTGGCTCGGTGATCTTGAGAATACGTTGGTGGATTCTGTTACCAGAACCGGGAATATCGGAGATACCTTTACAGCTGAGCAGAAGAGCATTGAGGGTTATACGTTTGCTCGCTTTAGTGTAGACGGCGGATCGAAGAACATTTCATCAGACACAGAAGCGAATGTTATCAATGTCTACTATTATAAAGATGTAAAGCTTACAGCAAATAGTGATACAAGGACGTATAATGGAAAATCTCAGTCTGCAGACGGATATTCTGCAAGTGTTTCTGATCTGAAATTTGAAGGAATCACTGCACATGGTGAAGGCATCAATATTACAACAGCGACGAATCCGGCTTATGATGTAACCTTCAGTGCTCCTGAAGGAAAAACTGCTAAAGGATCGGTAGATACTACCGGTAAATATATTGTCAGTGCTGTTGAACCCGGTTCACTCACAATCAATCCGATTAAGATTACGGTTAAAGCGAACAGCGGGAAAAAGTATTATGACGGAGATCCGATAAAAGCTTCAGATCTCGGATACAACAAGGATGAAGTTGAAGTTAAACTTGCAGAAGGGCATGTTATCTCTGTCTCGCTCTCCGGTGAGCGTACTCTCGTTGGTGAAACGGATGCGGTTGTTGGTGATGTCGTAATCAAAGATAACGCCGGTAATGATGTAACAGGAAACTATATCGTTAAGAAAGAAAACGGAAAGCTGATAGTCCTTGATAACAACGGTGATGAGGACGATCCGACTTATCCGGGAACTGATGATGTTGATCCTGAAGTTGTTACAAAAGAGCATACGGAAGGCGTATACAAGCTTGGCGATACAGTTGAGTTTACCATTACAGTAACGAATATCTATGATGAAGAAAAAATAGTAACGGTAACTGAGCTTAACAGCAAGGCAAAGTTTGAAAATGGTACGACTGTATACGTAACAGAAGAACCTGTTCAGCCCGGAGATTCGTTTGAAGTAAAAGCATATTATGAAATTACTGAAGACGATATCCTGAGCAAAGATTCGCTTGTAAACAATGTTAAGGTAGAATTCAGCGGAAACGATAAACCCTACGAATCTGAAGACGAGGTTAAAACAGACGATCCGAAATATGCACTTGAAGTAACGAAGGAATCCGACGTAGAGGGCAAGGCTGCCCTTGGTCAG
>JAUNQI010000011.1:22501-23712 GCA_030536255.1 Eubacteriales bacterium | reverse complement strand
AGATCGAAGCGGTCAAGTATGAATATGTTGTAACGGAAGCAGACATTCTTGCTGGAAGCATCAAGAACACGGCGACTGCAGCAACGAGTGACGGAAAGACCACAGATGACGGTGAAACGACAGATGAAACGGAAGAGCCGAAATCTGCACTTGAAGTAACGAAGGAATCCGACGTAGAGGGCAAGGCTGCCCTTGGTCAGACGATAACCTATACCGTCACGGTAAAGAACACCGGCAATGTAACGCTCAGGGGCATTGCGGTAACAGATGATCTGAAGGGCGCGAAGCTTGCGGAAGGCGAGAGCGCCACGATAGCGTCTCTTGCACCGGGAGAGATCGAAGCGGTCAAGTATGAATATGTTGTAACGGAAGCAGACATTCTTGCTGGCAAGATCGAGAACAACGTCACGGCAGCAGGAGAAGATCCGAACGGAGATTCGACGACGGATGACGGCAGCACGGAAGATCCTACGGATCCTGCAGACAGCACGATCGAAGTAACAAAGACGTCTGACCTTGAAGAAGGCGAGACAGCAAGTCTTGGCGATACGCTGACGTACACGATCACAGTAGCGAACAAGGGTAATGTGACAGTAAGCAACATCACTGTAGAAGATGCACTTACTGGAAATACCGGAGACAATGCCCTGAAGATCGCAGAGATAGAGCCGGGCAAGAGCGCAACGGTTACAGCAACGTATGTAGTAACGGAAGCAGACATTCTTGCAGGCAAGATCGTGAACAATGTCACGGCAGCAGGAGAAGATCCGAACGGAGAACCGACGACGGATGACGGCAAGACGGAAGATCCTACGGATCCTGCAGACAGCACGATCGAAGTAACGAAGAAGTCTGACCTTGGAGAAGACGAGACAGCGTCTCTCGGCCAGAAGCTGACGTACACGATCACAGTAGCGAACAAGGGTAATGTGACAGTAAGCAACATCACGGTAGAAGATGCACTTACTGGAAATACCGGAGCCGAAACGCTGACGATCGGTGAGATAGAGCCGGGCGAGAGCGCAACGGTTACGGCAACCTATGTAGTAACGGAAGCCGACATCCTTGCAGGCAAGATCGAGAACAACGTCACGGCAGCAGGAGAAGATCCGAACGGAGAGCCGACGGACGATGACGGCAGCACGGAAGATCCTACGGACGATCCTGATGCAGATCTTGGAGCAACGAAGACTGCGGGAGCACCTGCAGAC
>JAUNQI010000011.1:0-22401 GCA_030536255.1 Eubacteriales bacterium | reverse complement strand
TAGATGATCCTGAGGACGAGAAGCCGACAGAGAATATTCCGGAAGACGAGTTGGACGATCCTGATGCAGATCTTGGAGCAACGAAGACTGCGGGAGCACCTGCAGACGGGAAGAGCTACAAGTTAGGCGAAGAGATCACGTACACGATCGAGGTAAGCAACGACGGAAATGTAACGCTTACAGATGTGGAAGTAACGGATGATAAGTCCGGAGCCAAGATCGAGGAAGGAACGGGCTACACAGTAGAAGACGGCAAGGCAAAGATCGCCGAGCTGAAGGTAGGAGGAGAGCCAGTATATGTAACCGTAAAGTATACGGTAACCGAGGCAGACATCCTTGCAGGAAGCATCACGAACACTGCAACGGTGAAGGGAAAGGCTCCTGAAGGCGTAGATGATCCTGAGGACGAGAAGCCGACAGAGAATATTCCGGAAGACGAGTTGGATGATTCCGCACCGGCACTGAGTGTAACAAAAGAAGTTTCCGGAGATATCCCTGTTAACGGTTATGCTCTCGGGGATACCGTAACCTACAAGATCACAGTAAAGAATACCGGAAACGTAACGGTAAACGACATCACGGTAACGGATGAACTTACCGGGAATACAGGAGCTGAGGCAGTCAAGATAGATAAGCTTGTACCCAATGCGGATGTTACCAGATATGTAACATACACTGTAAAGCAGTCCGATATTGATAAGGGTACGCCGATTATCAACACTGCGGTAGCAACTGGTACAGATCCGAAGGGTAACCCTGTAACTCCTGCCGAGGGCTCTGCAAAGGCAGATCCTGTCCCGATGGAGCCGAGCTACAAGATCGTCAAGACAGCGGATAAGACAGACGTTAAGCCCGGTGATGTAATTACCTACACGATTGCAGTTACCAATACCGGTAATGTAACGCTGAAGAATCTCAGAGTAACGGATACGCTTGATCTGAAGGATTCCAAGGGCAACAATAAGGAGGTTACTCTTGCAGACGGCAGCAGCTGGACAGCTCCTTCACTGGCTCCCGGAGCGACACACCCTGTTATAGTGACCTATACGGTTCAGGAAGAAGATATTGTTCTTACTTCCTTTGAGAACAAGGCGTCTGTAACAATGGATCCGGTGGACGATCCGAAGGACGAAGATCCTGCAAAGGATCCGGAGAAAGACGACGATGAGAGCGTCACGGAAGCTGAAGTGGGCACCATTTATAATGCCGAACTGGTTGTAACCAAGAGCATCAGCGATGTCGGAGAGCTCAAAGAAGGCGAAATGGTATTCTATACCATCATAGTAGAGAATACCGGCGATGTAACGGTGAAGGATATCAAGGTCACCGACCCGATGCTTACCGGAAATGAAGTTCTTGCTACAATTACTCTTGCACCGGGAGCAAAGAGCGACCCGATATCCAGAGCCTATGTGGTAACGGCAGCTGACGCGGCAACCCGTTCCGTTACGAACATCGCTTATGCAAGCGGAACTGACCCGAGAGGCAGCAACGTTACGGCATCCGGTTCCGTAACCTCGAATGTAAAGATCATCGAGAGAACTACACCGGACGATGACGCGGACGATCCTGTAAATCCTGTCAACCCGCCTGCGGCAACCTACAATTATGTAGTGAACTACTACAATGAGCTGACCGGTGAACTGCTTGGCTCGGCAAACGGAAAAGCGAAAGCGGGAGCTACCGTAAACGCTCAGAACAGAGTCTTTGACGGTCTCTCCTATCACCGTGCGGATCCGGGGACCAGCATGGTCATTTCGACAGACGAGGCGGCAAATGTGATCAACGTGTATTACATGCCTGACGTAACGGTAACGATCCACTTCGTGGACGGTGAGACCGGTGAGACCCTCCGGGCGGACTACACCAGAGACTTCCATTACGGCGCGGCGGATCAGCAGTTCGCAAGCCCCGGAATCAACGGCTACAAGCCTGAGTTTGATAACGTCTGGGCAAGAGACCTCACAAAGGATGTTGAAGTAACGATCCGGTACTTCAAGACAGACGGCAGTACCGACGGAGATAACTGGGGTGTCCTCGTAGACAACGGCGATGAGCTCGGTTATACAATTGAAGAGATCGTGGATGAGGAAGTGCCTCTTGCTCTGAGAGAGATGACGCACATGGATATCTTCTTCCCGTTCTTCTGCACAATGCTTGCGCTCTTTGTAGAGATGTACTACATGAAGAAGCGCAGGGATTACCAGAAGGATATCTACGAGCTCCGCGCGAATATTCTCGGTCGCACCTTTGAAGGTGACAGCGGAGAGGAGGAATAACAGTTGAAACTCTGGAATTTTGTTCATACACAGCTTGCTCCCGCACTTGGCTTTGAAGTTCACGTATGGGAGTTCCTGGCAGTGATCCTGGCCGCGGTGATATTAATTATCGCCGTGGTCCACGGGATCCTCCAGAGGCGCAGAGCGAAAAAGTATGAGAAGCGTCTGGATGAGATGGCGGACAGCAGCAACCCCTGGGCAAAGGACAACACCGATGAAGGCGAAGACGGAGAAAAGGAGGGCGCAGTCATATGAGTTTTCTTCTGAGTCATACCGTGTTTTACCGCTTTTATGCCTGGCATCTTCTGGCAGTCCTGTTCCTGCTCCTTCTGGTGTTATTCTGCTGGGGAAGCCTGAAAAAAATGAAGCGCGAAAAGATGGATCTTGAGCATGAGCTCTCGTCCTCCTCCGCCGAGGTGGCGCTGGAACCGACCCCGGATGCCGTGAGCACCGACGAGGTGAACGCTGCCCGAAAGAAAGCGCTCAAAGAGAAAAACGAACTATAGTTCGGAAAAAGATCCCGCTGTACGGAGCGCCCTGCTCCTGCAGCGGGAAATTTTATTATTTTTGCTGAAAAAATGGAAAAAATTCTCAGTTATCCGATTGATTTTTTGTCAAAAATATGATAATAATATAACAAGAATAAAAGTGGGGGATTATCCTCTGTTGAGGGATCCCGGATTTCCTGCGGAAGGAGGGAATGTTTTTGAAAATGGTGATGAAACGAATTTGGATAAGGCGTTCTCTCTGCGCCGTTATTGTCCTTGCGCTGGTTTTCAGTCTGGGTGCAGCTTCCGCTTTTGCTGCTCGCAATGATTCCGGTGCCGGGAATATCGGAGCGAGCTCTTCCGGAGTGAATACAAGCTATATTGAAAAAGTCCGTGAAGTGATCAGTACGAATTTCACGGTGGATGATATTTCCTCTTACGGGAAAGCCGTGGATATTCTTTCCGCCTTTGAGGAGTATCTCTCCTACGGGGAAGAGTATCTTGAAACGCTCACGATCACGCAGTATGAAGAGCTGGTAAAGTTTATCAACGCTGTGAATGCGCTGATCGCTGAAAAATATCCGGAAATGATCATTATTTCCGGGGACTCCGTATCTGCGGAAGGGGAGACTCCTTTGCTGAATGATGAGACGGCAGCGCTTCCGCACGTTTTGAATGAAGAGTTCGAAGCGTATCTTCTGATGTCTGAGGAAGAGCAGAAGGAATACCGGAAGGGCCTTTCCGAGGAGGAGATGGAAAAGCTCCTTGCGTATCTGGAACTGATCAAAGCATATAATGAGTATCTTGAAATGTCCGAAGAGGAACAGGAGGAATTCCTGGAGTCTCTTTCGGAGAATGACCTGCTGGTTTTCAAGGGTCTCGCAGCCGATAAGGAAGCGCTGAAGAAGGCTGAAGAGGAAAAAGAGGCGGAGGGAACCGGAAGCCAGGAAGAGCCGGAGCCCGGGGAGGATCTCTTATCGGGGAATACCCCGGAGAATGAGCAGGAGATTTCTGCGCCGGCTGAATCGGAACATACACCGGGATATACGGTGGAGTATTATTATGACGGGATACCTGACGGCAGAAAAACCGAGGTGATTTCCGCTTCCCGCGGGGATGTGATAACCGGGTATCCGGACAAAAATATTGCCGGTTTTATGCTGGAAATGACGGAGGGCCTGCCGCTCGTCATCAGCGGGGATCCTGCGGAGAGTGTTATCCGGGTTTATTATGTCCGGATGGTTTCTTCCTGCGCGGTGGATATTACGGAAGTATCGGTCAATGGAATGTCCGTTGCTGTTGCCGGCGGTAAGATCGGCTATACGGCCGGGCTGGGCGATGAGATCCGGTACTCGGTAACGGTGATGAATACCGGCAATGTGCCGCTTGAGGATCTGATGCTGGGAAATCTCCTGTCCGGGAATACCGCGGATCATGCCTGCACGGTCGGAACGCTTGGAGTGGGAGAGATCGCTTCCGCTGATTTCAGTTATACCGTAATGCAGGATGATATCGATTCGAACAGGGTGATATCCAATGCTGCAGCAGCCTGGTTTGGCGATGGTCAGGATCCGTGTTACTCCGATCCGGTGAATCTGACCGTGAAGTTCGATCCGGTACTGGGGATAGAGAAGACCGCCGATAAGGAAAGCGATGTCGGCGTCGGAGATGTCATAACCTATACGATCGGCGTTGAGAATACGGGCAATGTGACGCTGTATGATGTATATGTCGTGGACAATGTCGAAAAAGGCTCCGGGAAGCTGAATGTCTATGATGATCTGAATCTCGGTACGCTTTTCGTTGGCGATAAGAGAGAGATCGTTGCCGATTATACCGTTACCCAGAGTGACGTGGACGCTCAGGAGAAAATCATCAACAGAGCTTACGTTTCCGGTAAGATTCCGGGCGCTTTCGGAAATACCGTTACGCCGGGATCTGTGAAGGCTGAAACAATGCCGGAGAAGATATCTCCCGCACTGAAGGTTACGATTACCGCGGATAAAGATCGTGATGTTGAGAAGAATGATTATATCAATTACACGCTGTCTGTTACGAATGTCGGAAACGCTACCGTAAAGGATATCGTTATTTCAGATCCGCTCTTTCAGCGTGAGTCCCTGATAAAAGGCAGCTTGTCTCTTGCTCCGGGAAAAACCAAAACGCTCAGCGGCTTGCAGTATAAAGTGACCGGGGACGATGTCGGGAATGATGTTATCCGGCGTGAGGTTGAAGTCTTTGGCTATGATCCCGCGGGAAATGTGTTGCCGGTTGCTGCGGATGCGGCGGAATCCTTTGTGAAAAAGACGCAGGACGGTCCCCTTCAGGAAGAAGAGGAAGCTTCCGGGTCTTCCGCTGAAATGCTTTCCTGCGATGTCCGTCATGTTGATATGAGTTCCGGAGAAATTCTGGCCACGGAGCCTCAGGCCGAAATAGCAGGATCGGCGGAGAATGCGGAAAAGGCTTTTGTCGGATATACGTTTGACCATGCGGAAACCAGCGGCCTGAATCCGGTCCTGGGGAAAAATGAAGTAGTGACGCTGTATTATAAGCCGGTCGAGGTCTCCCTCGTTACGCATTATGTAGACGGGGAAAGCGGAAGACTGCTGGCGGGCGACAGCGTTCTTCAGGCGGATTACGGGAAAGAGTTCACCATAGCCAGCCGGCAGATCTCCGGATATGAGGCGGAGACAACCAATATTCTGGTTCCGGGGCTTACGAATCCCGTGAATGAGCTGTCAATCAATTATTATAAGTCATCTTCCTCTGCTCAGAAGGCTTCAGCCGGACGGACGGAAAAGTGGGGTGTTCTTGTAGATAAAGGCGATGAGCTTGGCTACTCGATAGAAGAGATCGAGGAGGAAAAAGTTCCTCTGGCCTACAGAGAGCAGACGCACGGAGATGTTTTCTTCCCGTTCTTCTGTATGATGCTTGCCTTGTTTGTTGAGCTGTACTATATGAAGAAGCGCAGAGATTATCAGAAAGAGATTTATGAGCTTCGGGCAAAGCTTCTCGGAACTTCTCTTCGAAAGAGAGGCTGAAAACGAAATCTCCCGGGTCTTCTGAGCGGCCCGTCAGGAGATTTTACAGGAACTGAATGACAGAAAGAAACCGGTCTTGCTTCCTCGGGTTTATCCCAACGGAGAAGACCGGTTTTTGCATATCATTTTACACGGTATTTCAGCCTTTATATGGCAATATTGCATAAAAAACGGCTTTTGTTTTTGTCTATTCATACAAAAATTTCATAAGTTTTTGCATTTTCCCCTCCGGGAATGATATAATACTAAACTAGGTATAATGGTTATTCAAAAACACAAAAATAGAAATCAGAAAGGATCATAACCATGAAAAAATTACTGGCTGTAATCCTTGTCCTGCTGATGTCGCTGCTGCTGTGCGGCTGCTGCCTGAAGCATGACATGGCCCCTGCAACCTGCACAGAGCCTTCAACCTGCACGAAATGCGGGAAGACAGAAGGCGAGCCCGCAGGTCATCAGGAAGTTGTTGATGCTGCCGTAGAACCCACTTGCACGGCCACCGGCCTGACGGAAGGCTCGCACTGCTCCGTCTGCGGGGAAGTTCTGAAGGCACAGGAAGAGGTTCCGGCTCTTGGCCATACGGAAGCTGCTGATGCCGCTGTTGAGCCGACGTGTACGGCCACCGGCCTGACGGAAGGCCTGCACTGCTCCGTCTGCGGAGAAGTTCTGAAGGAGCAGGAGGAAGTTCCCGCTCTGGGTCATACGAGTGAGAATGTTGCCGCAGTCAAGCCGACGTGCACAGAGCCCGGCCTGACGCAGGGCAGAGTGTGCTCCGTCTGCGGAGAAGAACTGATCAGGCAGAGAGAAATTCCCGCTCTCGGCCATACGAGTGAGAATATTGCTGCAGTGAAGCCGACGTGCACGGAGACCGGCCTGACGCAGGGCAGAGTGTGTTCCGTCTGCGGAGAAGAGCTGATCAAGCAGAGAGAGATCCCGGCTCTCGGCCATGAGGAAGTTGTCGATGCCGCTGTTGAGCCGACTTGCACGGAAACCGGTCTGACGGAAGGTTCTCATTGCGCAGTCTGCGGCGAGATTCTGAAGGCGCAGGAGACGGTTCCCGCCCTCGGTCATACGAGTGAGAATGTTGCCGCAGTCAAGCCGACCTGCACGGAGACGGGTCTGACGCAGGGCAGAGTGTGCTCTGTCTGCGGAGAAGAGCTGATTAAGCAGAGAGAAATTCCCGCCCTCGGTCATACGAGTGAGAATATTGCCGCGGTGAAGCCGACGTGCACGGAGCCCGGCCTGACGCAGGGCAGAGTGTGTTCCGTCTGCGGCGAAGAGCTGATCAAGCAGAGAGAGATCCCGGCTCTCGGCCATGAAGAGGCCGTGGATGCTGCGGTCGAGCCGACGTGTACGGAAACCGGTCTGACGGAAGGTCTGCATTGCTCCGTCTGCGGCGAGATCCTGAAGGTACAGGAGACGGTTCCCGCCCTCGGTCATACGAGTGAGAATGTTGCCGCAGTAAAGCCGACGTGCACAGAGCCCGGCCTGACGCAGGGCAGAATTTGCTCCGTCTGTGGAGAAGAGCTGATCAAGCAGAGAGAGATCCCTGCTCTCGGCCATACGAGTGAGAATGTTGCCGCAGTTAAGCCGACGTGTACAGAGCCTGGCCTGACGCAGGGCAGAATTTGCTCCGTTTGCGGCGAAGAGCTGATCAAGCAGAGAGAGATCCCGGCCCTCAGCCATGAGGAAGTTGTCGATGCCGCGGTGGAGCCGACCTGCACGGAGACCGGTCTGACGGAAGGCTTGCATTGCTCCGTCTGCGGTGAAGTTCTGAAGAAACAGGAGGAAGTTCCCGCTCTCGGCCATATCTGGGCGGATGCAACCTGTACGGAGCCTGTTACCTGCCTTCTCTGCGGGGAAACCGAAGGCGAACCCAACGGTCATCACTGGGTTTATGCGAACTGCGTTGAGCCGGATATCTGCGTTGCCTGCGGCCTTACGCAGGGCGAGCCTCTCGGTCATGAGTGGAGCGAACCGGATGAAGACGGAATGATCTTCTGCTTTATCTGCGGTGAGGAGTCTTTCATTGACTTATCTGATTTTGAGGAGTAACTGAAACGTATTTTACCGTCGGCTTTATCCGTCGGATAAAATAAATAAATCGGCCAGATGCCGAAAGGAGAAAGAATGAAAAAATTTACTGCAATGCTTCTTGTTCTTGTACTCGTTCTGTCTATGGGTACTGCCGCTTTCGCCGCAAAGAGCAAGACCGTCTACGTAACCGGCAGCGGAAACGTCTACCATGAAAAGGAATGCCCCTCCGTATGGAACGGCAGATACAAGACTACCATTGAGGAAGCTTACAAGAATAAGCTCGTTCCCTGTGATGATTGCTGCCCTCCGGAGTATGACGAGGATGATCCCGAGACCAACGAGATGTACATCTTTGTCCTGATGGGTGATGATGAATATCATTGCTGCGACTGTGACGAACTCTGGGAAGAGGATGTCTGGTCCGGCACTTCCATGACCCTGAAGAAGGCTCAGACGAATGGCCTCAGAGCCTGCGCTTACTGCAATCCCGATGAAGGCACCCAGAAGTCCACGGTCTATCAGGTAAGCGAGAACGGCGCCTATCATACCTGCGACTGCAGAGTGATCTGGCATGCCCGCTTCAAGACCACAATGTCCGCTCTCCCAGAGAACGCCAGACCCTGCGCTTACTGCCACGCGGAAGAGTGATCCGGAGCTCCGGCAGAGAATTACTGTCGGAAAGGATACTAAGTTAACATAATTTATTTGCCAATACAGGCAGATAAGAAACGAAACAGGAGCTGTATTTTTTACGGCTCCTGTTTTGCAGCTGAAGGTTTAATAAAACTCTTTATTGACTTGTACCACTATAGATTTTTTATTTGATTCCGGATCAGCATTCCGACGGTATCGGCAAGCATGTCAAAGCTGCGGATCCTTACAAAGTCCCGGCCGTAAACAAGCTTGGCGGAAGGCAGATCCTCGTCTTCTCCGGTAAAGATACAGATGACGGAGATCCCTTCGGCTCTCGCCCGCCTTACCTCCAGAGCGGTATCCTCGAGTCCGGCGGCACTGTCGTAGGAAATGCCATCACTGCTCCCGTTTTTCCGGATGCGTACAACGTCGTTCGGCTTGACGTCTGAGAGTATGATGAGGATCCTGTGCTCATACGGCGCTTCGGAGATAAACCGTGCCACGGTACGGATGGCAAGGCCGTCACGGTTGCAGCCGTTTGATACGTATTCAAATATTTTCGCATTGTCCGCCGGTTTTCCGTAGTCCCGGAATACCCGGACAACAGTATATCCCGTCATGGAGCAGAAAGACATAACTCTGCAGGGAATCCCGCATCTGGTCAGGCTCTCGGCGATGATATAGCCCTGAGAGGAGATGATCTCCTGTCTGAACTTCTGGGAAGTGGAGGCATCGAGAAGAATGTCAACGCAGATATTGCCCTGATTGTCGTTCTCCTGTCTGATGAATACTTTTTCGTCATCAAGGGCAGAAGCTCTCCAGGCTGCTGTCGGCTCAAATCTGCCGGAATCTGCTTTTACCGGGGACGACTGAAGATGAAGCAGCACGGAATTCCGGATATTTCCCGAAAGTCTGGAAACCGCCAGCGTGTTCCTTGCCCGGTTCTGCCGGTAGAATTCCCGGTTCCGCTCAATCTGCGCAGCCTCACGCTGCCTGGAAAGGGCTTCAAACCCGTTTCGGACGGCGAGATTTCCAATCCTTTTTCCGTCTGTGAAGAGAATATGACAAAGGGCGTGATTTCCTTTACAGATCGTCTTTTCCAGCTCGGCGGTTTTAACAGGGGAGTGGAGAGACCGCCCGAATTTTGCCTCCATGAATTCCCGGAGCTCCGCATCGGAAAGCTTGGTTGTGAGCTCATTCAGCTCTCCCTGGTCGACGGAGGTTCCGCCATAAACATTTTCGGGATGAAAAGCGATCCCTCTGCCGAAGGGGATATATTTTCCCTGTTTCTTTTTTCCGCTTCTTTTCAGAATTGTTTTTCTGAGTCCGGGCAGCTTCGGCTTGTTCCCGGCTTTTTTCTTTTCTTCCGCGGTAATGAGGAACCACTTGTTCAGCAGTTTTCGGATATGTGCGGCAAGCTCAGCGGTCGAAGGATCTCCGCTGACGGGGATATTGCGGATCAGAGCAAGATCATATTCCGGGAGTTGTTGCTCTGTACCGATAACGTTTTTCCAGTAGGCGAGAGAAATACTTTCCAGCAGCCGGAAGCTGTCAAAGCCTGAGAGCGGCTGCAGGATCAGTTTAGTTTCGCTGATATAGCTTTGCGCATATTTTTTCCTCAGAACTTCCAAAATCGGGCGAAACGGTACCTCTTTCCGGAATACCGCACTTTCTGCTGCAAGCCAGATGATTCCCTCATAGAGTCCGCTTTCCTCATACTGCTGTACGCCGTACAGTAGCTTTTCAATTTCCGGATAGTCGAAATGCCGGCGAACGGAACCGATGATGAGGTTCCAGTACAGCTCGGCATTCCCGTCCGGATCAAACGCCTTGAAATCCGGGGTAAAGCTGTAATCTCCGGCGCTGTTCCATATGATATTGTCCGCGCGCTTGTTCTGAAGCTCGGATACTTCTTCTGTCATGATTGTAAGAGAAAACCTTATTGGATAAGCTTTTTCATATTGATAGCTGCTGCTTTGAGCTCGTTCTTGCTGTAGGAGTTGTTCGGGTCGGCGAGTACCGCGCTTACGGCGTCCTTGATGTTCAGCCCTCCGGAGACCATAGCGTCCATGATCATGGCTTCCGGGGAAACGGTGTGCTCGGTCTTCGTGAAAGCGTAATCCTCTGTGATCTCAATAATAATGCAGTATTCGCCCTTATCATAGTTCCCCTTGGCGAGAAGCTGCTGCCTGACTTCTTCCGGCGTGCCCCGGAAACACATCTCGTGCAGCTTTGTGAGGTCATTGCAAAGGCACATGCGGATGTCCGCCTCATTCTCAATAAAGAAGTCTACCAGACTCATGATCCGGAGCGGAGATTCATAGAAAGCGAAGGTACGTGTATCGGCCCGGCGGATCTTTTCCAGAAGCTTTTTCCTGTCGGAATTTTCTCTGGGAAAGAATCCGTAGAAGAGGAAAGAGCTGAGGTCAAAGCCGGAAACGGAAAGCGCCGTCACAGCGGCGCAGCAGCCCGGTACACCCACAACTTTAATTCCGGCTTCAACAGCTGCCTTGATCAGCTCGTTTCCGGGATCGGAAATGCAGGGAGTCCCGGCATCCGTGATCACCGCAATGCTCTTCCCGGAGGAAAGCTCATTGATGAAATGCTTCGCCTTTCCGTATTCGTTGAATTTATGATTGGAGGTGAGACGGTTCCGGATCCCCAGCTTGTTCAGCAGTACCATGGAACGGCGTGTATCCTCTGCCGCAATGATGTCGCACTCCTCCAGAACGGCTCTGCCTCTGGGAGACATATCTCTGGAATTGCCGATCGGCGTCGCTACGATATAAAGTACGCCAGGCTCCGCAGATGGGCGGCTCCTTTCCGAAGCTTCCTCCGTTTCCTCAGTTTCCTCTGCTTCTGTTATTGCAACGTTTTCTTCAGACCCCATTGCTTCATCGGCATCGGAGGGAACAGAGTCTTGGGTATATTCGATCGGATCAGGATCGTTTGTTATGTCGTTGTGGTTCATCATGATAAAATGCCTTTCAATAGATATTGGCGTGCTATGATGCGTTACGCCGATCAGTGCAGGATATACTAAGTTTTTTTGTTGGATGCTTTCCGATAGCGTTCCGGGAACATTATTTGCAGCAGATCGCACCGGTTCAGTACCCGAAGACCCAGAAGTGTGTGATCCCGAATGCTTCCCGGATGAACATTCCCAGCGTATAGATCGGGTATCCGACGTTTCCTTTTACTCCGGCCGGATCCATTCCTAATTTCTTAGCCATTTCCTTTGCCCGGTAGAGGTGATAGTTGCTGGAAAGGATCGCAACGTCATCCGGAGAACAGCCTCTTTTCTGAAGAATTTCCCAGGAAAACTGCAGATTCTCCATAGTGGTAGTGGATCTGTCTTCTTTCAGGATCCTCTCTTCAGCAATCCCATTCTCCGTGAGCCACCGGCGCATGCATTCCGCCTCGGTGATATTTTCTCCCTCACCGCTGCCGCCGCTGACAACGGCAATGCTGTCAGGGTACTGATTCAGATAATCCAGCGCTCCCTCCAGACGGTGCTGCAGGGAAAGGGAAGGATGTGTGTCCATTACTCTGGCCCCGAGAACGATCAGGTAGCTTCTTCCGGGATCCTTGTCGCCCTGTGCCTGAGAGATTACAAGAAATTCTACAAAAGAGAAGTAAAGGAGTCCGACACAGCTGATTACAGCAGTAATTTTGAATAACACAGGACTTCCTTTGTGATAAATAAAAATGAGCAGTGCTGCGAAGATCAGCGTATATGAGATATACGTATAGCCGTTCATGAAAAAATAAAAGAATGCTGCTGTGACCATCAGGATCACACAGACAATGATCCAGCCTTCGATTTTATTCATTCAGCTCCTCCCACTGATAATACAGCTCTTCCAGCCTCTTTTCGATTTCCTGCCGTTTCTCATCAAGCTCCATGAGCCGGACGTAGTCCGTGGCACATTCCTCAGCCTCGGCATTAAGCTTTTCTGTTTCAGCTTCCAGCCTGGCTATTTCTTTTTCTATTTTCGCGGAAGCTCTTGAGGTATCGGGCTTCCGTTCTCTCCTCGTTTCCTGCTTCTTCTCCGGAACGGATGCCTTCGGAGCCGGAGAAGTCTGACGGCGACTGGAATCGGCAAAGCTCTTCTGCCGTTCCTTCCAGCTGAGATATTCTTTGTAGGTTCCCTTATAGTCGGAGATCTCTCCTCCGCCGTCGAAGGATAAAACTCGGGTTGCGAATTTATCGATAAAGTATCGGTCATGAGATACAAAAATAAGGGTCTGCTTGTAATCACTCAGGGCCTGTTCGATCCATTCCCGGCTGGCGATGTCGAGATGGTTTGTAGGTTCGTCGAGGATCAGCAGGTTGATGTCAGAACCCATGAGCATGCAAAGCTTCAGGCGGCTCCGTTCTCCGCCGGACAGAACGCCTACAGGGGTCATTACGTCTTCACCCCGGAAGCCGAAGCTTGCGAGTCTGTCGCGGGCTTCCTGCGGAGTGCACCGGCAGTCGTAGAGCATGGTATCCAGCGCGGAGCGCGAATCATCCGAAAAGCGAACGATCTGCGGAAGATATGCGGCCCGGATCTGCGGACCGAGATAGGAAAAGCCCGTATCCGGCTGCTCTTCGCCGGTGATGATCCGGATCAGCGTGGATTTTCCGGTACCGTTGTCACCGATCACCGCAACACTCTCTCCGCCGATAATTTCCAGATCAAGCCCGGAAAAAAGCTGTTTTTCTCCGAATGCCTTGGACAGATCAGCCAGAACAACAGCTTCGTCTCCTGTAAAGGAGGCTTCCTTAAAGCGCACGCTGAGGGATTTCCGGGTTGTCGGTCGTTCTGTTTTTTTCAGCTTTTCGATGCGCTTTTCCATCGAGAAAGCGCGCTTATACAGCTTGTCGTTGCCCATGAAGGCCCACAGCCTCATCTGCTCCGCGGCCTTTCGTAGCTGGGCGGCTTTTGCTTCGTCCTTTTCATACTGCTTCATTCGCTCGTCAAAGCGGCGCTGCCGCTCCTCTACAAAGAAGCTGTAGTTCCCGGAATAAAACTCGGCTTTCCCGTCGGAAATCTCAATACAGCGCTGAGCTACCTTGTCCAGAAAATATCTGTCATGGGAGATTGCCAGTACCGTACCCTTGAAACGGGAGATATAATCCTCCAGCCACTCTGTAGCGTGGAGATCGAGATGGTTTGTCGGCTCGTCGAGCAGTAAGATGTCGGTATCCTCAAGGATGAGTCTTGCCAGGTTTACGCGGGTCTTTTCTCCGCCGGAGAGATTGTCAAAAAGCCTTTCACGCATATCCGGAGTGATGTCCAGACCGTTTGCCACGCGGGAACGTTCCGCGTCTGCCTCATATCCGCCCAAGCGGACAAAATCCGCCTGCAGTCTGTCATATTCCTTTAACAGGCTTTCCTCGTATCTCCCGTTTTCCAGCTCTTCTTCTATTTCGTGCATTCTCTCCTGCGCATCCGTCAGCTGCTTCTGCGCGGTCTTCAGCACGTCTTCGGTCGTCCATCCTTCCGGATAAACGGGAATCTGAGAAATGAGCCCGATTCGTTTGCCCGGCGCGATCATTACGGATCCCTCGTCATAGTCGATCTCTCCGGTGAGAATACGGAACAGCGTGGTCTTTCCGCATCCGTTCCTGCCGAGGATCCCGACCCGTTCTCCGGAATATACGATAAAACTGAGTTCATTGAGAATAGGATTTCCGATCTCAAAGCCCTTTACCAGATTGTTTACGGAAATATCTGTCATTGAAAATTGCTTTTCCTTTGCTTGTTCGGTGTATTATTGAACAGCTGGTTCAGTCGCTGTTCCTGTCGTGTCTGCAGACTCGAGTCTTCCTGTCGTTGTTACCGTTTGGGAGATTACCGATTCCGGATTTACGGCATAATGCAGGATCTCATTCATCATCATTCCCGCTGTCCAGAGTCCGAAGCCGCCCTCTTCGACGATCGCAACGAATGCGTACGGATGCTCTTCGTCATCAAGAAATCCCGTGAACCAGGAATGCGCTGCTTCCGCCGTGATTTCCGCTGTGCCTGTTTTTGCGCCGAGCTTCAGACCCGGGAAATTGACCTCGCCTTCATAGTGGGTCTCGACGTTGTTGATCATCAGCGCCCGCATCCGCTTCGCCGTTTCCGGAGCAACGAGCTGGGAAACGAACGGATCTTCCTTCGGGACAAGCTGTATTTCGCTGTCCCCGGAGCTGCGGATATAGCGATTCTTTACCATCGTCGGTTCCGTGAGTCTTCCTTCATTGGCGATGGCCATTACATACCGGAGCATTGTGTAGGGGCATACCTGGTCAACGGACTGCCCGATCCCCGCCCATGCCAGCTCCGGGTCGCCGACAAAGTCGAGCGGGAAGTTTCCCTTGTTTGTCGGGATCCCGTCCAGGTCATGAGTGTCCAGAAATCCGTATTCCCGTACATGGTTGACCATTTCCCGCTGGCCGATCTGAACTGTGATATCGGCGAAAGCGCAGTTGCAGGAGTTTGCGAGAGCTTCCTCAAAGGTTTGTTCTCCGTGCATGTCCGTGCATTTGATCTTTACTCCGGCAATCTCACTTTCTCCGTAACACATAAAGTGCTGCTGCTCAATATCCGGAATACTCTCCAGCGCTGCAGCGGCTGTGATAAGCTTGAAGGTGGATCCGGGAACAAACGTGGCTGCAAGGCAGCGGTTGATAAAGGTTCCCTCTTCTGGCTCCGATTGAGTATCCAGCGGATCGATGGAAGGAGAAGACACCAGCGCAATCACTTCGCCTGTTTTATAGTTGCTGATCATTACGGCGCCTTTTCCGTTTGCCCGCAGCTGCTTATAGATGAAGTTATTCAATCCGGAATCTATCGTCAGATCCAGCGTGCTGAGCTGGGACTGCGTCGTTCCGTTGAAGAAGTCATAATTCTGTGAGCTGCTCCAGAAACGGGAGATGACGCCGCTGCCGGTTCTGCCCCAGTAGTCGCCGGTGACATGATAATTGGACAGCCGGGTGATCCCGTCCGGAGAAAAGGAATTATGCTGCTTGTTGAAGGCTGCGAGAGTTACGCCGTTTGTATCATAAACGGTTCCCTCGGAGCCGGAGTTGAAGGTGGCAAAATACAGCGCCCATTGCCGCCCGTTTTCATATTCTTTTCCGATATAGGTAACCAGACCGATGATTACGAGAACGGCTATGATCAGCACGGCCACCGAGCGGGAGGCTATTTTTCTCATCTGTCATCCTCCTCACGGTATGTGTTTTTCCATGATCGTTCATCATAGAAATCGTCATACTCATCGGAATATCTGGCGGTCCGACGGAAATCTTTTTCCTGTCTTTGGACTCTGTGCCCGCTTCGGTAATCGTTCCTGTCTGCCCGGAGTGCTTTTTCATGCTGCCGGATCCCGTCATTACTCAATCGGAATCCGTTTTCCTGCCTGCGGCTCCTGCTTTCATCACCGCGAATACCGCGTTTCGTGCGTTGAAGTCTCTTTTTGCCGATTCGGTGAACTTCCTCATCGTAGGAATCGTTATCATTTTCTTCATCCGGATCATCAAAACGGCTGAAAAGCTGCGGACTGAACTCGTCATCTACCTCGAGAGGTTTAACGGCAAAGCTTGCCCCCAGTCTTGTGTCGGTACTTTTGAGATAGGCCATCAGCATCCAGCAGGAAATGAGAGAGCTGCCGCCCCTGGAAACAAAGGGAAACGTTACACCTGTGAAAGGAAGCATATCCACAGAGCCGAAAACATTCAGAGCCAGCTGAACAAGCAGCATGGAGGACGTGGCGCAGGCAGCGATCCCGTAATAGGCGGAGCGCCCGTTTTTTGCCATTCGTATTGCGAAGAATGCCATCATGAGTACTGCGGCAACGGAGCAGATCCCAACAATCAGCCCCAGCTCCTCGCAGACATAAGCGAAAACCATGTCGGTATTGCTGGCGACGATGGTTTTCAGCCATCCCGCCCCGGCACCTTTTCCGATGAGACCTCCGGATGCGGCAGCGGACATGGCTCTCGTCTGCTGGTATCCGGAGTCGAATACATCATCCCAGGCATGGCCCCAGATCGCAAATCGCTGGGCTATGTAGGGTTTTACCGTGATAGCCAGCACCGCCGCCAGCACGGCACCCGTAACAGCCAGAAGAACAGTTGCAATAGAGCCGGAACGCATAAAAGAGATGACCAGAAATGTTGCAAAGAAGATGAGTGCTGTTCCAAAGTCGCCGATCAGGGCCAGGGCCACGACGCAGATCGCGGAGTAAACAATAAATGAGAACAGGTTCTTCTTTCGGTAAAGCATATCCAGCGTTGAAGCTCCGACATAGATATAGAACACCTTTACAAGTTCGGAGGGCTGAAAAGAGAAGCCACCGAACTCCAGCCAGTTCTTGGCACCGTTGATCCTGTCGGCTGTAAGAATGTTGACAGCGAGCATCCCAAGAGAAAGCATGGCGAAGGGAATTCTCATGGAGGTCGTCAGCCGAAGGCTTCTGAGCCACCAGCCTCCGGCAATAAAAAGCATTACAGAAGCAATAATCAGCAGGATCTGCTTGTCCATGTCCTCGGGAGTGGAGGAAGCGGAAACCGCCACGCCGATCGTTGTCAGATAGAAAGCCAGAATTTCGATTTCAAATCCCATTCTGTCAATGACACGCATAGCCTCATAGACGCACACCTCGAGCACGATCAGCGTCCCGTACGCCAACGCGATCATTCCGATATGCTGCCTGTCGGCAGTAAAAGTGTGCTCGATAAACAGCAGAACCTGAAACAGAACGAGTTCAATCAGTGTTACAGTGGGGGATACGCTGATTCCTGCCTCAAAGCGTTCCTCTTCGGTTTCCTCCCGCTGTTCTTCGTTCATATAGATAAAGCGGACACAGCTGCCGCCGAGGTTGATGATATCGCCGGTTCTGAGCTTCATGCCGTATGCCGGCACGCGCATTCCGTTCACCCAGACGCCGCCTTTGGAAAAAATGTCGTAGACGGACCAGATTCCTCTGTCAGAGCGCCGGAGAATGGCATGCAGCTTACCGATCCCGTCTCCGAAAAGCCGGATATCTGCCGAACGGGACCGGCCGATAAGATTTTCCCAGTGTTCAATCGGCACGTTTTCTTTCCCCACGCGAAGATAGGCGCTGGTTTCCCTGTCGGTCTTTTCCTGAAGAAGAGAGCGGAAACAGCGCAGAAGAATTGCCGCAGAAAGGATGATTACGGCAAACTGTGTTAACTTGAGAAGATAATCAGAAAGCATAAAACCTCAGAAGGGACCGGCAGGGGACTGGCCCGTTCCCCGAAGGCCCCTTCAAGTATTTTCAGTTGAGAGATTACAGTCCGAAAGCGTACAGACAGAAATATGCGGCCGGAGCGGCAAACAAAAGGCTGTCGACTCTGTCCAGCATTCCGCCGTGCCCGGGAATCAGATGGGAGGTGTCCTTGACCCCCAGATATCGCTTGAGCAGAGATTCTGCAAGATCGCCGATCTGTCCGGCCGTGGAAGCGACGAAAGCCGTAACGATGCACGGGATGAAGGGAATCGGAAGAAACCAGCGGGAAACAAACCAGACAACCACCCCAGCCAGAATGGACATGATTCCGCCGATGATGCTGCCTTCTATTGTTTTGCTGGGAGAAACCTCCGGAGCAAGCTTATGCTTTCCGAATTTCATCCCTCCGAGCAGAGCAAAAGTATCACAGACGACCGGAGCGAGGAACGCAAGGGCATACGTCTGTATCCAGCGGCTGCTGACGGAAATGAAAATGCACATGGCAGCGGGGAAAGCGGGATAAGACAGAGCAGCGAGGGTGTAGACTGCGCCCAGCCCTTTGATGTCCTTCCGGAGGATCCCGGAGAACAGCGCCAGACATACGGCAAAGGCGTACCATGCAAAGTATGCCATGATCCCGCAGTTCGTTATTGCGAGAAAGACCTGAACTGCCAGGTAAACATACAGCACCCATGCGGCAACTTTAATATTCAGCTGCCTGTCAAAGTTGATACAGAGCTCATAGGCGCTGATAACTCCAATAACTCCGAAAAGAAGCACCCGGGAATAGAGGAAAGGAATACACACCGCTACGATTGCTGCCATCACTAATGCGGAAATAACTCTCTGCTTCATTTTTCTCCTCTTTTCGCTTTTTTCGGACTTATCCTGCCCAAAGCTTTTCCTGCTTCAGGGAGAACACCTTTGCTTTTCCTTATGCCGGAAACATGATCAAACCATACTATATCTATATTAGTATATCATTTCAGGAAATTTTTATCAACAATTCTTTCTCCCGCTTGAAATCTTATAATTAATCGGTATAATAATATCAGAATACTGACAGTATAATACCGGCAGAAGACAGTAGCCTGTTGTGGAAGAGTTTTTCTGTTCAGACTGGAGGATAGAATTTATGAAGGATATAACCCGCGTGGGGATCGTAACCAGCGGAGGAGACTGCCAGGGGCTGAATGCTGCGATACGCGCCGTCGGCAAGGCTCTGTATGAGCGCATTGAGAATGTTGAGATTTATGGAATGTATGACGGATACAGGGGCCTGATCGACTGCGATTATACGTTTATGCAGCCCTCCGATTTTTCCGGCATTATCAATAAGGGCGGTACGATTCTCGGAACTTCCCGTCAGCGGTTTGTTCCGGGAAAAGATATTGTTGATGAGGAAGGCAACAGTCTTCTTCCGGCAATGAAAAGCACCTATAACAGGCTGGATCTGGACTGCCTGGTCATTATGGGCGGGAACGGAACTCAGAAATCCGCAAAGCTGCTCTCTGATCAGGGAATGAATGTGGTCACTCTTCCGAAAACGATAGACAATGATATTTTTGGCACGGATACCACCTTCGGCTTTCAGTCGGCAGTGGACATTGCTACAAATGTAATCGATTATATTCATACGACTGCCACATCTCACGGCCGCATTTTTGTTGTGGAGTGTATGGGCAGAGATGCCGGCTGGCTTACGCTGTATTCCGGCATCGGTTCCGGAGCGGACTCCATTCTTATACCGGAGATCCCGTATCAGATCGACCGTCTGGTAGAGCTGATTGCAGCCCGAAAGAAAAAGCATAAAGGCTTTACGATTATTGCGTGCGCGGAAGGCGCAGTTGAAAAGGGCGAAAAGCTCCTGACAGAGGACGAAGCCCGCAAAAAGAAAGAAGCGGAAAAGTATTCCACTGTCGGGTACAGGCTTGCTGCCGATCTTGAACGGATCACCGGGCAGGATGCCAGAGTTGTAGTACCGGGGCATTATCAGAGGGGAGGTCCTCCGTGCCCGTATGACCGTGTCCTTGCAACGCAGTTCGGCGCGGCTGCAGCTGATCTGATCATCAATAAGCAGTATGGGCATATGGTTGCAATGCAGAACGGAAAGATCACCTCTATTCCGATTGAAGAAGCAGCCAGCAAAACCAAGTTCCTTTCACCGGATTTCGATATGATTAAAGTTGCCAGAGATATCGGGATCTGCTTCGGAGACTGAAAAGTACATATTAAAATGCGGAGCACTGCGAAAGAATATCTCTTTACAGTGCTCCGCTAAATTATTTTAACTGAAAAATATCCGATAGAGTTCCTAAAGTATTTCCATGATAATTTTCAATAATTACTTTAACAGGAACTCTTTTTCCGGCGGGAGTTATTTCTCTTCATCATGGTGACTGCTGCGAGTGCTGCAAGCGCGCTCAGTCCGGTTATTGCCCAGAACACAGCGTTCCCGTCGTCTCCGGTGATCGGTCTGTCATTCACGGAAAGAATATGCAGGAATGTTGTTGCTACGCCGCCGTCGTTATAAACAAGCTGAAGTTTCTGGTATGCGCCGTGATTCAGGCTGCTCATAGCATACTGGGAGATGGTAAGGATGGTTGTTCCGTCTGTATTTGCCCGGACCGTGTAATACTGCGGATTAACGGTGTTCCCGTTAATCTTCAGCGCGGAGAATCTGCTCATCGGGCCATTTGTCTGTACGGTGTAGTCTCCGCCCCTGTCATAATACCAGGTGCCGGACTTGTTGTAGGTGAATCTGTACTCAAAGGAAACCGTTGTGTTGCAAACGGCAGTCTTGCCGTTTGCGGTCGTTGCGGTGATTTTTGCTTCGCCGGATCCGACAGGATAGATTTTAATGGTAGCTCTTCCATCGGCACCGACGACCGTACGGGACTGTGATCCGAAGTTGACGACTCCCTCATTGCTGGAGGAGAATGTCACGGTCTGATTGGTTGTATTGTAGGGATAGAAGGAAACTGTCAGAGTGGAGTATCCGTCGGTGGTGTCGAAGATCTTTTCATACGGCTGGATGGAGATCGACTGGCAGTCGATTCCGCGCGGAGGAACGTACTCCTTTACAGTAACATTGCAGAGATTAGAAGCAAGCTTGTTGCCGGAAGCTCTGGTTCGGAGCTGATAGGTGCCGTTGGTAAGTCCGGTTATTTTAGGAGCTGTTACGGGAGTGAAGGAACCGGAGGTGCCAAACCGGATCTCATAGTCTGTATAGTTTGCTGTATCGAGCGTGATCGTTCCGTTGTTATTGGAAGAATTTGTACAGTCAGTGACCTTTACGATCGTATCGTTGGGCGTTTCCTGCCGGTCAAGAATGATCTCTGTAGTAGCTCCGGTATCCGGATAACAGACTTCAATGGAAACTCCTTTTGTTACGGATGAAAAGTAGACTCTGGATGTTCCGTCGGCAATTCCGCACCAGTCACCCTTGTTCGTCCTGTACGCCATGTCCTTGGTGACGGTTCCAAGATAACCGGAGCAGTCGCTGTCGGCTTCAAATGTCACGTTCGGAGCATTGTAGCCTTTGATCGTCAGAAATACGCTTTCGGAAGCGAGCGTATTGCCGCTGTACTGCTTGCGGATCTCGTATGTTCCGACCTTGCAGGCGAAACGGATCGGCTGACTGGGATCACAGCCGGTCAGGATATTGAAGGGGCTTCCGGATTCTTTTTCACGGTAAGCGTAGCTGCCGGCCCTGTCAAAATATAGGGAGCCTTCGTCTGTTTTCTCAGCAGTGGCGTTCGTTGCGATTACCTCCTCTGAAGTCGGCTTGGGGAACTGAGCAATTTCAATTTCAAGAGGATCGGAATCAACGGACGTATTTTCAACTCCGGGATTGACAACATATACCGTGCATGCGCCGGGAAGGTCGGAGAGCGGGAAATGGGAAGCGGAATCAAGGCTTTCAATCAGAACATACACGCCGCTCTCACCGACTTTATATTTCTGCCCGACTGCAAGACCGGAACCGGAGAGGAAACCGGTATCGAACCCGTCTGCGGTAAAGCTGATATCGGACGGAGCAGCAGCTTTCGGAAGCTCGGGAGCTCCGCTTGTAAGAAGCATTACGGTGTCAGCTGCTTTCAGTGCATCCACACCGGTATCAAGCTTTATCATTGCATCGATTTTTACCTTTTCTTTCGGTTCAGCAGAAACCGTAACGGAAATCACATCCTCCGTTACCGGTACTTCAGGTTCTGCAGGAACTGCGACCTGCATGATTTCCGGAGAGGGAGAAGGTTCGTCGGATCCTGTCTGCTGAATGTTCTCTGAAACAGGAGCTGCGGGAGGTTCATCGACCGGCTTGGGAACGATTTCAACTACAGGCTCAGCTGCTTTTTCCTCAACCGGAGCAACATAGCTTTTTACTTCAAATGTCAGAGGCTCGGAAGCAAGGTGTTCGGCCGTTTCCTTCAGACGAACCTGATAGATTCCCGGAGAGAGTAAAGAGATCCCGTTTCCGACTGTATCGAAAAATTCTCCCTCTGTTCCGGCACGCCACTCATACTGCAGCCCCTCCGGAAGCCAGATATAGCCGTCGTTATTATCTGCCGTCGTACAGCTTTGGCAGTAGCACCGTTCTATGTCCGGCATGATCCCGGGATAGATTTCCGTCTGTGGCTCGTCAGCGGTCTCCTGCTCGATTATGGGCTCCTGTTCGTATACGGTCTCCTGCTC
>JAUNQI010000030.1:25316-26133 GCA_030536255.1 Eubacteriales bacterium | reverse complement strand
CCTGCCAGTAGGATGACTGGAAGCTCTTTACCAGCATCTCGAAGTGGTACGGCTCGGAAGCGGTCTCTTCAACAGCTTCTTCTTCTGCTGCTTCAGCAGCTTCCTCAACTACTACACAGGATGTGATGTGGGGATTTGCTCCGTTGTACCAGTAAAGGAAGCCTTCAAGGTCAACGACATCACCAACGCTCAGGTCTTCAATTGCGTTATAAACTTCGGTATCATCGCCGCAGAGATAATACTCTACGCAGAAATCAAATACTTCGCCGTCCTTGGAAACCTTGAAGTAAAGGTCATCGGTCTTGTCAACTTCATTCTTATAGGCAAATGCTGCGCCGGTATCATCGTATGCTTCAATGGTAAGACCCTTGAAAGATACAAATTCATTCTGATTTTCAATCAGTTCGTCTGTTCCGAGGAGATCGGTGACATCTTCTGCTTCCGCAACGAAGCTGTCGTCTTCTACGATCTCAAATGTTGCATCAATGATTTCGACTTCTCCGGCCCATTCGGACTTAAAGCCATTTACCAGAATCTTCGTTCCGGGAACGAGCTTTTCAGCATCCTCTTCGGAACATGCCATATCATAGAAGAAGTATGCGCCGTCTTCATCCTGTCCGTAAACAGTGATCTTGTTGTCCCACCAGGACTGATGAGCCTGAACATATGCTTCTACGCAAACGGGAGAATCGAGCTCTGCTGCATCATACTCAGCAAAAGTCATAACTGCAGGTGCTGCTTCCTCTGCGGGAGCCTCTTCTGCTGCTGCAGGTGCTGCTCCGCCGAGTGCCTCTGCCGTAAGTACGGATACGCCGGT
>JAUNQI010000030.1:0-25216 GCA_030536255.1 Eubacteriales bacterium | reverse complement strand
ACGAATGTGTCTTCTGCTGCTTTTACCTCTGCAGGTGCTGCTTCTTCAGCTGCTTCCTCTGCAGGAGCTTCCTCTGCTGCAGGTGCTGCTCCGCCGAGTGCCTCTGCCGTAAGTACGGATACGCCGGTGTCGGTCACTGCGCCGCCAAGGTCTTCACCCTGTACTGCTGCAAGTGCTGCCTTTACGCCTTCATAACCCATAACATCCGGGTTCTGTGCCATCGTTGCGAGGAGATATCCGTCAAGGATAAGGCCCTGGATTGCATCGGACTTGTCGAAGCCGACACCGATAACGCCTTCTCCGGCTGCCTTGATTGCATTGCCGGTTCCGGTCGTGGAGCCTTCATTTGTTCCGAAGATACCTACAACACCCTGAGTGATGTAGTTCTCTGCAATCGTCTGGGACTTTGCTGCATCGCCTTCGCCGTACTGAGTCTCAAGAAGATTGAAGCTCTTTCCTTCGAATGCCTCGCGGAAGCCTGCTTCACGCTGTACTGCGGAGTCGGTGGATGCGTTGACATTGACAATACCAATGTCGCCTTCAGTGATGCCTGCTGCCTCAAGTGCCTTCAGCATCTCTTCACCGGCCGTCTTGCCTGCTGCCTTGTTGTCGGTGGAGAAGGTTGCTGCTGCGTCAAAGTTTGCAGGAGAGTCTACGTATACGATCTTTACGCCTGCTTCTGCTGCTTCCTTCAGTGCGGAAGTAACGGAGTCACGGCCGTTTGCTGCTACGCAGATTGCATCTGCGCCTGCTGCTACTGCATTGTTGATGCACTCGATCTGCTGTGCATCATCCTTCTGCATCGGGGACATGAACTCGACCTTGCAGCCGAATTCCTCGCCGGCCTTCTCTGCACCGCCCTTAAGTGCGATCCAGTGCTGGTCTACGGAGTCCATGGTGATGACTGCTACGAATGTGTCTTCTGCTGCTTTTACCTCTGCAGGTGCTGCTTCTTCAGCTGCTTTCTCTGCAGGGGCTTCCTCTGCGGGAGCTTCTTCTGCAGTCTCTTCTGCAGGAGCTTCCTCAGCAGGAGCTTCTTCTGCGGGTTTTTCTTCTGCGGGTGCTTCTGTTGCCGCAGGAGCTTCAGTCTTTGTTTCAGCCGGAGCTTTGCCACAGCCTGCAAAAAGACCGAGAACCATCAGAATAGCCATAACAAGTGCGAGGGTTTTTTTCATTTTGGTTCCTCCTAAAATATTTATTTCACACTGAAGAACAGTGGAAAATACAAAATTAAATTCTGCAAAAATTACTCTGCTTTCTTCGCCTTTTTAGCTGCTTTAACTTTTGAACCGCCACGGAAAAGGACATCAAGAAGGACAGAGAAAACAACGATCACGCCAATAACGATTCTCTGAAGTCCCACCTGCGCGCCTACCATATTCAAACCGTTTTCCAATGTCTGCCAAACAGCGGATCCTGCAAGAACGCCAAGCAGAAGGCCAGTACCGCCAAGAGGAGAAATACCGCCGATAACGCCGGCTGCTACTCCGTACATCTCATAGGAAACGCCTGCTTCCATATTGCCCATACTTGCCTGTGCGCAAAGGATCAGTCCGACGATCCAGGAGCAAAAGGCGGATACAAGGTAAGCCTTGGTAGTAGTGGAGAAAACGCTGACACCGGAAAGCTTTGCAGCTTCAACGTTGGAGCCTATTGCATAGATGTGACGGCCGGTACGGGTTTTAGAAAGAATAAAGAAAAATACCAGAAACACAACAAATGCAATAATAAACGGATTAAACAGACCGAATGTTTTTCCATAATAGAAAATATTCTGGAAAAGGTCACCCGCCTCTTTGCCGATACCGCTGGAAATAGCATCCGTATTGCGGTTGTTATTAACGATATAAGCAACGCCTCTTCCGCAGAACATTGTTCCGAGAGTTGCAATAAACGGCGGGAGCTGGAACTTACCGACAAGAATACCGTTTATCAGACCGGCAAGCAAACATGCAGCAAGAGCGACCAGAATAGCCGGAATGATCGGAGTACCGTGGGACATAAGCGTTGCGGAAATCATGGAGGACATCGCAACGACGGAACCGATGGAAAGATCGATATTTCCGGTAATAAGAAGATATGCCTGACCAACGCCGATCAGCAGATATTTAGACATCGAACGGAGCAGATTATGAATGTTCGTTGCGGTAAACACCTTGTTATTAATTAATCCAAAAGCCAAATAAATGATAATCAATGCCGCAAACGCTATCAGGGCGGCACCCATACCGCGAATCTTCAGGAATCGTTTTATCGGATTTTCTTTTTTGTTTTCCATTCTTATTCTCCCTTTATCAGCCAACAAGCTTGTTTTCAAATTTAGTTGCCAGAGTCATGATCTTTTCCTGCGTTGCTTCTTCCGCAGACATCTCTCCTGTAATTCTTCCGTCGCACATGACAATGATCCGGTCTGCGATTCCCATAATCTCAGGCATTTCAGAAGAAACAAACATTACTGCTATCCCTTCCTGCTTGAGCTTGTTCATCAGGTTATAGATTTCGACCTTAGCAGCAACGTCTATTCCTCTGGTGGGCTCATCAAAAATAACTACCTTGGAATTCCGTGCAAGCCACTTGGCAACAACGACCTTCTGCTGGTTTCCTCCGGACAGCGTACCCGCGTCAACATCAAGGCCGGCTGTTTTGATTTTAAAGTTTCCGATTGCTTTATCGCACGTTTCGTTGATTTCCTTATTCTTTACCACACCCAATTTATTGCAAAGGAAATCAAGATTCGGAAGAGCGATATTATCTTTCAGAGAAAGCTTCGTGCAAAGGCCGTCACGTTTTCTGTCTTCAGGAGCCAGAACTATTCCCGCTTTAATGGAATCGTTTACGCAGGTAATTTTAACTTCCTGACCTTCGAGAATAATCGTGCCCTCTGTTTTCGGATCAGCTCCGAAAATTGCTCTTGTAGTTTCTGTACGGCCTGCTCCAACGAGACCGGCAAACCCAACGATCTCTCCCGCGTAAAGCTCAAAGTTAATATCTCTGACCATGGGGCCGGCATTCAGATTCTTTACTTCAAAAATCTTCCTGCCTTTCTCACAGTTCACGCGCGGGAATTTTTCCTTAATTTCACGGCCGACCATATGAGAAATGATTTCGTCAATGGTCGTATCCTTATAATTCATGGAGGTAATATAGTGACCGTCACGCATAATTGTAACTCTGTCGGCTATATGCTGAAGTTCCTCAAGACGGTGAGAAATAAATACGATGCCACAGCCTTTTTCCTTAAGAGTTCTTACTATTCTGAACAGATCTTCAATCTCTTTTGCAGAAAGGGAAGAAGTCGGCTCATCCATAATAAGAACCTTCGCATCCATAGACAAAGACTTTGCGATCTCAACCATTTGCTGCTTTGAGACAGCGAGCTCACCGACTACCTGAGAAGGACTGATATCTATTTTCAGATCATCCAGGATCGTCTTCGCGATTTTCTCCATCTCTCTGTTTTTCAGAACCAGCCCGCCGCGCATTTCCCTGCCGAGGAACATATTCTCAGCAACAGTTAAATGCCTGCACATGTTGAGTTCCTGATGAATGATCGCGACTCCGGCAGCCTGTGCCTGTTTCGGAGAAAGCGTGGAATAGTGATTCCCGAGGATCTCTATATCTCCGGAATCACAGCTGTAAACGCCGCTCAGGATTTTCATCAGCGTACTTTTTCCCGCTCCGTTTTCACCAAGCAGCGCCATTACCTCTCCGGATCTGAGCTCAAAGTGAACATCATCCAAAGCCTTAACTCCCGGAAAGGTTTTGCAGATGTTCTCCATTTTGACTATGACATCATTCAATGCCGGAATACCTCCTGTTTTATATAGCAAAAATAAAAAGACTTATAGAAACTATTCTTTGAAAAAAGAATATTCAGAGTACGCACAGAGCGCATGATATACGGGAAGATGAAGCTCCTGAACATACGCCGTCCTCGTTTCAGGAACGTGAATTACAACATCGGCCACATCATCGAGAAGACAGGGATTTTTCCCGGTCAGAGCAATCACTCGCATTCCCCGAACAACGGCTGCTCTCGCCGCATTCAATACATTGGTACTGTTTCCGGAAGTGCTCATTCCGATCAGAACATCATTCTTTCTTCCGTAACCGTATACAAGCTGTGCGTAAACCATCGCAGGATCAATATCATTCGCAAAGGCCGATATCACTGCGCTCTGATCCGGCAGGGATATCGCAGGAAGCGCGCATTGTAGCCGCTCCGCCATATATTCTCCCTTTTCGCCAAAAAGCTCGGAGAATCTGAGCCTGTCCTCTTCCGGAACAGGGCGTTTCTTCTCAAACCCCTTCATGAATTCTCCGACAATATGCCCGGAGTCTGAGCAGCTTCCGCCATTCCCGCACGTCAGGACTTTTCCCCCCTGAGAAAAGCATGAAACAAGGATCTCCGCCGCCGAATCTATCGTCTCCCGGCAAGGGCACAGCTCGGGGTATCTTATCAGTAATTCATCAAATATTTCCGTCATGATTCTCCTTCGCCGCAAAAACGGCAGCAATCAGGGCAGCCTTATCCCCTATTGAATCTCCAAGCGCTGCCGGGACTATTTTTACCGCATTCAAAGCCTGCGGCAGACATTCTTTCTCAAGAATCTTCTCCATAGAAGGCCTGAGCAAGTCTTCGGCTCTCTCAAAAACGGAACCGATCACGACCGTATCCGGATTGAGAAAATCAATAACATAAGCAAGGCCCCTGCCGAGCATTTCGCCGCAGCGGCTGTATATCTCCCTTGCAACAGGATCTCCCGCATAAGCGGCCTCAGCTATTGACCTGGCAGAAATGGAATCAAGAGATTCAAAATCAGGGCAAAATACCGGAGCTTTCCCCTGCTGGAGCAATTCTCTGGCATAGATCTGTCCCAGCTGTTTTATGCCTCCGCCACTGCAGAAGCCCTCAAAGGAGCCTGCCTTTCCGTATCCGACCGGACCGATATTCGCCAGTCTCCAGTGTCCCGCCTCTCCGGCATTCCCATTAGAGCCGCTGTACAAAGCACCGTTCAGGATCAGACCGGCGCCAAGCCCCGTGCCAAACGTGAAAAACACCATATTCTCTGAGCCTCTTCCCGCTCCGAATTTCCACTCTGCCAGAGCACAGGCATTGGCATCATTATACAGCTTAGCCGGAACGGAAAAGTGCTTTGAAATAATATCTACGACATGAATATCGTCCCATCCGGGAAGATTCGGAGGAGAAAGGATCACGCCTTTTTTTTCATCAAGCGGACCGCCGCATGAAATACCTGCAGAAACAGGATCTCCGCCAAAATTCCCCGCAATATTCATCAGCGTGTCCAGCGTCTGAACGGGATCTCCGGTAGAAATCGCTTCTCTGAATAATATTTCCCCGTTTTCATTTCCAAGCAGAACAGCACTCTTTGTTCCGCCGATGTCAAAGCCCAGATAATTCATACCGGTCCCTTTCGTGAATTTTTATTATACCTTAAGATTTATTTTTTTACAACGACTATGATTGATTTTTATTGTTTTTTGTCTTTTTTCTCACTATTTTTAAAATTATGTAAACTCCTATGACCAACCAGACAGATGCAAGAGAAAGCAGGAGAGTAACCGCTGTTCCCGGCAGCGGTCCCAAAACTGCTTTCCCGTCCCCGGAGGAACCGGAAAGCGTAAGGCGATCCAGCCTGTAAAGAGAGCTGACATCCGAAAACAGTTTCGACATATACGCATCGTCAACGGTTTCTTTTCTCCTGACGGATTTGGTTACATTTTCTATCATCTGACCGGCCGCATCCCGGAGCGAAGCGGAACCGTTAAACACAGGAGTAGTAAAAGTATTTTCCGTATTTGACATTAAGAGCTTTGCTGCTTTGATCTTAACATCATAATGCTCATTGGTATCCTCCCCTTCCCGGGAGAGATATTCCTGATATTTTTCCGAATTCTGTGCCTTCAGCGTAACCGGAACATATCCTTCTGTTTCAGAATAGGATATCTGAACATCATCCGTAAGAAGGTACTGCATAAAGAGCCACGATGCAAGAACTTCCTGGGGATCCTGCTTATTGAAGATACAAACGGAAGGGCCCTGGGATATCATCTTCGGATTTTCCGGATCAAACTGTGGGACCATCATGACTTCGGTTTCAAATTCAACAACATTTTCTTCGGAAATATCCAGAAGGGGCGCATCAGAACCCATCCAGGTCGCTCCGGCCGTTGAATCGATTCCGAAAATGCACTGCCCGGCGTTGAAGAAGTTTGCCGGATAACTGGATATTTTAAAAGTTGAAAAAACGCCGTTTTTGACATGCCCGGCAATCGTATTCAGAAGCTCTTTCGTCGTATCATTAAAAATACCGATCTGTCCCGTGCTGTCTGAATACCCCGCATCCTTCTGCTTCAGCATCTGGATCATCATATTATCGGTCGATTTATAGATGAACGGGATCAGCACCTTTTGTCCGTTGATCTTATAGGTTCCATCCGGATTTTTAGCCATCGCAGCTTCCGAAACTTCCCAGATATAATCCCAGGTCAGAACTTCCGGAAGCTCATATCCAAGAGCTTCCACATACGTTTTATTCACATAGCAGGCTTCCGTTGAACGCATATACGGAAGCGCGTAATAATGTCCGTTAACTTTACATTCGGAAAGGAATTCCGGAACCACCTCATCCGCCGAAGGAGAATCGAATCCGACTTCACTTCCTCCGAGACCGAATTTTTTATCTGTAATCAGCGAGTCTAACGGGACCACTACTTCCGATCCGGTAATATACGTGGCAATATGATCCGGATACGTGATGCACACATTCGGGGTCGTATCTGTAGCGATATTCGTGATAACATCATTGTATATTTTGGAATAATCCGTATACAGACGCATATTCACGGTAATATTCGGATACAGCTTTTCAAAACCGGCAATGGCTTCCTGATAGATCTTTGTCTGGGTCTTGTTTGTATCGTTTTTGGCCCAGAATGTGATCTCATAATTGCGGGAAATATCAAAATCGGACGGAGCTTCAAAAGCAGATCTGTCTCTGGAGCCGTGGCACCCGGAAAGAAAAACGATTCCGGACAGCATCATCGCGCACAGAAACCCAGATATCAGTCTTTTTGTCTTCATCCCTTTGTTCCTCCTCTTGATACTCCTTCCATAATCTTTTTATGGAAGATCAGGAACAGAATAATCAGCGGAACAGATATCACAACAACAGCCGCCATCATTGCCGGGATATTTTCTCTGCCGAATCCGTTTTCACGAATTTCCTGTATCCCGTTTGATACCAGAAAATACGCTTCGTCATCTGTGATCAGTCTCGGCCAAACGTAGGAATTCCAGCATTCAATAACCTTCAGTATCGTTACGGTAATGATCGTCGGCCTGCAGATCGGCATCATTACCTTTGTAAGATATCTGAAATCAGAGGTACCATCCACCTTTGCAGCTTTATAGAGATTTTCCGGAATCTGCTCAAAATTTTCCTTCAGAAGATAGATATAGAAAACGGACGTTACAGAAGGCAGAATAAGCCCTGTAAACGTATTCCTTAATCCGGCATTCGTAATCGTCTGAAAATTTGTAATGATAACCAGCTCATTCGGAATCATCATCAGCGCCAGGAACGCCGTAAAGAGCAAATTTTTTCCCGGGAAATCAAGACGCGAAAAAGCGAATGCGGCAGGAATAATCACGACAAGCATCGCAGCCGTTGTAACGAGAGTAAAGATCACGGTATTTGCAAAGTATTTTGCAAGCGGGACAGCCGTAAAAGCATCCGCATAGTTTTTCAGAGTAGGATCAAGCGTAAAGAACTTCGGAATGTACTCCGAGTTATAAGCTCCGTAGCCTTTTACCGAGGTCAGGATCATCCAGTAAAACGGAAACAGCACCATAAGAGCCCAGATAATGAGGAAAGCGTAAATCAGTATTTTCCCGGTTTTTTCCCTGGTCATCATACCACCTCCTCAGTAATAAACGGTCTTCTTGCTGACCATAAGATTGATGCATGTTATCGTCAGCACTATGACAAAAAGGATCAGTGCTGCCGCAGAAGCATAGGAGGGGAAGCCTCCGCTGTTTCCGTAAAGCATATCATATACATATCCGACGATCGTATTCATTCCGGCTGCATTCAGGTTTGTCCCGAAAAGAGCGACCTCATCGCTATAGGCCTTGAATGCGCCGATAAATCCTGTAATCACAAGATAGAAAATCATCGGTGAGATCATCGGAAGCGTGATTTTTGTAAAGACTCTCCATTTGGGCGTCGCATCTATTTTCGCAGCGCTGTAATATTCTTTGTTCACGGAAGCCAGGGCGCTGGTAAGGATCAGGATCTTGAAAGGAAGCACTACCCAGATGGTATAAAAACACATGACGAACATCTTCGCCCAGTACGGCCCGTCAATAAAATCGACAGACTCTCCTCCGAAAAGATTGATCAGCAGATTAATCATTCCGTCCGAATACGGAGTCTTTTTAAACAGGATCATAAACACCAGTCCGACAGCCAGTGTATTGGTAACATACGGCAGGAAATAAACGGTCTGGAAGAAATCTCTGAGTTTTTCTATTGAATTCAGCGCAAGAGAAATCAGAAGAGCAAAAGCAGTAGAGAGCGGAACAGTTATCACAACGATCAGAAACGTATTCTTAACTGCCTGCAGAAAATACGGATCATGCAGAACATAGGAATAGTTATACAGTCCTGTTCCAAAAAATGTCTGCGAAGCGGAATTATAGCCCTCCTCAAAAGAATAAACCAGCACATCCACAAGAGGATATACCATAAAAATACCAAGAAACAGAATTGCGGGCAGGAGATACAGCCAGGCCTTATAATTATTTTTTTTCATCTTCTGCTGCCTCCCGGTCAGGAAAGGGCACACGGGATCCGTTCTTCGGTGTCATGATCAAAAATGTGGACTTTTTCCGGTTTTAGAGAGAAAGCCACCGAAGATGCTCCAGAAATTGAGGAAATATCCTCACTTACGATGGAACGGATATTCTCGTCAAGAGACGCACTGCTGGAAGATATCACGCTCGTATCACGCCCCATTACTTCAATTCTTTTCAGTTCACAATGCATCGGGCCGCTCGGATCAACAATGAATCCTTCCGGTCTTATCGCAGCAAATACTTTCCCGTCAGAAATATGATCTGCATTCAGGACAGGTTCTCCTGCAATCACCAGTTTTCCGGAACTGATTTCCGCTTCAAAGGTATTGATCTGAGGATTTCCGAGAAATTTTGCCACAAACAAATTCGCAGGATTCTCATAAACCTCCTGGGGTGCTCCGAGCTGCTGGAAAATGCCTTCCTTCATAACAACGATCATATCGCAGATACTCATAGCTTCTTCCTGATCGTGTGTTACGAAAACAGTTGTAATCCCCGTTTCGGACTGAATGCGGCGGATCTCTTCTCTGGTTTGAAGACGAAGCCTTGCGTCAAGGTTCGAAAGAGGCTCATCCAGAAGAAGGATCCGAGGGACTTTAACCAGTGCACGGGCAATTGCCACACGCTGCTGCTGTCCGCCGGACATTTCTGAAGGTTTTCTGTCCAGCAGTCTGCTGATCTGCACGATTCCGGCAGCTTCTTCCACTTTCGCATCCATTTCTTCTTTGGAAAGCTTTTCCGATCCCCGAAGATTTTCCAGCGGGAAACGGATATTCTGACGAACGGTAAGATGCGGATACAGCGCATAATTCTGGAAAACAAGACCGACCCCTCTCTTTTCAGGCGGGAGATCCGTTACATCTTCTTCTCCGAAAAAAATTCTGCCTTCGGTCGGAGTCTCCAGACCGCAGATCAGATTGAGGGCAGTGCTTTTTCCACAGCCGGAAGGTCCGAGAAGTCCAACGAGCTTTCCGTCCGGAATTTCAAAATCAAAGTTGTTTACCGCAATAACATCCGGCTCTTTTTTTCTTCTGCCCGGAAAACGTTTTGTCAGATTTTTCAATACAACTTTCATGCCGCTTTCATCCTTTATTATCTTGATGTTTTTTCTTATACAGTCTATAATTAATTTGATTATAGCATATTTTCTAAATTATAAAATATAAATCTTTTTATGTGAGGCCAAAAATGATTATGAACTGTGAGCAGTACACCGGAAACTGTGTCTGCGGAAAAGAGCACACGCTGGAAACAAAGATGGTCGTTGTTGAATACAATGCCATAGCAAATTTTGAAAAATATATGGAGCAGGTCGGTCTTGCCGGCAAGCGCCGTACCGTTGTATATGATACAAACATATACAAGCTCACCGAGGGCAAGCATATCAAAGCCGATCAGGAGATCGTTCTTGAAGCAAACGGCCTTCGTTCTGAGGACATTCCCATTGAGCGAATGATGAAGGATCTTGACAATCCCGAGGTCATCGTTGCATACGGTGCAGGCACTATTATGGACTTCGGCCGTTACCCTGCCTATAAGCTCGATATCCCGTTTGTTGCCGTGCCGACGCTCGCCAGCTCAGACGGTTTCACCGCCAACATCTGCTCCGTTATTCTCGACGGACAGAAAAAATCCATTCCGATGTGCGCACCTATCCTCGTCGTTGCCGATCTTGACATTATCAAAGGCGCACCCGCAAGGCTCGTAGCAAGCGGGATCAACGATATTCTCTCAAAGTATATCTCTCTTGTTGACTGGAGAATATCAACTCTTGTTGATGGGGAATATTACTGCCCGATGGTAGCTGAGCTTGCTCAGCAGGCGCTTTCCATTATGCGCAATGCCGCTGATGTATATGTAGAAACCGGAAAAGCTGATATTGAAGCAATGACGATGGCTCAGATGCTCAGCGGCCTCACCATGCAGCTTCTCAATCATTCAAGAGCCGCTTCCGGAGCGGAGCATCTGATCGCTCACCTTGTTGAAATGAAGCCTCCGCGCTTTGAGACAGCGGAAGGAATTCACGGAGAATGCGTCGGAGTAGGCACCTATCTGTGCGCGAAAAAATATCATGAGCTTGCCGAGCTCACACCAAAAGCCAAAGCTTATGAGCCGCTCAGTGCTGACTGGATCGAAGAGAAGTTCGGAGATCGTCTGGCCGCCGGAATTATCAAAGAAAATGCAAACGACGTTCTCGCTACGTTTGATCCGCAGAATATTGTTGACCGCTGGGAAGATATCCGGAACCTCATCAGTACGATCCCCGCTCCGGAAACGCTTGAAAAGCTTTATTCCGGATGCGGATGCAAATATCTTCCCGAACATATCGGAATCGATCCGGCACTCTCTGAAGAAATTCTTCCAATCTCTGCTGCCATCCGAAACAGGCTTACTCTTGTCCTGATGCTTCGTGTGCTTGAGTTCTGATCTTCTATTCTGACTCACCGTCCGGGCGGAGCAGGGACGTATCCCGTTCCACCCGGATAATTTTTACTTGTCAAACAAAGAAGCATGTAGTAAAATAATTGTATTAATGGCTTTTTATAAGGCTGCACTAGTTGGGGAGTTAGCGGTGCCCTGTAACCTGCAATCCGCTACAGCAGGAATGAATTCCTCACAGAGGGTGTGTTGTGTATCGTCTGCCTCCGGTAAGCAGCGTTGACGATCCGGTCTCGCGCAACGGAAACCCGTGAACCATGTCAGGCGGGGAACCGAGCAGCATTAAGCGGTGCTTTTCGTGTGCCGTGAGGCTGCCGGGTCTGAGCCGGCTGCCGGGGTCCCGGATATACATCATTTTCAATGTGAAGTGTGCAGTCTTATAAAGAGCCGTTTTATATTTCCGGTGAGGTGAATTCAGAAGGGAGTCCGTCAGAATGTATCAGGCACTGTACAGAAAGTGGCGTCCTCAGATCTTTGATGACGTCATCGGGCAAAAGCATATAACGGATTCTCTGAGAAATCAGGTCGCTTCGGGACATCTGTCCCACGCTTATCTTTTCATCGGTACAAGAGGAACAGGAAAAACCACCTGCGCCAGGATCCTCGCCAAAGCCGTTAACTGCGAGCATCCGGAAAACGGCAACCCTTGCGGGAAGTGCGCATCCTGCCGCGGAATTGCCGAAGGGACAGTTATGGACGTTGTTGAGCTCGACGCCGCCTCAAACAACGGAGTTGATAACGTCCGTGCGCTTCGGGACGAAGCTGTTTTTTCTCCCGTTGATGTAAAAAAAAGAGTTTATATTATCGACGAAGTCCATATGCTTTCAACGAGCGCTTTTAACGCCCTGCTGAAAATAATCGAAGAACCGCCGGCGCATCTGATGTTTATTCTCGCAACAACGGAGCTTCAGAAGGTTCCGGCAACGATTCTATCCAGATGTCAGCGGCACAGCTTCAGAAGAATCGACAAACCGGAGCTATGCAGGTATATTGAAAAAATAGCTTCCGCAGAAAACATATCAATCACTCATGATGCAGCAGATCTTATTGCCGGGCTTTCCGAAGGCGGCGTGAGAGATGCTTTAAGCATGCTGGATCAATGCTCCGCATACGGATCTGTTGGAACTGAGCAGGTCTATTCTGCCGTAGGGCTTGCGGGAAATCTGAAGATCACAGAAATTTTTTCCGATATCTGTTCTCATAATGCTCCTGCTGCGCTCTCTCTGTTTGATTCGCTCTGGAGAGACGGAAAGGATCCTGCCTCTTTCATAAAGGAACTCAGTGGATTCATAAGGGACATTCTTATTACAAAGCTTGCTCCCGGAAGCGCATCCGGACTGGTTTACGGCGGGTATGACAGCAGTACTCTTGCCGGATTTGCAGAGAAGCTCTCAGCAGATGACCTTTATGCCGCTCTGGATACGCTTCAGAATGCACTCAGAAATATCAGTTCCCGTCTTAACCCGAAAATGACGGCGGAGCTGTGTCTCGTTTCTCTGTGTAATGACCTCTCCGGGGATAGCCTCGCTTCCCTGAAGGCAAGAGTAAGCCGGCTTGAACAGGCGATTAGCGAAGGCAAAGTCATTCCGGTATCTGCCGGAACGACTGCGGAAGAAACACTTCGGCAGCCGTCCTGTGTCCGGCCTTCCGCAACAGCAGTACCGGAACCCGAATCCGTAAGGATGACAGCCCCGCCATCGGTATCAGAAAACGAAAAATCCCCGGATTCAATCAGCTCTGAAAGACCGGATATCCCGGTAAAGGAGCATCCGGAAGAAGCCGAAATAAAACCTGAGATTACCGTACGCAAGGCAGAAAACGTATCCTCATCTTCTTTATCTGATTCCGGCTGGAGCAAAATTCTGGCTTATGTCGGTCCTCTTCTTCCCGTCGGTGTCAGAGTTCTTTTATCTGATCCGTTAAAAGTCAGCAGCTCTGTTGAGGGGGATACATTTTTTATTGATGTGGCACCGGGAAATGAGTTTATATCTCATCAAATTATGAAGGACAGCGTCATTTCAAAATTTGAGGCGGCTGTATCCTCTGTTTTCGGAAGATCTCTCAATATAAGAGTCCGGGAACGAAAAATCGAAACCAAAGCTGAAAAGCAGCATGGAAATCTTGATGAACTGAGAAAGTTCAGCGAAGTCACATTTAATTAAAAGCATAACAGGAGGTACTATTATGGGTAAAGGCGGTTATCGCGGAGGTTTTTCCGGCGGATTCAGCGGAAATCAGGCAAGCATGATGAAGCAGGCTCAGAAAATGCAGCAGGAGCTCCTCAAAATGCAGCAGGAGCTTGAGAATACAGATTTTGAATTTACGGCCGGTGGCGGAGCTGTCAAGGCAACAGTCACAGGTTCCCGTCAGTTCAAGTCCATCGTGATTGATCCCGAAGTTGTTGATCCGGATGACGTTGAAATGCTTCAGGACCTTGTCCTGGCTGCTGTTAACGGAGCTCTGAAACTGAGCGATGATAAGACGAACGAATCCATGTCGAAAATTCAGGGTGGAATGAGTATTCCCGGCCTTTTCTGACAGGTGATTTAATTGAAAAGATTTATTTCTGTTTTTCTCTCAGCTGTACTCGTCTTTTCTACTGTCCTCCCCGCCAATGCAGCCAATGATTCCATAGCCAGGACTGTTATCGGAGGCGACCTGACCGAAGAGCAGATCAATTCCGTATATCAGACCTTTCAGATCCCGCGCGGAGCCGTTTCGGAGTTGACGATGACGAATGAACTTGAGAGAAAATATCTCGAGGGTTTTGTTGACAGCTCTGTAATCGGAACACGTTCCGTTTCCTGTGTATATATGGAACTGGCACCTGCCGGAAGCGGCGTACATGTTACGACCAGCGGAAATATTTCTTATTTCACCCCGGACATGTATGCCTCTGCGCTGACAACAGCCGGGATCTCCGATGTCAACATCATTGTCGATGCTCCCTTTGAAGTCAGCGGAACAGGTGCTCTTGCCGGAATTTATTATGCCTATGAGGATATCCGAGGAATGACAATGGATGAGCTTGTCAAAAATGTATCCGGTCAGGAATTGTCCGTCACGGGTGATCTGGCCGATACGATTGGCAGCAGTGATGCCACGGACATTGTATCCGACATCAAGGATGTGCTTGGTGTAACCGAAGCAATGACTGATCAACAGCTCCGGGAACTCATCAACGGTACTGCCGCTCAGTATAACGTTGCTCTTTCCAACAAGCAAATCGATCAGCTCATTTCCCTGTGCCGCTCCCTGTTATCTCTCGATGAAGCAGGGCTGCTGGAAAAAGTTCAGGAAATGCAGGGAACCATCAGCAAAGTTTCTTCAATAGCATCGAAAATAGCAGCTTTCTTCCGAGCAATAAAAAACGGTATTATCGCTGTCATCAATTTCTTCGGTAAGATCAAAGCTTTGTTTTCTTAGCTTCTTAAGAAGGCAATTGCAGAAAAAATAAGGGAAAAACGCTTTTTATTCCTCATTGCAAAAACGAGGTTAACAGCGTTTTTCCCTGTTTTATTTGCAAAAATAGTAAAAGAGAGGCAGATTTAAAACATTCTGTCTCTCTTTTATTGAATGCCGGTAACCGGACTCGAACCGGTACGTTATTGCTAACGAGGGATTTTAAGTCCCTTGTGTCTACCATTCCACCACACCGGCAGTGCTCAAATAATTTAACACCTGAACAGTTCCGTGTCAAGTATATCGTTCCGGAAAATACAGATTATCAGTCATTCACCGGACAAAGAAGGCTCAAACCGCCTCTGAAATCTTTCGGGATGATTGAAAGCGTATAGGTTCCGTCTCCGTGATCCTTTACAGTCACGCCGGGAAGGTCTTCCGGAAAATCAATGCTCTTTCCTGTTGCCGATTCGATCAGCAGCTCTGTTTCATCTATACTCTCCAGCTCAACCATCTTCTTCGTCATAACATAGGAATTCCCTGAGATCGTATCTTCTCCGGACAATTCGCCGTCGATAAGATCCCCGGAAACACGGATATTTCCTTTGTCCGTACTGATAAGGAATCTCAGATAATTCCCGACGCTATCCAGGATTTCTCCGTCAATCCGTCCAAGGCAAAGCTCTGCTCCGAAAACCGTTTCCTCCGGGTAGAGGAGCCCGACATCTCCCGTTACTTCTCCTTCAGCCAAAAGAGTTCCGTCCTGAATTCCAATCTTACCTGATACATTTCCGCTAACCTCTACTCTTCCGCCTTCTTCTATGCAGATTCCATAGTCTCCGGTCCCGGTAATGGATCCGTCGATATAAATCCTGCTGCCGGTATTTACAGAATATACGCCGTAATTATTGCCGGAAACATCTCCGGTCACGCTGACAACGGCTCCGGCGTAAGCTTCGACACCTGCACCGTTCAGCCCAACTCCTCTGACATTACCGGAAACGGAAATATTGCTGCCGCTTCCCTCCGCATAAGCCCCTGAGTAAACTCCCTCTACATTCCCGTTTACCGTTATCTTCCCGCCGTCGCAGGCTTCCGCTCCTACAGAGTCTTCTCCGGTACCACGGACATCACCTGTCACATTGATCAGGCCGGCCCCTTCCGCTGCATAAAGCCCGGAATACTCGCCCGAAACACTTCCTGTAACCGTTATTCTTCCCTCATTCCAGGAAACAGCACCTCTCCCAAGCCCTTCTTCGCCGGAACCTGAAAGATTTCCATTGACAACAACTCTCCCGCTGCGATCAGCCACCGCGCCGAAAACTCCGGAGACATCTCCGTCAATAACCGTTACCATAGTATCTTCATCCGCAGAATAAACACCCACATATCCTCCGGAAACGCTGAATCCGGACTCAACGATAACATTGGAGCCCTTTGATGCTTCTATTCCGCTGCCATTCTCTACGGAAATATTTTGGGGAACAGAATGCATATTACCGTCATCAAACTTCTGAGTTTCAAGGACATCGCAGAATCCGACTTCTGCAAAGCACACAAGAATCCCAAGCGTTAAAACATAAGCCACAAGCTTCTTCATTGTATTCTCTCCCTAAAAAAGCAACTTATTTATTTCTCAGCATACCGAGAAGATCAAGATCATCACGGTTTACCATCAGATTTGACTTCATCGTATTTCCGTCCGGATATTTAACAGAAACCTCAATAACAGTTCCTTCGCTTATTTCACGCGAATTAAAAGTTTCAAGGAATGCCTGAAACTTCGGATGATTTTTCCCGAAAGCATCCCATGCCTGTTTTGCCTTCAGTATTTTTCCTATATCCATTTACTTTTCACCGCCATTCTTTTTCAATTCCCTGTATGCCGCATGGATCATCCTGAAATCCGCGAAAGCATCCGGGCGCTTTGATTCATCCCGCAGAAGGGCTGAGGGATGGTATGTGGCAATATAGTCTCTGCCGTCAATTGTGAACCAAGTCCCGTGTTCACGGGTTATTTTGAAATCACTGCTGATAAGACTGACAGCAGATATTCTCCCCAGACAGACGATTATTTTCGGATCTACCAAAGCGATCTGCCGCTCAAGCCATTCTGCACAGGATGACCGCTCCTCCGGATTCGGATCACGGTTCATCGGCGGACGGCACTTAATGATATTTGCAATATATACTTCCCGCCTGTCAAGACCGATCAGCTTCAGCATAACATCCAGGAGCTGTCCCGCAGGACCTACAAACGGTTCTCCCTGAAGGTCCTCCTTTTCTCCGGGACCTTCTCCGATAAACATCAGGTCCGCGTTTTCATTCCCCACGCCGAACACAAGGTTATGCCTGGTGGCGCAGAGTCCGCAGCGCTCGCAGCACATACATTCATTTTTCAGCTGTTCAAAAGTATCCATCGTCCAATTTCCGTGTTTTCAGCTGTTCTTTATTCCTGTTGAAGCCAGTTTCAGGAGAATCTCCCGGGTGTTTTTCTCCGGTGCTTCGATTACGATATCCAGAAGCCTGTTCAGCATCTCACCGATCTCTTTCCCGTCAAATCCGGAAGAAATGAGATCGTTGCCGTTAATTGCAAGGCGATGCAGAGAGAAGCATTCTCCGCTTTTCATAATTCTTTTGAGGATCTCCTGAAAATTCTGCTCATAAATTGCCCCCCAGCAGCTGGCAGCACATTCAACCGTATCCACTCCGTATTTTCGAAGAAGCTGCTTCCATTCCACATTGTTTTCAGGGGGATTCACTTTCAGGATATCGCAGCAGTCGGAGCAGCAGCGAACCGTTCTCCCGTCAAGTCTCAGTGAAGTAAGGAAATCCCTTACATCTGCGATACATTCATCCGCCAGAAGAACCATACAAAAAAGCGCCCAGCGGACAAGAGGCTTTTTATTCAGAACTGCAATACGGATCAGTCCGTCATCCCGGCTCAGATGCTTATCAATATACCCGTCAAGAAGGCCGCAGTCAATCACAGTATATAAGATTTCCGGATTTGAAGTCAGAAGAATCTTTTCCAGCTCATCTCTGATTCGCTCCGCAGAAAGAGAGAATACCAGAGGAGCCTTCTCTCTGATTGCACAGAAGGTCTTCTCCTCAATCGGGAATCCGAATCTGGACGAAAACCGGAAAGCCCGGAGCATACGAAGCGCATCCTCTTCAAAACGCTTTCCCGGATCTCCTACACATTTGATCATTCCGGAAAAGATATCATCGATCCCGTGATACGGGTCCACAACCGTCCCCTCAGAGGTAACGGCGATAGCGTTTATCGTGAAGTCCCTTCGGCTGAGATCGGCAGTCAGGTCTCCCACAAAGCTGACTTTGTCCGGATGGCGATGATCGGCGTATTCTCCGTCAGACCGAAACGTTGTAACCTCAACGAACTGACCGAAGGAGCGGACAGTGACCGTTCCATGCTTGACGCCGGTGGGAATACAGTCCGGGAACAGCTCCATAACCTGTGCGGGAAGAGCCCCGGTTGCAACATCCCAGTCCTGAGGCTCCACTCCGAGGATTGCATCTCTGACACAGCCTCCGACAATACAGGCGGGGTATTCATGCGCATTCAGCGTCTTCAGAACTGCTTTTACATATTTTGGCGGCGATATTTCTGACATCAACACTCTCCCAAATTCACTTGCAATAGATTCAATCGGGTATTATAATATTTAAGTTCTTTTATCTTATCATCTTAAAACCTCTAACTCAATACATTTTTGTTAACAAAACGGAGAAAAGAAATGGTTGATTTTGAAAACTATATGTCACCGGGACGAAAAGGACATCTCGTTGGTATTGGCGGAGTATCCATGTCTTCGCTTGCGGAAGTCCTTTTTGACATGGGGCTTAATATTACCGGTTCCGATACACAGGACAGCATAAATGTCCGGAATCTGAAAAAGCTCGGGATAGACGTAAAAATGGGCCATAATGCTGACAATATCACGGATGATGTTGAATTTGTAATCAGAACAGCCGCAGTTCACGACGACAATCCGGAGATCATTGCCGCCCACGAGCACAAAATCCCCGTTTTCGAGAGAACGCAGGCCTGGGGAAGCATATCCAAAGATTATAACAATGCTCTCTGTATTTCCGGAACTCACGGAAAAACCACAACCACTTCCATGTGCACGCATATCCTCATGGCTGCCGAGAAGGATCCCACCGTCATGCTCGGCGGAACGCTCCCTCTTCTGAATGCCGGGCACCGAATCGGCCGCGGGAACACGATTATTATGGAAGCCTGTGAATATTATAATTCCTTCCTCGCTTTTTATCCTACTGTTGCTGTCATCCTGAACATAGAAGCTGATCATCTGGACTTCTTCAAGGATCTCAGCGAAGTCCAGCGGAGTTTCCGGATATTCGCTTCCAAAGTTCCCGAGGACGGATATATCGTAGCAAACATCGACGATGCCAATACGATGGAAGCTCTTGACGGTATTCCCAGAAGAATGATTACCTTCGGCATGAAGGAAAATGCGGACGTCTATGCTGAGAATATCCGGTACAGAGGGACCAGTACTACCTTTGATATTTATTATAAAGGAAAGCTCTTCACCGATGTTACGCTCCATGTTCCGGGTGTTCATAATGTAAAGAATGCCCTCGCCGCAACAGCTGCCGCCATCTGTCTCGGGATCAGACCCTATGCCGTAAAGTACGGTCTGGCAGGTTTTAACGGAGCAGGAAGACGTTTTGAATATAAGGGCAAGTATAACGGCGCTGATGTTTACGATGACTATGCCCATCATCCCGGAGAGTTAAAGGCTCTGCTCGACACGCTTGACACGCTGAATTACAAGCGTACGATCCTTGTTTTTCAGCCGCATACATTCTCCAGAACTGCGGCTCTGTTTGACGATTTCGTTGAGCAGCTGAAACGTCCGGATGTCCTTCTTTTGGCAGAAATATTCGCTGCCCGCGAAAAGAATACGATCGGCATTTCCTCCGCTAATCTGGCGGAAAAAATACCGAATTCTACTTTCTATCCTGACTTTGAAGCTCTTGAAAACACGCTGAGAGCTATTGCCCGCCCCGGAGATGTTATCTTCACTGTCGGTGCCGGGGATGTTTATAAGATCGGCGAAAAGCTTCTTAAATAATACGAAACCTGATTAGAGCATATTCAAAGACGCACGGAAACGGCATTCTTCATGCTGATTCCGTGCGTCTTTTATATATGATGCTTCTCATCCACCGGAGGTTGCTTCCTTCAGCAAAGCTCCCGCTATATCCATCGTATTGCCATATCTGTCATCCGGATAGTTCGACAGGACAACAACCGCAGCTTTATTATTTTTATCTATTTTTACGGCAGCAGAATAATGACCTGTCTCTCCCGCCTGACTGAGGATCCATCCCATACGGGATACCGTCCACATATATCCGACGGAACTTTCCGCATTGACCTCATATAAAGGATCTGACGCCATTTCGATCACAGGGAGCGCACCGGCAAGATACAGCTTAACATAGGACACCATATCTGAAATATCACTGGTTAAACCAAGAGACGCAATATATGCGTCGTCGGTATTCCATTTCCATCCGTTTTCCATGCACTTTTCCAAAGCAACGAATGTATGCTCAAGCCCCAGCTTCTCCTGGACGAATATCGTGAGAATACTGTAAAAGTCCACATCATACAGCTTTGATATCACAGATCCCAGCACCGCCGCGCCGTAATCGGAGTCGGAGTACATATACGGCGGCTTATAGGACAGACGGAAGCTGTTCATAGACGCAACAATATCATTTCCCGTTATTCCATGATAAGGATTGGAAGACCGTTCCCCGGATACTTCAGGAGCATAATCCGAGTAGGCAGAAGAATGCGTCAGAAGTTCAAGAACTGTCGGTGAATAAGCGCCGCGGGAAAGAGTAAGGAAATCTGAAACGGAATCGTCCAGAGACAGGAGTCCGTCTCTGACCGCCTCAGCGGCAAGCGCTCCTGTAAACGTTCTCGTGATCTGTCCGATCTCATAGCTTCTCTCCGGAACGGGAATCGATTCTCCGTCATGCCCGTAAGCAACGATTTTAGTCTCTCCGTCTGCTATTACAGCCACCGTAATTTCGGCATCCGGCTTATTCCGGGTATATAATGCGATCTTGCCCGATGCGGCAGCCGGCTGCGGAACAGGCGTAAACTTTACGATTGCGGCAGCCGCAGCAATCACAACGAGAATACATAATAGAGTTATTATATTTCTTTTTTTCATAGTTCTGATTGTATAATATTACCCCTGTTTTTTCAAGGCCATTCTCTTTGGAAATCCTTCGGAGTCTTTTAGATCAGCTTCTCCTGTCAGATCAGCTGATATTGTCATTTCTGGGAATCATCGGAGAGCTGAAGCAAATTATTGCACGACGAATAAAATAATGTTATAATTTTATTTTGAACAGTATTTTTTCTGATACTGTAATATGATAATAACAAAACATTCTGAGGATATCTTTCTGATTTCAGCAAGTTATTGTATGGATAAATGAGGTAAATTTATGACATTCAAAGCACGAATCGCCGTATTGATCGGCAAAATCGTACGCATGGTCTGCCGCATCCTTCATCGCGGCGGAACCGCAAAGCCGGGAAAGATCGCACTGAAAATCTGTCCGGATCTTCTTTCTCAGCTCTCTGCAAATGTGAAATGCATTACCGTTACGGGTACGAACGGTAAAACGACCTGCACCAGGATCATTGAGGAAGGCCTCCGCAGAGAGGGTTTTTCCTGTTTTGCCAACCGTTCCGGCGCTAATCTGATTGAAGGGATCACAACCGATTTTATCGTTAATTCGACGCTCTCCGGAAAATGCAGATATGACTACGCTGTTCTCGAAACGGACGAAGCCGCTTCCATGAAGGTCTTTCAGCAGCTCCAGCCGGCGGTGATTCTTGTTACAAATCTTTTCCGTGATCAGGTTGACCGTTTCGGCGGCGTTCTCAATACCAGAGACGATATCCGAACTGGTATTAAGAACGCTCCAAATGCCGTTCTTGTTCTCAATGCCGACTGTCCCGTTACCTCCTCTCTTTCTGAGGAAGCCGGAAACAAAGCATATTTCTTCGGGATCTCCGCTTCCGCTTCCGGGAAATGCGGAGGAAAAGGAGTCAGTGATCTTGACGGATGTATCCACTGCGGAGGGAAATATGAGTATGACTACATCACCTTCAGTCATCTCGGAGGCTACAACTGCCCTTCCTGTGGCTCGCACAGACATGTTGCCGATTATGAAGCTCTGGATATCATTTCCCAGACACTCTCCGGAACGCGCATAAAAGCTTCCGCTTATGCTGACGGTCAGTCTGACGAACTGATTCTGGATATTAATCTGCCTGCTGTTTATAACATCTATAACGCGCTCGGTTCTTTCGCCGCTCTGCTTCAGGCAGGTGTTCACAAAGAAGCGGCTGCTGAAGCTCTGGCCGGATTCAAGTGTGCTTTCGGACGGATGGAGCAGCTGAATATCGGCAAAAAAGGCGGCCGGATGATCCTTGTCAAAAACGATGCGGGATGCAATCAGGTGCTTCAGTTTCTTCGTCAGGCAGAAGAGGATTTTGTGCTTTCTATCTATCTCAACAACAATGTTTCGGACGGCAAAGACATTTCATGGCTTGAAAACGCAGAGTTTGAGCTTCTCAACTCCTGCAGAGTCACAAAGATCTATGTATCCGGCATGAGGACTGAAGAAATGTATTCCCGGCTTATCCGGGCAGGAATACCTGAGGCAAAAATCGAAAAGCAGACAGACTGCAAAGAGCTGATCAGCACGCTCAACCGCAGTGAGGAAACAGTATTTATTATGCCTACCTACACAGGAATGATGGAGGCAAGGGCAGAGATCATTCGGCAGTGCGGCGGCACTGAATTCTGGGAGGGTTGATAATATGATAAGATTTTACAATGGAAAAATCATTCGCTTTGAACCTGAAACAACCGTTACGGACGAAGAAGTCTGGACTGACGGAAGCAAAATCGTTTATGTAGGTCCGGCAAAGGACGAAATGCCTTCATTTGAACGCCAGATCGACCTTCAGGGCGACGTTCTCATGCCCGGATTCAAAAACGGACATACCCATACACCTATGACTTTCCTGCGCTCTATGGCAGACGATATGGAGCTTCACAGCTGGCTCAGCAATCTGATATGGCCAAATGAGGCAAAGCTCACAGAAGAGGCTGTATATTACCTTACAAAGCTCGGAATTCTGGAGTATCTTTCCTCCGGAATAACCGCAAGCTTTGACATGTATGCTCATTCACACACCTATGCAAAGGCCAACGCAGATGCAGGTTTCAGGACCGTCATCTGCTCGGCAATGAACAACTTTGACAAGGATCCTACGGATATTGAACGCGATTATCTCTACTGCAGCAGCCTTTCAGAGCTGGTCTCCTATATTTTCGGCATCCATGCGGAATATACGACATCGGTTGAACGAATGGAATACATGGTCTCCCTCGCCGAAAAATACAAAGCTCCGTGCTTTACCCATCTGTGTGAAACAAAGTCCGAAGTGGAAGGCTGTATCGGGCGTTACGGAATGACTCCTCCGCAGTATCTTGACAGCATCGGCTTTTTCAAATACGGCGGCGGTGGATATCACTGCTGCTACTTCAATGATGAAGACATTGAACTATTCGCCAGAAAAGGACTGTGGGCAGTTACTTGTCCTTCGTCAAATCTGAAGCTTGCAAGCGGAATCGCTCCGATTGAGAAGATGCGCAAAGCAGGAATGCAGATTGCAATCGGCACCGACAGTGCTTCCAGCAACAACGCACTGGATATGTTCCGGGAGATGTATCTCGTTACTGCTCTGCAGAAATACTATGAAAATGACGCCGCAGCACTTCCAGCAGGTGAAGTTTTGAAGATGGCTTGCGTAAATGGCGCAAGATCCATGATGCTTTCCTGCTGTGATGACATTGCAGAGGGGAAAAAGGCTGATCTGGTAAGATTGGATATGAACCGCCCGAACATGCAGCCGGTCAATAATATTATAACCAATATCGTTTATTCAGGCAGCAAGGAAAATATTAAAATGACGATGATAAACGGAAAAATTCTCTATGAAAACGGTGAATTCTTCCTGGATGACAGTGCAGAACTGATCTACAAAAAAGCCAACGAATTTGTCAGGAGCCTTGCAAAATGAGAAGAGTAGACCTTCATATCCATACATCCGCATCAGATAGCTCCGTAAAACCGCAGGCAGTTGTAGAGCTTGCAGATGAAGACGGGCTTGCAGCCATCGCTATCACAGACCATGATACCGTTGACGGCTACAAAAAAGCAGAATCCGCTGCAAACGGAAGAAGCATAAAAGTAATACCCGGAATCGAGCTCAGCACAAAATTCTATGGTTCCGTACATATTCTCGGATACTTTATCGACGTAGATAACCCGGAACTGAAAACAGAACTGAAAAATATCATCGACGACAGAGATATCAGGAATGAAAAAATCATTCAATTAATGAGAAACAGCGGAATCAATATCAGCTACGAAGATATGAAAGACCGCTTCGGAAGCGTCATCGGACGGCCGCATTTCGGAAAGATCGTTGTAGAAAACGGACTGGCAGAATCGGTCACGGAAGCCTTTGATAATTACCTGAGCAAAGAAAAGCCTTTCTGGGTTCCAAGAAAAACAATTCCGATGGAAAGATGCATTGAGCTAATCAGGAACGCCGGAGGGATCGCGGTTCTGGCACATCCGTTCGAATATACATATGAAGTTAAAACGATAGCAGATCTGATCGAATTCGGAATCAAATACGGTGTCAGAGGTATAGAATGCAGACATTCCAGCCACACACCGGGGCAGATGGCCTATCTGGAAAGACTGGCGGAGGACTATGATTTGTTAAAAACAGGCGGCAGCGATTTTCACGGATCCATCAAGCCAACGATTTCCCTCGGTACCGGAAAAGGCATTCTCGTAGTACCTTATAAATGGTATGAAGAGCTGGAAAAAGAAAGAGACAGAACAACATAAAAGATTCGTTAATCCGCAACGTATGTTGGAAGAACAGTATAGAAAGCACAAAAACACCGCAGATACCGATCTGCGGTGCTTTAATTTCAGTGGACCGTCAGGGACTCGAACCCCGGACCGACCGGTTATGAGCCGGTTGCTCTACCAACTGAGCTAACGGTCCTAATGAAACAAGCCGCCACCAAACAGTGGCGGCTTGTCCGCTTGGCGCCTCCTGTAGGATTCGAACCTACGACCCTGCGGTTAACAGCCGCATGCTCTACCGGTTGAGCTAAGGAGGCATTAAGTTGGCACTGACCTATCTTCCCAGTCCGTCGCCAGACAAGTATTTTCGGCACTGATGAGCTTAACTTCTGTGTTCGGAATGGGAACAGGTGGACCCTCATCGTTAAAAGCACCAACTATATGGTACACCATCAGGGACTCGAACCCTGGACACCCTGATTAAGAGTCAGGTGCTCTACCAGCTGA
>JAUNQI010000077.1 GCA_030536255.1 Eubacteriales bacterium | reverse complement strand
TGACTCGGCTGGCCTGACCCGGCTGACCTGGCTGACAGCTTAATATTGACAGGAGTAACGTTTTGATATATTCTGCGTATTAAGAGATGTAAGACTTTAAATAGCTGAATTTTAAAAGAGGAAACTGAGATGACGTTCACCAACGAAATGATGGAAAAGGCAAAGAAGGCCGCATCCGCGGAAGAACTGATTGCACTCGCAAAAGAGGAAGGCGTGGAGCTCTCAGCTTCCGACGCCGAGATGTATTATAACTTCCTGAACAGCAGATAGCTCACGGACGAAGAGCTCTCCCAGGTTGCCGGAGGAAAGAACGACGGAGATAGCAGACCGGATCCGAGATTCCAGCCGGGACAGACATTCGAGCTTTTCTATGACAGAAGCATGAAAACTTGTATGATTATGAGCAGTTATTGGTCCGGCAGTTACTACCATTACTATGTTCAATTGTCGGGACGTTCGAGTACGTATCATTTCCGCGAAGATTACTTAGTTGAATATTCGCAATACAAGTGGGGATGAAATCAGTTCCTCAGTTCCTCCCGGAGCTGAGGACTTTTTTTAGCGTTCGGCAGTTCCTGTGCGCGTTTTTTAATTCTCCTGTTGAATTCTTGAGCATGAAATGTTATGAAAAATGAAGAGAAATCTGAAAAATTTGAATAAAATCTGCTGTGCAGTGCCTTGTCCTGCCGTGCTTCTTCCTGCATCCAGCGGCCGCCTATAGTATTCCTTACTTTTGATTGTTCTGGCTATGTTTCAATGCTATAATTACCACAACAAACAGGAAATTACGGAGGTATCAAATGAAGGAAGAATGCCTGATCTGTAAAGCCCCTCTTGAATATCTTGTAAAAGATGAACTGATGGAGTGTGCGATCTGTCATAAAAAAGAGAATAGCAAAACGAGATGCATCAACGGACATTATGTCTGCAACGAATGTCATACAAAAGGAATGGACAGGATCATTTCTCTCTGTCTGGAAGAGAAATCTAAAGATCCGGTTGAGATCATCGAAAAGATGATGGCGCAGCCGTTCTGCCACATGCATGGTCCGGAGCATCATGTCATGGTGGGTGCCGCCCTGCTGACGGCATATAAAAACGCAGGAGGAGAAATTGACCTTCATCCTGCTCTCGTTGAGATGATGAACCGCGGCAAATCGGTACCCGGCGGTGCCTGCGGATTCTGGGGTGCCTGCGGAGCCGGGATCAGCGCCGGAATGTTCGTGTCGATAATTTCCAAATCGACGCCTTTGGCACAGGAACCTTGGGGATTGTCCAATCTGATGACATCAAAGGCACTGGGAGCAATCGGCGAAGTCGGCGGTCCGCGCTGCTGCAAGAGGGATTCGTTTCTTTCTATTCTGTCAGCAATCGACTTTGTAAAAGAACACTTTGGAATTGAAATGGAAAGGCCCGAGATCATCTGCACCCATTCGTCTCAGAACAACCAGTGCATTGGAAAAAGATGCCCGTTTTCATTGGTCAATCACAAATAGATAAACAGGAATTTGCGGAGGAAAAGATGAATTATAAAAAGATCGACATGGACACCTGGGACAGGAAAGACAAGTACAGATACTTTACGACGGAAGAAAAGTGTGAGATTTCCCTTACCTGTGACGTTGATGTAA
>JAUNQI010000029.1:18057-26270 GCA_030536255.1 Eubacteriales bacterium | reverse complement strand
GCCTCCACCGCTGAATTGTTCATGGAAAAGTTCCTGCACTGGACAACAAAGTCAAAAGAGCATTTATTTTCAAGAACAAAATCAAGCTCGTAAAACTCTCCGTTTTCCGTCCACTTTGCGTCTATTTCCCTGTATCTCAGGAAATCATTGTCTATCGCGTAATCATAGCTGCTGAAATCGGAAATCTCAACTTTCTGAATATCATCGGTAGATTTTCCTGTCGGATAATAAAAGATCTTATCACGGAACAAAGGACGATATCCCTCTTCATCCGTGCTGTTCACATAGAATTCAAAGCTAATCTCTTCCGGCTGCGTAATTCCGAGATATCTCAGCGGCTCCACCAGCATTTCAAGATAAGTAATGGATTTTCTTCCGGCAGCAAGTACGTTATAGCAGTAACCGTCTACAATAAATCCGTGCGCGCCGATTTTTTCTGCACCGAATTCAACGGAGCTCCCGCTACGGTTTTCAAAATAGATTTCCGCCACGTACTCGTCGCTTGTCTGTTCATACGTGAAAGAATTGATCACCGCATAGACGTCTTCCGTATCAGCGATAACAAACGCCGCGGGATTTCCGGAAACTTCCCCGGCATCCGCTGCAAAAGCCACAGCTCCGCATGAAACAAAAAGCACCGCTGCCATCAGGACGCAGATTATTTTTTTCATCTTCGCAAAATTCCTTTCTGTCGTTTAAGTATCGCCAGGATCAGAAGCCGGCCAATGATTCATTCCTTGACCGCTTAACAGATTTTTCTGCAGTTGATTGCTGTTGACCGGAAAAGCCAATTACTTCGCCATAATATCCGTAGCCTTCTTAATTGCCGCGGAAAACTCTTCCACAAGTCCGGCATCCCATTGATCCGGAGTCTCCCGCAGGAAGGACGTCTTGTCCTCGCGGTTATCAAAAATTCCGATCGGGAGATGCCAGGTCTTTCCGTGCGCATCAAACGTGAGCGTTCCGGGAACATCCGAAACAGAAGCCATGTATTCGATGTCGTCACAGCCATAGTCCTCCAGCATAACAGCCTCCGGAGTACCGTGATGGAGATTTGAGCCGGGATCGTTGGGATCAAATCTTTCGGCATTTTTCCGTCTGGATTCTTCGGGCGTGACCCAGATATACAGGATCTTGGCTTTGCTGAGGATCTCCGGGCAGAACACCGGCAGAGTATACTGGTATCCGCAGGTTCCGCTCAGAGGCATTGACGCTCCAACAGGGCCTCCGCGGGCGCACTCAATAATAAGCGTCTTCCCTTCCATGGTATCCGGGTATCCTGCATGCTTTTCATCCAGCATTTTTCTTGCCTCCGCTTCAAGACGGGAGGCGAGTTCCGCGCGTACTTTCTCACTCAGGAGGCCAATTCTCGGGCTGATGCCGGCCTGAAGGGCCGCTCTGTCGTATCTGTCAAACAGGAGCTGTGCCGCAGAAGCGGGGTCAGAATAATTCCGGTTTGCCATATCATGATAGTCTTCATTCAGGAGATTGATCAGCGTTCCCCAGTCGCGGCCGTCATAGAACGGCGTTTCTCCCGGGTAAAAGATCCTTGAATATCCCATTGCTTCCAGCTCATCGTCGATCCGTCGCATCATGAAAACATACGGGAAATCATCCAGCTGCAGATTCTCTCCGATATGGAACTCTTCTTTCAGCTTTTCCGGCTCCACATTTGCCATGAAATTTCTCACTTCGGATTTTCCGGACGCCGGAAGAGCGATCAGAAGCACAATATCAAACACTTCATTCTTCATTTTATCACTATTCTCCTGTTTAAAAATATTTCTTAATTATAGTTATTTGTATGGGTCAGATCATCGCTGCCCACTTGTGCCTGTCCACAGAGACGGTTCCGGATCTCCCGATGGTTTCAAAAATCAGTTCCTGAACCTCTTTTTTTACTACCGAAACAGTTTTTGCTTCCCGGTAAAACGGATATCCTCCGTTCCCGGAAGCCCGGTAATTATTCATGCAGAGCGTCAGCTTTTCAGCGTCACCGAGCTCACGGCCTTTATATTTTATAGAAACGACGCGATCTCCGAGAGGCCTGCGCGTATCGATAACATATTCTATTCCCGAAAAGTAGTCATAGTTGAAATGCTGTACCATCGGTTTGAGGAACGCTTCGGAAATATGAAGCTCACCGCCGCTGTCTCTTTCAAAATACTCCGCGCAGCGCTCCAGAGCCTTCTTCAGCATGGCCCTGTCCGTTTCTATCACTGCAAGCGTATTGGCATAGGAATAGCCCCGGATCACATCTCCGTTGGTAACTTTTGAAGGGATCCCCTTCTGTTCATTTCCCAGTGCCGTGCAGGAAATATCCGCTCCGGAAACCGACAGCTGAACCTGATTGAAAAAGTTTGCCAGCAGCGAACCATTGACTGCGGCATCCAGATATCCTGAAAATATCAGATCTGAATCGAGGTTCCCCGCCTCCGATTCCAGCCATGTCCGAAAATGCTTCTTTACCGGAAGCAAGATCCGCTCAACCTCTTCATCCGGAGCGTTGTTCTCCGCAGAAAAGAAGCCGCCGGAGACGGATATTTCCCCTGCTGTCCCCTCTTCAGCCTCCAGACGGATATAACCGCCGCATTGATTGAGAAGCTGACAGACAAATGTTCCGCAGATAGTTTCTCCGGAGAGCAGATTATGCTGGTGGGCAGTGAGGAGGATATCATAATCCAGCTTTTCAGCGATCCTCAGCCCTTGATTTTCCAGACATGGTTCTTCCGGAAGCGCACAGCCATGTTCCGGCGACGACAGATATTCATCCGGGGGAAACTCGAAGCCTCCGTGATACAGACATACTGTTATATCTGTATTCTGTTTCTTGAGCTCCGCAAGGGCCTCCGCCGCAGCGGAAAAGGCGTCTGAAAACGTCAGGCCTGCCAGATTATCGGAAGATTCCATGGAAGGCACTGTACTGCTTGTAATCCCGGCAACGCCGACCCGCAGCCCGTTTTCAAGGGTAACAACGGCGGTTCCTTTGACGTTCGCAAGCCCTGAAAGGTTGGCACAAAGGCACTCCGCGTTCAGACCGGAAAGATACTCATTCAGGATTTCCTGTCCAAAGGAAAAATCATGATTCCCGAGCGTAATGGAATGATAGCCGGCGGAATTCATGATCTGCGCCGGGACAAACGGAAGGTTTTCCTTCCCGCTCCCGTTTCGCCGTCTGCAAAGGTAATATGCCAGCGGGCTGCCGTGAAGAGTATCCCCGCCGTCAATAATAAGAGCATTCCCGCCGTGTGCGAAAGACGCACTGCAGCGGGAAAGCGCTTCAAAACTGCCATGACAGTCACTGGTATAGAAAACAGTAAGCTTTCTTCCCATTAGTATTCACCGTGAGCAAGCTTTTTCCTGATCTTTGTAGAGATCAGCTCAATGATCATTACGAGCACCATCAGACCCCAGATGAAAGAGCCAACCATTGCCCAGCGACGGCTGTTCAGACACTGAACCAGAGAAGCTCCGATGCCGCCGGCGCCAACAATACCAAGCGTTGTAGCATCCTTGAGATTGATATCAAAACGATAGATCATGGTAGAAATAAAGCTGGCGGTGAGCTGAGGAATAACGCCGTAGCGGATCTTCTGGAAGGGAGTGCATCCCATCGCGTCAAGGCTCTCCAGGATCTTTGTATCCAGGTTCTCGATCGCCGTGATATACATCTTGGAGATCATTCCTATTGAGCAGACAGACTGCGTAATAACACCGCACTGCGCTCCGGGACCGGTAACACGGATCCACATCAGCGCCCAGACAAGGCTCGGGATCGTACGGATCAGAAGAATCAGGATGCGGAAAAGATAGGCTACCGGCTTCGGCATGATATTTTCAGCAGCCAGGAACGCGAACGGGATCGCAAGAATTCCTCCGAAGAGAGTACCCAGAACCGCTATCGCAATCGTCTGAAGGAGCAGATACGGAACATCCGTTTCGGTAGTTCCGAATAAAAGCTTCATGTCCGGATTAAAAATACCGTAAAACACGCCCTTTGCCACCTCAGAACCGACAGTGGTAACGCCGGTAAAGTTGACATCCGAGGCAGACCAGGTCACAAGAGATACGATGATAAGAACAACAATGAGATAAAGGAGCCATTTTCTCGGACGGCTGGCATACATTTCCGCAGCCGTAAGCTTTTCATCGAGGCTCTGTTCTATTTTTTTCAGTTTTTCACTCATACGGCTCCTCCTCTCAGCTAAGCTTTTTGCGCAGATACGAGCTGAGGAATTCTATTGCCACGACCACAACAAACAGCGTAAGGAGCACCATTCCGAGGCCGTTGTAATCTCTCCAGCCCACGCGCTCATTGATCGTAATACCAAGACCGCCGGCGCCGACATAGCCGAGGATCGCAGACGCACGCACATTCATCTCGAAGCAATAAAGGCTGTGGCTGAGATAAACCGGAAGAATCTGCGGAATGCAGGCAGACCAGAAAGCCTGAAACTTGTTGGCTCCCAGTGCTTCCATCGCTTCAAAAGGCCCCATATCGATGGTCTCGATACTTTCAAAAAGCATTTTCGAAACAACGCCGAACGTGAATATGGAAATTGCCACCGTTCCTGCAAAAGTTCCGAGCGAGAAGATCAGCGCGCAGACCTGAGCAAGGATCAGCGTAGGAAGGGTACGGATCAGGCCAAGGATAAAGCGGAAAATGGTCACCGTTACCGCATTTTTGTTGATATTGCTTGAGGACAGGATCGCAACAGGAAGAGCGCAGGCACAGCCGATAACCGTGCCGAGGATCGACATTTTTATCGTATCCAGAAGAGGCTTGATTACCTTCGGGAAAAAGCTCCAGTTGGGAGCAAATATTTTCTTGAGCAGATCCAGCAGCTTGGAAAAGCGCTTTATGATCATCGCCATGTCAAATCCCGTCATCCGGATCGCCCAGAAAACGACAAGAATCAGGAGCAAAAGGATAAAAGGAGTTCTGCTTCTGGGGCGCTCTACAATGTTTCCATTGGGGAGCGTAATCACCTGCGGCTTAAAGATACGGTCAAAAAACTTAACTTTCAGCTCCGTATCTTTGCCGGTCTTTTCAACTTTATCCATACCCGCTTACTCCCCGTCACCGAGCGTAGGAACCTTCGTTCCGTTATAGACCTCATCGATCTGTTCCTGAGTAATGGTTGAAGCAGGACCGTCAAACACGATCTGTCCTTCCCGGATCCCGATAACTCTGTCACAATACTGAAGGGCAAGGTCAACGTGATGGATATTCAGAAGGATCGTAATATTATAGTCCTTATTAATACGGACAAAATCCTGCAAGACCTGACGCGCAAGGATAGGATCCAGAGAGGAAACCGGCTCGTCGGCAAGAATGATCTGCGGATTCTGATTCAGCGTGCGGGCCAGAGCAACGCGCTGCTGCTGACCGCCGGAAAGCTGGTCACATCGTGTATAGGCTTTTGAAAGGATACCGACTTTGTCCAGGCTTTCAAGAGCACGCATTTTCTGATCCTTTGAAAAGATTCCAAACAGGACCTTAAAGAACGGCATATCCGGAACATCCGCCGTGAGAACGTTTTTAATTGCCGTGCTTCTTGAAACGAGGTTAAAGCTCTGAAAAATCATTCCGACTTTTCTGCGATATCTTCTGAGCTCCTTCCCCTTGAGAGAATTGACATCGATCCCGTCCACGGTAAGGGAGCCTTTGGTAATATCGTGCATACGGTTGATGCAGCGAAGGATCGTGGATTTACCGGCACCGGAAAGTCCGATTACCGCAACGAATTCTCCCTGTTCTATTTTCAGGTTAATATCCTTCAGGGCTGTAAAGCCGTTGGGATATGTTTTATATACATTTTTAAATTCAATCATGTTCTGATAATTTCCTTTTGAATCTGAAAAATAAACGTCAGCACAAACTGTTGGAATGATCTGTCCGCTTCTATAAACACAGATCACAAGAAAACATATAAGGAGTTTTGAAAAAGTCTGATATCAACAATTCGCCCTGTATTATTGCTAATACAGGGCGTTGAGATACTTAAAGGGAATTAGTCGGAAACTGCTGTGAGAGCCATACGTGCTCCGTCGTAGTCAGCATCGGTAGCGGTAGCATAACCGGTGTGGCTGTAAACATCGAAGATTGCCTTGCCTTCTTCGGTGCTGATGATGTTGATGAAGCAGTTCTGGAGAGCTTCAACGAGCTCGGGGGTGTAGTAGGGGCTTTCCTTGGAAACAGCTACAGTGTCATTGTAGATACCGTCGGTAACACCGATGACATTGAGTTCGTCCCAGATGGAAGCACTGCGGCCCATGCCCTGCTTGCCGGTCTCATCCTGCTGATCCGTGGGGATGTTCCAGGAAGCTTCGTAGTCGTTACGGCCGTCAGCATAGCAGACAATGATATCGACCTGCTCAGCAGCTGCCATGGAGAATGCAGTGCCGTAGCCGGAGTCAAGCGTGGTAACCTTGGAGAGATCAGAGATCTTCTTGCCGTCGTAGTTATTCATGAGCCACATGGTGGGGTAGATATAACCGGCGGAGGAAGAGGTCTTCTGAACTGCCCAGGAAGCGCCGTCAAGATCTTCCCATGTAAGAGCTTCACCGGCGTTGACCTTGTCAGCGAGCTTCTTGCCGTACTCAGTGGGAGCTGCATAAACGAGAGCGCGATAGAAGGTTACCTGAGGGCCATCCTTCAGGGTCTTGTTTGCTTCGCCGTTCCAGTCAGCAGGATTGGTGCTGTCATTGGAAAGGCCGTTACGGGTAGCAGTGAGGATAACATCGGTATCGTCAGAATAAAGAGCATAAGTTCCGCCAGGGAGCCAGCCCACATCGATTGCACCTGCGGACATTGCTTCACCGGTTGCATCATAGCTGGTGCCGACAGTGATATCGACTTCGCCGATTTCATATCCGAGATTCTTCATCTCAGCCTTAACGAGCTCAGGAAGATTTGCAGTGCCGGCAATGATAACGTCAGCATCCTTGGAAGGAACGAACTCGAGAGTGAGCTTGTCAAAAGACTGCTCAGCAAATGCGGCTGAAGAAACAGTGCAGAGTGCGCAGAGGACAAGAACGAGTGCGAGGAACTTTTTCATGTTTTTTCTCCTTACATAGTTTTTCTTCCGGCAGGCAGATACTGTTTTTCCCGCCAGAACATTGGAATTATATCCTAATTCATCACTTTTGTCTATGTTTTACTTTTGTCATTATTGCCTTATCGATACAAGTGTGATATATTCCTTAGGACTTGAAAAATAAAGGCGGAACTGAAATGACACATAACAATAAAAAGCTGAAAATACTCCTCACCAATGACGACGGAATTCAGGCGGAAGGTCTCAGGATCCTTGCCGAAACGGCCGTAAAATTCGGTGAAGTAACTGTCGTGGCACCTGTCAGGCAGTGCAGCGGCATGTCCCAGAAGCTTACCATCGCAACGCCGATGGCTCTGCGGAAAATCAACGATTATCCCGTGAAAAACGTTGCCGCATATTCTCTTGACGGAACGCCGGTAGACTGCACAAAAGTTGCGATCCTCAGGCTTCTTCCGGAAAAACCGGATATCATTCTCTCCGGGATCAACTTCGGGTATAATGCCGGTTATGACTGTGCAAATTCCGGAACCGTGGGCGCTGTGTATGAGGCCATGACTCTCGGCGTTCCGGGAATCGCATTCTCCAACGGAGTTCCGAACGGCGCGGTCTTCAGCGGGAAAGGCTCCGACTACAGTGTCGTTAAGAGATATCTGGAAGAAATCATCACCGAACTGATGAACACAGAAATCGAAAGTACCGCCTTCTGGAACGTAAACTTCCCCGGCTGTCCGCTGGAGGAGTACAAAGGGATCCTGCGCGGCAGAGGTGTCGGTCATATTCGGCCTTATAAAGAAAATCTCCTGCCAGGTACACTTGAAGACGGAACTCCGACCTACACGCTGAAGGACTGTTTGATTGACAAAAGCGAAGCCCCGGAAGGGAGCGACATCCACGCGCTCCTCAATAACTATATCTCCATCGGAAAGATCCACAACGCAATGATGCTCTGACCGGAAGCGTCATGAACAGAAGAAATTCAGACATTTCTGCAGGCAGTATTTTTACTGTCATTCTCGCAGGTATCGCTCTATTCTGCGTTTCATCCTTTTTGTCTCACCTTTTATACGGATTGTTCTCCGGGCTTTTCGTTTTCTCAGATCCGTTTTTCCGGACAGCATCCGGGTATCTCTGTTTTATTCCTTACTGGATCAT
>JAUNQI010000029.1:0-17957 GCA_030536255.1 Eubacteriales bacterium | reverse complement strand
ATTATCGTTCTGTTCTCTTCCGGACTGATCTACGGGCTGTTGTTCCGGCGTTCCGGTTCTTTCATGGCCGCCGCAGGAATACACGCTGCATGGAACTTCATTCAGAGCATTTTGTTCGGATTTCCAAATTCCGGCGTTTCCTCCGAATACGCTCTGTTTACTGTAAACGATGTCCGGGGAAAGACGCTTTCTTACGATCCTTCTTTTGGCATTGAAGCTTCTTTTACAACTCTCGCAGTTCATGTTACAGTCATCCTTCTCCTGCTCATATCCGCCAGGCGGAACAAAAGCAAGAAGCCAGTCGCAAAACGAAATAATCAAGAATATTGAAACGGGAAATGCCTGAAACCGAGCATTTCCCGTTGATTTTTATCATCTTGACGATCTCTGTAAATTTATGATTTGGACGAATTCGTATTCGTATAATGCGTGGTGGACATCATAATCGTCATCATAACGATCATCATGCAGATCTCAAGAGCAGCGGCAATTGCTGCGGAGCTTCCGGCAACAGAGGCTTCCGAAGCAGCGCTCTCGGCATGCGAGGAAATTGTCAGAAGAGCCGCGAACATTCTTCTCATTTTCGCGCCCAGAATGAAATTGCCGAATCCCCGGTTATGCTTCAGATAATCATCCGCATCCATGATATCTCTAACCATCTCATCCGTACTCATATCCAGACCTGAAAGGGCAGCCAGAACGGCGAGCTGATAATCCGAACCGTATTTATGCCCGGATTCCTTCAGCTTATCCCATACCTCAAAGAATTTACTGCATTTCGACGAAGCATCCGCAGGATTCAGGGAAAGGACATGGCTGCACGACTGAACGGCTCCCCTTCTGAGGCGGAATTTTGTTTTCACGACAGAGAAGCACTGCTCCATTTCCTCCAGGACCTTGTCCGCATCAAGATCACAGCAGGAAATAACCGCTGCCATCGGGAGATCCGAGGGGGAAGTTAAAAAGGCATGCCGTTTTGACATTCCGTCGTATATTTCATAAAGCCTGTCGATATGTTCTTTCGCTTTTGCAGGGCCAACCGTATCATTGATGATCATCGCGGAAAGGATACGGTACTCGGAGCCGATCAGCTTATTCCTTTTGAACATGCCGTTGATCTCAAGCAGATCATCAAAATATTTCTCAGGGGAAGCGGACATGCTCATCCTGGCGACGATCATGGAGTTGATATTTCCCCGGAAATCCGAAACAAAATTCTTCTTTTTCCTTACGATCCTTCTGCATTCCCTCATTGTATCCGCATCGGCTCTGCGGTTTTTCCCGGCATACAGAGAAGCGCAGGTGATCCTTAAAATATTGAAATCACTCCAGAAAACGGAAGAAACTGTCTTTCGGTTTTCCACAAGCAGTTCGCACTGGTTTCTGAGAATAGGATTCATTGTATTTTTCTCCTTCCGTTACAGAAAGTCTGCCGTCCGACTCTGACCGGCAGCTGTGTATATTAATCAATTTAAGAAATCTGCTCAAATAATGCCGGAATATTTTCCGACATGTGCTCCATCACAGAATACAGCTCATCCACAGTATCAATAACGACGGGAAATGCGGAGGGGTATTCCACTGTAGAAGGAGAGCTGGAAGTAATTTTGACATCCAGATTTTCATTGATCATATCCGTATAATCGTTCATTTCTCCCAGGATATCTCTGAGCGTAATACTTTTCAGCCACTCCGATGCCTCTTCCCAGGACTGACAGCCAAGCTCCTCGGCCGCCATCTGAAGCAGTTCATCCAGAAGAGCACTGTCAATGACATAATATGTTTTATCCAGCTTCGGAAGATACAGTCCGATTCCTCTTTCCGAACGGTCTACGGAGCAGTAGACTGCTCCAAGGCCGAGAAACTTCAGGCTGAAAGACATGATGCTTCCGCTGTCATTCGTGTCTGTTTTAATGACAAAGGAAATCGTATTGAGCATGGCCGACTGAGCCAAATTGAATTCCGGAGACTTCAGTTTGATTTTGATATCTTTATTCAGATTCACTTTTTCTCCGTTAAAGCCGTCGATCATTCCGTTTTTTATTTCCCGGAACTCTCTTTCCGATTCCTCGCTTACGGCAAATGCCGCCCCCGGGAGAACCATCAGGAGAAGCAGCACAGCAGCCGTAACGGACGCGATCAGTTTACTGTATGTTTTCAATTTTAATAACTCCTATATTCATTTCTTTTCCACAGATGAACTGTGTTTTCGATTTTATACTGTAGCAGATTCCGGAAAAAAAGAGTAAATAATCTGTTAAATACTTCCGCTTCCGGGTCTTCGGGTTTCAGCGCCGGAAAGGGACCGGAAAATCTTTCCTTTTATTTCAGGCGGAAAGCAAGGATTCTTCTTGACCTTTCACCGAGTAAGTGATATAAGTTCCTTCACACTGAACTATTCGGGGTATTGAATATGAGCAGTAAAACAAAGAAGAAAACCCTGTTTTCCGTGATCATAGACGCCATAAGCGAAAGCATGGGGCCGGTCATTCCGATCATTATTGCCGGAGGGATCGTAAAGCTTTTTGATCTCATTCTGATATATACCGGAATTCTGACAGAGGGAAGCTCTACGGAAAAAATTCTTTCAATTATTTCCGACTCTCCGTTTTATTTTCTTCCGTTTCTCGTAGCATGGTCAAGCGCTATTCATTTCGGAGCAAATATTCCGGCTGCAATTGCTTCCGTCGGAGTTCTGCTGAGTCCTTCGTTTATCCAGATGGCGGAGTCCGGAGAAAGCCTGACTTTTGCCGGGCTGAAAGTAATATCCGGTTCCTACGCCTATGCTACTCTCCCGATCATTCTTCTGATTGCCATAATGGCAAAGGCCGAAAAATTTCTCCATAAGCATTTGCCCGGTTATATTGATGATACTCTCACGCCGTTTTTCCTGCTCCTTTTTATTTCTCTTCTCGGTCTGCTGATCATCTGTCCTATAGGAACGATTGCCGGAAACGCTTTCTATGATACTTTTCTGAAGCTGACAAAAACACATCCTGTTTTCGCCTGGAGTCTGTTTTCCGCGATCACGGCTCTGCTGATCATTACCGGAACACACTGGGTATTCGTTACCGAAACGATTGCGATTCTCGGAGAAGCCGGTATTGATGTCGGAGTCATGGTTTCTCTTTTCATTCTGACGATGGCTCAGGGCGGTATGGCTATCGCTGTCTTTTTCCGCAGCAAATCGCCTGCCGTAAAGAAAAATGCTCTTACCTGCGGGATCACCGTTCTTTTTACCGGAATAACAGAGCCGCCTATTTTCGGGATCGCGCTGAAGCATAAATGGCCCCTGATCACCTCCATGCTCGGAGCAGCAGTCGCCGGGATCTATCAGGGAATCGTCAGTATCAACTGCTATATTTTCACCTCGCCAAATCTTATTTCCTGCCTGATGTTTTCCGACACTTCCGATCCGCAGAACTTCATACAGGCACTTATCGCCGGAGGTATCGCATTCGCCGCTTCTTTCCTTTTCACGCTGATATTCCCGGGAAAGCTGTCGGAGGAATAACCGCAGATAATACACAAAGAAAACGGAGCGCAGGCTCCCTGAGAAAGGAAAAGCATGCAGAAAAACAAGACGACCATCGCAATCGCAGCCGCAGTTACGGTATATATATTCTGGGGTTTTACCTTTATGGCTTCGGCTATTGCTCAGGAATATGTTACTCCGTTTATTCTTCTGGCCTACAGATTTGTATTATCCGCTCTGATCCTCTCGTTTCCGCTGATTATCGGGAAAAAGAAGCTGAACTTCAAAGGAAAAAAGCTGAAAAATCTGTTTCTCCTCGGTCTGCTTGAGCCCTGTCTGTATTTTATCGGGGAACAATACGGCGTTAAATATACGAATTCCAGTTTTTCAGGGATCATGATTGCACTTATTCCCATTGCAACTTTATTCCTCGCAGCTGTCGTTCTGAAGGAAACGCCGACAAAAGCCCAGTGGTTTTTCAGCGTTCTTTCCATCGCCGGTATCATCGTGATCACGCTGAGCGAAAGCTCCGGAGGACAGGTAAATCTTCTCGGTTTCCTCTGTCTTCTCGTTGCTGTTGTCACCGGATCGTTCTACACGATCGTCAGCAAAAAGATCTCTGACGAGTTTTCCGTTTACGAAAGAACTCTGATCATGCAGATCATGGCTGCCGTATTCTATACCGTTCTTTCTCTGATCGAATGTCGGGAGAATCTCGCTGCTCTGATTGAGCCTGTTAAAAACGTTGATTTTATTCTGGCCGTTCTGTATCTGGCCGTTCTCGGCTCTGTTCTCGGATATTCCCTCTTCAACTACGCCATTGCCAATGCGCCTACGGCGAGGATCGTTGTGCTGTGCAATCTGACAACGGTGATTTCCGTTCTTGCAGGCGTGATCTTCCTGGGAGAGCCTTTCGGCATTGCTTCGGCGATCGGAATCATCGCCGTACTGACGGGGATCTGGGGCGTTCAGCGATTCAGCTGAACGCTTCTTTTTTCTGCCGGCACTTCTACGGAAAGTAGGTAGCGATCCGATCCGGGACGTGCTATTATCTGCCTGAAAGCGAGGTAGAAAGATGAACCAGTATATCACCGGAGCTGTTATCAAAAAGCTCCGCGAACAGAAAAAGCTGACGCAGGCAGAACTCGCAGAGAGACTGTGCGTCAGCGATAAGGCAATATCAAAATGGGAGACCGGGAAAGGATATCCGGACATCACGCTCGTCGAGCCGCTGGCGGAAGCGCTCGGTATTTCCGTAATCGAGCTTTTTTCCGGCAGTGACATCCGGAATTCCAACCGATCCTTCAACATGAAAAAGCTCGTCTTTTATGTCTGTCCGATCTGCGGAAATATTATCACCGGGACAGGAGAAGCCGTGATCAGCTGCTGCGGGATCACGCTGCCCGTCCTTGAAGCCTCGGGCGAAGATGATGAGCACTCATTACAGATTCAGCGCGTTGAAGACGAATACTACGTAACCCTTGAGCATGAGATGAGCCGGACGCATTATCTCTCATTTATTGCCGCCGTAAAGGACAACGGAGCGGAAATCACGAAGCTGTATCCGGAAGGCAGCGCCGAAGCAAGATTCAAGATCAGCAGGACAAGCGAGCTCTATTATTACTGCAACAGACATGGGCTCTACAGGAAAAACGTGTTATGCAAATAAAATTATGTTAATCTAATTATAGTCAACACGGGTGATAATCTTTGTAAATTCGCTCAACCTCAGCAGCCGTTTCGCTCTCAGGTTCGATCGCGCATAATTCACGCAAAGTCTCTTTTACTCCGTTCTCCTTTATCATTTTCTGGATACGCATGCTCTGCTCATCGTCAGGATTTGAATACGCAAGAACGGTGGCGATGCCCTTGTAATAGTGCGGCGTTGCTATGCCATAGGAATGTGCATAGTTCATCGGAGCAATGATCCGGTCATCCGGAGCAAGCTTCCTGATCGGTTCGCGGGCAACGCGTGTAACGGAATCGATGATATACGGGTTCAGGAATCTTCGGATAAGCGAATCCCGGTAGTCACGCATTTCCTCCGCGGTAAATCCGTGCCGCTTACTCAGCATTTCGCCGCATTCCTCCATCATCCCGTATGTCAGCTCATAGATCTCCTGATCCTCAAGGGCTTCCTTCACCGTAGTATACCCTTTCAGATAACCGAGGCAGCCCGTTACGGCGTTGGGTCCGTTGAGCGTAAACAGCTTTCTCTCAATAAACGCGGACAGATCGTCCACCACATTCATCCCCGGAATCTCCGGGATTTCACCTTTAAAACCGGATCTTTCGACATCCCACTCGTGATAGCGCTCAACGACGGTCTCCGCCGCGGCAATGCCTTCCACGGGTGGGATTATTCTGTCAACGGCACAGTCGGGAAAGCCGATATACGTATCCGCATATTTTTTGTCTTCTTCGGAAAGCTTTTCGTATATCAGGTTTCTGAGCTTTTCCGTGTTCTTCAGCCCGTTTTCGCAGGCAATCACATTCAGCGGTTCCGTAATCCCCGCTTCTTTTCTCGCTGTGATCCCTTGTGCAAGTGCCGGCGCAATATACGGAAACGCCGTCAGGCCGACAGACGTGCAGATCAGGCTGCAGGAAACATATTCATCGATCAGGGCGGGAGAAAGAGAGTCCACCGCAGAGATATTCTTTACCACCGTATCAACACATTCGGTATCCATCAGATGCACCGTATATTCATGGCGCGTATTGATATCATCTATGACACTGCGGTTGATATCCGCAAACACAACATGGTATCCCGCTCCCTCAAGTAGCATTCCTATAAAGCCCCGGCCGATCTGACCGGCACCGATCATTACTGCTTTTTTCATTCTTCCTCCAGCAAATGCTTTTTTATTTATACTCACCGCGGATCGTTCTTATTGCTCTGTTCATTGCCAGGAAGCCTTCCGCAGGAACATAAGCGGGAATTGAATTGCCTGAGCCGAACGCGAATCCGCCGTGATGTCTGCATTTTGAAACGACATCTTGAATGTATTCAAACATTGATCCGGCATCCATTCTGCAGACGACATCGGTATCGATTCCGCCAAAGTTCCCGATCCTGTCTCCGTATTTTTCCACCCACACCGGGAAAGGAGCGATCTGATCCTCATTGGAATGCTTCGCATCAATTCCCGCTCCGATGATGTCTTCCATGATATCGAAAATGCATCCGCAGGAATGAAGCAGGAACGGCTTTCCCGCTTCATGGACCTCACGAATGATCCCTTTGTACTGGGGAATGATCAGCTCCCTGATATCCTTCGGATCCAGAAGAGTTGTCGACTTGAATCCGAGATCGTCCCCGAACCGGCAGACGCAGAAGATATCTCCGTACTCCTTCAGAAAACGCTTCCAGATCTTTAGATTGTTTTCGCCGATCTTAAAAAAGATATCATGATAAAGCTCCGGATCGTCATAACGCAGATAGCAGAGGTTCTCGTATCCGACAAGATCCTGCACACATTCAAATATTCCGTTTCCGACCCCGCCGATTGCTTTCATTCCTTCCGGCATATTCCGGCGAAGAGCCTCATAAGAGCGCCGGTAAGTATTGAAAAACAGATCGCAGATCTCTTCCCAGGGATAGCTTTCAAAGTCGCTGCGGTCCTTTATCACGCCGGGAGTCTGCTTGTAAAGAGCGCCGCTGCCGGGCATGATTGCCGTGATCAGTTCCTCAAATGAAACGGTATCATAACCCATTTCTTTAAAGAAGCCACAGTAATTGCGGAAGAATTCATCCAAATCACTGTCATTTCCTCCGCTGAGCTCTTTGAACTGCTTTCCCAGAATTGTTTCCATTACTTCCGGGGCAATAATATGCTCATAAAGAGGGATCCGCTCAACTTCTATATTTTGGGCAGCTTTTACAATATTACTGTAGTCCGGTATAAACTCATTCATATTCAATCAACCTTTCCTGCTCAGCTAAAAGCTTTTATTCTCTTTGCATTTTCGTACGCGTCAGACGGAAACATTTCTTCCGGAAGCATACTTTTTGCAATAATATCTCTTTTTTCCCTGCGTTTTTTTGCCGTATTCGATGGCTCCCTTCGGACAGGAGGCAATGCAGGCCATGCAGTGCGTGCAGTTATCGCTCCAGACCGGTCTTCCGTTTTTCATACGGATGTTCCCCAGCGGGCAAAGAGACGCGCAGCGACCGCAGGAGATGCATTTATCGGTTGTACAGAAAGGTCTGGCGCTGATAAAGACCTTATAATACGGTTTAAGGATCATTTGGGTCGATATTGTTTCCCACTTCTTCGGCTCCGGACGCGTGAACGCTTTTCCTTCACGGATCCTCTGCGCAAAAAGCCTTATCTGCTTTTCCGCTTCAAGGATGGTCTGATCGTTTTCATTCTTATCCTTTATTTTGAAATACAGCAGATAGTTCTGCGGCATCTGAAGCTGCTCGCAGCCCATAAATTCCAGGCCCTTCTCACAGCAGAGCTTTTTCATGTATGCCGCTCCCGCTCCGCTTCCGCCAGCACAGGTTATAACGGTCCATACCTTTTTGCAGCCTGTAAATTCCGCTTTCCGGATAAAATCCATAAATACAAGCGGAGGTGCGGAGACGTATGTAGGGCAGACGAAAACCAGAGGTTTTTCACTGCAGATTTGGGCCGGACTCCCGTTTTTGATGCAGTCGGTTGAATCGAACGTTACATCATCGAGAAGATCCGCCAGCATATCTGCGGCATACCGGCTGTTGCCGGTCCCTGAAAAATATACAATCATTTTATATTACAATCTCCGATTTCCATTCTTCTTTTGTCAGACACAGAATATGCTCCGGTCGAAATTATTTTATTTATCTCTATTCCAATATAAAAAGATACTGTATTTTAACACGCAATAAGTTTCGGTGCAACATTTTGGGAAATTATGTGCCAGGCTCCGACGCGGTGAAAGCTGTAAAGCTGCTTTTTTCCCGACTGGAATCCGCAAATTTGAAGGAAAGGAGTCCGTGGAGCAGCTGACCGGAGGCTGGATCTGCGAGATTTCCGAAATGCTGGCCATGTCAAAAGCGAGGGAGACGGAAGACTACAGCGGCAACTGCCTTACCGACGATGACGAGCCGCTGCCGATATGAAACGGATCGTATACCGACAAAGCTTTGTCGTGGTTGTCGTGATGATGTCGGCATAAAAAAAGTTAAGGAACCGGCACTTTCCCATATTCTAACGACTATCCCGTCAAGAATAATGAAAATAAATAATCTAAATAAAAACACATAATATTATACATACCTGAGGGTAATATATAGGAAAACGACGTCGTATGTCGGGTTCGTCGGTGTTGTGAAAGGAGTAGACTAATGATGACAGCGAAAGAATTTTTTGAACAAGCTTCATCATTGATATACTGGCATTCCTTACTTACTGCAGTATTTATGCTGGGAAGACAGATTATTCTCAATGACACCAACATGATTACGCCCCCTGTAGCCACATGTTGCTCCAGAACCCGGCTTTGCCGGGGACTGGAATGGGAGAAGGCGGCGAGCAATGAGGCTGCTGCCGCGGAGATACTCTTAACTTTTTTGACTTTTCTGTCTGCGAAATGTATACTGTCAGAAAAGGAAAATTCTTTATTCGATATATAAATTATCACTATAAATGTGTTATAATTGTTCCAAAGAATTGAAAGAGGTACGCAAAATGGCTGTAGATATCAAGAAAGAGCAGGAACGTGAGGAGCTGCACCGGGCGATCTGGGCGATCGCCGATGATCTGCGCGGCAGCGTGGACGGATGGGACTTCAAGTCTTATGTTCTCGGCACAATGTTCTATCGTTACATTTCCGAAAATCTGACCCATTACATCAACTCCGGAGAGATCGAAGCCGGGAATGCGGATTTCGACTATGCTCTAATGTCGGATGCTGAGGCGGAGGAGGCCCGCGAAGGGCTGATCGAGGAAAAAGGCTTCTTCATTCTCCCCTCTGAGCTGTTCTGCAACGTAACCGCCCGCGCCGCCGATGATGAAAACCTCAACGAGACGCTGGAGGGTGTTTTCAACCACATCGAGGAATCCGCAAGAGGCAGTCAGTCCGAAAACAGCTTTGCCGGGCTGTTCGATGACTTCGACGTCAACTCCAACAAGCTGGGCGCAACGGTTGCCAAGCGCAACGAAAAACTCACGAAGCTGCTCACAGGCATTGCCAACATGAATCTGGGCAACGTGAAGGAGCACGATATTGATGCGTTCGGCGACGCTTACGAATACCTGATGACGATGTACGCCTCCAACGCGGGCAAGTCCGGCGGAGAGTTCTTTACCCCGGCGGACGTATCCGAGCTGCTAACGAGGCTCGGCACTGTCGGCAAGACGGAGATCAACAAGGTCTATGACCCCGCCTGCGGCTCCGGCTCCCTGCTTCTGAAAGCGGAAAAGGTGCTCGGCAGAGAGGCCGTCCGCAACGGATTCTACGGGCAGGAGATCAACATCACAACGTACAACCTCTGCCGCATCAACATGTTCCTGCACGACGTCGGCTTTGACAAGTTCGACATCGCCTGTGAGGATACATTGACCTCTCCGCAGCACTGGGACGACGAACCCTTTGAGCTGATCGTCTCCAATCCGCCGTACTCGATCAAGTGGGCAGGGGACGAAAATCCGCTACTGATCAACGACCCCCGTTTTGCTCCTGCCGGCGTCCTGGCCCCGAAGAGCAAGGCGGATCTGGCGTTCATTATGCATTCTCTCAGCTGGCTGGCCCCGAACGGCACAGCTGCCATTGTCTGCTTCCCCGGCATCATGTACCGCGGCGGGGCGGAGCAGAAGATCCGTAAATATCTCATCGATAATAACTTTATCGACTGTGTGATCCAGCTGCCGAGCAATCTGTTCTTCGGCACATCTATTGCCACCTGCATCATGGTACTGAAAAAGGGCAAGACAGACAGCAGGGTGCTGTTTATCGATGCGACGAATGAGTGCGTCAAGGTCACGAACAACAACAAGCTGACGCAGGCGAACATGGACAGGATCGTGGATACTTATGTCCGCCGCGCGGAGACCGCCCATTTCAGCCACCTTGCAAGCTACAGCGAGGTTGAGGGCAACGACTACAACCTCTCCGTCAGCACCTACGTGGAAGCCGAGGACACCCGCGAGAAGGTGGACATCGTGAAGCTGAACGCTGAGATCGCGGAGATCGTGGCGAAGGAAGAAGCCCTGCGGAAAGAGATCGATGCAATCATCGCGGAGATCGAGGGGTAAGGCGATGGAGAAGAAAAACAATGCACTGATCCATTCCGCCGCCGCGGAATACCTGACCTACACGGCAGCCACCGGCGGCAGCGAGGACAGCATGGAAATGCGCTACGAAGATGAAAATATCTGGCTGACGCAGAAGATGATGGCGGAGCTGTACGGTGTAAGCGTATCAGCGATCAATCAGCACCTTCATACGATTTATGATGATAAAGAACTTTCTGAAGCAGCAACTATTAAGAAATACTTAACAGTTCAGAATGAGGGAAGTCGTTCTGTCAAACGAGAAGCAAAGCATTATAACCTTCAGGCGATTATTGCCGTCGGATTCAAAGTGAATAATGAACGGGCGGTACAGTTCCGCAAATGGGCGGGACAGATCGTGAAGGATTACACCATTCAGGGCTGGGTGATGGACAAAGAGCGCCTGATCAAAGGCCACATGTTCACCGACGAATACTTTGAGCGGCAGCTGCAGTATATCCGTGAGATCCGCCTCTCCGAGCGGAAGTTCTATCAGAAAGTGACGGATCTCTATGCCACAGCGTTCGACTATGACCGGAATTCCGCCACGACCAGGCTGTTTTTCCAGATGGTGCAAAACAAAATGCACTACGCCGTGCACCGTCACACCGCAGCGGAGATCATCTATGAGCGGGCGGATGCCGCCAAAGAACACATGGGGCTGACGTCCTGGGAAAATGCGCCGGACGGCAAGATTATCAAAGCGGATGTTTCCATTGCCAAGAACTACCTTACGGAGGAAGAACTGCAGTATCTTGAGCGCATCGTCACCCTGTATCTGGACTATGCGGAGCTGCAGGCGCAGAGGAAGATCCCCATGAGTATGGGAGACTGGGCACACCGGTTGGACGGCTTTCTGGAATTCAACGGCAATGAGATCCTTACCGGGCCCGGGAAGATCAGCGCGGAAGAAGCCAAACTGCATGCGGAAACAGAGTTTGAGAAGTACCGGATCGTTCAGGATCGCCTGTTCCGGAGCGACTTTGATCTCTTTTTACTTGAAGCAGAGGAGGGAGACAAATGAGCCGACTGGAAGAACTAATACAGCAATACTGCCCGGATGGGGTGGAGTATAAACCACTCGGTGAATTATGCTCACTTATTACAAAGCAAACAGGATTCGACTATACGAATTATATTAAAGATCAATTGAGAAGGGTAAAGGATCCAGATACCGTACCATATATCCAGACAAAATTTTTTACGGGGAAAGTATTTAACTATAATACAGATTACTATGTTCCTTTTGATGTGGTTGACAAATTTCCCAAAATAACGCTTGATGAAAAGTGCATTTTGTTCTCTATTGTTGGTGCAAGTATTGGAAATGTTGGATTGTTTCCTGGAACATTAAAATGTTTTTTAGGTGGAGCTATTTGTGTAGCGAAATTAAACGATTTTATTAGTCCAGATTATGTTTTCTATTGTGTCGAATCAGAAATTGTACAAAAACAAATAAAGCGTAAAATAAAAGGGGCTGGTCAAGCAACTATTACTGTCGAGGATATACGACAGTTTACTATCCCCGTTCCCCCTCTGCCAGTTCAGGAAGAAATCGTTCGTATTCTGGACAATTTCACAGAGCTTACAGCGGAGTTGCAAGCGGAGCTGCAAGCGAGAAAGAAACAGTATGAGTATTATAGGGACGAATTGCTTCACCTCAACGGAGATAGAAAAACTATAGAAGATTTGTTTGATACTAGGAATGGTTTTACACCATCAAAAGACAATCCTGACTTTTGGGAAAGCGGAACACTTCCATGGTTCAAGCTTGACGATATTAACGACAAGGGACGTGTCCTATCGGAATCGTATTTGCATATTACTCCCAAAGCATTGAAAAAATCTGGCCTGTTTCCAGAAAACAGTATTATTATTTCTACTTCAGCAACAATTGGAGAATATGCATTGATAACTGTACCGTTCCTCTGTAACCAGAGATTCACTTGCTTAACTGTTAAACCAAAATACAAGGAGCAAGTGAATACAAAGTATCTTATGCATTATTGCCCAATGCTTTCAAAATTCTGTAAGGAACATCTCAATCAGGGAAATTTTGCATCGGTTGATATGAAGCAGTTTTCTAAATTTGAGTTTGTAATTCCCCCTCTTGAGGAACAAGAGCGCATCGTTACCATCCTCGACCGCTTTGATTCCCTCTGCAACGACATTACCTCCGGTCTCCCCGCCGAGATCGATGCCCGACAGAAGCAGTACGAATACTACCGGGACAAGCTCCTGAGCTTCCCCGCACTATCACAGTAAGAGGTGTTCACTATGGCTTTTTCAGACTACTCCGACGCTTTTTCCTACCCAGAAAAAATTGTACAGGATCTTGCCGCGGATCTTTCTGCGAAGATCACAGATGCATGCATAGAAAGATTGAAAAGTCTTTCTGATTCTTTGCTGCCGGATGACGAAAAAGTCCTGGAAAACACATGGGAAGAGATCTGTGTACAGGTTCAGTCCGAAGAAAGCAATTTCTGGGAAGTATATGACGATACCGTATCTGAAATTCTATGCAAAGAGTTAAGCAAGCTGCCTGACTACTCGATTGCCGCATTGCAGTTTGCGGAAGATTTCAACGAGTCTGACTTTGCGTATGAGTATGACATTGATGAACTGACAGCCATTTTGAAAAACGCAGTATACGAAAAAGCCGGAGAATACCAATCCGACTCCGTTTCGAGATTTCTTGAATCTTGCGAATGAAAAGATTCTGATTTGGGGGTGGAAAACATGCCTTACTTCAACATCGTTGCCCAGACAAGTGAAAACACGGTCGTAACGGAATACGAGCCGGTAGTCTCCCGTTCCGATTCCTACCAGAGCGAGGCTGCCCTGGAAAAGGAGTTCATCCGTCTGCTCACGGAGCAGGGCTATGAATACCTCACGATCCATACCGAAAAGGAGCTCATCGCCAACCTCCGGACGAAGCTGGAGGAGCTGAACGACTATCATTTCTCCGAAGAGGAATGGTCGCGCTTCTTTGCGGAGTCCGTCGCCAACCCGAACGAGCATATCACGGAAAAGACCCGGAAGATCCAGGAGGACTTTGTGCAGGTGCTCCGGCGGGACGACGGGAGCTCCAAGAACATTCTTCTCATCAACAAGAAGAACATCCATGAAAACCGGCTGCAGGTCATCAACCAGTACACGGTCGGCACGGAGGAAGGCGCAGCGCATGACAACCGCTATGACGTAACGGTGCTCGTCAACGGTCTGCCGATGGTGCATATTGAGCTGAAGCGCCGCGGCGTTGCCATCCGGGAGGCGTTCAACCAGATCAACCGCTACCAGCGGGATTCCTTCTGGGCGGGCTGCGGCCTGTTTGAGTATGTGCAGATCTTCGTGATCTCCAACGGCACGAACACGAAATACTACTCCAACAGCACCCGCTTCAACGCCATCAAGGACGCCGCTTCCGGCAAGACGAAAAAAGAAAAGACCTCCAACAGCTTTGAGTTTACTTCCTACTGGGCGGATGCGAACAACCGCGTCATCCCGGATATTATTGACTTTACCCGGACATTCTTTGCCCGGCATACGATCCTGAATATCCTGACGAAGTACTGCATCTTCACGTCCGAGAATATGCTGATGGTCATGCGCCCGTACCAGATCACGGCGACGGAGCGCATTCTGAACCGCATCGAGATCGCCAGCAACTACAAGAAATACGGCAGCGTGGCCGGCGGCGGGTACATCTGGCACACCACCGGCTCCGGCAAGACGCTGACGTCCTTCAAGACCGCCCGCCTTGCCTCTCAGCTTTCCTACATCGACAAGGTGCTGTTCGTGGTGGACCGCAAGGATCTGGACTACCAGACCATGAAGGAGTACGACCGCTTTGAAAAAGGCGCCGCCAACAGCAACACCTCCACCGCCGTCCTGAAAAAGCAGCTGGAAGATCCGAATGCCCGGATCATCATCACCACGATCCAGAAGCTGGCCACGTTTATTAAGAAGAATCCCGGGCATGCTGTCTATGAAAAGCGCGTGGTCATTATCTTTGACGAGTGCCACCGCAGCCAGTTCGGCGACATGCATACCGCGATCATCAAGAATTTTAAGAAGTATCATCTGTTCGGCTTTACCGGCACTCCGATCTTTTCCGCGAATACCGGGGCAGTCAAGAATCCTCAGTTTTTCACCACGGCGCAGACCTTCGGCGATCAGCTGCATTCCTATACCATTGTGGACGCCATTAACGACAAAAACGTCCTGCCGTTCCGCGTGGACTACATCAAGACAATGGACATCGACGCGGACATTGACGACAAGGACGTCTGGGATATCGACCGTGAAAAGGCGTTCATGGCGCCGCAGCGGATCGGGCTCGTTACAAAGTACATTCTGGAGCATTTCGACCAGAAGACCTACCGCGGCAGTAAAACCTATGCGTACAGCGTCCTGACAAACATTGCCGATGTCGCGTCCGCTGACAGAGGCAAAGTGGAAGAGATCAAGCAGAAGCAGCGCGTCAGCGGATTCAACTCCATCTTTGCCGTGGCCTCCGTGCCGATGGCGAGGCTGTATTATCAGGAATTCAAAAAGCAGATGGAGGCGGATCCCGCGAAAAAGCTCCGCATTGCCGTGATCTACAGCTACGGGGCGAACGAGGCCGAGTCGGACGGCATTCTGGATGAGGAGGATCCGGAGGATACCTCCGCGCTGGATCCGTCCAGCCGGGACTTCCTCGACGCCGCCATCCGGGATTACAACGAGCTGTTCCATACCAACTATTCCACGGACGGGGACAAATTCCAGAACTACTACAAGGATGTCTCTCTCCGCATGAAGAACAAGGAGCTGGATCTTCTCATCGTGGTCAATATGTTCCTCACCGGTTTTGACGCTACGACGCTCAATACCCTGTGGGTGGACAAGAATCTGAAGATGCACGGCCTGATCCAGGCGTTCAGCCGGACGAACCGCATTCTCAACAGCATCAAGACCTTCGGCAACATCGTCTGCTTCCGCAACCTCCAGAAGCGCGTGGATGATGCGATTGCCCTGTTCGGAGACAAAAACGCGACCGGCATCGTGCTGATGCAGAAGTTTGAGGATTACTACTACGGCTGCGTGACCGCCGAGGGCGAGAAGAAGCCGGGCTACGTGGATATGATTGGCGAGCTGCAGAGCAGGTTCCCGCTGACCGAGCCGCAGATCATCGGGGAGCAGAACCAGAAGGACTTTATCGCCCTGTTCGGGGCCATCCTCCGGATGCGGAACCTCCTGACATCCTTTGATGATTTTGCCGGAAAGGAGATCATCAGCGAGCGTGATCTGCAGGATTACCTTGGCAGATATCAGGATCTGCGCGACGAGTGGAGAAACAGGCACGGTGACAAAGACAAGGAAGACGTCACGGATGACATCGTCTTTGAAGTGGAGCTGATCCGGCAGATCGAGATCAACATCGACTACATCCTGATGCTCGTTAAAAAGTATCATGATTCGCACTGCCAGGACAAGGAAGTTCTCATTGACATCCGCAAAGCGATCGACGCCAGCCCGGAGCTGAGGAGCAAGAAGGCGCTGATCGAGACCTTTATTGCCGGGATCAACGACGTGGACGACGTGATGGCCGAGTGGCGGGGGTACGTTGCCGAAGAGAAGGAAAAAGAGCTCGTATACATCATTCAGTCCGAGAAGCTGAAGGAAGAGGAGACCCGACGTTTTGTTGAAAACGCGTTCCGTGACGGCGAGCTCAAGACAGCCGGAACGGATATCGACAAGCTGATGCCGCCCGTATCCCGCTTCGGCGGCGGAAACAGAGCGGCAAAGAAGCAGACCATTATTGATAAGCTGAAAGCATTCTTTGAGCGGTTCTTCGGGATCGCATCCCCGGACTTCCCGGAACCGGAGAACACCGTAACCTATCTGGGATCGGGCTACGACACCAATCAGATGGCAGCAGAGCCGGATACAGTGCACATCACTTCTGACAGTACCTGAAAATATAATCCAGTATTTCCATACTTTGAATGTAGTAATGATCCGATTCGTCTAAGGAATTGCTCATATATACAAGACATACCTTGTTTCCAGAAGGATTGACAGCAGTGACAGCAATCGTGCATCCTGCTTCATCCGTATATCCGGTTTTTGTCCCGATCACAGAAAAAAGGTCGGAAGAGTACCCGGGAGTATCCTTTTCCGATACAAGGCTGTTAAAATTGGTCAGTTCCCTGCTCTCCGCAATGCTTCCATCCAGACTCGGAGGCAAAATGTATGTTGCAGTACCGGCAATTTCGGCCAGAACTTCATAGTCCATATAGGCCTTTGTTAGAATTGAAAAATCATCCGCTGTTGTAATCAGGTGAAAGTTATAATCATACTCTCCGCTTTTCTCATTCACCCAGAAGTCCGCACCGACAGGATTGTCAAAATAAGTATCGTTCATGCCAAGCTCTTTTGCTTTGGCATTCATCAGATTGCTGAATTCCTCATAACTTCCCGAAACACTTAAAGCAATCGTATCGGCAGCAACCGCATCAGAGTGCATCATCAGAAGTCTGAGCCAGTCTGACAAAGTATAGGTAGTTCCTTCCACAGAGTTCTCTGTGTACATCTCATTATCAAGCCCCTTATAAATCAATGCTCCGTTTTCATCGAACCTGTCATGCCAGCGCAGACTGTCCGAAGTGACGGTAAGGGTTGCTTCCAATGGCAGATTTTCGTATGCAATGATGGCCGTCATCATTTTGGTAAGGGAAGCGGGTCGCCGCTGTTCGCTGCCGTGATATGACACTATTGGTTTGCCTGTAACACCGTCGATCGCAGCAAAACTTGCACCGGTAAAGGTGATCTGCGTAAGCATGTCTTCGACGTCAGCATTTTCTGCAAAACCCGGCGGTATCTGTGCCTGCGAATTCTCTGACCCTGCTACAGATTCGGCAATCTGCCGAACAAAGGCTCTGCCGAAAACTGTCAGCATGGCAAGAGAAAATATAATACATAGAACTAAGTAAAGTTTTCCATTTTTCATATTTTTCCCAATATCATTCTTCGGCGATCTTGTTTTAAACCTTAGCGTCCCACAAAAGTAGGACCGCATTATAGTCCCAGACACAGATGCTTAAATTCGTCCACTTTGACATGTGACGGCACGGTGACACCAAGCAACCGGTAAGGCTATATTAATATTTAATTATATCATCAGAAAAACGTGTTTTGCAAACAGTTCTATTTTGATTCGTATCTTCCTGATCCGGCTT
>JAUNQI010000053.1 GCA_030536255.1 Eubacteriales bacterium | reverse complement strand
ACTGTTTCGTCCTACCTGGACATTTTTAAGCGTCTTTTCCTGACAGACAATCAGCAGCCTTTTTCCACTGGCATACGCTCGTCTGTCCGTATCAAGCAGGCAGAAAAACGTCACTTCTCTGACCCGTCTCTTGCTTGTGCATTGTTGCGCGCAACGCCGGAAAGTCTTCTGAACGATTTGGAGACTCTAGGTTTCATGTTTGAAGCACTGTGCGAGCGCGATTTGAAGATTTACGCGGAATCTTTCAGCGCAAATTTGTATCACTATCAAGATTACCGGAATCAGGAAATCGATGCTGTGATTGAGCTTCCGGAAGGCAACTGGTGCGCTTTTGAAATCAAGATGGGAGCCAATCAGATTGACGCAGCTGCCGCAAACCTTCTGACCATCAAAAAGCAGTTCGAAGAGGATCCGAAGGGTAAACCGCCTGTAGTTCTCTGTGTAATTTGCGGCATGACCAACGCCGCTTATCGCCGTCCGGATGATGTGTTTGTGGTGCCGATCACAGCACTGAAAATGTAGAATGTCTGTTTTTTAGTACAACATCAGGCATACCAATAACAGCATTCGAATACAGAGTCGTTCGTCCCAAACGGTAATACAAGTAAAGGAGCGAAATAGATAATATTCTTTCCACCATACTCCGCAGCAAGGAAAGGCTGTAATATTGGAAGGAAGCAGCGCTGCCCGGGAAAGCATTCCGTGTGAAGCAGCCGCCCGCCGCGCTCAGTCCGATATTGCACTCAGCCTGATATTGCGCCTCAGACTGAAATGATAAAGGCAAAACATAATAAATTTAAAAGGACAGGTCCTTTGTGCTGACTGAACAACTGCAGTCACCGGACACAAAGGAACTGTCCTTACTATTATTTTGGCTATGAGCAGACGATGCTGCTTTCGCCTTTATTATTATTGATTATGCTGTTTTCTGTTAATTTGATACTTGCTGTGATGTACAGCGTTTACATTATACTTGTCAGACGGTATGCTTTTCTTCTTTTAAGCCTTTGCTTTGAGATCTCCGAGATCTGCGGCGGCTTCCTCTGCCTTTTCGCTCAGACGGCCGGTGCGGTCAAGATAGAATGCTGCGGTAGCCGACTCGATATAAGGAGCGAGGAGCAGCTCGCCTGCGGGAACGATCCCTGCGAGGATCATCCAGCCGAAGAAGCTGAGGATCAGCTTAAAGAGGTTCCACTTCTGTCCCTTCATCATCTCGCGGGATCTCTTCATTGCCTCTGTGGCCTTGAGCTCGGGATTTTCTGCCAGGATGTAATCAGACTGTGAGTACATCAGCCCGACAATAATACCGGGAACAAGGAGGAAAATGCTGGCCAGAGCAATAAGCAGGCCTTCGAGGATGGACTTCCAGAGTGCCTTCCAGATGATGCTTAAGCGGGAAAACAGGAGATTCATCGTCGGCTTCTCTACGCCGGTAAACAGATCCATGTTGAAGCGGCAGTAGCCGAGCCTGACGGCGGATCCGATAATCGACATTGCGAGCGCTATGATGAAGATCGCAGCGAGGATGGAAAAAATGATCAGCATTCCATTATCGGGAAGTTTATCAAAAACTTCTGTAAACTTTTCTGTAAACTGCTCATCCATATCCGATTTATAAGTAATCGTTCCGGTTGAGGTTCCCAGAGAAATCACTCCGAACAGCCCGGCGATGAGAGCTGCCAGAACTGTCCACCAATAACGCCCCTTCAGAGCGTTCCAAGCCTTTTGTCTTAACTGTTTAGAATTCATAATTGATCTCCTTTCAATGATTTTTGATAACGGGTTTTCATTATTTGATTTTATCGAAAGCCTCAGATTTTGCGAGTTCCTTTTGCCCTTTTCAGTGTTGCTTTTTTCGGTGCTCCTTTGTCAAGAAACGTTACAACGGCACCGTTATCCGGACGGCTGACCAGATCATCCATATCGGGCTGTTCGCCGCGGAACACGAGAGTTCCAGGAAAAGCTCCGCCTGCAACAGCACTGAGCTCATCTTCGGAAAGCTCAGAAAGCTTTTTGCTGAGGGCTTCCGCTTCAGACTTCAGTTCGTCCAGTTCTTCTTTCGTTTTGGACATCGTCTTATCCTCCTTATTTTTTTGAATGTATTAAACAGTTCCGATTCACTGTGCGAATGTCAGTTGTTTTCTCTCTCTTCACTCTGTAATACGCATCTCAGAGAAAAATGTTACAATCGGAAGCTCCGCCTATTCCCCGATCCTCTTTTTGAGAGAATGCAGGAACACAAAGGAGAGGGCAATGTAGACAGCCACCAGCAGGAAGTTGACCAGATCAACAAGGAAGACCCCCGGAGAGAGCTTTGCAATAAAAGCGGGATCCTCCAGAACCGGAATAACGTAGTCCAGAATATTAAAACCGATCTCAGAAGCTGTGAGCAGGATAAGCAAGCACGGGAAAACTTTGATCCAGCGGCCGCGTCTGGCATAGCAGAAGCAGTCGGTCACAGCGCAGACCGAAGTCAGCAGGCTGCAGGCGATATTCAGGGCAAGATACAGAATTTTGTATTCATCGGATGCGAACGGGAGCGTTCCGTCCAGAATATCGATCGTGAGCATGGAGCTGGCCATCCCATGGTTGAATATGAGCAGAGAGAGGATAAGAAAGCACTGGGCGATCGCTGCGAACCTTTTGTTGAAGTCAGAACAGGAGGAGATGAGTGCGCGCATATCAAGGGAAAAAGAATCTCCCCTGCTGTCAGAAATCGTGATGCGCCGCGTCTTGCGGAAAACGAGCTCCGCATCCCCCATATTCCGCCGGGTGGCTGGAACGACCAGGATAATGAACTCCCAGATCATCGCCTGGGCAAAGACAAGAAGGAATCCATTATAAAAGAAAGAAATAATGTCCGAGTAATTGCTGAGCTGAATATTCTTGATATCATAGCTGAACCAGAGAAGGAGACAGCCGAAGAACACAAGCAGACATTCCTTCAGATATTTTGAACGCAAAGCGTACGCCAGCGACCGAAGCTTGATCTCCAGCGCGTCTGTCATAGATTCGCCGGCCTCCTCCGCGGAAAGAGGCACAGACGCATCAAGCTGTATTTCGGCTTCCGCGAAATAACCGCCGGGTACATCCCGCATCACCGAGGCGATATCCCCGCACAGAACGCTGTCATTGAAAAGCGCGCGCTTTGTTTCGTGCCTCTGCCCGGCCAGGGCATCCTCCGTACCATAGCTGAATGGCAGGAACACGGTTTTATTTTCATGGTCAATATTGTAATATTTCTCGAGAATCCCGATGCTTTTTTCCGTACCGGGCTTTTCGCGGTGCAACAGTTTAGACATTTTTTTACCCTCTCAGCCGGACTGTTTTCTCTTCCGTATGAATTCTATACACTTGCCAGGGCTTTAAAAATGAAGCAAACACTCATGGCGCCGGGATCAACTGCCCCGATTGACTTTTCTCCCTGATATCTTGCGCGGCCCTTCGTGGCAAGCATGTTTCTCGTTGCTTCCGCTCCTCTCCCGGCCGCCTCCGCAGCCTCGGTTAAGGCCTCTCTGACATTTTTTCCTTCTGTTTTACTGAATTCCAGAGATTCCGCCGCAGGGAGCAACGCATCGACCATTGTTTTTTCTCCTGCCTTCGCTTTTCCGAGATTCATCACCGCATCGGAAGCTCTGCGGAAAATGAGCGCAAGATCCTCGGTACCGATCTCTGTTTTTCCCTTTGCCGCCATACCCGCCTGCATAAAAACAGCAGCGAACAGCGGGCCGCAGGTGCCGCCGATCTCTTTCATCATCGTCTTTCCCGCGTTGAACAGCAGATCGGAAATCGACTCATACTTTCTGTCCTGAATATCGCTTTCAATGCATTTGAAGCCTTTCAGCATGCTTACGCCGTGATCTCCGTCACCCAGGACAGAATCGAGCCTGCACAGCTCATTCAGGTTTTCTTCAAAGATCTGTTTTGCAGCGGAAAAGAAATTATAAAAATCATCAAGATTCATGATTTTCTCTCCTCCGATTACCATTGAACACGGGAAAATCCCGGGGATACTGCCGGCTCATCATACAGTGCCTTCAGCTCATCATCCAGCTTCATCATTGTGAAAGAAACGCCTGCCATTTCCTGAGAGGTGCAGAGATCTCCGTATTCCACGGCATGGATCCCGATCCCGGCCGCATCGCAAAGCTTTTTGATCTCTCTTATGATGATCAGGAGCTCCATTCTTGTCGTAGCGCCGTAGCTGTTTACGACCAGAACAGCCTCGTCTCCCGCTTTTATGGGCAGGTCATCATTCGTGACTTTGTCAAAGAGGATCTTTGCCGCCTCGTCCGCCCGGCAGAACGGTCTGATCTCCACGCCCGGCTCTCCATGCACGCCCATTCCGACGTACATTTCATCTTCTGCCAGATGAAAAATAGGTTCTCCGACTGCCGGCAGCGTGCAGGATGACAGCGAAATTCCGATGGATCTGCAGTTGTCTCTCGCTTTCGTGACGATCCTCAGCACTTCATCATAAGCGAGACCTTTTTCGCTCGCTGCTCCGGCAATCTTTATCACCGGCAGATCGGCAGACGTTCCCCGGCGATCCTCTTTATGCTCCGCATCCGCCGAGGCAACATCGTCCCAGACACGGACGGTATCGACCCGGATTCCTTCCATACGCGCCATTTCCTGCGCCATTTCGAAATTAAGGATATCGCCCTGATAGTTTCCGTAGATCATGATAACGCCGTCCGCGGTGTTCGCGGCTTTTATCCCCTCATAAACCATATCGACGGAAGGAGATGCGAAAATATTGCCGTGAACGGCGCAGTCGCCCATCCCTTTTCCGATAAATTCAAGAAACAGGGGCTCATGGCCGCTCCCGCCGCCAATCAGGATCGTCGCTTTTTTATTCTCCGGTATTTCTTTTTTGACAACAACATTCATCCCGTCGAGTTTTCTGAAATGGGGCTCATTGGCAATTACAAATCCTTCGACCAGCTCATTCGTTACTTCAAACGGATCATTCATAAATTTCTTCATCACATCTGATCTCCTTTTTATTTCTGTATGATATCGTTTACGGAAACGGACCGGATATTCGTATCCCCGGCTTCGCTGCTGTGCAGCTCCAGCGTTCCGCTGTTGATCATTCTGACCGCAGTTTTATACTCTTCCGAATTCTGATCCACTCCCGTGATCAGTTTCCAGTTATCATAAGCGAACTGACTTCCGTCGACCTCGCCGCCGCATACATCCCGGATATATTTGATTGTGAGCGACCGGACGGTTCCTTCGCTCTCTCCGTATTCCTCCGTTGACGAGAAAACACAGGGTATATCCGCTCCGGCAAGAATACAGCCCTCGCCCGCCCAGCTTCCCTCCATGGCATACTGCGTGGTAGCCAGCTTCACGGTATCGCTGTCCGCGATCGGCAGGAGCTGCAGGCTGCCGTCCTCCGCGAAGTCCGGCGTACAGGATCCGTTCTTTCGGATCAGCGACAGATTCTTCACGCAGCTGCCGCTTTCGGCAGTCAGATCAACTTCAAAGCTGATCCCCGAGGCGAGATAATTCGTCGAATACTTCCCTGCTCTTCTGGCAGGATTATAGCTCGGCAGCAGGTCGCCGTCCTCCATCCGGTTATAATAATCTCCGCACCACTCAAGGATCCTTCTGAGCTGCGCTCCGCTGAGCTCATACACAGTGACCTCTCCGGCCGAATAGGTAAAGCTGTTCATGATATCGCTGATCTTTATCGGTCCTTCCGGGAAGCCGGCGTATTCGTTGTCCGTACAGAACAGCGCACAGTCCGCACCGGAGTAATACATTGCGGCACTGCCGAAAAGATTCATGATTCCCGACGCCTGCGTATAGACCCCGGAGAGCCCTTTTATTCCGCTGTCAGCGGATAAGCCGGCTCCTTTCAGCTCTCCGATTTCGCTGTCCATAATATCGGATATCCGCTGTTTATACGGCAGAAGGGCATCATACAGCTCCGCATCGTTTTCACTTCCGCACGGGATGATGCGGGAGGTTTTCCCGGTCAGCACCGCCCCGTCATCCGCTGCCGTAAAGCTCAGCTCAATATCGGAAACCGTCTGCGCATAAACTCCGGGCTGGCATAACAGCACGCCGTTTTCATATTCGCATTCGACAGCTTCATGCGTATGCCCGCCGATGATCACGTCGAATTCGGGAAACTCCTTTGCAATGTCCCGGATGCTGCTTCCGTAAACGCCGCGTTCCTCATACAGGCCCTCATGGATCAGCCCGACAATGCAGTCCGCCTTCTGTGCCTTCAGCTCATCGATGGCCGGACGAAGCACCTCGAGCGGGTTGCGTACATTGTAATCGTCCAGACGCCCGGAGGTCTTCTCGAAATCCTGAATCAGCGGCGTGGTCATCCCGATGAATCCGATTCTGATTCCGTCTCTTTCGATCACTGCGGTGGCGGGGAGCTCGCTTGTTTCCGCACCTTTCTCAAAAACATTCCCGCACAGCACCGCGCCGTTGAACTGCTTTACCAGATTGTCTCTCTGCGCTTTGGAAAAGTTGAATTCATGGTTTCCGAACGTCCACAGGTCGTACCCCATGGTATTGAACGCCGTCATCACCGGATGCTGTTCCTCATCGATCAGCCATTCGCACAGATTCGCCTGCACGCTGTCTCCGCAGTCGGCAAGGATCACATTTTTCCCCTGTCCGCGGAAATCTTCCACAAGGGATGAGATCAGGGTGAGGCCGCCCTTGCTGCTTTCCTTATTTGATGGAAAGTCATAGGGCACGAACCACCCGTGAACGTCGGATGTCGCCAGAATATCCACGGTAATCGTGGATCGTTCCGCGCTTATCCCTTC
>JAUNQI010000028.1 GCA_030536255.1 Eubacteriales bacterium | reverse complement strand
CAGGGAAGGGGTATATTTGATCGATTTTATACCGAAGATCATCAAGACCTTCTCCGGTAATGGAACTGATTTCCACAACGGACATTTCAGGATATCTGCCTTTGATTGCAGAATGAACGGAATCTGCCGGTGAAAGGTCGGTTTTGGAGATTACCGGAATACAGTGGGGGGCGTTTCTGGCTTCATCAAGGATTACTGAATCTTCTTCAGTAAATTCAGATGCGGCATCAAAAACTGCGATGACGAGCTCAGACTGGTCAATCGCTGCCCGGCTGCGTGAAACCCCCAGCTTTTCAACTTCGTCTGTCGTTTCTCGGATTCCGGCTGTGTCGGTAAGTCTGAGAATATTTCTTCCGATTTTTACTTTTTCCTCTATCGTATCTCTGGTAGTACCGGGAACTGAAGTTACAATTGCCCGGTCATAGCCCAGGAGTGCATTCAGCAAAGAACTTTTTCCGGCATTCGGCCTGCCAACAATGGCGGCCGGAATACCGGATTTCATTATTTTTCCATGGTCAAATGTGGCAAGGAGACTTTTGAGATCCCGGATCGCCTGACTCAGCAGATCGGAATAAGCGGTGAGCTGAAAATCTTCGATGTCTTCATCGGGATAGTCGAGCACGGCATGATAGTGAGAACACAGATCAACAAGCGAATTATAAATAGTGTCGATTTTTTTATGTATTGCTCCGGAAAGCTGCCCGGCGGCATTTTTTGCGGCGTCGATGGTTTCTGCATCAATTATGTCAATCACCGCCTCCGCGGAAGTAAGATCCATACATCCGTTGAGAAAAGCGCGTTTGGAAAACTCTCCGGGAAGAGCCTGTCGTGCACCGGAAGCGAACAGCTCGTCAAGAACTGCTCTCAGAAGAACAGGAGAACCGTGACACTGCAGCTCTGCGGTGTTTTCTCCGGTATAGGAATGAGGAGCACGGCTTACTGTACAGAGACACTTGTCTAAAAGCTCTCCGTTTCTGTCACACAGATCACCGAAAACCAGCTTCCTGTCATCAGCTTCAGCCATTTTTATTCCGGAAAACGGATGAAAGAGTTTGGAAACGATATTAATTGCATCATCTCCCGAAAGCCGGACGATGCCTATTGCTGAGACCTGAGCCCCTGTTGAAATTGCAGCGATTGTATCACTCATAATTGCTTATATTGCCACCGGGATTTTGGCATTAAATTCAGAATAAATGTAATCTTCCATGTGGAATGAGTCTGTTGAAAACTGATAGAAGTCATTTATCTTATCGTCAATGATAAACTTCGGAGCAGCTTTCGGCTCATGAGATATGATTTCTTCAATCAGGGGAACATGACGGTCATAAATATGTGCATCGGCGATTACGTGGATAAATTCACCCGGTTCAAATCCTGTTACATGAGCGATCATCATGGTAAGTGCGGCATACTGAACAACATTCCAGTTATTCGCGGCAAGAAAGTCCTGTGACCGCTGATTGAGTATGGCGTTGAGCCTGTTTCCGGACACATTGAAAGTCATGGAATAAGCGCAGGGGTAGAGAGCCATTTCGCTCAAATCAGCAAAGTTATAGATATTGGTCATGATACGTCTGGAGGCAGGATTGTTCTTTAGATCCCAGAGCACCTTATCCACCTGATCCATATCGCCTTCCGGATAATGATGCTTTACTCCGAGCTGATATCCGTAGGCTTTGCCGATAGAACCGTTTTCGTCTGCCCAGGCATCCCAAATATGCGATTTTAGATCATGAACATTATTACTCTTTTTCTGCCAGATCCAGAGAATTTCATCGATTGCGGATTTCCAGTAGGTTCTCCGGAGCGTGAGGATAGGAAATTCACTGCTCAGATCATAACGGTTGACGATTCCAAATTTTTTTACAGTGTGTGCGGGAGTACCGTCTTCCCAATGCGGTCGAACCTGAAGCTCCGTATCCCATACGCCGTTTTCAAGTATATCTCTGCAGTTGGAAATAAAAATCTCGTCTGCTCTGCTCATGGCATTATCCTTTCATCGTGAGGGCGATGCGGCCCTTCTTTTCGTCAACATCAAGAACTTTAACTTTTACAATATCTCCAACGCTCAGGACTTCGCTCGGATGCCGGATGTAATTGTTGGAAATCTGGGATATATGCACGAGGCCATCCTGATGAACGCCGATATCAACAAAAGCACCGAAATCAATCACATTTCTGACGGTTCCCGAAAGCTCCATGCCGGGCTTGAGATCCTTGAGCTCAAGCACATCCTGACGAAGCAATACCGGCGGAAGCTCTTCGCGGGGATCACGACCCGGTTTCAATAGTTCAGTAATAATATCCTGAAGGGTAGGGATTCCGACTCCGCATGCTTTCGCGGTGTTTTCGGGGCCTTCTGCTTCAAAACGGGTTCGAAGCTCCTTAATATTTCCGGTTTTAACGTCATTCAGTGAATACCCGCAGAGCTCGAGAAGCTTTTGTGCTGCGTCGTAGCTTTCCGGGTGGACGCCGGTATTATCCAGCAGATGCTTTGATTCCGGAACCCGGAGAAATCCGGCACACTGTTCAAAGGCCTTCGGACCGAGCTTTGGGACCTTCTTTATGGAGGAACGGCTGGTGAAAATACCGTTTTCTTCTCTCATTGCGACGATATTTGCTGCGGTAGTCTTCGTCAGGCCGGATACGCGTTCCAGAAGACTTACCGAAGCTGTATTGATATCAACGCCGACTGCATTAACACAGTCTTCTACCACGCCGTCAAGGGTTTCTTCCAGCTTTTTCTGCGGCATGTCATGCTGATACTGCCCGACGCCGATAGCTTTCGGTTCAATCTTTACGAGCTCAGCCAGCGGATCCTGGAGTCTTCTCGCTATGGAAACTGCGGATCTGAGATTTACATCATAATCAGGAAATTCCTTAGCCGCCAAAGGAGAAGCGGAATATACGGAGGCTCCGGCTTCATTTACGATTGCATATGCCTGTCCCCCGCCAAGCCTCCCGAGCATTTCCGCAGCCATCTGCTCGGTCTCTCTGGAAGCGGTGCCGTTTCCTATCGCGAGGTGCTCAACATTATGCTTCTTTATCATGGCAGAGAGCTTTGAGATAGCCTCCTCTTTTTTTGAGGCACTGAATGTGGGATAAACCACTGCCGTATCAAGGACCTTTCCTGTCCCGTCAATTACTGCGACCTTGCAGCCGTTTTTATATCCGGGATCGAGTCCCATGGTCACTTTGCCCTTTACCGGAGGCTGCATGAGAAGGGGCTTCAGATTCTGCCCAAACATTTTTATGGCACCTTCACAGGCAGTATCCGTCAATGTGGATCGGCATTCTCTTTCAAGAGAAGGGAATATCAGGCGATCATAGGCATCATCCGCAGCGCTGCGAATGAATTCCATTGCTTTGCTGCCCGGATTGATTACAGCTCTGCGGACCTGCTGCAGTGCGCGGTCTCTGTCTGCATCGACTGTAACTTTCAGGAAGCCTTCTTTCTCGCCGCGGTTAATAGCCAGTATCCGATGACCGGGTATCTGGTTTACCTTTTGAGAAAAGTCATAATACTGGCTGTAAACCGAATCCTCATCCGAGGCTGCGGCTGAACGAATGAAAGCGGAGCTGCTGATATAGTCACGAAGCATGGAGCGGATGGCAGCGTCATCGGAAATGTTTTCAGCGATAATATCCGAAGCTCCCTGAAGCGCTTCTTCAACGGTTGTGATCCCTTTCTCCGGGTCAATATATTCTTCTGCCAAAGCTTCGGGAGCCGGGCAGTCCGGAGCCTGTTCATAAAGTTTAAGCGCCAGCGGTTCCAACCCTTTTTCCTTTGCAATAGTGGCTCTTGTCCTGCGTTTCGGCTTAAACGGAAGATAAAGATCTTCCAGAGCGGCCAGAGTTTTTGCCTCATTTATCGCATTTTCAAGCTCTTCCGTCATTTTTCCCTGCTCGGAAATAGATTTCTTTATCGTCTCCCTTCGTTCGTCAAGAGAACGGAGATATTCCAGCCTTTCGCTGAGTGTTCTCAGCGTGGTGTCATCCATTGTGCCGTGCATTTCTTTACGGTAGCGGGCAATGAACGGAATTGTATTGCCCTCATCAATAAGACGTATTACATTTTCCACGTATACGGGGTTAAGATTCAGCTCTTCAGCGAGCTGTTTTTTGATGTCCAATTGAATTAATCTCCTTATCTGTTCTGATACGGTGACCGAAACTCGGTTTTAATACATGATCACCGTTTTTTCTTAAATGTTTTACTGAGAACGGGAAGCAGCCTTTGTCTGTAAATAAATGCAGCTCTGACAAGAACCATATCATACAGCAGCATTACAAAAACAAGTGCTGCAAGAAAACCAATATTTATCCACTTGCTTGAAGAAAATGAATTGAGAATGTCTCCGATCCTGAACACAAAGCATGTGAGACCATACATTGCTGCAACGGCTGCAGAAAAAATGATCGTTTTAACGATCAGCTGCAGTGCTTTTCCGGGAATGCGGTCAACAAGCGGTTTGAGGGCAGGATACCAGCCCAGAAAAATATAGAAAAAGGCTGCTTCCTTGTCTGCTCCGATCAGCAATGACAGAACTGAGGTAACAAACCAGACCATCCATGCTTTACTGATGCCGTACTCAAATAGTACGGGTATGAGAAGAAGCGAAGATATGAGCGGAGAACAGTATGTAAACACCGGAACGAGACCGCCGGTAAGCATAATTACCACGCTCAGAGCGGCCATCATGGCGCAGAATGCTACAGGTCTGCTTTTCATTTTATGCCCTCCCTTTCATACATTATACTTTAAACAGTCAGAACTGTGCAATAGTTTAAACATACAAAAATACTGTACTTAAAGTTTCCTGTGTGATATAATTTCATAATAAAATGTATTTTGTCCGAGGTATTGATGAAAGTATATTCCGCAAAAAAGACGAGAATAACGATGCTTTTCGGGGCTTTGATTTCTTTTTCCCTTTTTGCTGTTTCGATTGTTCTTTTTGTCTTTATGAGGGATAGAAATTTGTCTCAGGCGAGTATTGCCAGCTGTTCTATAGAGTTAATAACTCTTGCGTACAGTGTGGCTCTTTTTATTACTGTCTTTTTTGACAATGAGCTTGTTACGGAAGAAACTCGCTGGCTGTTTATCATGATGTTCCTTGTTACGGCCCTTCTTTTTTGCGATATTGTATCATGGGTCATTAATGACAGGGCTGAGTATCTGCTCGCAAATGTTATTATGTATGACGCCACTTATATTATGGGGACTTTTCTGAGTCTTTCTGTCTGGAAGCTGATAAGAGTGGCGCTTTCTCTTAAAGAAAAAAAATATCAGTTTATTGATCGTTTTATTCTGGCTTTGTTTATCGTTAATGTTCTGCTTGTCCTTACGAATCCGATTACGGGCTTGATCTATCGTCAGGTAGACGGTGCGCTGGAATATTCAAAGTCAGAAGCGATTTATACTGTTCAGGATTCTTTGATCCTTCTGATTGATTTTATTATTGTTCTTCGTTCTCCGAAAAGAGGCGAAGAAAAAGTCGCGGCAATCGTGCTTGCCGTTTCTCCGCTGGTCGGTATTCTTGTGACGAGACTTACGAATGAATTTGAATGCATGTATCCTTTTTATTTTATTTCTGTTCTGTTTTCTTTTGTATGCATTTATTCCGGCAGGACACAGGAGCTGGAAACAAAGGAAAAGGACCTGAAGTTTGCAGCTGCTATCCAGCAGGGCCTGATTCCCCATATCCCGGTAACCGGAAAATCTGCGGCATATGAAATATGTGGCAGTGCTTTGGAGGCTGGGGAAATCGGCGGAGACTTCTATGATTACTTTATGATGGACGATGAGCACCTTGCATTCCTTGCAGGAGATGTTTGCGGAGAAGGTGTTCCGGCAGCTCTTTGCATGATGCAGACGATATCAACAGCTCATGATTTTATTACAGCCGGTTTCCGTGGCAGGGAAGTGTTTGACCTTACCAATAAACGGCTTTGTGAGCATAATAAAATGGGATTTTTTGTATCCTGCTGGTTCGCTATGCTGAATATCAGAACGGGATCTCTGCAATTTTCCAATGCAGGGCATCGTCCTCCTCTGCTGCTCCATCCTGACGGCAGCTGGGAACTTCTGAAAACATCCCCGGATGCCCCTCTCGCGTCTCTTCCCGAGACGGAATATTCCGAATTTCATATTTCACTGAACAAAGGGGATACGATAATCCTTTGTACGGACGGAGTATATACTTCTTTTTTAAAAACAGGAGAGACGGATCCCTCCGGGATCATTGTCGAGCTTGCGCACGAAAATATTGACAGGTTTGATTTTCTGTGCAGTTCAATAATTAATAGGGCAGACGAAAAGGTTCCTGAGGGGCCGGAGAAGGAAGATATGACGGTTCTCGCAGTTCGTTTCAACGGTACGGAGAAAGAGGTGGAACAATTATGACCATTATTCGTCAGAAACGGGAGAGATTTCTGAATGAATTTCAGTGGCTGAACTACTTTCTCCTGTTTCTCATGTTTGTTTTGATTACCTGCGCTGCCATTATGCTTCCTGTTGAAGATATGAAAGAGACCTATATCATTTCATTTTGCTTTGATATTGCCTCTCTCGTTTTCTGTACGGCGGTATTTGTTTCTTCTGCAGTACATGATAAAGATTTTGAATCCTCAACAGTGATTTTCAAGGTGATGGTTTTTCAGCTTTCAGCAACTTTCTTCTTTGAAGCACTCATATGGCTTGTGGATTCGCAGCAGGAACTCCGTTCCATTAATTTTTTGGTCAATGAGTTATACATTTTCAGCGGGAATTTGTCAGTCTGGCTGTTTTGGAGATACCTGCGCCGCCTTTTGGAACTGCGGGATAAAAAGTTTGTTTCGATAACGCGTATTTTTGCTGTGATGCTGCTTCTGCAGGTACTGCTTATAATTAGTAATGTCTGGTCACATTGGTTGTTCTTCATTGACGGAAACGGAGAGTACCAAAGAGCAGGTACCTATTATCTTTCTCATGTTTTTGATTTCACGGTCCTTGCCGGGAGCGTTGCTGTTATTCTCTCAACAAAAATGGAGCGGAGACAGAAAAACGTACTCAGTCTGTTCGTTTTTGCTCCTTTGGCAGCCGGGATTATTTCCGGTTTCTTTCCGCGTATGTCTCTGGCTCATCCGGCTGGATTTACAGCTGTTATTATTTGCTTTGCAGATATCTATCTGAAAAAAAGCAATGAATTGACAGCCAGAAGAAATGAAATGGATCTGGCGTCGAATATCCAGATGAGTATGCTTCCGGAAAAAATTGAAGGACTGGACGGTAAATTTGATATTATCGGCTCAATGTTTCCTGCCAGAGAGGTCGGAGGAGATTTTTATGATTTTTACAGGCTGGATGAAGATCATGTTGTAATCATTATTGCGGACGTTTCCGGGAAGGGGCTGCCTGCTGCCATGTTTATGATGAAGGGAATTTCTACCGTTAAGAACTATGCAATTACCGGACTGTCTGTTGAAGATACGATGAGAAAAGCCAATGATTCCCTCTGCAAAAATAATGAGGCAGATATGTTTATTACTGCCTGGATGGGAATTCTGAATGAAAAAACCGGACGTATTACGTTTGTAAATGCCGGTCACAACTTCCCAGTCCTGAGAAAAGCGGATGGAACTGCGTCCTTTGTAAATCTCCGTTCGGGAATTCCTCTCGCTTCATTTGATAATCTCAGCTACAAGCCGAAAGAGCTTCAGCTTGAACCGGGAGATATCCTTCTGCTGTATACCGATGGAGTAACGGAGGCCCACAGCCGTACGTCTGTCCTTTTCGGAGACGAGAGGCTTCTGCATTGTGTGGAAAAGGATTGCAGCTCTGCAGAACAGCTTTGTGATAATGTTCTTTCAGACATTGATAGATTTACCATAGGAACAGACCAGTTTGACGACATCACTATGGTAGCAGTAAAGTATTTGCCGTCATGAAATACTCTTTAATAAAAAAGGTTCGTCCTCATGGACATAAAGTTAACATAATACTGACTCTGGCTGCAGGAATTATATTGTCTTTTTGTATCAACGGCTGTGTGCATGCCTGGGCGGAAAATAAAGCGGATTATCTTACATCGGCTCTTACTTATTTTCCTTCCGGCTTCAGTCAGAGAAAGCAGATCATTGACTGCCTGAAAAACGAAGCTGTAAATTCTGAGAAAGAACTGATATCCGATCCTGAGGACATAAAAGAGATCATTTCACACAGCTCTGAGTCTGCAAAGAAAGGGGCATTCGGATTTATCACAGAAGCTGCATATGCGCAGAATGCTGTTTATGCAGGCACTTTTCTGGATTCAGACAGCTGCTCCGAGCAGTACAGGTTTCTTACTGAGGTAAATGGTTTTACGGAACACCGCTCCGATCAATGCCTTTTACCGGGCGACAGCCTTTTGAATATTTATTCCGGCGATATTATCTTTTGGCTCAATGAGTCCAAAACTCCTGTGACTGCAGGGCTTGTCTGTGAATGTCACCATTCTTATGCAGAAGTTGCCATATGTGAGGAGAACAATATACTGCTGGCTAAATTCAGCAGAAATATAATGGAATCCTTGGGTGACTTTACGGTCGTCCATCCGGAATATGCGTTTAATGAGCAGCTCATATATCTATATTGTGTAAATACTTTGCAATATACTCGTACGGGAGCATGCGGAGTCGTGGCAAATGTACACTTTGAATCTTCATCTGTAGCGGCAAAGGAAGAGTACGAGACAGAGATAGGGTACGGAATTTGCCAATGGAGCTTTGACAGACGGGATAAGCTTGAGCAATACTGTGTATCCAAAGGACTGGATGTATCTCTTCTGGAAAGTCAGCTTGAGTTTATGGGTTATGAACTCGAAAACGACTTTAAGTTTACCGGTGACTTTTTGAGATCTGCACCGGAAACTGATTCCGGAGCTTACGACTCCGGATATTGGTTTTGCTTTGAATATGAACAGCCATTTGATTTTGAAACAGTTTCAGAAGAAAGGGCAAAACTGTCTCTTGATCTTTGGAAAAAAATGTTCTGATACCGGAACGGTCTTTGTTTTGAATCGTATTATGCTGATGAGGAGAGAATTCTATGGCAGCATCAACAGATATATCATTGCGCCAGCAAATAATATATTCGGTTTATATTCGTAATCATACACCGGAAGGAACTTTCCGGGCACTGATTCCGGATCTTCCGCGTATCAGGGCTCTTGGAACAGATATTATCTGGCTGATGCCGATTCACCCAGTGGGAGAACAGGGGAAAAAGGGATCTCTTGGGTGTCCTTATGCAAACAGAGATTACCGTTCTGTGAATCCGGAATACGGAACAATGGATGATTTTCGTGCCCTTGTTTCGTCAATTCATCAGCATGGGATGAAGTGCATCATAGACGTTGTCTATAATCACACTTCACCGGATTCTGTTCTGGCATCCTCCCGTCCTGAATTCTTTTACAGAAAACCGGATGGAAAAATGGGGAACAAAACCGCGGAATGGACGGACGTAATCGACCTTGATTATAATGTTCCTGAGCTGTGGGATTATCAGATGGAAACGTTAAAAATATGGGCAGGAATTGTTGACGGTTTTCGGTGTGACGTTGCATCCTGTGTACCGGTGGAATTCTGGAAGCGAGCAAGAGCAGAGGTGGAAAAGATCAGACCCGGGTGCATCTGGCTGGGGGAAACTGTTTATACAACGTTTAACAGAATGAATCGGGTCTTCGGATATTATGCGGGAACAGATGCTGAAATGTTCGAAGCTTTTGATATAGAGTACGATTATGATATCCGGGAATCCTTTGATAAGTTTATTTCCGGAAAAGCACCTCTTTCTCTGTGGACGGAGCTTCTGAATCATCAGGAGGTTTCCTTCCCGGAAAACTATATTAAGCTCAGGTGTCTGGAAAATCATGACCGGCCGCGTGCTGCATCCCTTTTCCCGGATGATTTGTGTCTTGATAATGCAGTCGCAATGCTGTTCTTCCTGAAAGGGACGATTATGCTCTATGCGGGACAGGAATTCTGCTGTACCGAAACGCCAAGTCTTTTTGAAAAAGACGTATTTCCCCGGAGCGGAAGAAATATCAGCTGCGATCTTGAAAAAATGGCAAGGCTGAGGAAAGAATATCTTGAAGAAGATGATTATTTCTTTGCCTCTGCTGATGACGAAAACAGTATTGCTGTTATCATTCGGGATAACGGGAAAAATCGAAAAATAGGAATTTTCAGCCTGAAGGGAAAGGAAGCGGATGTAAATCTGTGTTTTCCGGACGGGGAGGATGTTCAGGTCAAGGACGGCTGTTATACAGACCTTATCAATGGCGATAAGGTTCAGATTCATAATGGGGCGCTTCACTGCTCCGGGAAGCCGGTGATTATTAGTTTATGATTGACAGATCTTTACTGAGAGACAGTTTTAAGAAATATATAAACAGATTCAATGCGGAAGATGAGAGAATTTCTCTGAAGATCCGTCATACGGCTTTTGTTGCCAATAATTCGGATCATCTTTCAGAGACACTTGAACTGACTGAAGATGACAAAGACCTTGCATGGGCGATAGCAATGCTTCATGATTTGGGAAGATTTGAACAGGTTGCGGCAAACGGAAGCTTTATTGACTCTGTAAGCTCTGATCATGCTGATGCCGGAGTGGATTATCTCTTTGGAAAAGGGAAAATATCGGATTTTATTCCACAGGGGACGTTGTCTGATAATGACCTCAACTGCATAGAACTGGCAATCACTTACCATAATAAGCATCTTCTGCCGCCGCAATTATCTGATCGACAAAGGCTTTTCTGTAATATCATCAGAGACGCGGACAAGCTGGATATTTTCAGGGTATGCGTGGAAAATACATTCGAGGTTGCGCATGAGTATCCGCCTGAAACTGTTGCGGAATCTGCTGTTTCTAAGGAAGTGCTTGAGTGCTTTGAACGCTTTGAGACCCTGGACTACAGCAGAAGAAAGTATCCTGCCGACATTTTTCTCGGTCATATTGCCATGTGCTTCGGATTGTATTTTCCGCAGAGCAGGAAACTGGCTGCTGAACAGGGATATATTATGAGAATGGCGGACTTTACTTTTTCCAATCCGGATTCTCAGGAGGAATATGTCTATATGAAAGAGCGGCTGGAAGCTTTTCTGAACAGCTGTATGTAGTTTCAAATATGGGACGGAGGCTTATTTTTCTTTGATATCATCTTTTGATAAAATAAACCGTCGTTTCCTTTGAACAGATATGTTTTTTGATTAGTTATAAAAGGGGAGACAGTAAAATGAAATTTGCGAATCTGCTTATTAACGGTGATACAAAAGCCTGTGTTTTTTCCGGAGGGAAATGGCTGGATATTTCTGAACAGGCGACGATGGATGAGATCGTAGCCGGGAAAAAGACGGATCCGTCTATCGGGATACCGGTGGCAGGAGAACCGGTATTTGGGAATATTTTGAATACTCCTGGAAAGCTGCTTTGTGTGGGCCTGAATTACAGATCTCATGCGGACAAAGTCGAGTTTAAAAGAGCGGATACCCCGATCCTTTTCTCAAAGTTTGCAAATGCGCTTGTCCCGTCGGACAGTAAAATAACCCTTCCGGAGTGGGAGAGCAGTTATGATTATGAGGCGGAACTTGTGATCGTTATGGGTTCTGAAGCATGGAATGTTTCGGAAGAAGATGCAATGAAATATGTTTTCGGATATACTGCAGGAAATGATATGAGCATCAGAGACCCTCAGAAACGTACCAGCCAGTGGCTGATCGGAAAGACAATGCCCGGATTCGGCCCGTGCGGCCCTTGTATCGTTACAGCTGATGAGCTGGATCCTGTCAAAGGAGCTTCCATTAAAAGCTACGTAAACGGAGAAATGAGGCAGAATGGAAGTACAAGCGAGATGATCTTCTCCTGTGCTGAGATAATCAGCTATGCGTCAAAATATATAAAGCTTGAACCGGGTGATCTTATTTTCACCGGCACGCCGAGCGGCGTTGGTCTTGAAAAAGAAGAAAAGATATGGCTCAAACCAGGAGATACTGTTGACGTTGAAATAGAAAAGATCGGTATACTTCGCAATTATTTTATCTGATACGAATACTAACATCTGACAGAAATCAGGCAGAAGCAATAAAAATAGCCCCCGGGTTCACCGGAGGCTACTTTCTTTCGCGGGACCATTTAACCCAGCGAATTTTTCTTTTCCATGGATGCATATATTATAGCAGGGAAAATGTAAAAATCTATTGACATAATTTATAAAAAATCAGGTCTGCTTTTGTGCAAAACAAACAAAAACAGACCTGCTATATTTACTTTCTTCTTTATTTTCCGGTTCCGTTTCCGGAGCGGATCCTTCTGTACAGAGAACTGAGCTCTATTCCCTGCTTTCCGTTCCCGAGCTCGGTCGCTTTGTCAGCAAGCTCTTTAGCCGCTATGTTGTTGTTTATGTCACAATATGCGGACGCTACAGCGGTAAGAAACGGGACAGAAACACATAAAGCATACTCATCGCTGCTCATATCTTCATAAAGCTTGATTGCTCTGAGCGGCATATGAAGCTGACGATAGGTTCCGGCGAGCTTTGTCAGCAGCTTTTTCTTCTTATCCGGCTCGGCTTTTTTCAGCGCTTCATCATAAAACAATGCGCCAAGTCTTTTCGGGCCCTGACTTCTGAACTGATCTCCGATGTCAGCCAGCATGCTTACGCCGAGATTGTTGTTAAAGAACAGCGCGCTGAATTGCTTTTCCGCCCAGAGAGTTTTGTCCCTGGAAAGAAGATTGCTGTCTTCATACCATGCCTGATCGGTATATTTATATGTCTTCCCCTGATACTCAAAGCTGGGCTCAACCTTTCCTGTTTCTTTAAAGCCTTCAAGCACTGAGTCTGATAGAACAGCAGGAGAAAAAGCAGGATATGCTTTGTAAAAAATCGAGCAGACATAATTTGCTGCTGCCGGTAAAAACTTTAGAGAACTGTCATCGTCCTGAATAATGATTCCATGATCGATCCCTGACGCTGTAGGTTCAAGAGCGGTATCATTCTTCTCTAAGTCTCCGGATTTTATCAGAAGATACGCTAATGTTCTGTGGATGTCTCTCGTAGAATATTTATCCTGAACGGAGGCGGGAAGTGTAGATCTGATGTCCTTTGCTATTGAGAAAAGAGATTGGGTTTGAGTATCGGTTGCCACGCTGAAATTCCTCACTATTGTAACTGCATTCTATAAAAAAGAGTATAAATTATTATTAGCGTAAATTCCTACTCCTGTATAATATCATCCTTTTAATAAAATGTAAAGAATAAAAACAATCTATTAAAATAGTACTGAAAAGTGTCAAAACATGGCAAAGTTGAGAAAAAATGGTTTCTATGGAAGGGGAAATGATATATAGTGTTGAAAAAAGTGGGATCGGGGGATATAATGTCCGTTAATAAAATAAATGAAAAAAGGTGATAGAATGTCTCATAGATCGGGGGACCGTCGTGACGGAAAGCTTCTTCGTGATTTGGACTCTATGCATTTCATCTGCCCTATTATTTATCCGAACCGCTGTGATAATGAAGCGTTTATTTCGGAGAGAGTTGACCTGACAAATCTAAACTCGTATCTGGAAAAGAAAAATGCCGGTGATCCGGAATATAAGTATAATCTGTTTCAGGTTATTGTTACTGCGATCCTGAAAACCATTACGCTCAGGCCGAAGATGAATCGCTTTATTGCGAATTGCAATATGTATCAGCGGAATGAAGTATCGGCCTCATTTGTCGTAAAAAAACAGTTTTCCGATGATGGCGGAGAGGGGCTGGCTTTTCTTCATTCAAAGCCGGACGATACAATAGAAACGATTCATCAGGAGATTTACCGTCAGATTACGGACAATCGCGGAGATAAGGTCGATGCCTCAACGGAGAGTATGGATACCTTTAATAAAATGCCTCGTTTCTTGTCAAAAATAATAATTCGTTTTGTATGCTGGCTGGACAGACATGGTTGGGTTCCCGAAAGTCTTATTGCTACGGATCCGTATTACTCTTCTGTGGTTCTTTCAAATCTGGGATCTATAAAACTTCATTCAGGCTACCATCATCTGACAAACTGGGGTACCTGTTCTCTCTTCTGTGCAGTAGGGGAAAGGAAGTTCAGACCTTTCTATAATGAAGACGGAACCTTTGAGATGAAAGACAGTATCGATCTCGGTCTTACTGTTGATGAGCGTCTGGCTGACGGATATTATTATTCCGCTACGGTTCGTCTGCTGAAAAAACTGCTGGAAAATCCGGAGCTTCTGGAGCTCCCACTCTCTGAAAAGGTGGAATTCTGATGAAAATTGTTGTATTGGGCGGAGGAATCAGTACCGAGCGTCATGTTTCCCTGGTGACTGCGACTTCCGTATGCAAAGCACTGAGATCTCTTGGTCATAAGGCGATATTTGTGGATATATTCCTCGGTCTCGAAAAATATACCGGCGAGCTGGAAAATGCTTTTGATGCTCCGGACGGGTTTTGCGGAAATGTTGCGATAGAACATACAGCTCCGAATCTGGATGCGGTCATCGCATCCCGTGAGCTGAAAAGTGCTTCTCGCCTTGGGAAAAATGTCCTTGAAATCTGTCAGCTTGCTGACTGCGTTTTTCTGGGACTTCACGGAGCGGACGGAGAAGACGGAAAAATTCAGGCAGCGCTTGATCTCCTTGGGGTGCCTTATACCGGTTCCGGTCCTCTCGGGAGCGCTATGGCTATGGACAAATCCGCGGCAAAAAAGATTATGACGGCTGCCGGGATTCCCACACCCGCTTACAAAGAATTTGATCTTTCATCTGTCGATAACAGGAAACTGTCTGAGATGGAAGAAACCATTGAACTTCCGTGTGTCGTCAAGGTAGTGAATGGAGGTTCGTCAATCGGAGTATACATCTGTGATGAGAGCAGTCAGGTTCATGAAGCCCTGAAAGAGTGCGCGGAGCGTCATGCCCGCATTATCGTGGAACAAAAAATTACGGGCCGTGAATTTACGGTTCCCGTTCTTGACGGAAAGGCCATCAGTCCTATCGAGATCATTCCTCCTGAAGGAGGAAGCTTTGACTATGTTGCAAAATACCAGTCAGGCTCAGAGGGTGCACGTGAGATTTGTCCGGCGGATATTACTCCGGATGAAGAGGTCCTTCTGAAAACACTGGCTCTCCGCTTCCATGAGGCGCTCGGTCTGGCGGTTTATTCAAGAACGGATTTTATTCTGGACAAAAACGGAGAGGCCTGGTGCCTTGAAGTGAATACTTTGCCCGGGATGACTCCGAATAGCCTTATACCGAGGGCAGCCAGACTGGAAGGGCTCGACTATGCCCGGCTCTGCGAGAGAATTGTCGAACTCTCCATGAAAGAAAAGCGCGGCTGATTTCAGTTTGTTCACAAAATATTGATTATTTGCCCATCCTTATATGTTAGATTATTATCACTAATGATTTCTAACACATAAGGATGTTTTTAATGCTGAATCGTATGAGAGAACGTTTCGTCAGATTTATGTATGGCAGAAACGGAAATGACAGTCTGAATTCTTTTCTTCTGGTGGTAGCCTGTGTGCTTCTTGTTATCAGTGGCTTTATAAAAGGAACGCTTCGTTCCGTTTTTTATACTCCGTCGCTGATCCTTCTCGGCGTTTCCTATTTCAGAATGTTTTCGAAAAACATTTATAAGAGGCGGGAGGAAAACAGAAAGTATCTTGATCTGAGATACAGAGTTTTCGGCTATCTTAAGGGAATCAAGGAACGCTGGGTTCAGAGAAAGGACTATAAATTTTTCAGCTGCCCCTCCTGTCATGCTACGCTGAGGGTCCCAAAGGGCCATGGCAAGATTAAAATCGTCTGCAAAAAATGCGGAAATACATTTACAGGTAAATCATAATATGTTTGGATATCTTTCGGCTTCTCCCCGGCTTCTTACTGAGGAGGAGCTTTCTCGCTATAAAGCGGCATATTGCGGCCTGTGCAGGGCTTTGAAGGAACGTTACGGACAGCTCTCGCGGCTTACGCTGAATTATGATATGACGTTTCTTGTGCTTCTTCTGAATTCCCTATATGAGCCGGAAGAAATTTCGGGGAATAATGCCTGTATAGCGCACCCGGTGGAGAAACGTTCCTGGTGGAAAAGCGAATATACCGACTATGCCGCAGATATGAATATTGCCTTATCGTATCTCAAGTGCCGGGATGACTGGAAGGACGATCGAAAACTCCTTTCTCTTTCGGAAGCAAAGCTTCTGGAAAAAGCTTATTGCGCCGTAAAAGAGAAATATCCTCGGCAGTGTCAGGCTATGGAAAGCAGCATAAGATCCTTGTCAGAAATAGAGAAGGAAAATGTTGAAGATCCTGACGCAGCTTCTTCAACATTCGGAGCTCTTCTGGGGGAAGTTTTTATATACAGGGATGACATCTGGCACGACATGCTGTATAATACCGGATGCGGTCTCGGCAGATTTATCTATCTTCTTGATGCTGTGATCGATCTGGAACGTGATGCTGCTTCGGGAGCATACAATCCATTTAAGATGTATTGCGGAAAACCGGATAATGAGCAGCGCTTCCGGGATATTTTGAAGATATTTCTCGGTGATGCGGTTTCGTCTTTCAATATGCTTCCGCTTGTTCAGGATGTTTCGATTCTGAATAATATTCTTTGCATCGGGCTGTGGTCACAGTTTGAAAATAAATATCATCCGCTTACGAAAGAGCAGATCAGAGAAATGCGAAAGACTGCTGCGGAGGGAAAGAAATAGTATATGATTCAGGATCCTTATAAGGTTCTGGGTGTCTCTCCGGAGGCATCAGATGAAGAAATAAAAAAAGCATATCGTCAGCTGTCAAAGAAATATCACCCGGATTTGAATCCCGGCGATGAGAATGCGGCTAAAAAAATGAGCGAGATTAATGCTGCATATGAGCAGATCCAGAAAGGCGGCGCCGGGTATTATCAGAACGGATATTCTGGGCAGAACGGGTCATCCGGCTCATACGGGGGATACGGATATTCCGGACAGTCTTACGGATTCGGAGGCTTTGAGGATTTCTTCCGGGATTTCGGTTTTGGCGGAAGCTCCGGATATGGCTACGGTTCCGCAGGACAGGAGCGGGGCGAATATCAGGCTGCGAGGTCCTATATCCGGAACGGAATGTACCGGGAAGCAATCAATGCCCTTTCCGGTGTGCCGGTGTCTGAACGGGATGCAAGATGGTATTATCTTCATGCTATGGCGAATTATCGGGCAGGGAACCGCGTTGCTGCTTTGGAATCGGCAAAGCGGGCTGTGGAGATAGAACCGGAAAATGAGGAGTATCAGAGCCTGCTTCGTACGATTCAGTCGGGAACTGCTTTTTACGATGACTATACTGTCAGATATAATAATTCTTCTCCGATGGCAGGGGCGAGCCGTCTTTGCACATACGGATTGGGAGCACTGTGCCTTTCAAGCATGTGCGGTTTCCGTGGGCTTCCTCTCCTGTGCTGGTGCTGATTTCAATTCCAGGGTTTCTTTCTGAAACTGTAAGAATTTGAGGTTATACAATGTCTTTATCGATTGTTATTTCTCTCTTTGGCGGAATAGCGCTGTTCCTTTTTGGTATGACGCTGATGGGCGACGGACTGAAAAAAGTTGCGGGGAACAAGCTGGAAATCATTCTCTTCCGTCTTGCAGGCACGCCTCTGAAGGGATTCCTGCTTGGAATAGGTGTTACGGCCGTAATTCAGTCATCTTCCGCAACGTCTGTTATGGTTGTCGGATTTGTAAACTCCGGGATCATGAACCTGATCTCCGCTTTATCTGTTATTATCGGTTCAATTATCGGTACATCCGTTACAGGATGGGTCATATGCCTTTCGGAGATTCAGGGAACGGGATGGATCACGCTTCTGTCAACGTCGACGCTCAGCGCTGTGATCGCTGTAGTAGGTATTGTTTTCCGGATGTTCTGTAAGGAACAGAGAAAACGTCATATCGGAGATATCCTTCTTGGCTTCGCTGTGCTGATGTACGGAATGCAGGCGATGAGTGCTGCAGTAACCCCGCTGCGTGAAAGTCAGCAGTTTATTTCTCTGATGACAGCATTTTCCAATCCGTTTATAGGAATTCTTGTCGGTGTCGTTTTTGCAGCAGTTCTTCAGAGCGCTTCTGCTGCTGTCGGTATTTTACAGGCGCTGTCTGTAACGGGAGTGATTTCTTTTTCGGTAGCTTTCCCGATTATTCTGGGAATCGCTGTCGGGGCGGCTGTTCCGGTTCTCCTTTCGGCCATCGGAGCCAGAACGAACGGAAAGCGTGCCGCATACGGTTATCTGATAGCAAGTCTGGTCGGAGCTGTGCTGTGTGGAGCATTTTTCTATATTTCAGATGCTTTCATAAACTATGAGATGAAGAGCATGATAATGTCTCCTGTCAGTATTGCTCTTGTAAATACGCTGTTCCGTCTGATTTCCGGCCTTCTTCAGCTCCCGTTAGTATCTGTTATGGCCGGAGTGATTTCATCTTTTATTCATGAGAGTGAAAGTGAAAAGGCGGCAAATGCGGACTTTGACCGTCTCGATGACCGTTTCCTTGCCCATCCGTCTCTTGCTGTTGAACAGAGCAGACTTACTGTGAACTCAATGGCGGACAAGGCCCGGACAAATATTTTTGATGCAATAGCACTTCTTAAGGATTTTTCTGAAGACGGTTTTAATAAAGTCGTTGCCGATGAAGATCTGATCGACAGATATGAGGATAAAATAGGGACGTATCTTATGAAGCTCAACTCTCATGAGTTGGAGAGAATTGCAAATGAGATGGTATCCGGGTATCTTCATACGATTTCAGATTTTGAGCGTATCTCGGATCACGCTGTAAATATCGCTGAAGCTGCGCAGGAAATACATGAAAAGAAGATCGTATTCAGTGAAGCGGCTCAGAAGGAACTTCAGGTTCTTTGCTCGGCTGTAACAGAGATCCTGAATGAGTCAATAGATAACTTTATCTCCGGGAATGAACGGGGGCAGTATTCTGTAGAACCGCTGGAACAGAGGATTGATGAGCTGTGTGATCTTTTTAAGCACAACCATGTTGAAAGAATGAAAGACGGAATGTGCTCGATGAATGTCGGATTCGTATTTAATGATCTTCTTACGAATTTTGAACGTGTCAGTGACCATTGCTCGAATATTGCAGTGGCGATGATAGAGATCAGTGAAGACCTCTTTGACACTCATGGCTATTTACATGAGCTGAAAAAGTCTGAAACGGGAGAATTTACCAGATTGTATAAAGAATACGCCGAAAAATACACTGTTTAGGCGAAATGGAAAACTATGCGTCTTGATAAGTTGATGTCAGATCTCGGCGTCGCGTCGAGAAAAGAATTGAAGCAGATAATTAAATCAGGGAGAGTTTCTGTAAACGGTGATCCTGTCAGAGAGCCGGATATGAAGCTTGATCCTGAGAATGATGAGGTCGCCCTTGACGGGCGTCCTCTTTCATATCGCCGCTTCCGATATTTTGCTGTTGACAAGCCGGAGGGGCTCCTCACGGCATGCGAGGATAAGAAACAGAAAACGGTAATGGATATTCTCCCTGAGCAGCTGCGAAAGCTGGATCTGTTTCCGGTAGGACGGCTGGATAAGGATACCACCGGTCTGCTTTTGCTGACCAATGACGGAGAATATGCGCATAAAGTGATCTCTCCGAAATACAGAATAGAAAAAGTATACTATGCTGAAACAGACGGAGCGATAACGAATGAAGATATTGCGCTGTTTGCTTCCGGGGTAGTCCTGAGAGACGGACTGCATTGTCTTCCCGCAAAACTGGAGGCTGCGGAACCTTCTCCTTGTGCAGCCTGTTATGTTACGGTAATGGAGGGTAAGTATCATCAGGTAAAGCGGATGCTTGCTTCGGTTGGGAAGCCTGTTATTCATCTGCGGAGACTTTCCATAGGAAACCTTGAGTTAGGAAGTCTTCAATTCGATGGAGATAGTTGTATTTGTGAATTATCACAAGAGCAGGCAAACCTTGTTTTTGCAGAAAAATAACCAATTTCCCGGATGTTTTTTTTTGTGTTTTTAGTAACCTTGAAGATTAATGTGAAAAGTTGCACAAAAAACTTAGTCGATTTCTATTGAAAATTAACAAAAATAGTAGTATGATAACTCCCGTGATTTTAGATAGGCTTTTGTATAATTTGCCATATCTCTGAAACGGGAGGCATATTTTATGTCCAGCAAGATTTTTCAGAATGTTATTACCCAGATGAAAAACTCTATTGACAGAACCATCGGCGTTATTGACGACAAAGGTTTTGTAATAGCATCAAGCGATCTTTCCCTGATCGGAAACAGACTGGATTCTTTCAGCAAGCTGTCAATTCCGGATGCTGAAGTAGTATATTTTGAGGCCGGCCGCTCTTTCCGCGCGCTGCCTTATGAAGGGCGTACATTTGAATATGTCGCTTTTGTAGACGGGGATGATGCGATCTCCGGTACGCTGTGTACGATGGCCGCTGTAGCTTTTAACGAGTCGAAGCTTAGCTTTGATGAAAAGCATAATAAAGCTGCTTTTATCAAAAATATCATTTCGGACAATATCCTTCCGGGTGATGTTTATGTCAGAGCCAAAGAGCTTCATTTTACAACAGATGCCCCTCGCTGTGTGATCCTGGTCCGTCAGCTGGACAAGCAGGATATTGCTGCTGTTGAGCTGATCAGCCGTCTTTTCCCGGACAGACAGAATGATTTTGTTATCAGTGTAAATGACAGGGATATCGTTATTGTCAAGCTCCTTTCCACTGCGGATAATGTCAATGAAGCAGTGAAGCTCGCCGGCGTAATTGAGACGAGGATCAGTGAGGAACTGGGGATCACTACGAATATCGGAGTAAGTACGGTTGCGGAGCATCTCAGAGAGCTTGCCGATAAATACAAGGAAGCGCAGGTCGCTATTGAAGTCGGCAATATTTTTGAGGCGGATAAATCGATTATCAAATATGACAGCCTTGGTCTTGGACGAATCATTTACCAGCTTCCGACGAGACTGTGCGAAATGTTCCTGAATGAAGTATTCAAGAAAAATCCGATCGATACGCTTGATGAAGATACGCTCGATACGATCGATCGCTTTTTCGAAAACAACCTCAATGTTTCGGAAACGTCCCGAAAGCTCTATGTTCATCGTAATACGCTGGTTTACCGGCTGGAAAAGATCAAAAAGCTTACCGGCCTTGATCTGCGTGAGTTTGACCATGCAATCGTTTTTAAGGTCGCTCTTATGGTAAAGATGTATCTGGATTCTTTAAGCAGATAAGAATTAATCAGTTTTCCCCGAAAGGAATGATTCCATGATCGAAATGAGAAATGTCAGAAAAGTCTATTACGGTTCAGGCAATACCGTTGCTCTGGACGGAGTGGACTTTTATGTTGATGACGGAGAATTTGTGTTTATCGTCGGTCCCTCCGGATCGGGAAAGACGACGCTGATGAAGCTTATCACAGGGGAAATTCGTCCCAGCTCCGGAAAAGTAATTGTCAATGATTTTGATATGGCAAAGATCCGCCGCCACAAGCTTCCGAAAATGAGAAGAACGCTCGGCGTTATTTTCCAGGATTTCCGTCTGATAGATAATCTGTCGGTTTATGATAATGTTGCATTTGCCATGCGTGTTGTTGGGGCAAGGAACAGAGATATCCGCAAGAGAGTTCCTTATGTACTCCAGCTTGTCGGTCTTGAAGGCAGAGAAAGGCGTCTTCCGGGTGAGCTTTCCGGCGGAGAGCAGCAGAGAGTTGCAATCGCCCGAGCTTTGGTGAATAACCCCAGAATGATAATTGCTGACGAGCCTACCGGAAATCTTGACCCAGTCAGATCGCTTGAACTGATGCTTCTGTTCGAAAAAATAAATGAAATGGGAACCACCATTGTCGTTGTCACTCATGCCAAGGAACTGGTCAATGCGTTTGACAAGCGGGTCGTAGTGATAGAGGATGGCCAGGTCGTTTCTGACGGAATGGAGGGTTATTACGGCAATGAGTAGACTCGGATATCTTTTCAGTGAAGGTTTTCGCGGAATCTTCAAGCATGGGTTTATGTCCTTTGCCACAGTCGCCATTATTATGGCATGCCTGATTATTATGGGCAGTATGACCCTTGTTTCTCTTAATATAGACGCGTTGATCGATGACCTCGAAAATCAGAATGAAGTTGTGGCCTTTGTTGATGAGGAGCTTACCGATGAAGCTGCCAGGAATATCGGAGGATCAATAACCGGTCTGGATAATATTACCTCCGCAAAGTTCGTTTCACGCGAAGAAGCGATGAATACTTTCATGGGTAATTATGACAGCGCACTGATGGAAGGTGTCGATGTTTCTGTTTTCCGTAACCGCTATGTCCTTCAGCTTGTTGACATAGCCCGGATGGCCGAAACAAAAACTGATCTTGAAAATCTTCCCGGCATTACAAAAGTCAATGCGCATCTTGATTATGCGGATTCTTTTGTTAAGGTCAGAAATATCGTAACAGCGGTCTCGTTCGTTCTCATAGGAATCCTTTTCCTTGTTTCGCTGTTCATCATGAACAATACCATCAAGCTCGCCACGTTTTCCCGTAAAGAGGAAATCGGAATTATGAAGATGGTTGGTGCAAGCAATTCGTTTATCCGGCTGCCGTTTATCATCGAAGGTCTGATCCTTGGTGTTACAGGAGCTCTTCTGGCGTTTGTTGCTCAGTGGGGCGTGTATAATCTCCTGTGCAGGAAGCTCGCGGAATCTTTCGCTGAGGGATACATGAATTTCGTTCCCTTCGGTTCCGTCAGCACGTATATGCTGACATTCTTTGTAGCACTCGGCGTGTTAATAGGTGCTCTTGGCGGTGTAAACGCGATCAGGAATTATCTGAAGGTCTGATGTATGAAAAATACGAAACTTATTACCAGAATAATATGCATTGTTATGGCTGTCCTTTTGGTACTGTCCCTGATCCTTTCAGCCATCCCGCGCAGTGCATATGCCGATGCCGAGCTTGATGCCCAGCTTGCAGAGCTGAATACACGGAAAGAAGAAGCTCAGGCACGCAGAACAACGGCTGCAAATAAGCTTGCATCTCTCAGAGAAGAGCGTGAGGCTGTTGTTGAAGAGAAAATGGCCCTGGAGGAGCGCAATGACGCTGCTACGGCTGAGATATCTGTTATTTCCGAGCAGATCGATCTCGTTTCAGCGGAAATCGCTGATTATGACAATAAAATAGAAATCAAGAAGCTTGAAGTTACAGCTGCTCAGGAAAACGAAGATGAGCAGCTTCGCAGATACCGTACCCGTATAAGGGCAATGGAAGAAAACGGCAGCTATAATATCCTTGCTCTTATTCTTAATTCGGATTCTTTTTCAAGCCTCCTCGCAGCAGTAGATGATTATGGCGACGTCATGGACGCAGATAAGATGCTCTACGATAATCTTCAGGCTGCAAGACAGGAGCATCAGCGCATTCAGGCAGAATATGAGCAGTACAAAGCCGAATGTGAGGACAAAAAGGCTGTGTGCGAGTCCAATAAGCAGGTTCTGGAAGCGGAGAAGGCGGAACTGGAGAGACAGATTGCTGAATCTGAAGCCGAACTTGAGGCGCTTGCTGAAGAAATCAAAAAAGCCGAAGAGGAGCAGGCTGCAGCGGAAGCGGCTCTGGCATCCACATCCGCCAGTATTTCCAGTTTTATTGCTGCTTATCAGCAGCAGAAGGCTCTTGCGGCTGCAGGCAATGTTGTTACGGTAGTTGATGAAAACGGCAACGAGGTTCAGGAGGAAGTACAGGGCAGCACAGTGTCCGGATATGATTTCTCGGCGACCGGTTCAGGATCCTGGTGCTGGCCTTTCCCGAACAGTTATCGTATCAGCTCTACAATGAAGCCCAGATGGGGAAAGACCCACAGCGGAATTGATATTGACGGTTTTAATCTGGAAGGTTCGGGCATCGTGGCGGCAGATTCCGGTACTGTGATCAAGGCGGAATGGTACGGCGGGTACGGAAACTGTGTTATCATCGACCACAATAACGGCTGGCAGACGCTGTACGGGCATTTGTCGTCTATTTCCGTTTCAAGCGGACAGGCAGTTTCCGGAGGACAGACGGTAGGTATTGTCGGCTCAACGGGAACTGCAACCGGAACACATCTCCACTTTGAGATGCTTTCCAACGGAAGCAGAGTGAATCCTTTGAACTACTACAGCGGGTACGTTCTCGAGGACGGAGCGGGAGATCCCTCCTGATCCTTCCTTTTATCATTACATTTAAGGGAAGTAGTTGAATTGGGCCTTTTTTTCAAAAGAATTCTCTATTCAATAGGTGATGCTCTGGCATCGGTATTTAATGTAGGCATCCGACTGAAATATGTTATCCTTCTGCTTGTACTTTTCTGCGGGGGAACCGTTGCCTATACCTATAACAAAATGCTCAACAATGTCGGCGGAAATGACAGCTATGATGAAGCCATGACATATATTGAGCTCAAAAATCTTGTTACAGACAGATATATCGATGAAGTGGACCGCAGTGCGATGAAGCACTCTGCCGGTGCAGCGATTGTGTCCGGAATCGGTGATAAATGGAGCTATTATATGACTCCTGACGAGTATAAGTCCTATCAGCTGTACTCCACCAATGACTATTCCGACATCGGTCTTACAATGACCAAGGCCGACAACGGTGGCTTCCAGATCATAACGGTTACTCCGGGAACTCCCGCGGGCAATTCCGGCCTTGCTTCCGGAATGATCCTTACGGCGATAGACGGAATCGATATAACCACGATGGACATTGATGATGTCCGTGTCCTTTTCCGTTCCCGCCTGAATCAGGAGTATCCGGTAAACTGCGGCAAGGATGTTTTTACCATTAACTGTAAGTCGACCTATAAAAGCTCGGTTTCCTATCGTCTCGAGAAGACTGAGGCGGGGTATATTCAGATCAAAGACTTTGAAGCGGGCACAGGAGAGGATGCAATAGCGGCAGTTGAAGATCTGCTGAATGTCGGAGCTGTGGCACTGTGCATAGATATCCGAAACAATCCGGGCGGACTTGCTTCAGAGGCAGCAGCGCTACTGGATTATTTCCTGCCGAACGGACCGCTTTTCTATCAGACAACAAAAAACGGAGGGAAAGAAGTTACCAATTCCGATGCGATGTCTCTTTCCATTCCGATGGTTATTCTGGTGAATACAGAGACGTACGGAGAAGCTGAACTGTTCGCGGCCGTGATGCAGGAAGAAAAGTGGGCTACGGTTATGGGCGAGGCTACTTCGGGCAGAACGCGTACGCAGGAGACCTTCGAACTCTCTGACGGTTCCGCAGTAAGACTTTCAACGAAGTCCTATGTTACTGCCAACGGCGTGGATATTTCCATGGCAGGCGGAGTAATACCGGAGACGATCGTTTATAATGAAGATGCTTCTACGGTAGGAACAACCGAAGGAACGCTCGGAGACAGCAACGGAACCGCCTCCTCGTCGGATGATACCCAGCTGATGGCTGCTCTGAAGTTCCTGAGCTGACATTGCGGCTTTCGCAGTAATTTGTTTATACTTAAAAATTTATTTTATACAGATCAAAAAAGGAGACCTTGTTATGGCAATTGCATCCAGATATAAAATGAGCGCTGAGCGTCTTGAAGCTCTCAAGGAAGAACTGGTATACCTTGAAACGGTCCGGGAAAAGGAAGTAGCTGAGCAGATCAAGGAAGCCAGAAGCTTTGGCGACCTTTCCGAGAACTCGGAATATGATGAAGCGAAGGCGGAGCAGGGAAAGCTGTATTCCAAAATCGCTGAGATCAAGGACCTGATTGAGAATGTTGAAATCGTAGACGCTGTTGAAGCCGATACGCCGAAGGATGCTATTACTCTTGGAAGCATCGTCAGAGTGCTGGATGTGGAATTCAAGGAAGAAGAAGACTTTACAATTGTCGGTTCTCAGGAAGCGAATCCCAGAGAAGGTCGTATCTCGGATGACTCTCCGCTCGGCAGGGGTCTTCACGGGCACAGAGCAGGGGATACCGTTGAAATCGAAGCCCCGGCAGGAATGATTACTTTTAAGATCCTTTCAGTTGAAAACAATTGATCTGATTTTTCTAATATTTTCGGAGAATTATTATGAGCGGTGAAATAGAGAATAATAGCAATAACAGTCAGAATAGCCAGCCTCAGCAGGATCTTGGGCAGCTTCTTCAGATCCGTCGTGATAAGCTTGCTGAGCTGCAGGCAAGAGGAAAAGATCCCTTTACTATAACAAAATATGATGTAACTCATCACAGCCAGGATATAAAAGATGGGTTTGAATCCCTCGCAGACCAGACGGTGAGAATCGCCGGAAGACTTATGTCAAAGCGCGTAATGGGCAAGGCTTCCTTCTGCCATATTCAGGATCTGAAAGGCACAATTCAGTGCTATGTCTCGCGTGATGATATCGGAGACTCCGACTATGCTGATTTCAAGCATCTGGATATCGGAGATATCGTTGGAATAGAAGGCTTTGTATTCAGCACTAAGACCGGAGAAATCTCCGTCCACGCAAAGAGTATTGTTCTGCTTTCCAAGAGCCTGCAGATCCTTCCGGAGAAATATCACGGTCTTACGAATGTTGATATGAGATACCGTCAGCGCTATGTTGACCTTATCATGAATCCGGAGGTAAGGGATACTTTTGTCAAGCGTTCAAAGATCATTTCATCCATACGTTCTTATCTTGACGGTCTTGGCTTTATCGAGGTTGAAACCCCCATGCTCGTATCCAATGCCGGCGGAGCTGCGGCAAGACCGTTTGAAACGCACTACAACGCTCTTGACGAGGATGTGAAGCTTCGAATCTCTCTCGAGCTGTATTTAAAGCGTCTTATTGTCGGCGGTCTTGAAAGAGTATACGAAATCGGTCGTGTTTTCCGGAATGAAGGAGTAGACACCAGACATAATCCCGAGTTTACGCTGATGGAGCTCTATCAGGCGTACACGGATTATCATGGCATGATGGATCTTACGGAAAATATGTTCCGTTATCTGGCTCAGACGGTCTGCGGAACTACGACGGTTACCTATGGGGACAAGCAGATCGACCTTGGCAAGCCGTTTGAACGCCTTACGATGATTGAGGCTGTCAAAAAGTATTCCGGTGTTGATTTTGATCAGGTTGCCGATACGGCTGAGGCAAAGAAGCTTGCAAAGGAAAAGGGCGTTGAATTTGAGGAACGACATCAGAAGGGCGACATCCTGAATCTGTTCTTTGAAGAGTTCTGTGAAGAAAAGCTTACCCAGCCTACATTCATTATGGATCACCCCGTAGATGTGTCTCCTCTCACGAAAAGAAAGCCGGATAAGCCGGATTACGTTGAACGCTTTGAGCTGTTTATCAATGGCTGGGAGATGTGCAATGCCTACTCAGAGCTGAATGATCCGATCGATCAGCGTGAACGTTTCAAGGCTCAGGATGCTGCAGCTGCTGCCGGTGATGCGGAAGCGAATCATACCGACGAGGACTTCCTGAACGCGCTTGAGATCGGTATGCCTCCCACAGGAGGAATCGGTTATGGTATTGACCGTCTCGTTATGCTTCTGACGGACAGCCCTGCAATTCGTGATGTCCTTCTTTTCCCGAC
>JAUNQI010000076.1 GCA_030536255.1 Eubacteriales bacterium | reverse complement strand
ATATCGTTTTCTTGCAGCTTACCGTATGATTCCCCATGAAGCAGAACCACTGGTCACTATCTTTATTATAGGAAAACAATTCTTCGTCAATCTTATAAACACTCGCACTTACCGGGATATAGCCCTTGATTTTGGCTTCCTCAAGCTGCTCCAGAATATCCTTGCGGAAATATGCTTTGTCTCCGTATAATTCGCGAACGGTTACACCTGCGTCCTTTGTTCTTTTCATCAGGGATGCGAATCCTTTTCCGTCCACATATTCTCCACTGTGGACATCTACGGCGGTAATGATTCTTTCATCGGTGGTCATGGTAAACTCGGATTTATACCCCAGGAAGGAGTCATTTTTGGATTTATAGCCTACGCGGGCATCCGGATCGCTCAGAGAACGTGCCCCTTTCTGGAGCATAAATTTCTCATCAGACAAGATTTCTTCCGCCTGTGCAATAGCCTTTGCGGTCTTTTCTCCGGCATAAGGAGCAGCGGCTTCTATGGTTTTCTCCACATAGTCCTTCATCACCTGCTTGGCTTCTGTGTGGTCTTCGATTTCAGTATATTGGGGGATATTGGTATCAATTTCCTCTGGAACAGAACCGATATCTTCCTCCAATCCCTTGAAAATACGTTTTGCCATGTGCTTCATCATGCGCTCAGGCACCTTTTTGGTTGTGTTTGCAACAGTATGGGTGCTGTCAATGGACAGACCATCCCCCTTGATGATGCCCTTTTCCACGCACTGCCGGACAATTTCTGTTAAAATGTCATCCAAAGTTGCTTCCTTGAGGCGCTGCGTTCGAAATTTTGCCAGCAGACTGGAATCGGGAAGCGTGTCCTCTGGATTCAGACCAAGGAACCAGAGAAAAGCAAGATTAAAATTGCCCTCTTGAATGACACGCTCATCGGACAGATTGTATAAGTGCTCCAAAAACAGGAGCTTCGCCATCATTTCCGGCTCTTTTGCCGGCCTGCCAAAGTTGCGGCAGTAGCTGTCGGCAACATAATCGTTGATAAAACTAAAGTCAATAGCCGCATCAATCACCTTCAAAATGTGATCCTGCGGAATTTTATCGTATAATAAGCTGTAAAAGCTGAGCTGCTTTTCGCTTGAACGAAGCATCATATCACCCTCTGTGCTTGATGCTTCTATTATACCATATTTTGCAGCCTAGCTCCATCCTTAGGGGGACTTTTTCAGTGGTTTCGGACGGTTCGAAACCGCTGAAAAAGTAGGGGAATTATGCGACTGCTGCGATTTTTTTGCGAAAAAGTGCGAAAATAGCAGTCATATCTATCCGTAATTCCGTTTTTTGGGCAGACGGATCCGGCTTGCCCTTATCAACAGGCGGTGTGGAAAACTTTATGAGTGCCGCAATACGTTTGAGATTCACTGCGATTGCGGTCAGCTTTATCTGAAATGTTACGCTTCTCAGTCCCCAGCCTCTGGCTCTTGCCATCCCATGAAAGCGCTTCATTTCGCCGTTTTTCCATTCCTGTGCAGCGCGCTTCTTATACTTCTCCAGAAATTCAAATTGCTTCTGTTCTTGACTCTTTTCATAGAACACGGGTGCCATTGTACTGACATTCAGCTTTCGAGCCTTGTCCTTTTTTCCTCTCCCTATACAGGCATTTCTGTGCGGGCAAGTTGAACACTGCTCCTTCTTAAACAGATAAGAAAGCTGCTCATGCTTTTCTCCGCGTCCGTTTCTGCATATCGTTTTCTTGCAGCTTACCGTATGATTCCCCATGAAGCAGA
>JAUNQI010000010.1 GCA_030536255.1 Eubacteriales bacterium | reverse complement strand
TTACTCAGATATTTCCATGAATTCATTCAGACTGAATGAAAGGATTTCGCCGCTGTCAAGTGAAAAGAATGCTGTTGCAGGAACATCAGTAAAACCTGCGCAGGCAGTATTATGGAATTCTTTTGATACATCAAAAAGAACGTCGATACATACTGTTTCTCCGGGATTAACGGAAACACCCTTGAGAGATCGAATCTCAAATCCGTCGGTATCAACCTGTTCCGGATTTCTCTGGAAGACGGTGCCTTCAAATGTCAGATCTCCGAATTCAATGTGCCCATTCAGAATATCTTTCAAAACTACAGGTTCATTCCTGAGGTTGGTGACATTGAAAAGCGCAATTACGGTGGAATGCATTCCGTTATGCGGCTTCCATTCCAGCGGTACGGCAGGGTTGTCGAGAGTATCGGTATAATAATACCACCAGCCTTCCGCAACCGATTGATCGGAAAGTATTTCGGAATAATACAGTTCAATATCACAGTTGTTTTCGAAAGTGATTTTCTTTTCAGGCTCGATCGGAATCGCTTCGGTACGCACATCATCCGCCCATGCGGGAACAACACAGCATATTACAGTAAGCGCCGCAAGAATAATAGAAACTGCTTTTTTCATGTCTGATCCTTTCCTTTTTTTGTATTTTAATGTTTTGATTAAATAAGAACAGATTTAAGATGCCGGTTTCTGCTTCGCACTTCGGGAAATTACGAAAAGCAAGTGTGAATGTTTCCATATCACACCAATATTAGTTTCTTTTTAGAATAATATCAAAAAAATGCGAACATTTCAACGCCTTATTGCACAGATCGGGCGGACGGGAATGTGTTTTTGAGAGAATTATGCGGTTGGCTGGTTCTCCTTTTTTTCAGCACGATCGGAGCTTTTTCTTAAGCTTTTCAGCTTCCGCATCAGGTCGTTCTCTCCGCGGCCAAAGTAGTCATGCAGCTTCAGATACTCGGAATATAGTTCATCATAGATTTCGGAATATTCCGGAATCGGAGAGAAGGTTTTGCTGCAGGGAACACCCATCGAGGATGAGGCGGAGAAAATATCGGAGTACCCGCCGCTTTCTTTCCCGGCGGCAACAGCCCCGAATATGGCGCTTCCGTGTGCAGGGGCCTGGTCGGAACTGATAATATGGATCTCCCTGCCGAGAACATCAGCGTATATCTGCATAAACAACTCGTTTTTGCGGGCTATTCCGCCGCAGGCATAAAGCGTATTGATCTCAATGCCGCTTTCCAGGTAGCTTTCGATGATCTTTCTGGTTCCGAAAGCGGTTGATTCAATAAGAGCCCGGTATATTTCTTCTGGCTTTGTTTGCAGTGTAAGTCCAACGATCATTCCGGAGAGGTCGTAATCACAGAGCACGGAGCGATTTCCGTTCCACCAGTCAAGCGCGAGGAGACCGCTTTCCCCGGGAGCCATAGTTCCGGCAAGCCGCGTGAGAAATCCATGAATATTGATTCCTTCTTTTTTCGCGGAGGCTGTATATTCTTCCGGAACACAGTGATCAACAAACCAGTTCAGGCTGTCTCCAACGCAGATCTGGCCGGATTCATAGGCAAACATTCCGGGCAGTATTCCGTTTTCAACAGAGCCGGTTATTCCCGGCACAGGACGGAATTTATCGGTTGTCATGATGTGCCCGGTTGATGTGCCGATACACATGATCATTTTGCCGGCACCGGGGTCTCGGATGAGCGGAAGAGCGGCCTGCGCGTCGATACAGGCGGTCGAAACAGCTGTGGTTGTAGGAAGACCGGTTAGCTCTGCACCGTAAGATGAAAGATTTCCTGCAGGAAAACCCAGCGGCTGGATATTACCGGAAAGCTTTTCTTCGGCGACGCTGGAAAAACGAGGATTAAGAGAACCGAGAAAATCCTTTGACGGATATCCGAATTCTTTTGACCATAAAGCTTTGAAACCGGCGATGTTCATAGAACGGCATTCATGTCCGGTCAGACAGGCAACGATCCAGTCTCCGCCCTCAATGAAACGATAGGCGGAATCATAGACCTCAGGAGCTTCTTCCAGCGTTTCCAGCATGCGGGGCAGCATCCATTCCGCGGAAATTTTCCGATTATAGTATTTCAGAAAATCTTCGTTTCCTGAAACGGCCTGCTCGGTCATCCGTTTTGCGTATTCCTGCGTGGCGTGATGCTTCCAGAGCTTTACCCAGGCGTGCGGGTTTTTCCGGAATTCTTCCCGGAAACAAAGCGGCGTAAAATTTTCATCTACCGGAAGAAAGGTGCTGCTTGTAAAGTCCAGCCCGATCCCGATAACATCATCAGGAGATACCCCGGATGATGTAACAATATTCCGGACGGTAAATGAGATCCCGTCAAGATAGTCCTGAGGATCCTGCAGCGCCCAGTTCAGTGGAAGCTCTTTGCCGGAAGGGAGGGTGTCGGATATTACTCCGTGCGGATAAATGTACTCTGAGGAAGCGCATTCTTCTCCGTTCGCGGTGTTTACCAGTAAAGCTCTTACGGAAAGCGTTCCAAAATCAAGGCCGATACTGTATTTTGCCATATCTTCTGTGGTTCCTTTTCAAGTAGATTTTTATATATTATACCCATTTAAGATAAATGCCGCAATACCTCATCTTTTCTTCACTTTTGACGGAAATCAGAAGAAGACAGACAAAGAACATATCTTGACATCCGGAATACCATCCTGTAAAGTGTTCAGAGAATATCATGGAAAACGGAGAAGCCGGAAAGAGAATGGTAGAGAATAAGATCCTGTCGAAAGAAGATTATGAAGAGCCTGTCTGTCTGCTGAAAATGGGATCCGGTGGGGAGCATATTCCAGTCGCACGTGTTTTTTCCAGACTGGATGAGTATCTGAATAAAAAAGACTATGAAGCGGCTGAACGGCATTTGCGCTACTGGCTGTCAGAAGCGGACGGCTGCGGAGATCTCAAAGGAGAGCTTTCCGTGCTGAATGAGCAGATCGGATTATACCGGAAGATCGGGAAACAGGAAGAATGCTTCAAAGCTTCTGAAGCAGCTCTCATTCTGGCAGATTCATTGGAAATGGATAATACGGAGACTTACGGTACAACGCTGATCAATGCAGCCACCGGTTATAATGCATTCGGAAAAACGGAAAAGGCTGTTGAGCTTTACCGGAAAGCGAAGCTCGTTTATGAAAATATTCTGAAGCCCGATGACAGCAAGCTGGCCGGGTTGTATAATAATATGGCTCTGGCGGAAATGAAAAATGAAAATTACCGGAACGCGGAAGCACTGTTTATGAAAGCTGTTTCGATTATGGAACAGCAGCCGCACGGAGAAGCGGAAACAGCAATAACATACCTGAATCTTGCAGATCTTGCGTCAGCGGAATTCGGATCCGAAGCTGCCGAAGACCGCATTATTTCCTGCCTTGAAAAAGCGGAGAAATTGCTGGATACGGAGGACCTGCCAAGGGACGGATACTATGCTTTTGTTTGTGAAAAATGCGCTCCGGTATTCGGGTATTACGGATTTTTCCTCACAGAGAAAAAACTGACAGAGAGAGCGGAGAAGATCTATGAAAGGGCTTGAACTGTCCCGCAGTTATTATGAAGAATTCGGAAAGCCGGTCCTTGAGGAACAGTTCGCTGATCTTCTGTCTCTTGTCGCAATCGGTTGTGTGGGGAGCGGATCGGACAGATTCGGATTTGATGATGAGATATCTGCAGATCATGATTTTGAACCGGGATTCTGCATATTTATTCCGGGAGAGAGTGTAATTGACCGGAGACAGGAGTTCCTGCTTGAGCGGGCATATGCAAAGCTTCCGAAAGAATATATGGGGAGAAAGCGTCAACCGCTTTCTCCGGTTGGAGGAAACAGATTCGGAGTGATCCGGACCGCGGATTTTTACAGGAAAGCGGTCGGCTCACCCGATGGCTGCCTGTCGGCGGAACAGTGGCTGTATCTTCCCGACTATGCGCTTGCAGAGGCGGTAAACGGAGAAATATTTTATGATGAATACGGGGAATTCTCGGAAATACGCAGCAGAATTTCTCATATGCCCGCTGACATAAAGCTGAAACGCCTTGCGGGAAATCTTCTCATTATGGGACAGTCCGGGCAGTATAACTATTCGCGCTGCCTCAGCCATGGGGAACCGGAAGCGGCCCGCCTTGCATGCAATGAATTTGTATTGTCAGCGATGAAGGTCGTTTTCCTTCTGAGAGAAAAGTATATGCCGTATTATAAGTGGAGCTTCCGGGCCTTGCGGCAGCTGTCCGGTACGGATGAGCTTTCGGACTGGTTGTCACAGCTGCTGTTCGGAGATGACCGTGCCGATGAGACTGCGGAAAGAAAGAAGCAGATGATCGAAGAGATTTCTTCCCGGATCATTGAGGAATTGAGAAATTCCGGTCTGACGGAATCACCGGGAACAGATCTGGAAAGGCATGCTTATTCTGTAAATGATAAGATCAGTGACTGTAATATCAGGAATCTGAATATACTGGCGGCAGTGAATTAAAAAACCTCATTCCGGGAGAGATCCTGAAATGAGGTAAAAAATAAAAGAGAATTCGGAGACAGAAAATGTTCAGCTTTATCTGGCCGATTGCATTGGTCGTGTTTTCAAACACAGTCTATCAGATCTGTGCGAAGAGTGTCCCGGAAAAAGTCAGTCCCTTTGCTTCACTTACGGTAACATATCTTGTCGGAGCAATTGTAACGACGATTCTGCATTATGCGCTTTTTCCGGGGAAATCAATGATAAAACAGTTTTCAATGATGAACTGGGCGCCGTTTGTCCTTGGCATCGTAATTGTAGGGCTTGAGGTCGGCTGGATCTATGCTTACAAGGCAGGCTGGCAGGTCAGTACGGGAAGCATTGTTCAAAGTGCTTTTCTGGCCGTGGCGCTGATCTTTGTGGGAGCACTGCTTTATCACGAAGCGATTACATGGAACAAAATTCTCGGTATTGTGATCTGTCTGATCGGGCTTGTTTTTATCAATATGTGAAAAGGAAGCTTACTCGATCCCGAGAACAGCGTAATCCTGCGCTTCCACGGCTGCTTTCAGAATTTCGTTGTCAACGTCTTTGGAAAGCGTGACAACTGCTTTTCCGGAAACGTGATCTGCGGATGCGCTTTCTACGCCGTCGATTGCTTCAAGCGTCTTCTTTACTCTTGCTTCGCAGTGAGAGCACATCATACCGTCAATTTTCATCGTTTTAGTCATTTGAATATCCTCCGTTTTTGTGTTTATTTCTTCCAGAAGCGGAACAAGGGCACCGCTGGCGAGAGCTGTTGGTGCTTTTTTGTTGTGCTTCGATGAATACATATCAAAGAGATTTAATCTCAGCGCATTGGAAACAACGCAGAAGCTGGAAAGACTCATTGCGGCTGCCCCGATCATCGGATTCAGCTCCCAGCCGAACAGCCGGATATAACACCCTGCTGCAAGCGGGATACAGAGCGCGTTGTAGAAAAACGCCCAGAAAAGATTTTCCCGTATGTTTTTCAGCGTCTGCCGGGAGAGCTTGATTGCTGCGGGGACATCTCTAAGGGAACTGCTGATCAGTACAATATCTGCCGCATCGATCGCTACGTCGGTTCCCGCGCCGATCGCAATTCCGGTGTCGGCGGAGGTCAGAGCAGGGGCGTCATTGATCCCGTCGCCGACCATGGTGATCTTTCCCAGCTCTTTCAGTCTGCGGATTACAGCTTCTTTCCCGTCCGGGAGAACACCGGCGATTACATGATCGATTCCGGCCTTTTTCCCGATAGATGAAGCAGTACGAAGATTATCTCCAGTTAACATAACTACCTGAAGCCCCATTTTTTTCATTTCGAGAATGGCTTCCGGAGCTCCTTCTTTTATGGTATCCGCTGCGGAGATGATACCGAGGAGCTTCCCCCCCCGGCAGAAAAGCATGGGCGTACTGCCCTCATTTGAGAGTCTGTCAGCTTCTTCAAGGAGTGCTTGATCCGGTTCGCATTTTGAACGGATAAACGGAACCGATCCGCCGATGATCTCTTCCTGACCGAGTACTGCGGAAAGACCGTTTCCGGGATGCGCCTGAAAATCGTGAACTGCGGGAGCAGTTAAACCGCGTTGTTCCGCTTCATGCACGATTGCCCGGGAAAGAGGATGCTCGCTCAGCGCTTCCAGTCCGAAAGCCGCCGTCAGAAGCTCATCTTCACTGATCCCGCCGGCCGGGATGATCTCCGTTACCTCGGGTTCCCCTCTGGTAATTGTTCCGGTCTTATCCAGAACTACGATCTGAGTTTTCCCGGTCTCTTCGAGAGAGACCGCGGTTTTGAACAGAATTCCGTGCTTTGCTCCTGCGCCGCTGCCGACCATAATGGCAACGGGCGTTGCCAGACCGAGAGCGCACGGGCAACTGATCACCAGTACGGAAATGGCTCTTGCCAGGGCGTAGTCTGTTTTTTCGCCGATGATAAGCCATACGATCAGTGTAATCACTGCGATCCCGGTTACAGCCGGAACAAAGATACCGGATACCTTATCGGCTGTTTTTGCTATCGGAGCCTTTGTAGCCGCGGCATCGCTGACCAGCTTTATGATCTGAGAAAGAGTTGTGTCTTCTCCGACGCGTGTTGCCTCACAGCGGATAAAGCCCGACTGGTTGATCGTTGCTGCGGAAACCTCGTCTCCGGGAGCTTTGTCTGCCGGGATGCTTTCCCCGGTAAGGGCGGATTCGTTAACGGCGGTGCTTCCTTCCAGAATAACTCCGTCTGCGGGGATGCTTTCTCCCGGACGAACAACGAAAATATCTCCTTTACGGACGTCTTCCACGGAAACGGTCATCTCAGAACCGTTTCGTATTACCTGCGCTGTTTTGGGAGTAAGCTTCATGAGAGACTTTAAAGCATCGGTGGTCTTTCCCTTGCTCCTTGCTTCGAGCAGCTTTCCCACGGTGATAAGAACGAGGATCATGGCAGCGGATTCAAAATAGAACTGATCCATCCATGCCGCAGCCGTATCACTTCCGCTCCGAACCTGCGCATCGCTCATCATAAACAGGGCATATATGCTCCAGCAGAACGAAGCGGAGGAACCGAGCGCTACGAGGGTGTCCATATTCGGCGCTCCGTGCAGTACGCTGTTAAAACCGGAGATAAAGAATTTCCGGTTAATGATGAGAACAATGGAGCAGAGGATCAGCTGAACCATTCCGACTGCCGTGGGATTTCCGTTAAACCAGGAAGGAATGGGCCAGCCCCACATATGATGCCCCATGGAAAAATACATGAGGATGATCAGGAAAAAGAGGCTGGATAACAGTCGTTTTTTTAAAGCGGGGGTTTCTCTGTCTTTCAGAAGCTCTTCGGAATCAGAAGCGGCCGTCTTGCCTTTTCCACCTCTCAGAGAGGCAGAATATCCCGCCTCTGAAACTGCTTTTATAATGTCCGTATCGTTTGCGGTACCTTCAACACGCATGCTGTTCGTAAGCAGACTGACGGTACACTCGGTAACTCCGGGTACTCTGGAGACTGCTTTTTCAACACGCACCTGGCAGGCTGCGCAGGACATGCCTGTTACAACAAACTGTCTCATAGTATCTCCTTACACATTTCTGAAACATATTATAGCATGAGAATAAGATTTTTTGAAACAGAAAAACGAAGAAATAGCTTTTCATATATTCCTGTGGTAGAATAAAACAAAAACAGGTTCAGAGAGGTGAGACAGAGCGGATGGAGACGATAAGCGGTACTGCTTCATGGCAGCTGACGATTCAGAGAACAGCAGATTCCGTGACGATTCTTCGTGCCGCGACCTGTGACAAAACGGCTGCCCTCCCGGATTCCGTTTTCGGTTTGCCGGTTACCTGTCTTGCGGATCATGCGTTTGCTCCGTCTTTACCAGAAACAGAGGGAGAGCAGGTGGAGATTCGTCATGGAATTCCGTCGGGCCCGTTTGACAATGGCAGTCTTGAGGAGCTGTTCCTTCCGGATACGATAAAGCGGATCGAAAGCTATGCCTTCATGAAGTGCCGGGAGCTGAAGTCGCTCCACCTGTGGGATGAAATTGAATATTTCGGCTCGGATATTTTTATGAACTGCCGGTCTTTATCTTCCGTTGAAATAAACAGGAGCTCAGAAAAACAGGGAGAGGCGCTGGCATATATTGTCAAAGGAATTACGAGAGAGCTGGATGTTACGGTCCGTCAGTCGAACGGAGAAACGATCCGCCTGATTTTCCCGGAGTATTTTGAGAAACTGACGGAGAATGAGCCGACTCATTTCTTTAATTTTACGATCGAAGGAGGCGGCTATCCGTACCATAGTGTTTTTGTCAGGAACCGCCTGGATCTGAATCAGTATGATTCTCTGTGGGAGAAATATATTTCAGGCCCTCATGAGGAAGAGACCGCTCTTCGCCTGGCGTGGATGCGGTTGAAGTATCCTGCCGGACTTTCCGGGGAGTACCGTGAAAAATATTGGGAATATATTCGTCTGCGTATCAGAAAAGCCCTGCTGATGGTGCTTGAGTCGGGAGATATCGCCGGTCTTCAGCTTCTTCTGGATCAGCGGGAAGTACAGCCGGAGGATTTGTCCGCGGCTGCCGATAAAGCCAGAAATGAGCATAAAACGGAAGCGCTGACGCTGCTTCTGGAGACCAGACACCGGCGCTTTTCGGGAGAAATGCGAAAAAAGTATGATCTGTAAATGATACCGATATCAGATAAGGAGAGAGAATGCCGGAACCGGATTTTGCGTTGATAGGTCTGGAGATCCTGTCAGATTGCAGGAACAGGCTCTATATGAGTATGCCGTATCTCGACCAGGCTCTGTTTGCCCTGAGCCCTCAGCCGGGAGACGGGATCACCGTTTCTTTTGCGACGGATGGGGAAAAAATATACTATAACGGCATGCACCTCTCGGATATGTATCTCCGCAGCCCGTCGAATGTTAACAGACTGTTCCTGCATACGCTCCTTCACTGTATGTTTCGTCATCTGGGTAAAAAACGGGGCCATGACGGAGAGCTGTGGGATGCTGCCTGCGATGCTGCGGTTGAAAGCGTGATTGACGGTCTTCCGTATGAATGCCTGAATCAGTCTTCGGCACCTGCCAGACAGAAATTTTACGGAGAATGTTTGGAGGAAATGAAGGTCCTGACTGCGGAAGGCATTTACCGCAAGCTGAAAAAAGACAGGGTAGACGGATTTGAGCTCGCGAAACTTCAGAGGCTGTTCCTGTATGATGATCATGGCCTGTGGGATATGGATGGACAGGATTCCTCTCAATCGGCGGATCTGGACGAAAAATGGAAGGATATCGCGTCAAAGGTTCAGACGAAAATGGAGACGGCTTTGTCGGAGGAAGCGAACGGGGGAGAGGCGGTCCTTGAGCAGGTCAGGATCTCTGCCCGGAATGACGTGGATTACCGGGCGTTTCTCAGAAGATTTGCCGCCCGGAAAGAGATCGTCAGGACCGATCCGGATTCCTTCGATTATATCTATTACATTTACGGCCTCAGGCGTTACGGGAATATGCCGCTGATCGAGTTTTCCGAAACAAAGGAAGAAAAAAGAATTGAAGATCTGGTAATAGCGATTGATACTTCCATGTCTACTTCGGGTTCGCTTGTCCGTGAATTTCTGAGCTGTACCTATTCGATCCTTCGTTCCACGGAAACCTTTACTGATCGCTTCAATATACATATTATCCAGTGCGATAATGAGGTCCGGTCGGATACGGTGATTCAGACAACGGAACAGCTGAAGCATTATATGGAAAATGTTTCTCTCTGCGGAGGCAGTGCGACCGATTTCCGTCCGGTTTTTGATCACATCACCGGCCTGAGAAAAAAAGGGGAGTTCGGTTCCCTTCGCGGACTGATTTATTTTACAGACGGAATGGGGATTTATCCGCACAGGAAGCCGGACTATGAAGTGGCGTTTGTCCTTCTGGAAGAACCGCCGCTGAGCTTCCGGATGCCGGCATGGTGCAGAAAAATCGTTCTGGATATACCCGCACTTGACAGAATATCTGAAATTGATGATGACTGGCTGGATCTTAATGAAGAGCTGCCGGAGCTTTAAAAGTATTGGGGGAGCGGTTGGATGAATATAAAAGAAGCAAAAAAACAGATAGCGGATACACTGAAGGCGTATCTTGCGCGTGACGAGTACGGGAATTATCTGATTCCGCCGATCCGTCAGCGCCCCGTCCTCCTTCTGGGTGCGCCCGGAATCGGGAAAACTCAGATCATGGAACAGATTGCCTCGGAAGAAAATGTGGGTCTGGTTGCGTATACGATAACGCATCATACCCGTCAGAGCGCTATCGGTCTGCCGTATATTGAAAAGCGTATTTACGGAGAGACGGAATATACGGTAACGGAATATACGATGAGTGAAATAATCGGGGCCGTATATTCGCTGATAGAGAAAACCGGGATCAAGGAAGGGATCCTTTTCATTGATGAAATAAACTGTGTTTCAGAGACGCTTGCTCCGATGATGCTGCAGTTCCTTCAGTGCAAGACCTTCGGGAATCAGAAGCTCCCGGAGGGATGGCTGATCGTAGCGGCGGGAAATCCGCCGGAGTATAACCGCTCTGTCCGGGAGTTTGACGTCGTTACGCTGGACCGTGTAAAAAAAATAACTGTGGAGGAAAATTTCGGCGTCTGGAAGGAATATGCACAGCGAAAAGGTCTTCATGGTGCGGTAGTATCCTATCTGGATCTGAAGAAGGATAATTTCTACCGTATGGAGAATACGGCCGAAGGTCTGCAGTTTGCTACTCCCCGTGGCTGGGAGGACTTGAGTGAGATCATCTTTGCCTATGAAAAGCTCGGAATAAAGGTGGATATGCCGGTCGTAGAGCAGTATATTCAGCTTCCTTCCGTCGCAAGGGATTTTGCCAATTACCTCTCTCTGTATATAAAGTACAGGAATACATATCATATTGATGATATTTTTCGCGGCACGTGGGCAAGGACCGATGAATCGGAATTTTATGCCGCTCCGTTTGATGAAAAGCTCTCTGTTCTCAGCCTGATCTTGTCCGGGCTGGCCGATTCTGCGCGGGATGCCCATTTCCGGGAAAAACTGGTGGATTCTCTTCATGCATCCCTGGTTCAGTTCCGGGAGAGCCTTGATACTGCCGAATCACCTGTATCTGCAATGAATGCCCGTATTTCCGCCTGCCATGAGGAGCTGAAGCGTGCATCCGATGCCGGTCAGGGGGACCGGACTTTACGGGATCTTAAGCTTCGTGAGCAGAGCATCCTCAGCGAATTCCGGGATACCTTTGTGAGAGAAGAAATAAGCTCCGCTGACGCGGCAATGAACCGGGTCAGGGAGCTGTTGGATTATGAAGTTTCCGGTCTGCAAAAGCAAACAGACGAAACCTCGGAAAAGCTGAAGAATGCTTTTGCGTTTCTGGAGGCGTCTGTCGGCCAGAGCCAGGAAATGGTGATGTTCGTTACCGAGCTTACGGCGGGATACGATACCTCATGGTTTATTGAGAACTATGGCTGTGAAGCTTATTTCAGGCATAACAGCGAGCTTCTGTTCAATGATACCCGCCGGAATATTGTGAAAAAAATAATATCGGCTTCGGATGCTTCCGGAGAGAAGAATTAACGGACGGACGGAGCTTTCTTACTGTTCAGATATTCGGCGATGACATCCGTTACAAAGCGATGATCGCATTCCTGGGGAAGACCGGAGACGGAAATCGTACCGATTACTCCGCAATCCTTTACCGTGAGCGGGAAAGCTCCGCCATGTGCGGCATACTCGAATGAACTGATAAGAAACTGCTCCTCAATGCTCTGTCCTTTTTCCTTCAGAATGCAGCCGACCTGGAAGGAGCTCTTGTGCATTCTGGAAACGACCCGGTTCTTGCGGATGATCCACTGATCATTGTCCGGGGAAGTTCCGGGAAGTGCTGCATGGAAAAGCTGCTGTCCGTTTCTGGTAATATCAACGGTAAGGGGAAGGTTTTTCTCCTTTGCTCTGACATAAAGCAAGCAGCCCAGGGCGAAAGCGTCGTCATAGGTAAAGCTGTCAAAAACAAGCTCTTCCTCCTGCTTCCTGATCTGCTCGATGGTTGCTGCGTAATCTTCTGCCATAATTGATGCCGCCTTTCTGTTATAGTTATGATATATTTATTTTTTAGGAGAACTTAATATGGATAAAGAATTGATTGAAAAGCTGATTGAAATATCTTTGGAACAGAGAAGCTTTGCGTATGTTCCCTATTCCGGCTTTAAAGTCGGAGCAGCTCTCCTTTGTGACGACGGAACAGTTTACACAGGCTGCAATATTGAAAACGCCGCCTTTACTCCGACAAACTGCGCCGAACGTACGGCTATATTCAAAGCTGTCAGTGAGGGACAAAGATCTTTTAAGGCAATCTGTGTTTCGGCGGGAAGAAATGAGGAACCAGATGACTTCGCGGCTCCATGCGGAGTCTGCCGTCAGGTGATGATGGAATTCTGTAACCCGGACTTTAAAATAATAATGGCCGTAAGCAAAGAGAAATATAAGATCGTAGAGCTACGGGAGCTTCTTCCTCTTGGCTTCAGACTGGAGGCATAAGTACTGGATTGTAAAGTATGCTGTTATAACTGCGCATAGAATAACGGCAAAGGCGCCCTTGTCGTTTGTCAGATACAGGCTTCCGATGCTCAGATAATAGGATCTCAGATATGCGAGATAGCAGATCAGCGACCCGAACTGCATCAGTATTGCGGAGACCGGCTTATAAATGCTGTCGTTTCCTGTGGACGGTGTGCAGGCGAATACGATTGTCAGACAGTCCGCGGCAAAAAAGTATCTGTCATGCATATGCGGAAGGAAAAAGGGAATCAGGATCGTCATCAGCAGCGTCAGGCCAATCATACTTCGGGAGGTGATCCGTGCCCGGAACAATACGCCTGCCCCGAGGATCAGCAGCATTGCCGCAAATGCAAGGATGATGCAAAGCGTTGACAAGGACTGTGTATTTTCAACTCCCCGCATAAAAGCGGTCATGGAAGGGGAATTGTAATTCATGGCGGTGCCTACGGTGTTTGCCTGATCGGCATAGAGCATGATCGCGTCATAAAATGGCTTTCCGAGGATTACTGCCGGCAGGATAAGGAGGAAATAGGTCAGCGGGAATACAGAAAAAACAGCCCAGTTGTACTTTTTCCAGCTCCAGAGAATAACATAAGCAGGCATGATAAAAACAGCCTGAAGCTTAAAGCCGAAGGAAACGGCAATGCAGATCATGCTTAAGACGGATCGCATCGTTTTTGTTTCCTGCATACCGTTTTCCATACCGATTGCAAGCCCCAGAATTGCGAAAGAAACATAGATGCTGTCGCATTGTCCCCACATTGCCCCGTTAATGATCAGTGTCGGCATAAAAAGAACTGCAAAGAAGCATACCAGCCCGCGTCGGCGGGAACAGCCGCAGCAGCAAACCGCTTTGGCGCATGCGCAGGCAAGGATGACGTCAAAAAATATGCTCAGGAGCTTTATGAGATACAGATCTTTTACCGATGAATAGGAAAAAAGCGCCAGAAAATACAGATAGGGAATATTATAATTCCCGACAGAGTCTTTCAGCGCCGAAAAACCGCCCCTGCTTCTGTAATAGTCTACCCATTTCGTCAGAAACCACTGGTAGTCGGTAGTTTCATAATTCAGCAGTGCCGCGCGGATCGAAAATGCGGCGACGATCAGCAGAACGGAGATAACCGTTTCTGCTGTTGTTTTTATATAACGCCCCTTTTTTAATAATAGAAAAGCGAGAGCCGCTTCAGCAATCAGAATGAGCAATACCCGGATGTCCATTGTCAATATGTATCTCCAATTTGTCTTTCCGTTTCGAATGACTACTGTTTTGAGATTAGTTCTTCCATTAGCGTATATTATTGTATTTGCCGATGCTTGTCAATGGCACTCCATCCGGAGAGACCGCACACAGAAAAATAAAAATAAAAAAACCTTGACTAAAAATAGCCAAGATGTTAAAATAAAACGGTTAGTGTGCTGAAAGGCATACTATGCCCTTTTCCTTTTTCTGTTTACATTATAGCAAACCGCTTTTCAGTAATCAATAGGGAAAATAAAAAAGTAACAACGCACTTCGGCGTTTTAACGCTGAAGGGAATAATAGTCATAAGGAGTGTACTCATGCCGAAAGATGTTCTGTATGGCAAGACCCTGAGAAAGAGTTTTGCTCGCACCGAGGAGATTATGGAAATGCCGAATCTCCTGGAGATCCAGAAGAGCTCCTATAAATGGTTCCTGGAGACCGGACTTCGTGAAGTTTTTCATGATGTTGATTCCGTTTCCGACTACTCCGGAAATCTTGAACTCAGCTTTATCGATTATTCGATGTGTGCTGAGGATGCTAAGTATTCCGAAGAGGAATGCAAGGCGCGTGATGCCACATATGCTGCACCCTTAAAGGTGAAGGTCCGTCTTCGCAACAAGGAAACCGAAGAGATCAAGGAACAGGAAATCTTCATGGGAGATTTCCCACTCATGACGGCCGGCGGTACTTTTGTTATCAACGGTGCAGAAAGAGTTATTGTTTCTCAGATCGTCCGTTCTCCCGGCGTTTACTTTGAGAGAAGCTTTGATAAATCTCTTACGGCGATGTATGCTTCGACGGTGATTCCTTATCATGGCGCATGGCTCGAGTATGAGACGGATGCTCAGGACATGTTTAATGTCCGTATCGATAAAAACCGTAAGCTTCCTATTACCTGGTTCCTGAAGGCAATGGGTGCTTATGTTCCGGAAGAACCGTCAACGTGGCTTTCCTGCATTGACGATCCTATTGTAGGCGCGACCACGAATGAGCGTCTGAAGGAGCTCTTCGGAAATGATGCGAGAATTGTTTCCACGATAGACAAGGACACCGCGGAATCCCGCGAAGAGTGTCTCCTTGAGATCTACCGCAAGCTTCGCCCGGGCGATCCTCCGACGGTTGAGTCTGCGGAAAGCCTGCTCTACGGTCTGTTCTATGACCGCCGCCGTTATGAAATTTCCAACGTCGGCCGTTATAAGTTCAACAAGAAGCTGTCTCTGTATCCCCGTATTTCCGGATTTAAGCTTGCCGAGCCCGTTGTCAGCCCGTTTACAGGAGAAATTCTTGCAGATGCGGGAGACGTTATCTCCAAGGATAAGGCAAGAGAGATCGTTGAAGCCGGAGTAAACTCCATCTGGCTTGATATTGAAGGCGAAAAGGTTCGTATTTTCGGAAACGGAATGGTGGACATTGCTCTTTACATCGGCGAAGACCTGAAGCAGAAGCTGATGTCCGAAGGCGTCGCTCTGAAGGAAAAGGTCCGCGGCGTCGTTATGAAGCAAATCGCCGAGGAATGCGCCGGAGACGAAGAAGCTCTTCGTATGGCCATCAAGGCAAATATCGAGCTTCTCATTCCGAAGCACATCGTAGCCGATGATATTTTTGCTTCTGTCAACTACCTGAACTGCCTCGCTCACGGCATCGGCGATCCGGATGACATTGACCATCTCGGCAACAGACGTGTCCGCTGCGTCGGTGAGCTTCTCCAGAATCAGTTCCGTATCGGCTTCAGCCGCATGGAGAGAGTAATCCGTGAACGTATGACGCTTCAGGATCTGGATATCGTCACTCCGCAGAGCCTGATCAATATCCGTCCTGTAACAGCTGCGATAAAGGAATTTTTCGGTTCTTCTCCGCTGTCTCAGTTTATGGACCAGACGAACCCGCTTTCCGAGCTTACGCATAAACGCCGTATGTCCGCTCTCGGCCCCGGCGGTCTTTCCCGTGAAAGAGCTTCCTTCGATGTCCGAGATGTTCACTATACTCATTACGGCAGACTTTGCCCGATTGAAACTCCTGAAGGCCCGAACATCGGTCTGATCTCCTATCTTGCCTCCTATGCCCGCGCAAATGAATACGGATTCCTGATCGCTCCTTTCCGTAAGATCGAAAAGGGAACATGCAAGGTCACGGATACGATCGAGTATATGACCGCTGACATGGAAGATGAATTTAAGGTATGCCAGGCATCTGAGCCGCTTGATGAGAACGGAATGCTTCTCAACAAGCGTATTACCTGCCGTCACCGCAACGATACCATTGAAGTCAACCGTGAAGATGTTGACTACATGGACGTTTCCCCGAAGATGATGGTTTCCATTGCTACCGCAATGATCCCGTTCCTCGAGAATGACGACGCAAACCGTGCTCTGATGGGTGCAAACATGCAGCGTCAGGCAGTTCCTCTCCTTACGACCCAGGCTCCTATCGTAGCAACCGGAATTGAGCATAAATGCGCGGTTGACTCCGGTGTCTGCATTCTTGCAGAGAAGAGCGGTGTTGTCACGAAGGTCGATTCCAGAAGTGTTTCCGTCAAATATGATGACGGCGACATAAAATCCTATAAGCTTATTAAGTTTGCCCGTTCCAACCAGGGTACGTGCATCAACCAGCGTCCGATCGTAAATATCGGCGAGCGCGTTGAAAAGGGATCTGTTCTTGCAGATGGCCCGAGCACTTCTGAAGGAGAGCTCTCCCTCGGAAAGAATATCCTTGTCGGTTATATGAACTGGGAAGGCTATAACTACGAAGACGCTATTCTTCTGAATGAGCGCCTCGTTATGGAAGATGTATTTACTTCCATACATATTGAAGAATACGAGTGTGATTCCAGAGATACGAAGCTTGGTCCCGAGGAAATTACCAGAGATATTCCCGGTGTCGGTGACGATGCTCTGAAATATCTGGATGAGCGCGGAATCATTATGGTCGGTGCGGAGGTTACTTCCGGAGATATCCTTGTCGGAAAAGTAACTCCGAAGGGCGAAACCGATCTTACAGCTGAAGAGCGCCTGCTCCGTGCGATCTTCGGTGAAAAAGCCCGCGAAGTCCGTGATACCTCGCTGAAGGTTCCTCACGGTGAATCCGGTATCATTGTTGATGTTAAGGTATTTACCCGTGAAAACGGCGATGAAATGAGCCCCGGCGTCAATCAGGTCGTCCGTGTTTACATTGCCCAGAAGCGTAAGATTTCTGTCGGCGATAAGATGGCGGGTCGTCACGGTAATAAGGGCGTTGTTTCCCGTATCCTTCCCCGTGAGGATATGCCTTATCTCCCGGATGGCAGACCGCTCGATATCGTTCTGAATCCTCTGGGTGTTCCTTCCCGTATGAACATCGGTCAGGTGCTTGAGGTTCACCTTGGCTATGCAGCTCAAGCTCTCGGCTGGAAGGTTGCTACCCCGATATTCAATGGCGCAAACGAAGAGACGATTCGTGATACTCTTCGTCAGGCCGGTCTCCGTGAAGACGGAAAATCCGTAATGTACGACGGCCGTACCGGTGAAAAATTCGATAATGATGTCACTGTCGGCTGGGTCTACTTCCTGAAGCTGCACCACCTCGTTGATGATAAGATTCATGCCCGTTCAACCGGTCCTTATTCTCTTGTTACCCAGCAGCCGCTCGGCGGTAAGGCGCAGTTCGGCGGACAGCGTTTCGGTGAAATGGAAGTTTGGGCACTTGAAGCATACGGCGCTGCCTATACGCTTCAGGAGATCCTTACTGTCAAGTCCGATGACGTTACCGGCCGTGTGAAGACCTATGAAGCGATCGTCAAAGGAAATAACATTCCTCATCCCGGTATTCCGGAGGCATTTAAAGTTCTGGTCAAGGAGCTTCAGTCTCTGTGCCTGAATGTTACGCTGCTGGACAAGGACAATAATCCTGTTGAGCTCAAGGATGATGACGATGATGATGCTCCTGTCTACAAGGACAGCGACGATGAGCTCTTCGCTCCGTCTGATGAAGACTTTGATGTTGACGGCTACAGCATCGAGAATGTTCCCGACGAAATGATCGACGAGTTCGGAACCGATTTCGATTTCGATGATTACAGCAATAATGAAGAGGAGGGTATATAAATGAGCTATACACCGTTTGATTCTATTCAGATCAGCATAGCCTCTCCTGAGCAGATACTCGAGTGGTCTTATGGCGAAGTAACAAAGCCGGAAACCATAAACTACAGAACCCTGAAGCCCGAGCGTGACGGCCTCTTCTGTGAAAGAATATTCGGACCTACCAAAGACTGGGAATGCCACTGCGGAAAGTATAAGAAGATTCGCTACAAGGGCAAGATCTGTGACCGCTGCGGCGTTGAGGTGACCCGTTCCAAGGTTCGCCGCGAGCGTATGGGCCATATTGAGCTGGCGACTCCCGTCTCTCATATCTGGTATTTCAAAGGCATTCCGAGCCGTATGGGTCTTATGCTTGACCTGACTCCCAGAATGCTTGAAAAAGTTCTCTATTTTGCAAATTATATCGTTATTGATCCGGGCGATACTCCTCTTGAGCGCTGCCAGCTCCTTACCGAGCGTGAATATCGGGATATGCGCGAAAAGTATGAGGATGACTTCAAGGCAGGTATCGGTGCGGAAGCAATCCAGGAGCTCCTTTCCCAGATCGACTGCGCGGCACTTGCAGCGGATCTCCGCGAACAGCTGAAGACAGCCAACGGTCAAAAAAAGGCAAAGCTTGTCAAGCGTCTCGAGTGTGTTGAGGCGTTCAATCAGAGCGGAAACCGTCCGGAATGGATGATTATTACAGTTCTTCCGGTCATTCCTCCTGAGATCCGCCCCATGGTTCAGCTTGATGGCGGCCGTTTTGCAACATCTGACCTGAACGATCTGTACCGCCGCGTAATAAACCGCAATAACCGTCTGAAGAGACTTCAGCAGCTCAATGCTCCTGACATCATTATCCGAAATGAGAAGCGTATGCTTCAGGAAGCGGTCGATGCTCTGATCGACAACGGCCGCCGCGGCAGAGCCGTTACGGGCGCCAATGCGCGTGCGCTGAAATCCCTTTCCGATATGCTGAAAGGCAAGCAGGGACGTTTCCGTCAGAACCTTCTCGGAAAGCGTGTTGACTATTCCGGCCGTTCCGTTATCGTTGTCGGTCCTGATCTTAAGATCTATCAGTGCGGCGTTCCGAAAGAAATGGCAATTGAGCTGTTCCGTCCGTTCGTTATGAAAAAGCTTGTTGATGACGGTATTGCCAACAATATCAAGTCAGCCAAGAAAATGGTCGACAAACAGAAAACGGAAGTCTGGGATGCGCTTGAATATGTGATCAAAGAGCATCCGGTCCTCCTGAACAGAGCTCCTACGCTGCACCGTCTCGGTATTCAGGCGTTTGAGCCGGTCCTGGTTGAAGGCCGTGCGCTCCGTCTGCACCCGCTGGTATGTACCGCATATAACGCGGACTTCGACGGTGACCAGATGGCAATCCATCTTCCTCTTTCTGCAGAGGCGCAGGCGGAAGCAAGAATCCTGATGCTTTCGGCCAATAACCTCCTCCGTCCTCAGGACGGTCATCCTGTTACTGTTCCTACGCAGGATATGATCCTCGGATCCTATTATCTTACGATGGAGCGTATCGGTTCTGCGGAAAAAGGCGCTGAAGAGCTCAGAGTTACCGATCCGGGCGATACCGGACTCGAGGCCGGGGCTATTGTCAGTGGCGATGAAATCTATGCGGCAAACCAGAAGCTCGAAAAAGGCCAGAAGAAGTGCGCGTATACTTCTCTGCATTGCTACCGTGACGCTGCTGAAGCGATCATGGCATATAACGAAGGCTATATCGGTCTTCATGCGCCGATCCGTCTCCGTGTTGAAAAAACAGTTGACGGCGTTGCCCGCCAGCACATTATCAGCACGACAGTTGGCAGAATTATCTATAATGAGCCGATTCCTCAGGATCTCGGATATGTTGACCGCAAGGATCCGGAGCATATGTTTGATCCGGAGATCTCCTTCCAGGTCGGAAAGAAGCAGCTCGGAGATATTATTGACCGCTGCATAAAGAATCACGGCTTTACCATTTCCGCAGAGGTTCTTGACTCTATCAAGGCAATGGGCTATAAGTACTCCACCAAGGGTGCGATCACGATCTCCGTTGCGGACATGACGGTTCCTTCCAAGAAGAAAGAACTCATCAAGGAAACAGAGAACGAAGTCGTTAACATTGAAAAGCAGTACAAGCGCGGTTTCATTACGGATGATGAGCGTTATCGTCTGGTTGTTAATGAATGGGAAAAGACAACGAAGGACGTTACCAGTGCTCTTGAGAATGTCCTTGATGAGTACAACCCGATTTACATGATGGCAAACTCCGGAGCCCGTGGTTCAATGAACCAGATCCGTCAGCTGGCAGGTATGCGTGGTCTTATGGCCAATACCTCCGGTAAAACGATTGAAATTCCGATTAAGTCCAACTTCCGTGAAGGCCTCAGCGTATTGGAGTACTTCATTTCCACAAGAGGTGCTCGTAAAGGTATGGCGGATACGGCTCTCCGTACTGCCGACTCCGGTTACCTTACCCGCCGAATGGTTGATGTCTGCCAGGATGTTATCATCCGTCAGCCGGACTGCGGTACGGAAGAGGGCGTCTGGGCATCCGCGGTTTATGACAGAGGTCAGCTTGTTGAGAGCTTCGGCACTGCGATCCACGGAAGATTCCCGGCAAAGCCGATCATTGATGAGAAGACCGGGGAACTCCTCTTTGCAACCGATCATATGCTGATGCCCGAGGATGCAAAGGTCCTTGAAGCTCATGGCATTGATAAAGTATATATCCGTTCCGTTCTTACGTGTGAGGCACGTACCGGTGTCTGCGCAAAGTGCTACGGCATTAACCTCGCAACCGGAACTCCCGTGAATGCGGGCGAAGCTGTCGGCGTTATCGCTGCGCAGTCAATCGGTGAACCCGGTACTCAGCTGACGATGCGTACCTTCCATACCGGCGGTGTTGCAGGTGACGATATTACCCAGGGTCTTCCTCGTGTTGAAGAACTCTTTGAAGCACGCAAGCCGAAAAAGATGGCGGTCCTTTCCGAAATTTCCGGAACAGTTACCATTGAAGAGGCAAAGAAGGGCGCTCTGTATTCTCTCACCGTTACAAATCCGGAAGAAGGAGCCACGTTTGTTCAGACCGTTCCTCACTCCCAGGGAATCCTCGTTCATAACGGAGACCATGTGGATAAGGGACAGGAGCTTACGAACGGCGCGCTGAATCCGCATGAGGTCCTCCGGATCCGCGGTGTTGATGATGACGAATACGGTCGTCAGGGTGTCCGCTCCTACATAACCTCTGAAGTTCAGAAGGTTTACCGTCAGCAGGGCGTTGATATCAACGACAAGCACATTGAGGTTATTGTCCGTCAGATGATGCGCAAGGTGAAGGTGGATGAGGCCGGTGATACGGATCTCCTTTCCGGTTCCACAATTGATATCTCTGTCCTTAAGGATGCCAACCTGAAGATTCGCGAGCGGATCGAAAACGGTGAGGCGGATCTGAAGCAGGCAACCTATACCCAGCTCCTTATGGGTATTACAAAGGCTTCTCTTGCTACCGACAGCTGGATGTCTGCTGCATCCTTCCAGGAGACCACCAAGGTCCTTACCGATGCTGCCATTAAGGGGAAGGTTGACCATCTTGTCGGCCTGAAGGAAAATGTCATTATCGGTAAACTGATTCCTGCCGGTTCCGGTCTTTCCATGTACCGTGAATTTGAAGAGGAAACCGATGAGGAAATGTCTGACAGCGCGGAATATATCGATCTGTCCCGTCTCGTCAGCAAGACAAATGCCCTTTAATTGAATAGGTATAGACTTCTGACCGAAGCAGAAAAATCCCCGGTCCATGTGGGCCGGGGATTTCTGATAGAATACTATGTCAGCTTTAGCCTGTTATGATTCCAAATTATAATAAAAACATTACACTTCTGCTGAATGCAGGGAATTTTTCTTTTCAGAAGATCCTTCCTTCAACAAGGTTTTTCAGATGCCGTCCGTAGGGGCTCTTTCCGTATTTTTCCGCGGCTTCATTCAACTGACTGTCAGAGATCCATCCGTTTCGCCAGGCGATTTCTTCAATCGCGGAAATCTGCATATTCTGTCGCTTTTCAAGCATCTGAACGAACTGCGCGGCATCAAGGAGAGAATCAACGGTTCCGGTATCCAGCCAGGCAAAGCCTCTTGACAGTACCTGAACATCAAGCAGCCCGGTCTGAAGATACATTTCATTCAGCGTCGTGATCTCAAGCTCCCCGCGTGCGGAGGGCTGAATCGTTCCGGCAAGCTTGCTGACGCCTTTCGGATAAAAGTAGAGACCTGTGACAGCATAATTGCTTTTCGGCTCCTTCGGCTTTTCCTCAATGGAAACAGCCCTGCCGTTTTTATCGAATTCAACAACGCCGAATCGTTCCGGATCCTGCACGCTGTAGCCGAAAACAGAGGCTCTTCCGTTCTCTTCGGCATCCTTTACGGCGTCTCTGAGAAGCCTGCTTATTCCGTTCCCGAAAAAGATATTGTCACCGAGAACCATTGCGCAGGCGTCATCTCCGATGAATTCCTCGCCGAGAATGAATGCCTGCGCCAGGCCGTCCGGAGAAGGTTGAACGCAGTAGGAGAGATTTACGCCGAAAGCGCTCCCGTTACCGAGCAGCTTTTCAAATTTCGGCGTGTCATCCGGCGTGGAAATAATAAGAATATCCTTTATCCCCGCAAGCATGAGCATGGAAAGGGGATAGTAAATCATGGGCTTGTCATATACGGGAAGAAGCTGCTTGGATGTTACCATCGTTATCGGATACAGCCTTGTTCCGGACCCGCCCGCAAGCACGATGCCTTTCATCTGTTGCCGTACATCCTTTCATAATAGGTCTGGTATTCTCCCCGGATGATGTTATCCCACCATTCCTCGTTTTCAAGATACCAGCGGATTGTCTTTTTAATTCCGTCCGCGAATTTTGTCTCCGGGAGCCAGCCGAGCTCGCTGTGGATCTTGGTCGGATCGATCGCGTATCGCATGTCATGTCCCTTGCGGTCCGTTACATGCGTAATCAGCCGTTCGGCGTTGTCCGTTTTCCCGAGCCTGTCGAGCTCCTGGCAGATCAGCCGGACAATGTCGATGTTCTTCATTTCGTTGTGTCCGCCGATGTTATAGACTTCGCCGACCCGCCCGTTGTGAATCACCAGATCGATGGCTTTGCAGTGATCTTCCACGTACAGCCAGTCCCGGACGTTCAGCCCTTCTCCGTAGACAGGCAGAGGCTTCCCATTCAGCGCATTAATGATCATCAGCGGAATGAGCTTCTCGGGGAAATGATACGGGCCGTAATTGTTTGAGCAGCGTGAGATCGTTACGGGAAGTTCGTAGGTGCGCCGGTAAGCCATGGCAAGAAGATCCGCTGCCGCCTTGGAAGAAGAATACGGGCTGGATGTATGGATCGGCGTCTCTTCCGTAAAGAAAAGATCCGGCCTGTCGAGGGGAAGGTCTCCGTATACTTCGTCCGTGGAGACCTGATGATACCTTGTAATCCCGTATTTCCTGCAGGCATCCATCAGAACGGACGTGCCGATGATATTTGTCTGGAGAAAAATTTCGGGATTTTCAATGGACCGGTCCACATGACTTTCCGCGGCGAAATTAACAACGATATCCGGGTGCTCCTGCTGAAACAGATCATAAACAGCTTCTCTGTTGCAGATATCCTCCTTTACAAAACGGAATCTGCTGCTGTTCATGAGCGGGGCAAGCGTGGATAAATTGCCCGCATAGGTAAGCTTGTCTATGCAGATGATCCGGTAATCCGGATGCGCTTCCATCATATGGAATATGAAGTTGGAGCCGATAAATCCCGCTCCGCCCGTTACGATAATGGTCATTTCTGTTTCTCCGTATTTAATAATGAAAAGTTCCGGAATGATGTGCGATCAGTATATCATATCTGATAGAAAAAGTAAAAAATAATTTCTCTGTTTTTAACAAAAAATGTTGACTAACTTTGTTCAATATGCTAAAATTCTGGACTGCGTGGGGTTATTTCGCCTTACGTAAAAAATAGTCTTGAGGAAAGGAGGAAAAAAATGCCTACTTTTAACCAGTTGGTGAGAAAAGGCAGAGAAAAGGTTACCTATAAGAGCACTTCTCCTGCAATGCAGAAGGGTCTGAACACTCTTAAGAATAAGGAGACTGATCTGAGCTCCCCTCAGAAGCGCGGTGTATGCACGGCTGTTCGTACATCCACTCCTAAAAAGCCTAACTCCGCTCTGCGTAAAATCGCCCGTGTCAGATTGACAAATGGTTATGAAGTCACTGCTTATATCCCCGGTATTGGTCATAATCTTCAGGAGCACTCCGTCGTTATGATCCGTGGCGGTCGTGTAAAGGACCTTCCTGGTGTCCGTTACCACATTATCCGCGGTACCCTCGATGCTCAGGGTGTCAACGGCCGTATGCAGGCCCGCTCCAAGTATGGTGCAAAGAGACCCAAAGCTGCAAAGAAGAAGTAATTTCAACCAAAGGCAGATTTGCCCTAAGGTTTTGATATAAACCTCAGGGCGCAAACGGACGCTTATTCAGCGTTTGAGTACCTATGATTCCATTTTTTAATGAAGGAGGGAAGCAACGTGCCCAGAAGAGGAAACGTTCCCAAAAGAGAAATCTTGCCGGATCCTATGTATAATTCCGTTCTTGTAACCAAGCTTATAAACGGCGTTATGCTCGACGGCAAAAAGGGAGTAGCTCAGAAGGTCGTTTATGATGCATTTGATATCATTAAGGATAAGACCGGTAAAGAGCCTCTTGATGCTTTTAATGAAGCAATGAATAATATTATGCCGAGTCTTGAAGTTAAGGCTCGTCGTATTGGTGGTGCAACATATCAGGTTCCTATCGAAGTAAGACCTGCCCGCCGCCAGACTCTCGCACTCCGCTGGCTCGTGGATTACTCACGCAAACGCGGTGAGAAGACCATGAAAGAGCGCCTTGCAGGCGAGATTATGGATGCCTGCAACAATACAGGCTCCGCAGTGAAAAAACGCGAAGACATGCACAAGAATGCAGAAGCCAACAAGGCTTTCGCACACTTCAGATGGTAATCCTCTCAGGAGAATCAGATGCCGAGACAATATTCGCTTGAAAAAACAAGAAACATCGGGATCATGGCTCATATTGATGCCGGAAAGACGACGACTACAGAGCGTATTCTTTTCTACACCGGTATAAACTATAAGCTCGGTGAGACCCACGAAGGCACCGCAACCATGGACTGGATGGAGCAGGAGCAGGAGAGAGGGATCACGATCACCTCCGCTGCTACCACCTGCTTCTGGAATGACACGAGGATCAATATTATTGATACTCCGGGTCACGTAGACTTCACGGCAGAGGTTGAGCGTTCTCTCAGAGTGCTTGACGGCTGTGTTACTGTCCTGTGTGCAAAGGGCGGTGTGGAGCCTCAGTCCGAAACAGTCTGGAGACAGGCGGATCATTACAATGTTCCCCGTATGATCTATGTCAATAAGATGGACATAAATGGAGCAGATTTCTATCGTGTCCTTGATATGGTTCATAAGAGGCTGAAATGCAATGCCGTTCCGATCCAGCTTCCGATCGGAGTTGAGGACACCTTCCGCGGGATTGTTGATCTGGTGGATATGAACGCTGACATTTATTACGATGAACTTGGCCGGGATGTCAGAGTGGAGGAAATTCCGCAGGAAATGGCTTCCTTAGCGGCAGAGTATCGTGAGAAGCTCCTGGAGGCAGTGTCAGACTTCGATGATGAGATCATGGAACTGTATCTCAACGGAGAAGATGTGCCTTCCGATAAAATCAGAGCGGCGATCAGAAAAGCTACTGTTGATGTAAAGATGGTTCCGGTTACCTGCGGAACGTCCTACAAAAACAAAGGCGTTCAGAAGCTGCTTGATGCAATTGTGGATTACATGCCGTCCCCCCTGGATGTTCCTCCGATCGAAGGAAAAAATCCAAAGACGGATGAGCTCGAGACCCGTTCCGCTGATGATTCAGCTCCGTTTTCAGCCCTTGCATTCAAGATCATGACGGATCCGTTTGTAGGGCGCCTGACGTTTTTCAGAGTGTATTCCGGTACATTCGAAACGGGTTCGACCTGCATGAATTCCACGAAAGGCCAGAGAGAAAGACTCGGCCGAATCCTTCAGATGCACGCCAATCACAGAGAAGATATCGAGAATGTTTATTCCGGTGATATTGCCGCAGCCGTCGGTCTGAAAACCACGACGACGGGCGACACTCTTTGTGATGACAAACATCAGATTATTCTTGAATCCATGGAATTCCCCGAGCCGGTTATTCGTGTTGCGATAGAACCGAAAACAAAAGCCGGACAGGAGAAAATGGCAATTGCCCTTCAGAAGCTTTCTGAAGAGGATCCGACGTTTAAGACCTACACGGATGAAGAGACCGGTCAGACGATTATTGCAGGAATGGGCGAGCTCCATCTGGAAATAATCGTAGACAGACTCCTCCGGGAGTTTAAGGTTGAGGCAAATGTCGGAAAACCGCAGGTTTCCTATAAGGAGACGGTGAAAAAGTCTGCAACGGTCGATACGCGTTATGTACGTCAGACAGGCGGCAAGGGCCAGTTCGCACACGTCAAACTGATGATTGAACCGAATGAACCCGGAAAAGGTTATGAGTTCATTAATAAAGTTACAGGCGGTGCGATTCCGAAGGAATTCATTCCATGTGTTGATCAGGGAATTCAGGGAGCAATGCTCTCCGGTGAGCTGGCAGGATATCAGGTCGTTGATGTAAAAGCGACGCTGCTGGACGGTTCATTTCATGAGGTTGACTCTTCCGAACTCGCTTTCAAGATATGCGGAAGCATGGCTTTCAAGGAAGCAAGCCAGAAAGCTTCTCCGACCTTGCTTGAGCCCATTATGAAGGTAGTTGTTACCGCTCCCGAAGATGTTATGGGAGATGTCAATGCAAGGCGCGGACAGATTACAGGCTCGGATGTCGTAAACGGTACCGCTTCGATAGAAGCAAAGGTTCCTCTTTCAACGATGTTCGGCTACGCGACAGACCTTCGCAGCAAAACGCAGGGCAGAGCAACATATGTTATGGAGCCGAGCCACTTCGCAGAGCTGCCTAAGAGTCTGCAGGATGCTCTTACGGATAAGAGCGGATTTGATTTCAGCAAGTTCAGATGAACTGCATTAATTAATTAAAAAAATAAAATTTTCATATGGAGGATTTTCATTATGGCAAAGCAGATGTACAACAGAACCAAGCCCCATGTAAACATTGGCACCATCGGTCACATTGACCACGGCAAGACCACTCTTACCGCAGCAATCACCAAGTACCTTGCTATGCAGGGCGGCGCAGAGTACACCGATTACTCCAGCATTGATAAGGCTCCTGAAGAGAGAGAACGTGGTATCACCATTAACACCGCTCACGTTGAGTATGAGACCGCTGCTCGTCACTATGCTCACGTTGACTGCCCGGGCCACGCTGACTACATTAAGAACATGATCACCGGCGCTGCACAGATGGACGGCGCAATCCTTGTTATCGCTGCTTCCGATGGACCTATGGCCCAGACTCGTGAGCACCTTCTCCTTTCCCGTCAGGTTAACGTTCCTTCCATCCTTGTTTTCCTGAACAAGTGCGACCAGGTTGATGACCCCGAACTCCTCGAGCTCGTTGAGATGGAAGTTCGTGAGCTTCTTGACTTCTACGGCTTCCCCGGAGACGATACTCCTATCGTTCACGGTTCCGCTCTTAACGCTCTTGTATGTGAGTCCAATGATCCTTCCGCTCCTGAGTATGCATGCATCAAGGAGCTCATGGATGCTGTTGACTCCTGGATTCCTACTCCTGCACGTAAGGCAGATCTTCCTTTCCTTATGCCTATCGAGGACGTTTTCACCATCTCCGGACGTGGCACTGTTGTTACCGGCCGTGTAGAGCGTGGTACTGTTAAGATCGGCGACAAGGTTCAGATCGTCGGCCTGAAGGACGAGTCCACTGATACCACCGTTACCGGTACCGAGATGTTCCACAAGACCCTCGAGTACGCAGAAGCAGGCGACAACGTTGGCTGCCTCCTCCGTGGTATTGATAAGAAGTCTGTTGAGCGTGGCCAGGTTCTTGCTGCTCCCAACTCCATCAAGCCCCACACCAAGTTCAAAGGTCAGGTTTACGTTCTGTCCAAAGAAGAAGGCGGACGTCATACTCCTTTCTTCAACAACTACCGTCCTCAGTTCTACTTCCGTACCACTGACGTTACCGGCGTTATCTCTCTCCCCGAAGGCGTTGAGATGTGCATGCCCGGCGACAACGTAGATATGGACGTTGAGCTCATTACCCCGATCGCAATTGAGAACGAGCTTCGTTTCGCAATTCGTGAAGGCGGCCGTACCGTTGGTTCCGGTGTTGTTATTGCTATCAACGAGTAATATCTGAAAACTTTTACGCCATCCCTTATTTAGGGGTGGCGTTTTTTTGTTTTCTGTGATAAACTATATTCTGTATTTATATGCAATCTTGTTCAAGAGGTTTATATCGTGAAGAAAGATAAACAGAAAACAATATTCGATGATATTCCGGAAAATGACGATAAAGTTCTGGAAAAAGAGAAAAAGCTTTATCGGAAAAAATGGAACGGCATTAATAAATTCCTGGACAGAATTGCCGGGTTTATTATCGTAACGGTTCTTGTTCTGGGGACTGCGGGTCTTGTTCTGGAGTACCAGCTTGTAAAAGGTCCTTCTCCGGCATTCTCAAATATGTGGATCCATACGATTTCCGAAACAAGACGTTTTGACTTCATAAATAATCTTTTTCTTTCTGAGAAGGAAGTTGACTCTGTGCTGAATGCAAAAGAGGACGAAAGACCTGTCCCGACTCCTGATCTGCAGTCTTCGGCTCCGATAGAAATTCAGATCGATACGGATAATGACTCCTGGGAAGTCGGCGGAGTAACGGATGATGACGGAGACGGTATTATCTACCTTGAATTTAAAGAGTCCGGTTCTCAGTGTTATATGATTGCTATTCAGGATCCGAAGCGTGTCTTTGTCGGTTTCCCCGGATTCTTCGGCGGTAATGGTCTGATGCTCGAAGATATGATCAGCACGTTTGACGCGCTTGGCGGAATCAATGCCGGCGGTTTTATTGACTCCGGCGGAGCAGGTACCGGCGGATTCCCGGATGGTATTACGATCATTGACGGTGTGGAATACAGCTATCAGTCGATTGGCGGTGTTGGCGGATTTGATGCGAATGGTATTTTCCATGTCGGAGACTTTTCCATGGAAGAATGCCGTCAGCTCGGCCTGGTAAATGCGGTCAGCTTTGAACCGATCCTTGTTATGAACGGTGCGCCTACCTTCTATTGGGGAGAAAGCGGATCGAATCCTCGTACCTGCATCGGTCAGCGTGCCGACGGAACGGTTCTCATGCTTTGCGTGGATGGCCGTCAGTTTTTCAGCCCCGGTCTGAACTATGAAGAGCTTGCCTGGATTATGATCGACCACGGCGCTGTGAATGCCATCAATATGGACGGCGGTTCTTCTTCCTGCATGATGTATGAGGGTGAAATTAAAAATAATCCGACGAATGCTGCCGGTGGATCCAGATATCTCCCGACTGCATGGCTGTTTAAGTAAACGGAAGGAGGGTAAAAATGGCTGTCAGAAAAAAGACAAAGAGAATTATCGGCACGGTCTTTTATTATTTACTTCTCCTTGCTTATGGCGCGGCTCTTGCGTTTGGAGCATATGTTGTGCTGAACGATACGAATAAGTATCTGGTCGCATATGAGGCTTCTCAGCCCGCTTCTACGATTGACGGATTTATGACTGAGCTGAAATCCGGGATCTGGGATTCCAAAATTACAGAGCTGGCTGCTTCCAAGGCGCATCCGTTCCAGTCTGCCGAAGAATGTGAACAGATCATTCGCGACAGAGTCGGGGACGACCTGTTCTATCACAGAGCCGGTGGAAACAGTGTTGACGGAAACATCTATAATATCTACAGCGGAAATCATTCTGTCGGCAGTGTTACTCTGCTTCAGGATACGGCGAAAGCCGGATCGATCGATATTGGTCTTCTGTCGAATCTCTTTGACCGGCAAAGTCTCTGCCCCTGGTATGTTTCTTCCAGTGAATTCGATATTTCTCAGTTCGGCAATACCTCATCAATTCATATTACCTGCCCTTCGACGTTTACGGTGATGATAAACGGGAATGCGTTAGGCCCTGAGTATGTTGTTGAAAGCGGAATTCATTATACGGAATTTGAAGATTATTATGCGGATCACGCCAATCTTCCGATGAAGACCAGATATGAAGTGAATAATCTGATATTTGGTTCCGTTGAACCTGTTTTCTATAACAGAAACGGTGAGGTTGTATCGGTAGACGAGGACTGCATCACTTCAGAAGGGGATGTAACAACATACATGATCAATGATATGGACTTTGATCCTCCCTCTGCGGAAGAAATGGCGGAGCTTGAAGGCTACGCGGATTCCTTCATTTCTCCTTATCTGAACTACTTCGGAACAAAGAATGTTGATATGAATGCCGGCGCCCTGAAAGCGCTGATCGTTCCCGGCTGTGATATAGAGCGCAGGATGACGGAATTCCTTGACGGCGCAGCGTGGATTCACTACTATTCTTTGCAGATCAACAGTTATAACTTTGACGGTGCTTTCTCTCTGGGTGATGGCTTCTATGTCATTGATGTCAGCTATGATGCTACGGCATACAGCGAATATAAAACAGTTCAGCAGGCCTCAACGCTTCGAATCGTCGTCTGCAGAACGGATACCGGACTCAGAGCGGTCAGTGCGGAGTAAAAATTATGGCAGAATTCAATAAAAAAATTAACGATTGCCGGTCACAGCTGGCAATCGTTCTGCCGTCTTTGGATCCTGACGCGAAATTCAAAGGCGTTGTTGACGGTCTTATAAACAGCGGATTTGAGAATATCGTAATTGTAGATGACGGCAGTGACGCCGATCATCAGAAGTGGTTCTCTGAGGCTGAGAAATATCCGCAGTGCGTTGTAATCCATCATAAGGTGAATAAAGGAAAGGGAAGAGCGCTAAAGACGGCGTTCAGTTATATCATTGAGAACTTCCCTGATCTGAGCGGCGTGGTGACGATTGATGGTGACGGACAGCATTTAATTGGGGATATTATTGCCTGCGGGAACAAAATGCTGGAGAATCCGGATAAAGTGATCCTCGGCTGCCGGGACTTTGACCTTCCGAATGTCCCTCCGAGAAGTGTGGCCGGGAATAAATTTACTTCCAGAATGTTCAAGATCCTCTTCGGAATTGAATTAAGCGACACACAGACGGGTCTCAGGGCGATCCCAGCAGATTATTTTACTCGTTTCTGTGCAATATCCGGAGAGCGGTTTGAATATGAAACGAACATGCTTCTTCAAATGAAGCGTGACGGAATTGATTTTATTGAGCAGCCGATCGAAACGGTATACGATGAAGAGGATTACAGCTCTCACTATAACGCGGTAAAAGATTCCTGGAAGGTTGGAAAAGTAATGCTCCGGTTTCTTTGCAGCGGGTGCGGTTTCCGATATGCTGTGAGCTCCGTTTGTTCGTTTATTATCGATAACGGTATTTATTATTTCCTTCTTCGTTTCCTTGGAATGGCTCATAAAGGGCTGTATCAGATCATTTCGAGAATAGTTTCCTCGTTCTTTAATTTCAATATGAACAAGTTTTTTGCGTTCAGAACAAAGGACAACTATGGGAAGGAATGTCTGAGATATTATTGCCTTTGTATCCCGCAGGCAATTGTGTCATATATTCTGGTAAATTCAGTGGATTCTCTGCTGAATATTTCCTCTCCGGGTCTGGCTACGGTTGTAAAGATCATCATTGAGACGATCATCTTTTTTATCAGCTATTACATCCAGAAAAAATGGGTCTTTAAAAGGAAAAACGATAATACGAATACCTGATAAGAAGAGGACAAAGATTTCCGAGGAAAAATGTGTCAGGCGAGGCGGAGAACGCAGAGCATAATGTATGAAATCAGAAAAGAGGTCACGACACGGTGACCTCTTTTTGCTTTCAGACGATTTCACGGGTGATATCCTTCAGCCAGATATAGCTTTTGTAATGTTTGTAAACGATCGGAATTTTCCAGAATTCATCGAGGCATAGGATAAAATACACGACCATCGGGGGAAACTTGAAAACAAAGGCGCTGAGAAATCCAAGCGGAACACTGACACCCCACATGGTTACGGTATCGCAGATAAGTCCCCATTTCGTATTCCCGCCGCATCGGAAGATGCCGCCGATCCACAGCGTGTTCATGATCTGACCGATGACATAGTAAGAACTGATGATCAGCATGATATTGAGATAACTTTGCGCCCGTTCCGTCAGCTCGAAATACCGGAGGATGAATGGCCGGATCAGGAGGATCACAATGCAGGTAAGAACCCCGACTCCCATAGACAGCCAGCAGAAAAGATCTGCCTGTACGCGGGCTTCTTCCAGGCATCCTTCCCCAATCTTGATCCCGATCATTACGCAGGCGCCACCGCCGATGGCATAGGCAATTACCGTGCAGAGATCCCGAACGGTTACCGCAACGGAGTTTGCCGCTACGACATCTGCATTCAGATGCCCCATAATAACAGAATAGGTGGAGAAGGCGACGGTCCATAAAATATCACCCAGCGCTGCCGGAACAGCAAAGCGGAAGTAATCCTTCGTGAGAGCTTTGTTATGTCCCAGCACGGTTCGGAGATGAAAGCGCATCGTTCTGCCGCTGACGGCGTCTGCCAGACACAAAATAAATTCTACCGCTCTTGCAATCAGGGTAGCAAGGGCGGCTCCTTTTACCCCCATTGCAGGAAGACCAAAAAGGCCGAAAATCAGCACAGCATTCAGAAAAACATTCAGCACGAGGGCACAGGAAGAGAAAACCGTTGCCTTTGCGGCACGCTCAACGCTGCGCAGCATTGCCTGATAGGCAGCCGAGAGAGCACAGAGAAGATATGCCGGGCCGAGCGTACGGAGATAAACGCTTCCGATCTCAATCAGCTCTTCATCTGACGTATAGATGCGCATCATCGTTCCCGGAAGGAACATTGTGCTCAGCGTAATGATCAGAGAGATAACAAAGCCGATTTTCAGCGCAATGCCAAGGACAATTTCAATTGCTTTTGTATCCTTTTTCCCCCAGTACTGAGATACAAGCATTGTGATGCCGGAGTTCAGACCGTAGGCCAGACCAAAAAGAAGAAACTGAAACTGGTTCGCCAGCGATACTGCGGAAAGCTCCGTCTGTCCGACCTTCCCAATCATTACCACATCCGCAGAGTTGACGGCATTGGAAAGAAAAGATTGTATGGTGATTGGTATGACAAGCGTCAGAAGTGATCTCCAGAAGGACTTGTTTTTGGCAACATCTTTTATCGTCATAAATGAATTCTCCTCTGTCGGGCAGGCCTGATTCTATGATAACTAAGCCGGAACAATCGGATCATTTCGTTCCGTCTGTCTTCCGTTATCGATGGCAAAATTGCAAGGTCCGTTATATAAAAAATACAAAAAGAATACAGAAAAAAACAAAAAAAAACCTTGAAATGAGTTTACATAAATGATATAACATAGTTAATAATTACGTTAACTGGTTTATGTATTAATTTTTATGTTATAGATTTTATGCAAAGGGGTGATAGTCTTGAAATATAAGGATTACCTTATACTTCCTGTGTTTATCATGTCTTTGCTTTTTGCATCCTGCAAGCTTCTTACGGCCGGCGCTCCCGGTTCTTCCGCTGTTCCGGATGCGGAACTGGATCCCGAAGAAATATCCTGGGGATGCGATGAGAATGGCTACGGAGAATACTGGTACGCCAACGGGACCCGCGGCTCGGAGTGTTTTTCCGTCGTTTCAGGAAAAAACGGAGCCGGCGAAATCTGTTTTTATTCCAGCTCAAAGGGTACTTCTGACGCAGGAGCGAAAGGAGTATGCTATACGGTAGATGATATGCATATGAGCTGCTCTTCCGGAGGGAGGAGCTATGATCTGATCTTTGTTGATGAAATGACGGCGTATGATACGATTTCAGGCGTCTATTATCAGCGGGCGGATTACAATGTGCTTTTAAATGCAATCACTTCCGGAAAATTTGTAAATAAAGACAATCCGAATGACTGGTATGTCTTTAAATCTACCGGAAAGTCGATCGAATACTTCGGAGATATGGCGTTTCCGGGGAGATGGCGTCTCGCAACGTCAGATACGATCAGCGTGTATGATAACAGAAGCAAAGAGACCTTTTCGTTCAGCATCATCTTCGGCGGTGCAGGACAGCTGCAGGGCTTCAGTTTTGATGGCGTAGAGTATTATCTCAATACTTAAACCTTTGTCTCCTTCAGGTAGTGAAAGCTGCCTTACATAGTTTTAGACCCGGCCGTCTCAGGTCGGGTCTTTTTTATAAACTTGATTGCTCAGGTTATTCCTTTTGACCCTTCTTAAACACAAGAAGCTTACTGAAAACGTAGTTTAGGATCATCACGATAACGGATGCAATAAATACTTTTGCAATCTTAAACGGAATCTTAAATACATTAACGCAGAGAAGCATGATCAGCTCTTCAATAAGAAGTGTAGAAACTCTTGCACCGGTAAAACCGAAAAATTCTCCGATCCAGTTGGGATTTTTACTCTTGAAGACCCATTTCCTGTTCATCGGGAAAGAAACAACGACCGCAACGATCCATGCAATGACATTGATGATCGTGTTCTGCAGCGGATTGGAGGAATCCAGAAAGAATTCATCCAGAATAAAACTGGCGACCCAGTTTACAATGGTAGTAATAACTCCGACGATTACATAAATGATTAATTCGCGATATTTGTCGAACAGGCTTTTCATTTTATCTGTCATATTCTTTTTCTCCGCATTTATCAGCTATGATATATCTGGGTCTCCCTTTTAGCTCGTCATACATCTTCCCGATATAGTAGGCAATAACACCGAGACTGAGCATGATGATGCTTCCTGTAAAAAGCAGGAGAATAATAACGGTCGTAAATCCTTCTGCAGCTGTTCCTGAAATTTTCTGCACCAGTGTGATAATGGAGAAAATGACGGAGATAACAAGCATACAGATCCCGAATACGGTGATACAGTGAAGCGGGGTGCTGGAAAAGGAAGTAATATTTGTAATCGCGTATTTAATCAGCGATTTGGTTGACCATTTGCTTTCTCCGGCAATTCTCTCCTGAACGCTGTAATAAACTTCTGTCTTTTTATAGCCGACCCAATAGGACAGGGCTCGGAAGAATACATTTCTCTCGGGCATTTTGTTCAAGGTGTCGATTACCTTCCTGTCAAGAAGCTTGAAGTCAGACGAGGAAGACATGTCCATTCCTACCGCGTTGCTGATAAGAGAATAAAATGATTTCGCAGCAAACTTATGCGCGCCGCTTTCATTTCCCCGGTCATCCTTGATCCCTTCAACAACTTCGTATCCCTGCTCCCAGAGCCGGTACATTTCAATGATCTTCTCGGGGGGATGCTGAAGATCACAGTCGATTACAACGCAGCAGTCCCCGGAAGCTTGTTCAAGTCCGGCAAACATGGCGGCTTCTTTCCCGAAGTTTCTGCTGAAATGGATTCCCTTTACGGACGGGTTGTTTTTTGAAGCAGCCTGTATTTTTTCCCAGGTGCTGTCTTTGGATCCGTCATCGACAAAGAGAAGCTCATGCGCAATGCTCTCTGCGCGGAGAATCGAAGAAATGGTTTCTGCGGTAGTCTGTATGATTTTTTCCTCATTAAAAGCCGGGATGATTACTGAAAGCATAATTGCCTCCTGAAAAAATTATCGGGACAGAATATACGTTGAAGAAAGACCTTCGACTCCCTCATAGGTAAATGAGTAAAGAAGTCGGCTTTCTGTCATCCCCGTAGATTCCTTGAATTCGGAGATAACGCTTTCAGCGTCATATCCGCTTGACCAGAATTTGTTGGTGTCAATATAGAGAACAGTTTCATTTGCATCGCCGATGTAGTCGATCATTTTTTGTGACGAAGGATCATTCGTTACAAAAAAACTGTCAAAATGCCTGAGTTGAAGAAGGTCCTGCGTCGGAGAGGAAAATTTTTCATTGCTGATATAAACGCATGGGGAAGAGGCGTGAGCGTCGCATAACTCATTCAGTATGTCGTGCTCCGTATACAGGTTGTCAGGCGGCAACCGTTTAGCACAGAGGATCGAAGCGGCTGTAATCGCGCAAACCAGAATGACTCCCGAAAAATAGGAGACGGCAGCTGCTTTTTTGCCGGATGTCCGGATGAAAACAAAGGCTTTAAACCCTTCCGCTGCGACGTGGAGCACGAAGCAGACACCGAGAACTGCAATCGGAATAAGATTATAGACATATCGCTGCTCAAGAACCGGAGAGATGATTGCGGTAATCAGAAAAGAAGGGATAAGGGGAAGGATGGGAATAAGCGCTTCATAACGGATTTTTCCGGCTTTTGTCGCTTTGACTGCTCCGACAGAAAAAAGAACCGTAAGAACCAGAGCAGACAGAAAAGCGATTCCGATTCCTTTCAGCTTAAAACGGACTTTCCAGAACTCTTCGATCCGCTGCAGATAAGCGGAGGTTTCCCTGAGCGTATCGATAACAGTGGATCCTCCCACGACCTGGCCGTTTCCGACAAAAAGCTGCCGGATGCTGGCGGGGAATACAGCGACCATCAGTGCCACTCCGAGCACTGCACAGACCGAAAACCAGAGAAGGCTGTTCCAGCGTTTTTTGATAAGAGCGTAGAAAACGTACAAAGCACAGAGGAAGAAGGCGTAAAACGCAAAATAATACTGCGTCATCATTCCGCAGAAAATGATGAGGGTAAGCAGCGGATAGAGAAGGTTGTTTTCCGGGTCACGAATGATCTTTACTGTGACCGAGGCAAGAAGGATCGTAAACAGTGCAAGAAGCGTATACATCCGGACCATCATTACCATGGAAAGCGACAGAACGGATGTTCCGAAAAGGATAACGGACACCGCTGAAATCGGAATGCTTCCGAAAAGATTCTTTACAAAGAAATACAGCGCCAGCAAAGAAATAAAGAATAATCCGATATTCAAACCGACGCCGATCCAGATGGAAAATGTCCCCGGGAAAAAAGAGGAGACAGAATTCAGAAGCCAGTAATAAAGCGGAGGATGGACGTCTTTCGACTGGTTATAATAAACGGATGAAAAGGCAAATTTATCGTTTTCGTTTACAGACAGGTAGTCATTGATTTCCTCAGTGGAGAATTCCTTGTCGGTGAGGCTGCCTTCTTTGATATCGGTGAGGTACGGTGCGAAATAGCTGTTGGACAGACCGTAAGAATAAACCTCGTCGATGAACAGGCCGCTTTTCCTGCAGGCAAAAAGGCCGACAACACATCCGCTGAGAAGAAAGACCATGAATACAGTCCAGTATTTAATTAGAAAGTTTTTTAATTTCATTTCAGATAATACCTGATTCCGTGGAATCGGGAATGGGATCGGCAGAAGAAATGCTTTGATCCGCTCTGCCGCGATTTTTAATCAGCATAACGAGCCCGAAGACAGCCAGAATTACCGACAGAAGCTGGGATACGCGAACAGAAGTTCCGGGGATAAACAGGCTGTCTGTGCGCAGGCCCTCAATAACGGCTCTTCCGGTTCCATACCATAAACAGTAAATATAAAAGCACTGCCCCCGGTATTTTTTCGCCTTGCTGATATAATGGTTCATGATCAGAAAGCCTGCAAAGTCCCACAGACTTTCATACAAAAAGGTCGGGTGAACATAGATCGTCGTGCCGGACAGATCCGTCAGCCCCATTCTGAAAAAACCGTCCGTCTGACAGCCAAACGCTTCCCGGTTGGTGAAATTTCCCCAGCGCCCGATTGCCTGACCCAAGATGCAGGCCGTGAGAAATAGATCCAGAAAAGACAGCGTGGAGATCTTTTTCTTCCGTGTAAAGATCAGAATGACCAGTGCTCCGGCGATGACTCCGCCGTAAATAGCCAGTCCGCCTTCCCATACTGCCGCTATTTCCGAAGGATTTTCAAGGTAGTAATCCAGATTGAACAGGACAAAGTACAGGCGGGCGCCGATAATGGAGAAGGGGAGGAGCCACAGGAGCAGGTCATAGATGTCGTCTTCCTTTATTCCGTTTCTTTCGGCTTTCCTGCCGCAATATAGTATCCCGATGATAAAGGCAGCGGCGATTATGACGCCGTAAAGATAGATGGTTTTGCCGAAAAGCTGAAAGGAAGCGGGCGGATCAAGAGACAGACCGAAAGAGGGAAAAGTAATGATGCTGCCGCGCTGAATTGTACTGACCGAATCAAATTCCATAATTACTGACGAAGCGGAGAAACAACCGACATAGCCAGACGCTCCGGCGACAGGTTTGCTGTGATCCAGCGCTCACATTCTTCTTTCGTGAGAGTCTTTAGAAGGTCGTACGCATCCAGACAGTTAAATCCGTCAAGAAGGCCAAGACACAGATTTACACAGGTCTCGTCAAAATCCTCGAATCCTTTGAGATGCCCGCCGATTGCAGATTTTAATGTGCGCTCAAAAAATCCTTTGTCAAATCCTGTACTGGCGATACCGGAGATCTCAGCGTTCAGCTCCTGCAGAAACAGATCCGGGTCGGGGCCTTCGGCACCGATCATTACGGTTGACGTTCCCGCAGCGTAATCACATTCCGCATCGATACTGTTCGTAATGATCCCTTTTGAATAGAGTCTGGAGAAAAAAGGAGAAGATTGACCGGCGAGAAGACGGAGAGCAATGCTGCTGATCATTCGTTCCCGAAGATCATCGGGACCTTTTTTATCTGACATCATGATGTTCTTGCATCCGACGAGAAACATAGGTTCGCTGACGGGCATCTGAACTTCTTTTCTTGGGGAAGACGGAAGGTCATCCTCTGGCTCGCCGAAGTCGGCATGAGGAATGCTTCTCTTTTCTTTTGAAAGCTCTTCCAAAGCAATATTGAATACTGCTTCGGGATCAACATCACCTTCTATACACAGAACCATGTTGCTGGGGGCATAGAAGATCTTGTGGCAGTCATACAGCGTCTTATCCGAGATCTGCGCGATGCTTTCAATGGTGCCGGCGATCTTATCGCGGATGGGATGGTTTTTATACAAAAGGGATAAAAGATTATAATAAATTTCGCTGCCGGGTGAATCTTCTCCCATCAGGATCTCCTGCCCGATGATCCCCTGCTCCTTCGCTACCGTTTCGGGAGTAAAGTATGGGGTGGATACGAACTGAAGGAGAAGCCGGAGATTCGCTTCGAATCCGTCGGTACACTTGAAATAATAGCAGGTGTACGAGGAAGAGGTAAATGCGTTTGGACTTGCCCCGTTTTCAGAGAATACAGAAAGTGCGTTCTCCCCGGAAGGCATATCAAACATTTTATGCTCCAGAAAATGGGCAACACCGGCAGGCGTGTCCGTAACAATGCCGTCAACTTCAAATTTCCGCATTGCTCCGCCGTAATTCGTGCCGAAGACGGCATAATAAGAGCTGAAGCCGGGCTTGGGGATGACGGATATTCTGAGTCCGTTGGGAAGCTCGCCGGAATAGATCGTTTCACCGATGCCGGGATAATCCGATTTTATCATATTCATTGATCTTCACCGTCCTCAGCAGTTTCGTCAGGATCATTGCGAAGGAAATACACCATGTCCGGCACGATGCTTTCCGCTAATTGGATCACTTCTTCTCTGGATACTTCTTCAACGGCCACTAAGTATTCCTCAGTGGAGAAAAGAGTCCCGGTAAGGATCCTGGAAAAATAATAGGCTTCCAGATTGCCCGGACTGTCCGGAATGGACTTCAGATCGGATTTTACAGCTGTTTTGGCCCAGCCGAGCTCTTCATCCGTGAAATTACCCTGACGGACTTCATCAAGCTGAAACAGGATCTCATCCTTCGCTGTTTCAAATTTATCGAAATCGATTCCAGAGGTGACAAGCAGAATGCCCTTTGCGATTTTTGGAATAGAGGAGGCGTAATAGCAGAGCTGCAGCTTTTCCCGCACATTCCGGAACAGTTTCGAGGTGACTCCGCTTCCGAAAATGCAGTTGAATACGCTGAGCACGGCAGGATCGGGAGCATTCATCCATTCTCCCAGACGGAAGCCGAGCACAAGCTTTCCCTGGGTAACGTCAAGCTTCTCCTCGCAGTATCTGGCGGATTCTTCCACAGAATTCATCCGGATGTCGGTTCCGATGTCATAGTTGATCTCACCTCTCGGCAAGGTAACAAACGCTTCGAGAATGAACGCGGATATATTCTCAAAAGCTTCACTGCCGCAGTAGATGATCTCCATCGGAGCGGACATGAGAAGACTATGGTACTGCTTTGTCAGTTTTTTATAATTAATATTCTCGCAGTCCTCTGCGCTTCCGAATCTGCCGACAGCAAAGCTTTCATAGGAGCACATTTCTTCGATGCATCTTTGAACAGCATAGCTGTTTTTTTCGTTGATGACAGAGCGGATATTGTCGGCGAGCTTCTGGCGTTCGCTGTCAACGTATTCCTTGATCAGCAGACCGCCGTGAGTAAGGGGATGGAGAAGTACTTCACCGACGAGATCGATGATTTCCTTTGTGTAGCCGTCGGTAACAGGAAGATATTTCGCTTCCGGGAAGGAGGCGACCAAACCGGTACACTGGATTTCTCCGGACAGCCGGACGAGAGGACAGAGATCGACGCCGTAAAGCTCATCTGTCCGGTTGCTTAGCTTTTCTATATCAGGATATAAGACCGAACCTCTGGTAAGGACGGCAGGAATGAGCGCATTCATTGAGGCAGTTTCTCGCTCAAGCTGAGTGAGAAAAGAAAAACTGATCTGGGCAGTTTTGAATTTATCCGAATGAATATAATTCAGCCAGACGCCGGGCATGATTTCTTCACGTTTTATTCCCATACGATCACCCTTCTGCTTATAATTTTTCTACATTATATCATAAATAGTAAAAAATGAAAAGAAATAATCATCTGCGTGGGTGTCAATAAAAAATACTTGACAGACGGATTGCAGGATGATATACTCTGCCAAGTAAAAAAGCTTGACGGGAGGGGAACTTATGACCAGATCCGATAAGAGTCTCCTCTTTGATTATTTCGGTCCTCTTCTTTCGGACAGACAGCGCGATTGCTATGACCTGTACTATAATGATGATCTGTCCTTGTCGGAAATAGCCGAGCTGAAGGGAATTTCACGTCAGGGAGCCTGGGATGCGATCAGGCATGCGGAATCAAGGCTGGTTGAATTTGAAGAGAAGACCGGTGTTGTTGCCAGAATAAAAGAACTTGAAGCGGAGCTGGAAAAATATGGCGTTTGAGAATCTTTCCGACAAACTGAACAATGTATTTAAAGTGCTCCGCGGCAAGGGAAGGCTTACCCCTGCGGATATCAAAGAAGGCATGCGGGAAGTTCGCATGGCTCTTCTGGAAGCCGATGTAAGCTATAAAGTCGTAAAGGAATTCACCTCCCGCGTAACGGAGCGTGCTACCGGCGCCGATGTCCTTGAAGCTCTTTCTCCTGCCCAGCAGGTCATAAAGATCGTCAATGAGGAGCTGTGCAGGCTTCTCGGTTCCGAAAATCAGAAGATCAATATCAGCTCGAAGCTTCCCAGCGTGGTAATGCTTGTCGGTCTTCAGGGCGCAGGTAAAACGACGAACGGGGCCAAGCTTGCCGGATATATCAAGAAGCAGGGAAAGCGCCCGCTCCTTGCTGCGTGTGATGTATACCGTCCCGCGGCAATTAAGCAGCTGGAAACCGTCGGTGCGCAGCTGGATATTCCTGTTTTCCAGATGGGGCAGGGGGATCCTGTTCATATCGCAAAGGCTGCGGTAGAGCATGCCTCCAAGCATGGCAATGATATCGTCTTTCTGGATACGGCCGGTCGTCTTCACGTGGATGAGGAGCTCATGAATGAGCTTCGGAATATCAAATCCGCAGTTAATCCCGCAGAGATCCTTTTGGTAATTGACGCCATGACGGGTCAGGACGCCGTGAATGCGGCTTCGGCGTTTGACGAAGCCCTGAATATTACCGGCGTTATGCTTACGAAGCTGGACGGCGACGCAAGAGGCGGAGCCGCGCTCTCTATTTCTTCCGTTACCGGAAAGCCCATAAAGTTTATCGGAACAGGTGAGAAGCTTGACATGATCGAGCCTTTCCACCCGGATCGTATGGCTTCTCGAATCCTCGGCATGGGAGATATGCTTACCCTGATAGAAAAGGCCGAGCAGAGCTTTGACGAAAAGAAAGCACTGGAAGCAGCCGAAAAGCTCAGAGCCAACAGATTTACGCTGAATGATTACCTTGATCAGATGGAACAGCTGAAGAATATGGGTGATCTCGGTGACCTGATGGCAATGATCCCCAGGATGGACGCAAAAGCCCTGAAGGGTGCTCAGATCGATGAAAAAGCGCTGAATCGTCAGAAAGCCGTAATTCAGTCGATGACGCTGAAAGAGCGCGAAAATCCGTCAATTATCAATGCAAGCAGAAAAAAACGGATTGCTGCCGGATGCGGGCAGGAAGTTGTTGATGTCAACCGTATCCTGAAGCAGTATGACGCAATGAACCAGATGATGAAGCAGTTCTCCGGAAAAAAGATGAAGAAGCTTCAGAAAAAGTTCGGCGGTCTTGGAGGAATGCCCGGAATGGGCGGTGGCTTCGGAGGCTTCGGTTTCTGAAAATCAGGCAAATCTGCCGCAAATCGTATTATTTGAGCGGCATTTGTATAAATTGTTTATTTTTATATTTTAAGGAGATTAAAAATGGTTAAGATCAGACTTCGCAGAATGGGCGCAAAGAAGGCTCCCTATTATCGTATCGTTGTTGCGGATTCCCGCAGCCCTCGTGACGGTCGTTTTATTGAAGAAATCGGTACTTATGATCCTGAAAAGGAAACCGGTAAGCTCACAGTAGATATGGATCGCGTTCAGTACTGGATCTCCAACGGTGCTCAGCCGAGCGACACTGTCCGCGGACTCCTCAAAAAGGTAGAAGGCTGATAGGAGCTTTACGCCTTGAAAGAATTACTGACCTACATTGTACAGAACCTCGTTGAACATCCCGATGAGGTTTCTGTGACCGAGCGCACCTCCGGCGGCGAAACGGTTTTTGAGGTTCGGGTTGCTCAGGGCGATTACGGTAAGGTAATCGGCCGTTCCGGCAGAATTGTAAAGCAGATCCGTATCCTTATGCGTGCTGTCGCACAGAGAAAGGGCAGAAAGGTCTCTGTTGAAATAGTTGATTAACTATATGATTACAGCTCACAGCCGAATGCTGTGAGCTGTTTCGATATCGGGCGGGAGCCTGTTCCTGCCGGAACTGCTGTGGAACCGGAAACAGGGGAAGCAGCGGTAAAACTGATAATTCAAAGGAATGAATCACGATGGATATGAATTTATTTGCTTGTTGCAGAAAAATGCTTTCCTTTCTTATTTGTGTCTTGATGCTCTCCGGCTTATGCATGCCGGCTTTCGCAGCGGACATAGACTATAACGCAGCGTATTCTGATGATGATAAAAAAGGGATTGTAAATATTCTGCTGATCGGAACAGATGCCCTGATGGACGGCGTAAAGGATCAGGGAAGAGCTGACTGCACGATGATCTGTTCTCTGAACAAGGATACCGGCGCAATCAAGCTGATTTCCATTGAACGCGCAATCTACGTGGATATTCCGGGAGTCGGAAAAGACCTGATAACGAATGCGCATTATTACGGCGGCGCGGAGCTGATGCAGGAGATCGTTTCGCAGTATTTTAATATCGAGCTTGCGGGCTACTGTGAAATAAACTATCAGGGGTTTATTGACGCAATCGATGCGATCTGCGGGATCGATATCGTTCTGACTGAACCGGAAGAAACCGGGCTTAACGGACTCTGGAACGAATTGTGCCCTGAAAACAGTGCGCTTGCCGCGCATGAAATGGTGGAGGGGCTCAACCATCTGGACGGTTATGATGCCCTGATGTACTGCCGTCTGCGCTGCATCGATTCCGACTGGCACAGAGTGGAGCGTCAGAGGAACCTGATCCAGGCGGTCATTGATACGGCAAAGACCCAGACCCTTGAACATAACGTAAATGCTGCCAAGGCAATTCTGAATTATGTGGATACAAATCTCTCTGCAATCCAAATCTGTTCGCTGCTTGCGTGTGTGGATAAATTTACAGGTACTGTTGCAGATCAGATGACGGTTCCCGTCAAAACCAGCCCGATTACCTGTGACTATGCGGCGGAATCGGTGAGGATCCATGAGTTTATCTATGGCGGAGAATGAGCTTTGCTGCTGATCGGCCGTAGTCTGTCCGGATTGTATTCAACGGGCAGATATGGTATACTGCATTTATATGATTGATTTTTTTATGGGGTGTCTTCATGATGTCTGACAATAAAAAAAGAAAACTGAATGAGGCACTGTTTTTCGTATTGGTCTTTTTGTTTATGTTTGTCTTCTTCAGCGTCATTCATCCGGTCACGCTCCTGGATGCTGATGACTGGACGTACATTTCCTTCTCCCGGGCGATCCTTCCTTCAACCAAATTTTTTAACCCTGCCAGGATCTTTCCGGAAGTTTTCATGTCGTTCTGCGGCAGCATTGCGGCTTTCGTGATCACTCCCGTAACAGGGCAGTACATGAAAGCGGTTACGGCTGTCATGGCGGCTGCGTACAGTCTTTTCATTGCAGCGTATGCGCTTGAAATGGTTTTATTCTTAAGAAGCAGGTTCCGTATTCCGGCAATCGCAGAGTATTTCCTTTCTCTGATCTTCCTCGTTTTTCATTTTATGTTTTTCAGGACGTCTCCTTCCGGAAATACCTATCTTTTCTGGTCGAAGGATGCAACGTGTTATTTCTATTACAACATCCCGATCCTGATGAACTGTATCCTTGTGATGCGCTTTATGAGAAAGAATATTCCGGATTTCAGTTCAGAGGGAGAGTACCTGAGGAAATCGCTGTTTATCCTTCTGGTGTATTTTTCGGTTTTCTCAAACCTGTATGCCAGCATTATTATCGCGGGCTATCTGGCATCCGTTCTTGTCCTCAGGCTTGTGAAATGTATCAGGGAGAAGATACCGGCCGTCCGTTTCCTGAAAGACAACGCGGTTGAGCTCCTGATCGAACTGCTGTGGATCGTTTCTGCTGTGTTTGAGCTTTGCGGGGACAGAGCGGAAGCTGCTGTGATTGAAGACAGCGCCGTGGGAAATATCGGGCTGATGCTTCCGGAGGCACTGTCGGCATTTTTCGGCAGTCTGCGCTCTGCCAATAAGATCCTTCTGCTGTTCCTGTTTGCCGCTGTTTTTCTTGCCGTGCTTTGCCTGATCCTTCGCAGAAATAAAAAAGAGGATGATTCATGCCGGTATGTATCCATGATCCTGGAATGTGCGGTTTCGTTTATCGTCGTCTCCGTGCTTCTGATCCTGCTGGCGGCGGCATCCTCCGCCCGGTATGCCGGGATCTCCACGAATCTTCTCGCGGTTTTGTTCTTTGTCTTTCTTGCTGCGGTATCTTCTCTGGCCTGTGCGGCGGAGCATTTCAGCAGCATCTCCGTTTTCCTTCCTTTCATTTTTTGCCTTCTGGTTTCTCTTACGAATACGTCCTATGTTACTTTCCTTGATTCAAATGATATCCTCGTTGACGGAGACCGATGTATTGAGATCGGAGAGGATCTGATTGCTCAGTTTCAGGCGGCGGAAAAAGAGGGCCTGACGGAATTTGACCTCCATGTCCTGGATACAAAGGGCGGAGAGGATTCCGATAACTGGCCGCATACATATTATATGAAAGATCGTATTTCCCTGACGCTGAACAAGCATGGCCTCGTTTCCGAATACATAGAATGTACGGTTTGTCCCGATGAATCGTTTAATGAAAAGCATGGCATTCATTGCTGGGACTGATCCGTTTCCGCCGTATATATGATTAGTTAAATAAGGAGATAATTTTATGAAGAAAGCTTTTTCCAGTCTTCCCGTGAGACTTTTATTTGCTTTGGCACTCGGTATTGTTTTTGGCCGTATCTTTTCTTTTGGCGTGATGAAGGTCGTCGTCAGCGTGCAGTATGTTTTAAGCCAGCTGATCATGTTCTGCGTTCCTCTGATCGTCATAGGCTTTATTGCCCCGTCGATTACCCGTATGGGAAATAATGCTTCCAAAATGCTCGGTGTGGCGGTAATCATAGCATATGCTTCCTCAATCCTCGCTGCGTTTATGAGCACGGCTGCCGGCTACGCGCTGATCCCGCATCTTTCAATTGTTACGAACATGGAAAATCTGAGAGAGCTTCCCGCAGTCGTATTTCAGCTGGATATCCCTCAGATCATGAGTGTCATGAGCGCCCTTGCTTTCAGCCTGCTGCTCGGTCTGGCTGCCGTCTGGACGAAGAGCACCCTTACATGCAATATTCTCGAAGAGTTCCAGAATATTGTGCTGAAGATCGTTGAGAAGATCGTTATTCCGATTCTTCCGGTATATATCTGCGCAACCTTCTGCAACCTGAGCTATGAAGGAATGATCACAGACCAGCTTCCGGTATTTCTTAAAATAATCGTTATCGTAATGCTGGGCCATTATGTCTGGCTTGCCGTTCTGTACCTTGTCGCAGGAGCTTATTCAGGGAAGAATCCGATTGAGGTCGTGAAGCACTACGGCCCTGCATATATTACCGCGGTCGGAACAATGTCCAGCGCAGCGACGCTGTCGGTTGCTCTTGAGTGCGCCCGGAAGAGCAAGGTCCTTCGCAGGGATATGGTTGACTTTGGTATTCCGCTTTTCGCCAATATTCATCTTTGCGGCTCTGTTCTGACGGAAGTGTTCTTCTGCATGACCATTTCCAAGATCCTTTACGGCTCGCTTCCTTCCTTTGGAACGATGGTGCTGTTCTGCCTGCTCCTCGGCGTTTTCGCAATCGGTGCGCCCGGTGTTCCGGGAGGAACGGTAATGGCTTCGCTTGGTCTTGTTACCGGCGTCCTCGGATTTGATGCAGAGGGAACGGCCCTGATCCTTGCTATTTTTGCCCTTCAGGACAGCTTCGGAACGGCCTGCAATGTTACCGGTGACGGAGCTCTGACCCTGATGCTTACCGCATACGCGGAGAAGCACGGAATCGAAGCGGGAAACTGATCATTTCCCTGTAACAGAATCGAACAAAAAATAAAAGCGTGATGCACCGGTCACTTGTCCGGATGATGCATTACGCTTTTTCAGTTATAACAGAATGACTATTTACCGGAAGAACTGTCCGATTTCTGTCAGGTATTCGTATCAGATGACAATGATGTGAAAAACGGACTCGGCAATCAGGTCCAGTGCGATGAGGAAAATGAATAATATCGTTTCCTTTGCGGTTCTGTTCTTTATCCGTGCAAGATGATATCTCTTTTTCCGGAACGGCCAGAGCCACATGATCCCGCCGGGATTGAAGGAGTCCAGAATCAGATGGGAAGCAAATCCAACGGCAAAGCCGGCTGTCAGAGCATACACTGTGCCGGGAGCGACAGCGGCAGCGGAAAGGCTGAACCAGACGAAAACAGTCAGAAGGGCGCCGGTGACCGGCGTATGAATCGGACCGCGATGCTTCAGAATCAGCTCAAAGAGGTTCGCCAGAATTTTCGTTACAAAGTTTGTGTTGGATATTTTGGACTCTCCGTGATCGATATCCGGAAACAGCGCTCCTGCTGCAGCGGCAGTCAGAAGCTCGCCGGCCAGAACGGGAGTTGTCTGGCCATGTACTGCCAGAAGAAGCTCACCGGCCAGAATCCCACCAGCGATATGCGTTTTTCCTTGCATTGGGAGATTATCTCCTCTCCGGTTATTTCTGTATGGACTCTTTCTACCGGAATTATAATGACTAAATACTTTTAAAGCAAGTAAATAATAATCGGTTGACAAATAGCATAGTGTGCTGTTACACTATTAACAATCTATAGAGAAGGAAGGGTAATTCCTATGCAATTGACACCTGAACAGGAAGCTTTACTTAACGGCGAAAAAGGCGAGGTCATGGCAAAGATCATGAAGACCCTCGTTATGTTTGGTGATACTTTCGGCGCTGAGCGCCTTGTCCCGGTAAGCAGTCAGTATGGTCATACCGTAATCAGCTACGGTCTGAAGGTTCTCGGTCCTGTGCTGGATGTTTTTGATGAGATCATTGATGCCGGTCTTGTTGACGGACAGAAATTTACCGCGGATCCCCGTCCTCTTGATAAGAATGTCCCGACGAATCTGCTGGAAGATGTCGTTTTCAAGAAAATCATGTATACCGATCAGGCGCGTTTTGAGGAACAGATGCGCAAGCTGGGTATAACGAGTGATGACGATTATACCTGCACCTGTTATCTCCCGCAGGTGGGTAATACCCCCAAAAAGGGTGACATCCTCTCCTGGGCGGAATCCTCTGCCGTTGTTTATGCGAACTCTGTCCTCGGTGCCCGCTGCAACAGGAATTCCGGTATGCTTGAGCTGATGGGCTCTGTTTCCGGCTTCGTTCCCGAGTTTGGCTTCCTGACGGATGAAGGACGGAAAGCAAGCTGGATCGTTGAAGTAAAATGCAGCAAGAAGCCTGAGGCGCAGCTTCTTGGTTCTGCAATCGGCATGAAGGTAATGGAAGATGTCCCGTATATCAAAGGCATGGAAGAGTGGCTCGGAACGGAGATCACTCCGGAAGTCAGTGCATATCTGAAGGACATGGGCGCTGCAACAGCTTCGAACGGTGCCGTCGGTCTTTACCATATTGACAACCTGACTCCTGAGGCAAAAGAGCTCGGAGAGTCTTTGATCAAAGAAAACGCACAGGTTTACGTTATTGATGATGCTGAGCTGGAGCGGGTTCAGAAAAATTATCCTGTGATCTGGAAGAATCCGCTTGCTTCTCCGAAGCTTTGCTTCGTCGGCTGCCCGCATCTGTCCCTTGAGCAGCTGGAGGACTGGACGAATAAAATCGAAAACAGCCTCTCCTTCAATCACCTGAAGAAGGTCACGGTTCCTACGGTGTTTACGGCGTCTCCTCCGGTCATAAAAGCATTCAAGGAATCCGGCGGAGCTGCCAGACTTGCTGCCTGCGGAGTCATTCTGAGCTATATCTGCCCGCTCATGTATATGAATAATCCTCTTTGCAAGGCAAAGCCGGTCATTACCTCGTCGAACAAGCTTCGTACATATACCAGTGCCCGGTACTATACCGATTCTCAGATCCTGGATATTATTACAAGCAAGGAGGGCAAATAAATGAAGGAGTTCAAAGGACGCGTTGTTGTTCCGGGAACATGTCAGGCGGAGGCCCTTGTTTCTCATAACGGATTTAATACTCTTGCTTCTTTTCAGATGGCAATCATGTTCAATAAAAAGGGGATCCCGTGCGGGGATCAGAATAATCCGGAGATCAACGGAAAGCCAATGGAGGGAAAAGCACTTTGCCTTCCTATTACGATCGGATCAACTACCGGCGGAATGATCCTTTTTACGGTTTGCAAACTTGGAAAGGCTCCTGCATGCATGCTGTTCTCTGAAAGCATCGATTCTCTTGCCGCTTCCGGCGCAATCATGGGTTCCGTCTGGACGGATACGTCCATGCCTGTTATTGACAGACTCGGCCCCGAATTTCTGGAAGCAGTAAAGACCGGGGATCAGGTTACGGTTCTGGAAGACGGAGTCGTTCAGGTCGGCTGATCCTGAATCGGGAGGTTGTTGAGAATGCTTACACTTGAAAGAGCAAAGGAACTGAACGCCACAATGGTGAGCGAACCGCATCTGATCGTCCATGCTCTTGCGGTTATGGCTGCAATGGGGGCAATGGCGGAGCACTTTGGCGAGGATAAAGAGCACTGGATGGCCCTCGGTTATCTTCATGATTATGATTATGAAAAATATCCGGAGGAGCATCTTCAGCATACGGAGCAGCCTCTCCTTGAGGCCGGTCTCGAGCCGGAAGAAGTTCGGGTGATCCTTTCACACGGTTACTCCATCTGTACGGATGTTGAGCCGCTCACAAACTGTGAAAAAAGCCTGTTCACGGTGGATGAGCTTACCGGAATCATATCCGCATGCGCCAGAATGCGCCCGCAGGGGATAACGGATCTGGAAATTTCCAGCTTTATGAAAAAATTCAAGGATAAAAAATTCGCAGCAAAGTGCAACCGTGAGCTGATAAAGACGGGGTGCGGTATGCTGGGAATGGAAGTCCGGGATGTTGCGCAGATCTGCATTGACGGAATGAAACCGTTCGCGTCGGAGCTTGGCCTTCTCGGTACCGAGGCGTAATCAAATCGAATAAAAGTCATGAGGTTTCGCGATTGGCTGGATCGTGAAGCCTTATGTCTTTATTTAAGCAGCAAATACGGGGAATCTTCTCCCTGCAGCAGACTGCATTGTATCTTGGCAAACGGTGAAGATCAGGCAGAATGCTTCAAAGCATAAAAGGCTTTGCGCAGCTGCCGTGAAAGGATAATTATGGATATTTTCTTTACTTTGGAAAAACTGGATGTTCGTATTGACTCTCTTGCAAAATACCGTTTTCGCGCGGTAACACAAATGGAACAAATGATGAGCTGCCCCTGTCCTTCAGAGACTGTGAACCCGCCGCTTCCGGATGAGAACGCTCCCTGGCAGCCGGTTCATATCGGAGATACCTGGTCAGGCAGAGATACTTATCTGTGGCTGAAATGCGATGCGCATTTCCCTGACGATACAACCTCCGGCTGCCCTGTCGGCGTCTTTGATTTCGGCAGAACCGGAAACTGCAACTGCAGCGGTTTTGAATCTCAGCTGTTTGTTGACGGGGAGCCATATCAGGGGGTCGACACGCATCATAATGAAGTGTTTTTCCCAGAAAGCTGGGCAGGCACAACGCGCACGCTTATTTTTCGGATCTGGTCCGGCCTGGAAGGAGGCGGCGTTCCGCAGATTCAGGAGCATCGCTTCTCGGAAGCCTTTACGGCCAAGCTTGACGCGGATACGGATTATCTTTACTATATGGGGAAAATGCTTCTCGGAACGATAAAGCTTCTGAATAAGAATGATCCTCTCTATGATCAGCTGCTTTCCGGTCTGAATAAAGCGGAAAATATGATTGACAGAAGGGCTTTGGGCAGCGACAGCTTCTATTCTTCTGTCTCTCAGGCTGCGGAGTATCTTCGGTCCAGTCTCGGAAAAATCGATTCAAAGCTTCCGGTAAATGTTCTTGCTGTCGGAAATACACATATTGATGTGGCATGGCTGTGGAGATATAAACATACCCGGGAGAAGTCTGCCAGATCTTTTTCAACGGTGCTTCGGCTGATGGAAAAGTATCCGGAGTACTCCTTCCTGATGTCTCAGCCCCAGCTTTACGAATATATCCGGAACGATTTCCCGACGATTTATCAGCAGATAAAAGAAAGAATCGCCGAGGGAAGATGGGAAATTGAAGGCGGAATGTGGATCGAAGCAGACTGCAATATTCCCAGCGGAGAATCGCTGACGCGTCAGTTCCTCATCGGCAAGGGCTTTGCAAAAAAAGAATTTGGAAAAGATATGCGGATCCTGTGGCTCCCGGACGTGTTCGGGTATTCATGGGCGCTTCCGCAAATCCTGAAGAAATCCGGAATCGATACGTTCGTTACCACAAAGATCAGCTGGAACGAATGCAATCAGATGCCATATGATACTTTCGAGTGGAAAGGAATTGACGGAACCTCGGTTCTTGCGCACTTCATAACCACACCGGCAGCCGCTGAGGAACAGGGCTCCTGGTATTATACCTATAACGGGGAAATGCTTCCTTCTTCCGTAACCGGAATTTGGAACAACTATAAAAATAAGAATCTGACGAATGAGCTTCTGCTTGCCTACGGCTACGGTGACGGGGGAGGCGGTGTAAACAGAGAAGAGCTTGAACAGCGCCGTCTTCTTGATTCCATTCCCGGGCTTCCGCATGTTACGACCGGCAGTGGCGTGGAATACTTTAAAAGATTGCATGAAAAGGCAGAGAACTTTGACGGATATTTCCCGGAATGGGACGGGGAACTCTACCTTGAAAATCACCGCGGAACTTATACAAGCCATGCATATAATAAACGGATGAACCGTTATCTGGAACATCTCTACCGCTGCAGCGAATGGATCTCGGTGCTTGCCCGCACAGAGAAGGGGTATCTGTCTGCGGAAGCGAAAAACAAACTGACGGAGGGATGGAAGCTGATCCTTCTCAATCAGTTCCATGATGTGATCCCGGGCTCCGCAATTTATGAGGTCTATGAGGACAGCAAAGAGGATTACCGCCGTGCAGAAAATATTGCGCAGTCGGTAATATCGGAATCTCTGAACATAATGAGAGATGATGAGAAGGGAATGTCCCTGATCAACAGCGGGATCTGGCCCTATAAAGGCAGTGTCAGGGTTCCTCTGGGCGCATCGGAAACGCTTGTTGACCGGGACGGGAAAGCCTGCCGAATTCAGCATCTGACCCCGGAAACAGCGATGGTGGACTGTTTCCTCCCGCCAATGAGCATTACGCCGTTTTCCGTAGCAGCGGATGTATCAGAGCAGGCTGAGTCACCGTTTGTCTATACAGGAAAAGAACTGGATACTCCGTTATACAAGGTGAGCTTTGACGAAATCGGACGGATCACCCGCCTGTTCGACAAAACGGCATCCAGAGAGATTGTCCCAGAAGGGGAGACCGCAAACCGCCTGGTCTTCTTTGAAGATGAACCGGTCATATGCGATGCATGGAATATCAATATTTTCTACAATGAGAAAGCGCATGAGGTCGAGAAGCTTACAGAGACAAAGATTATCGAAAACGGTGCGCTGGCGTTTACGCTGTATTTCCGCTGGGAATACGGAAATTCGGCCATCGAAGAAAATGTAACGTTTTATGCAAATGAAAAGAAAATAGACTTTGAAGCCCATGTTGATATGCATGAAACGCATCAGCTTCTGAAAGTTGCATTCCCCATTGAGGTAAGAACAACCTTTGCCACGTATGATATCCAGTATGGTAATGTCCGCCGGGCAAATAACTGGAACACGAGCTGGGATATCGCAAAATTTGAAACGGTCATGCACAAATGGGTCGACCTTTCCGATTCGGATTACGGCGTCAGCGTAATGAATAACGGGAAATACGGATGTGATGTGAAGGGGAATACGATTCGTCTTTCGCTGATCAAGACGGCAACATATCCGGATTATCTGCAGGATCAGGGCGAGCATTCCTTTACCTATTCTCTTTTCCCGCATGAGGGAGATGCTTTGCACTGCGATGTGGAAAAGGAATCGTTTTATCTGAATGATCCCGTCCGTTGTGCGGAAGGAACGATTTCTTCAGAGAGTTTCGTGTCTGTTTCGGCAGATAATATATCACTGGATGCTGTGAAGCAGAGCGAGGAAGGGGACTGCCTGGTCGTCAGATTCCATGAGTACAGAGGTTCCGCTTCTGTCTGCAGCGTGAAAACCGCTTTTCAGTTCTCCGAATTCGCGGAATGCGATCTGATGGAAAATCCGGTAACGGAATTCATGGGAAATCAGGAAGAGATCACTCTTCGCTTCCACCCCTATGAGATTAAAACTTTACTGTTTAAACTGTAACTGGCAGGTGCTGTATGAAAGGTGAAAAAAGAAAAATAGCCGTCCTGGGTGATGTCGCCCTCGATTTCTATTATTTTACGAAACTAAGCGACGAAATATCCGTCGAAACAAATTTACCGGTAAATATTATTTCCAGGTATTCATACGGAGCAGGAGGCGCGGGAAATCTGGCTGTTAACATTGCCACGCTGGGCGCTGAATGCGATATCTACGGGATCTGCGGAGATGACATCTGGGCGGATATCCTGAAGCGTTCGATGAATTCCGCCGGTGTTCATACGGAGCATTACATCGCTTCACCGGATTTTAATACGTTTGTGTACCATAAGATATACACGGAAGACGATCAGGAACTCCCGAGATATGACCTTGGGGGAGACAACGTCTATCCTACTGAGGCTCTGGATACGCTCTTGGAGCAGCTTGAAATGAATCTCGATCAATATGACGAGCTTGTCATTAACCAGCAGTTTTCCAATAGCTTGCATACGCCGTATTTTCAGGAGAAATTGACGAGAATTCTGGAAAAAAGCCGTATTTCTGTTTGGCTGGATTCCAGAGAGGGTATCAATTATCCGCGCTGTTCGTATAAGATCAACTTGTCGGAGGCGCAGGCTCACTCCGGAAAAAAGACCCCGGAAGAGTGTGTCACTGCGTTATATGAGAAATATTGTGCGGGAGATTTCAGACCCAGTATCGTTGTTACGCTTGGAGCGGAAGGCGCTATTTCCTATGATGGCAATGCAATCGGAAGAGTCCCCGGAATCAATGCAACCTGGACGATGGATACTGTCGGGGCCGGAGATGCCTTCCTTTCAGGTCTCGTGTATTCTTTAGCCGGTTCTGCGTCGCTGTCAGAAGCGCTGCCGTTTGCCAATGCGTCGGCAGCGGTAAGTACGAAAACGCTGAGGGCTACCGGACATCCGACAAAAAGCGAAATAGAAGAGCTCCTGCAGGATCCTGATTACAGAGCTCTGTGAACAGTTGGGGTGGAGAAATGACTGAATTTGACAGAACAAAAATGGAATACCCGTCTCTTCATGAGCGGTACAGCAAGGTTTCGATTCTTGAGGCAAGTGTTCCGCCGGAAAAAGTATCTCTGGTTCATTACGAGGATGATTTGGTCGAATATGCGGAAAAAGTTGCTGAAGAGATAAAAACTGCCCGAAAGCAGAACGCGGCTGTTATCTGCGCGTTCGGAGCACATTCCATCAAGAACGGCTTGGGCAGAATTCTGGGATCGCTTCTGGAAGAAGGCTGGTTTACCCATATTGCGACAAACGGCGCGGGGATTATTCATGACTGGGAATTCGCCTTCTTAGGAAAAAGCAGCGAGGATGTGCGTCAGAACGTAAAGATCGGCAGATTCGGAACGTGGGATGAAACAGGGAAATATATCAATCTGGCAATTGCTGCGGGCGCCTATGAAGGATTGGGCTACGCGGAATCCGTTGGCAGAATGGTGATAAATGACGGCCTGGCGATTCCGTCCGCGGATCAGCTGAAGGCGGATGCCTCCGATGCCGGCCTTCCGTCATGGAAAAGATCGGCGGCGCTGGACTATCTGGAAGTGCTGAATAAGTGCGGGATCCCAGAGGGATACCTCAGGATCGAACATCCGTTTAAGGAGTACAGTATTCACGCATATGCAGACAGGTCATCCGGCGAATTTACCTGCCATCCGATGTTTGGTCACGATATTATTTATACGCATTACGCAAACAGCGGAGCATGTATCGGCCGCACAGCGGAGCATGATTTCCTGAAGTATGCGGAGAGTGTTTCAAATCTTCAGCATGGCGTTTATCTTTCCGTCGGCTCTGCCGTCATGTCCCCGATGATCTTTGAAAAATCCCTTTCAATGTCCAGAAACGTCAGTCTGCAGAAGAATGTTCCAATCGATGACTTTAAGATCCATGTTGTTGATCTGCAAAAAGCAAGCTGGGACTGGAGCCGGGGAGAGCCGCCGATGGATGATCCGGCGTATTACCTTCGCTTTATGAAGACGTTTAACCGTATGGGCGGAACAACAGACTATTTCAGCGCAGATAACAAAGATCTGCTGTGTGTGCTGTATACCATTTTGAATTCATAAGAAATGCGGGTATATTTTCGCTGATGCACATAATCTTCGGAAAACTTTGTTTATATGTTTCAGGCTGAAAGAAAGTCTGGTAAGAATAACGGGAAAAAAGCGGGACTGTAAATACAGTCCCGTTTTTCTCTGCATTTACAAGCTTTCTGAGGCTCATTTTCAAGAAAGTGGAATATTTGTCCACGAAAGCTGAAAATGAAGTTGAAAGCGTGACATATTTTGGCTGTGATTATACGGTTGACAGCATAAATTGTTTAGTTTATAATTTTAGCAAATGTAGGCTAAAAACAAAAATAAACCTACAATTACTGAAATACGGTTGGAGTGAGAATATGGTATATACATACAAAAGCTGTATCGAAAAATGGTCATCAGATTATCAGATTAATCGAGCTCTTCAAAATGGTGCACTATACAGAATTGAAAAAGGCATATATGCTGATACGCCAAAAGTATCTACATTGGCCATTATTGCAGCAAAGTATCCGCAGGCAATTATAACTATGGATACAGCGTTTTATTACCATGGATTGACAGACGTTATCCCAGATGAATACTGGATTGCGACAGATAAATCAGCCAGAGCGCTGAGAGATCCTAGAGTACGACAGATGTATGTCCATTCAGATATATTGAATCTAGGTGTTTCAACAATGAAAAAGAGGGATGCTATTTTTAAGATATATGATAAAGAGCGAATGTTAATTGAACTATTACGCTTTAAAAATAAGCTCCCGTACGACTATTATAAAGAAATACTAGGTAACTACAGGAATATAATTCAGGATTTAGACATTGAGAGGATTCAGGAATATGCCGCAACTTTTCCTCGAAGTAAAATGATTTCAGACGCATTAGATTTGGAGGTTTTTTAAATGGCAATTATAAATGATATGATACAGACTGCCATAGATGAAGGATATTCGGAAGAAAATGCAGAGGCGTATGTTTGTCAAAATCTGGTCTTACTTGCTTTGTCCAGAAGCTCCCTAAGCAGAACTGCTACGATTAAGGGCGGTGTTGTTATGAGAAGTTTATCTGGAAGTGCTCGTCGAGCTACGCAGGATATGGATATTGATTTTATACGATACTCGCTGAGTGACACAGCTATAGCTACATTTGTAGAACGGTTAAATTGTATACCAGATATCATATTTGAACAGATGGGTATCCCAGAAGAATTAAAGCAGCAGGATTATCACGGCAAGCGAATCTATGTAAGAATATCAGATTCAAGCGGTGATATGATCGAAAGTAAAATTGATCTGGGAGTTCATAAAAACCTGACTATAGAACAGGAGGAGTATTGTTTTGATATAGCTGGATATGATGAGGGCGCCAGTCTTTTAATTAATTCAAAAGAGCAGATGTTTACCGAAAAACTGCGATCATTGCTAAAATTTGGATCCAACTCGACTAGATATAAAGATATCTTTGATCTTTGTTACCTTAGTACACTGGTAGATAGCGAGAAATTAATGGATTGCCTGGAAACTTTCATTTTTTCCGATCCAGGTATGAAGGAGAATAACATGGTAGATATCAGGCGGAGAGTTGCTAAGACATTTTCAGATTCAAGATACAAATCTCGTCTGGAGCGCTCCCGTAAAAACTGGTTAGAGAAAACAACAGAGGATGTGTTATTAGAGATAACAGATTTTCTTAAAAATTTTTAAAACGTATGAAAGGAATCGATCGTCTCGCGCATATTATATATGTAAGGCCTTAAGGAGCGAACATATATGTCAAAAGAAGAATTTGCAGAAATACATGGATACCATATATCGAGTATACTATCTGAATCAACAGATGGATATTACCGATAAATTTGAAGATGGTATCTGTTATTTACAGTTCCAGGTTGATGGAGAAACAAAATACATGACGGTTAAGTATCAGAATGGTTATGATATGGGCTCACATGGATATGCGCAGCCAGATGAATTCAATACTACACCAACAGAATAAAATGAGCAGGGTGTCAGGCAAAATCTGGCACCCTTTTGTTATTAAATTTGCTTGATTTTAAGGCGCACCATAATGGTGCCAAGCAATTTTAAGGTGTCTCACAGAGGGAGCATATCAATTTCAGTCTGTTATTTGTATGACCACTTTGTAGGTGTCCGGCCGCATGGCGTATTCCATCGCTGCGTCAATGTCCTTATAATCGAATACCTTGTCAATGACAGGGGAGATATCTACGATTTTCTTGCTGAGAAGCTGTACTGCCTGCCAGAAGGTTTTCAGCGAACCGTTCTGAATTCCCGCAAGCGTTTTCTGCATGGTATGAATTTTTCCCAGGTCCAGAGGCATGGGCGTGTTCGGGTGCATTGAGGAATACAGCACCACGGTGCCGCATACTGATGCGCAGTCAACCGCCTGAACGGCAAGTTCCGGGATCTCTATCGTATCAAAAACAGTCTGTACGCCTACGCCGTCCGTAAGCCGCATGATCTCTTCCTTCAGGTCGCAGCTCAGGGGGTCAATGACGATATCTGCACCCAGCTCCAGCGCCTTTTTCCGTCTGTCCTCCCTCGGCTCGGAAACAATGATACGCACACCTTTCAGCTTGCACATCAGAATGAACATCAGTCCCATGGAGCCGCCCCCGATGATCAGCACATCATCCCCGAACTGAGGATTTCCTCTGTTTACGGCAGTGAGAACACAGGCCAGAGGTTCAACCATAGCAAGCTGTTCATAGGGGATCTCATCATTGCAGATATATACGTCGTTTGCCTTCGCCAGATAATACTGGGAAAAACCTTTAAATCCGGAGATCCCGCCGGGATTCAGATAGGTATCCGTATGCGCAAAGTCCGGACAGACATTTTCAAATCCGTTTTTGCAATGATAGCACTGTCCGCAGTTGTCGATAATATAGGATACGACCCGCTGCCCGATATGAAAGCGATCATGATAATGATTTACGTCTTTGCCCATGGCGACGATATCGCCGGAAAACTCATGCCCGCCGATTCGGGGGTAGGAATAACTGCAGTTTCCCGCGTAGTCCCGCATATCGTTCATGCAGATCCCGCATGCCCGGATGCGGATCAGTATTTCGTCATCACCGGGAACGGGAGTAGGGAGCTCGGTGAGCTCAACTGTGCGGGGAGCGGTCATAACAAGTGCCTTCATATCATTATCCTTTCTGTTTATACCGCGCTGCAATACACTTTTTCGCGGTGCTTATATATCGCGGGTCTTTATAATATCTGAAACATCCTGCAGGGAAATAAATGCTGTAGCGTCAATTTCGTGCACGATCTGCTTTAGTTTATTGATCTGGAAGTGGTTGATGATAAAGAAAACAATTTCTTTTTCCTCTTTTGAATAACCGCCGACTGCGTTTACAATGGTACCGCTGACCTCAAAGTTGGCGGACAAAGCATCGGAGATCTCATTTGCTTTTGAGGTTACGATCATGGCGCATTTTGCCCGGTCAAAGCCTTCCACGATGAAATCCACAGTCCTAGATCCGACGTAGTAGGTAACAATCGAATATAACGGCAGGATCCAGCTGTGAATAACGATTCCGCAGACGATATAAAGGAGCGCGTTAAATATCATCACGAATGTGCCGATCGATATGCCGATCCTTTTTGCAAACACTACGGACAGAACATCGATTCCGTCAATGGCGCCGCCATACCGGATCGTCATTCCGCTTCCGATTCCGGAGATCAAACCGCCGAAAATTGCGCATAACAGCAGATCAGATCCTGCCAGTGGAGAAATAAAGGAAACGTCTACCGGCAGAACTTCCATGATCAGATAGGATACAAATGAATAAACCGCAACCGTAAAAACAGAATAGATCGTAAAGGTAAGTCCCTGACGTTTCAGCCCAAAGATGAAAATCGGAATGTTAAACACCAGGAGGAACAGAGAGAGGGACAGCTGATTGGGCGTCACCTGATCCAGCAGCATGGACAGGCCGGAGATCCCGCTGTCATACAGCTTTACAGGGTACAGGAAAATTGTGACACCGAACGCATTGATCGTGCCGGCAATCGTGAGCATGAGAAAAGAGAACAGCTTCAGCTTTTTCATCTCATTTTTTACGGAAGCTTTTTGTGATTGTTTTATCTCTGTGCTTTTTTGTTTAACCGTCATTATGAATCTACCGTTTCTCCTCAGCCGATGCGGCTTCTTTTTTTCGTATGTTGAGCCGTTTTCCCAGAATGATCAGCAGAACTCCGGCAGCCAGAGCGATAATCGCGGCCGGAAGACAGTCAGCACCGCCGATAAAGCCGAATACCAGAAGCACTCCGGCAACAAAAGCCAGAACCGAAAGCACATAGCAGAGGTTCACCAAAGGATTTTTCCAGAATTTTTTGATATTTCTGCGTCTTGAATAGCGTCCCATGTCAGTTTCTCCTTCTTATATCTGTAATATGAAATGTTTTGGGGGATAACAGGAAATGTTGTGGAACAGCATTTGCATACAAGGGATGAATAACTGCTTTACTTGGGGTAACGTCATTAAGTCAGCGAACAAGATAGACCATATTATGCTGTATGGACTGCGAAGCGATCAGACCGGAGAAGCGTTTTTTGACGATCTTCAGCATTTCGCTGTTGGTGTCATATACGGCAAAGAGGGCAGATTTTGCGCCGGAATCTTTCATTTCACGGAAAGATCTCAGGAAGGGGAGAATAAAGGTTCCGTTTTTCCTCTCAGATTCCGCCACACAGATGATCTCAAAGATACAGACGTTTCCGTCAGAATTTCGGATGATCGTATAGGCGGCGACCTTCCCGTCTCTGATGGATGCGGAGCTCAATTTACCGGAAAAGCCGCCGAGCTTGTCATCCATCAGGGCTCCCGGACGGAGATAGGAGTCGAACTCTCCGTCCGGATTATTTCTAATCTGCAGCAGCTCGTCTTCTGACAGCTCGTCAAAGCTTACCGTGCGGTAGCCGCGCCTTTCCATGAAGGTATAGAGCTTATCATAGTCCTGCAGGATCTTATCTGCCTGCTCGTTATCCCGGTCCACGGAATGGAAAATATTTAGGGTATTCCCGCAGCGGAAACCGTACTCAAGAGCCAGCGTTTCATTCACAGGGTTATCAACGATCCGCCACTGGATCGTCGATCCGGCCGGAAGCTTTCCCTTCAGATAATTGAGAAGCGCTTTTTTTACAGATGCATTGTCATTTTCCGCAGCGATGAAGAGGACTTCGGTAACTGCGCCCATATCCGCCAGCAAAAAACCTTTGCCGCTGATTGCTTCATCAGCTATTCCGATGATTTTGCAGTTTCTTGTCTTTACATAAAAGTCGGAAAGAGACGTGCGAAGATCGCTGTATTTCGTCAGATAATCCGGGAGGCTAATTGTTTTTGCATGATGTTTGATTTTCATTCGTTAATTTCACCTTCTGTGGTCTCGGGTATGATTTCTTCGGAGATCTCATCAAAGCTCTGTTCTATAAACTCTGCGGACTCTTCCACAAAACTTTCTGCTGCATATTCCTCTGCAGCCGGTTCCGCGATAATCTCTTCAATTACTTCAGGAATATCTACATATGCCTCGGGAACCTCTTCAATTACTTCTTCGGCTATCGGAGCGGACGCGGTAACTATGCAGGATGTGATGTGGGGATTAATTCCGTTGTACCAGTAAAGGAAGCCTTCCAGATCAACGGTATCACCGACCTTCAGTGCCTCGATCGCCTGATAGACATCAGTTTCTTTCCCGCAGAGATAGTACTCTACGCAGAATTCATAAACTTTTCCGTCTTTGGAGACCTTAAAGTATAGATCATCCGTCTTCTCAAGCTCATTCTTATAGGCGAATGCAGCACCGGTTTCATCGTATGGCTCTATGGTAAGTCCCTTGAAAGCAACGAGCTTGTTCTGCTGAAGGATCAGTTCTTCTTTGCCAAGAAGCTCAGTGACGTCTTCCGCTTTTGCAATGAAACCGTCGCCTTCGAGGATCTCGAAGGTTGCGTCAACGATTTCAATCTCTCCGGCCCATTCGGACTTGTAGCCGCTGACCCGGATCTTTGTTCCGGGAACGAGCTTTGCCGCGTCCTCTTCGGAACAGGCCATGTCATAGAAGAAGTATGCGCCGTCTTCATTCTGAGCATAGACCGTGATCTTGTCATCCCACCAGGACTGATGCGCCTGAACGTAAGCCTCTACGCAAACAGGGGAGTCAAGCTCTGCGACTGCATACTCCGCATAAGACATGACGACGGGGGCCGCTTCTTCAACGATCTCTTCTGCAGGTTCTTCCTCAGCAGGAGATTCTTCGGCAGATACTACTTCGGCAGGAGATTCCTCGGCAGTTACCGCTTCAGTAGGAATTTCTTCAGTAAATACTTCAGAGGGTTCTTCAATGATCTCTTCAGCTTCTTCGGAACTTTCTGCTGAAATCTCTTCCACAGTTATTTCTGCGGGAGTCTCTTCCACAGCTTCTGTTCCTTTTTCTGAAACTTCTTCTGTGTTTTCTGGTATGCTTTCAGTGAATAGATCTTCAGATTTTACTTCTGCTTCAGGCTCAATTATGAATATCGGAGCAGGAATAACTTCCTGTTTCACAAGAATTTCTTCGCAGACGGAGCAGTGGCTTCCCTCCGTCAAGCCGGGCTCGGTGAGTGTCGGAGGAACCATCGGATCCTTCACCGGAGTGTGTCCGAGCGCTTCAACCTCTTCCTGAGCGACGAGAACTTCCTGACATACGGAGCAGTGACTGCCTTCGGTAAGGCCCGTCTCTGTGCATGTGGGAGCAACCGCAGCATCGGTAACAATGGTATGCCCGAGCGCTTCAACCTCTTCCTGAGCGACAAGGACTTCATTACAGACAGAGCAGTGGCTGCCTTCGGTAAGGCCCGTCTCTGTGCAGGTGGGAGCAACAGCCGCATCGGTAACAACGGTATGTCCCAGCGCTTCGACCTCTTCCTGAGCGACAAGTACTTCCTCGCAGACGGAGCAGTGGCTGCCTTCAGTCAGCCCCGCTTTTGTGCAGGAGGGAGCAACGGCAGCATCGGAAACAACGGTATGACCCAGCGCTTTAACTTCTTCCTGAGCGACAAGTACTTCCTCGCAGACGGAGCAGTGGCTGCCTTCCGTCAGCCCCGCTTTTGTGCATGTGGGAGCAACGGCAGCATCGGTAACAATGGTATGCCCGAGCGCTTCGACCTCTTCCTGAGCGACAAGAATCGTTCCGCAGACAGAACAATGGCTTCCCTGTGTCAGACCGGACTTCGTGCATGTCGGAGAGACCGGCGCATCAGTGACTGCATTGTGTCCCCGTGCAGAGACCTCTTTCTGCGCAACAAATATTTCTCCGCAGACAGAGCAGTGGCTGCCCTGCGTGAGTCCGGTCTTTGTGCAGGTCGGAGAGACAGCTGCATCGGTTACAGCACTGTGCCCGGTCGGAGAGACAGATTTCTGCGGAACAAGGATCTCCCCGCAGGCAGAACAGTGGCTGCCTGCCGTAAGTCCCGAATTTGTACAGGTGGGAGCAACAGCCGGATCAGATACAACAGTATGCCCCAGAACGGGAACCACTTCCTGTTTGACAAGAATCTCTCCGCAGACAGAACAGTGACTGCCTTCGGTCAGACCTGTCTTTGTGCAGGTGGGAGCAACGGCTGCATCCGTCACAGCGATATGAGCGAGTGCGGGAACCACTTCCTGTTTGACAAGGATCTCTCCGCAGACGGAGCAGTGGCTGCCCTCCGTCAGGCCGGGCTCGGCGCATGTCGGATATACCGAAGCGTCAGTGACGGGTTTGTGGCCCAGCGCTTCGCCCTCTGTCTTCCCGCATTTTGTGCAGGTGGAGGGTTCTGTACAGGTTGCGGGCGCCATGTCATGCCATAGGCAACAGCCGCACAGAATAAACGCTGTTATAAGAACAAGAAAAATAGACAGTGCTTTTTTCATAGCGTTCTCCTTTCGGTTTGTTTTTTTGTTATAATGATGTTTAATTTTATCATTATTTGCCTGATTTCGTCAATAAAAAGAACAATTATAATGACCGGAATTGTTATAACAGAAGTTCGGCAACACAGAATATTATCATAGAAAACGAAACAGGCACCGGAATCGCTTCCGGTGCCGTGAGACTGTTTAAAATTAAGAGCAGGGATCAGTATCCGACTGAAACCGATAGTACAGCCCGACTCAGTTGGTATCCGGGCAGAGAGGACCGGCGAGCTCTTCCATGAAGAACAGCTTTCCGGGCATCGTTGGGATCCAGCTGGAGGTGATCGCCTTCGTGGGGCCGTGACGGAGCGTCATCCAGAAGCTCATGCCCTGCCACTGCATGCCTCTGGAGAGAACGCCGTCAGCGCCGCCAATCGCATAGTCGGAATTGAAAATGATTGCGGGTCCGATGGTGTTGGCATAGCAGGGAATCAGAGGCCAGGAGGAACGGAAGGATGTAATGGCGTTCTGCTCAATGGTGAAGGGATGGAGTCTGGCGCCTACGCGGTAAGGAGCGGCCTTCCACTCTTCAACGGTAGCATAGTCCTTTGCAAAATGGGGCTCCCAGAAAGCAATGTGGCACATACGGCCGATACCGTATACAAGAACCTGCTTTGCGCCTTCTGCCTTGAGAGCGGCGATCTTCTCCGGATAGGTCGGAAGATTCTCTCTGGTAGCGAAGTTTCTCTGATCTTCGGGAACAGTGAGCTCACCAAGCGGTCCGTAGAATGCCTCTGTCATCGCATTCTGGAAAGCAGCGGGATCGGAAGCGGGAAGGGTGTTGCCGTCGGCATCCGCCCACTCATCCATGTTGAAGCCGTAAACGTGCTTGCAGTCGACGTTCCACTCCTTGAGGAAATAGACGGCCCATTTGTACATTCCCATCGGTCCTACGGGGAGAATAAGGATCAGCTTGCGTCCTTCTTCTTTCGTGAGCTTGATCTGCATGGCGATCTCGTGGCCCATGTATGCGCCGAATTCTTCCAGATTCGTGCATTTTACGGGTCTGAAATCCTTGCACCAGAAGTCCTGGGGCTCGCAGACGCTTGCAGGGTCATTGGATACGCAATCCATAATTTTCGCAATATCCCATCCCTCGGGAAGGATCTCGGAAAAATAGGAACCCTTGATCGTGTCCAGCATGTTCATAAAGCATTACCTCCAAAAAGATTATATAAAATAATTAAAAAACAAAAGAATAACCGGGGAAACAATCAGGCGAAAGGAACGGAAACCGTTATCCCTTCTCTGGAGCTGCGGTAGGCAGCGTCAATGATCCTCTGTACCTGAACCGCCTCCATCGGATCCACCTCAACCGGCGTCCCGTTTAATATGGAAAGACTGAAGCTGTCAATTTCAGAGCGGTACATGTTGCCGAAATCGCCCTCAATATTTTTTCCGGGGCCGAATCCCGCTTCAGGCTGAAGGAACATGTCGTCCGTATCGGAAAGTGTGATGGCATTGAGAATGCCGCCGTCCTCCTGCGCAACGATCATATCGCCGAGGAGCCGGCCCTTGGTGCCGTAAAAGTCAAGGCGCCACTTCGCCGCGGTGTCGGGAATGTTGAAATTCGTCTGAACAACGAACTGAGCCCCGTTCTGCATGCGCATGATGAGCGTGGAGGAATCGTCAACGGTGTAGTCGTCTCCGGAGAAGGTAATGCGCTCCTGCATGGCGGTAACAGCGGTCACCTTCATTCCGGTGATATACTGCATGATGTCGATCAGATGAAATCCCATGTCCATCACCGGGCCGCCGCCGGCTTTTTCAATTTGGTGGAGCCAGTGCCCGGGGCGGTCGGGCGTCCAGCAGGAGAATCTGGCGTTGCCGGATACGACCTGGCCGATCCCGCCCTCGGAGATGATCCGCTTTACATTGCGGATGTGCGTTCCGTACCGCATCATCAGCCCGACGGAGAGAAGAACACCCTTTTCGCGGCAGTACTCCACTGCGCTGAGCGCATCTTCCGTATTCATGCCCAACGGCTTTTCGCAGAGAACGTGCTTCCCGTAGTCCGCGGCCTTTTTCGTGAGCGCGGTATGAAGATAAACAGGGGAAGCAATGTAGACCGCATCGATGCTTTCGTCAGCGAGAAGACTGTCAACGGAGTCATAGGCAGCGGGAATTCCGAATTTTTCACAGGTATTCCGGGCTTTTTCGATCTTTGTGTTCATAACGGCTGCGGGGACTGCGTACTCGCACTCCAGCATAGCCGGAATCGTCCGGGTCACGGCGATCTCTCCGGCCCCGAGGATCCCAAAACGAAGCTTTTTCATCATTCGGAAATACCTTTCATGAATCAGAATATTTTTTGAGTTTTGTTTCTTTTAATAATATGATATCATCATAGATAATAATTCGCAATGTATATTTTCAGATGACATGGTTTTCAGGAGAACAGAGACATGAACAGTGATAAGAATAAAGCTGCGGAAATCAGAAAGCATCCGTGGGGGAATGTCGGCGGCAGGGAAGTTTCCCTGTACGAGCTCTCCTGCGCCGGGGGGATCACCGTAAAGGTATCGGATTACGGAGGGATCCTGCAGTCCTTTTTCACGCCGGAACCGGATGCAAGAGATATCGTTCTGGGATATGATACCGTGGAGGAATACGTCCGGAGCAGTACCTTCTTCGGCGCTTTCGTCGGCCCTCTTGCGGACAGGACCGGGGGAGCAAGACTGTCTCTTGCCGGGAAAGAGATCCTTCTGGAGGCGAATGCGGGAAATGACTGCATGCATTCCGGCTCCGCGGGATTCCATGCCCGTGTCTGGAATACGGAGATCCTTCCGGACGGCGTCTGCTTTTCTTCCTCCTTTGAAGATGACCCTCTGCCCGGAAAGCTCGATGTTTCTGTATTCTATTCTATTCCGGCTCCGGATATCCTCCGGATTACGTATGAGGCTGCCTGCTCGGAGGAAACTGCGCTCAGCTTTACGAACCACAGCTATTTTAATCTGGAAGAGGGGACGCAGAACAGAAGCTGCCTGAATGACCGCCTTACCCTGTTTGCCTCGCAGTATGCGGAAACGGACTGTTCGGCGGATCCTCTTGTAACCGGGAATCTGCGGAGCGTGGAAGGAACGCCGTTTGATTTCCGCGGCGGCGTAAGGATCGGGGACGCGGTATCCGCAGCGGACTTTCCCGAAATCGAGTCGGCAGGCGGTGGAGTGGATAACTATTTCCTGACGGACGGCTCCGGCTTTCGCCCGCATGCCCACCTTAGGTCTGCGGACGGGAAAACGGAGCTTCTTTGCATGAGCGATGCGCCGGGGGTTCTCGTCTACTCCGGAAACGGGCTTCAGGCGGAGAAGGGGAAAGGCGGAGAGATTTACGGGAAGCACGGCGGGATCGCCTTTGAAACGGAAAATTTCCCGAACGCCGTGAATATTCCGGTCCTGCGCAGCTCTGTTTTGATCCGGCCGGGAGAGCGCTTCCACACCGTAACGGAGTATGTTGTGAACGTTAATGGATAAAAATATAATCCGATGTTGATTTTCACCCTTAATCGTGTTAATATTTAAACAGAAACAGAGTTGCTTTATGCATTCTGACTAAATTTTTTTATGGAGGACCCCAATGAAAAAAATCATCGCAGCAATTCTTACCGTCGTTATGATTTGCGCTCTCCTCAGCACCTGCGCATTTGCAGAAGACAAGATCAAGATCGGTATCTCAATGCCTACCTTCGCTGAAGAGCGCTGGTCCATTGATGAAGCCGCAATGAAGGCTCATTGTGATGAGCTCGGCATCGAGTACGTCACTGCCTGCGCCGAGGGCGACAGCAACAAGCAGAAGGATCAGGTTTCCACCATGATCATGCAGGGCATCAAGGCTCTCGTTATTGCTCCGAACGACGGCAACGCCGCAGCAGCAATCGTTGAGGAGTGCAAGGAAGCCGGCATCTTCGTCATTTCCTATGACCGTATGATCACCGGTACCTCCGACCTCGATATGTACATCACCTTCGACTCCTGGTATCAGGGCCAGCTCCAGGGCAAGTACATCGCTGACAACCTCAAGGAGAAGTACGGCGAAGTCAAGGGCAACATCGTTATCCTTCACGGCGACCCCGGTGACTCCTGCGCACCCCTTTACTACGGCGGCGCATACGAGCAGATCGCTGAGTATGTTGATGCAGGCGCAATCAATGTCATTTCCGACAATGACTGCATTGGCTGGGATCCTGCTCAGGCAACCAAGCACGTTGAGAACGCTATGTCCATTGCAGACGCAAAGGGCATCGTAATTGACGCAGTTCTTTCCCCGAACGACGGTCTTGCTTCCGGCGCTATCGCAGCTCTGGGCGATGACCTCGCAAAGGAGACCTTCATCACCGGTATGGACTGCGAAGTCGCTGCCTGCCAGAGAATTCTTGCCGGCACTCAGTCCATGACTGTTTTCGGTGACTCCCGTGAGATGGGCAAAGTCGCTGTTGATATCGCTGCTGAGTTCGTAAAGAACGGCAAGTACGACACCGACAAGACCATGGAAGGCACTGACGCAGACGGCAATCCCATTGATGTTCCCGCAGTTCTTGTTACCTGCGAATTCATCGATGCAAACAACATGAACGTTGTTTACGAGTCCGGCTACCACACCGAAGCTGAGATCCTCGGATAAGTCAATTTAACCGCATACTCAGGGTCCGGTCAGCCATCCGGCTGATCGGACCTATATTTCAGCATTAATTTTAATAAAAGGATCGTTTTACCTATGGAAGACTTCATTCTGCAAATGAAGAACATCACCAAGACCTTCCCCGGTGTAAAAGCGCTGAATAATGTCAGCTTCAACGTCAAGCGCGGCGAGATCCATGCGCTTGTCGGTGAAAACGGTGCGGGAAAGTCGACTCTGATGAAGGTGCTCAGCGGCATTTACGGCGCGGGTACTTATGAAGGCGAGATCGTTCTGAACGGCGAGGTTCAGAGCTTCTCCAGCATCAGAGACAGCGAAGACAAAGGCATCGCAATCATTTATCAGGAGCTTGCTCTCTGCAAGAACATGAATGTTGCGGAAAGCATTTTCCTCGGTTCGGAAATCAAAAATAAAAGAGGCCTGATCGACTGGGAGGAAACCTACAAGAAGACCGCCGAGTACCTGAAGGTCGTTCATCTTGATCTCAATCCGGAGACGCTGGTGGTCAATCTGGGTGTTGGCCAGATGCAGCTCCTTGAGATCTGCAAGGCAATCAGCAAGAACGCGAAGCTTCTGATCCTCGATGAGCCTACCGCGGCTCTGACGGATGACGAATCCGAGCGCCTTCTCAACCTGATTGAGGAATTCAAGTCTCAGGGCGTTACCTGTATTTATATCTCTCATAAACTGGATGAGGTCCTGAAAATAGCCGATACCGTTACTGTTCTCCGTGACGGACAGACGGTGGCAACCAGAGATAAATCCGAGATCACAAAAAGTCAGATGATCTCCTTCATGGTCGGACGTGAGCTTTCCCAGATGTTCCCGCGTCAGGAGCACAACCCCGGAGAGGTTGTGTTCGAGATGCGCAACTGGAATGTGAACCATCCTCAGATCAAAGACAAGAAGATCATTAAAGACGTTAATATAAACGTAAGAAGAGGCGAGATCGTCGGTATTGCCGGCCTGATGGGTGCCGGACGCACGGAGCTCATGATGAGCATGATGCACGAGTACGGCTCCAATATTACCGGTGAAGTCTGGTTTGAAGGGAAAAAGGTTAACATCCGCAATGCTTCGGATGCGATCGAGCAGGGAATCTGCTATATGTCCGAAGACCGGAAACGCTACGGCCTTGTCCTGATGCAGGATATTAAATTCAACGTCAGCCTTCCGGTTCTGAAGAGACTGTCCCAGGGCGGCGTGATCGATGACAATAAGATCTTCCACGACGTTACCGGGTACGTGAAGGATCTGAGCATCAAGACCCCGAGCATTGAGCAGCTTACGCGGAATCTCTCCGGCGGTAACATGCAGAAGGTGGTTCTGGCAAAATGGCTGATGACGCAGCCCAAGGTGCTGATCATGGATGAGCCTACGCGAGGGATCGACGTCGGAGCCAAAGTTGAGATTTACAATATTATGAACGATCTCGTGGCGCAGGGAATGAGCGTTATCATGATATCCTCTGAGCTCCCCGAGGTCCTCGGAATCAGCGACAGGATCTATGTCATGCATGAGGGCTCCATTACAGCCGAGCTGGACTGGAAGGATGCCACTCAGGAGATTGTTATGCAGTACTGCACCGGCACAGATGAAACGCCGACAGCAATGTAAGGAAGGAAAACAAAATGGAACAACTTAAAAGCACGCTGAAAAAGAATATTCAGCAGTACACAATGATCATTGCTCTGATAGTGATCTGGCTCGTGTTTACTATCGCAACCGAAGGCATTTTCCTCACCCCGAGAAACATTACGAACCTTTTCCTCCAGATGGCTTATGTCGGTATTGCATCGAGCACGATGGTGCTGATCATGGTTTGCGGTCACATAGACCTTTCAACAGGATCTGTCATCGGCTTCTCCGGAGCGCTGATCGCATACTTCCTGAAGTTTACGAACATTAATATCTGGGTTGCTATCATCATTGTTCTCGCCTGCGGCGCACTCATCGGCGTATGGCAGGGCTTCTGGGTAGCAAAGTTCGGTCTTCCCGCATTCATTGTTACGCTCTCCTCCGAGTGGGTATTCAGAGGTCTGATCATCCGCGTTACGAACAGCACCACGATCCAGCCGAACAACCCGACCTTTAAGGCAATCGGTCAGGGCTATCTCCCCAACATCCTCGGAGAGGATGCAAATGTGAACCTTACCGCCCTGCTGATCGGTGCAATCTGCATTGTACTGTTCATTGCCTCTCAGCTTAGCAACAGAAGGAAAAAACAGCGCTATGACTTCAAGGTGGAGTCCACCGGAATGTTTGTTGCCCGCGTTGCTCTCATCAGCATCGTTATCGCTGTATTCTTCTATGTGTTCAATCTGGACCGCGGCGTTGCGATCCCGCTGGTTATCCTTGCGGTCATCGTATTTACCATTAACTTCATTTCCAAGAAGACAGCATTCGGCCGCCATGTATACGCCATCGGCGGAAACCGTGAAGCTGCCGCCCTTTCCGGCGTTAACGTTCAGAAGGTCACCTGGTTCGTGTTTATCCTGATGGGCACGATGTCCGCGGCATCCGGTATCGTTTACACCGCGAGACTGAATTCCGCCGCAATCGCAGCCGGAACCGGTGCTGAGACCGATATCATCGCTGCCGCGATCATCGGCGGAACCTCTCCTGCCGGCGGCAAGGGCTCTGTTGTCGGATGCGTCATCGGCGCTCTGGTTATGGCATCTCTCGAAAACGGCATGTCCATTCTTTCCATGGGCTCCTTTGAAAAATACCTGGCAAAAGGCCTTGTGCTTCTCTTCGCCGTTGCCATAGACTTCCTTACCAAGGACAGCCAGCACTGATGGAGTCCATCTGACAGAAAGAACGGATATCCCTGTCAGAAGCTCGCATAATACCAAAAAGATAATAAGCAAACGACGGCTGCAGTCCGAAGAGGGCTGCAGCCGTTTTCCTTTATACGCTGTACATCGAATGATTCATTTTTTGATTTTTATTATTTCAAGAAAGCAGGGACTTTTTGAGCGATTCATGGTATAATATATAGAAAAAGTATCAGGATAATCACACATATCCGGAACTGCAGATTTCGGCAGAGCAATGTCTTAGATCGCGCGGAATGACTGTTTCTGAGATTGCGGAGCTGAAATGTCGCTTAACGGAATAAACAATTTGTATTACCGGGGTTGAGATGAAAATGAGTGATTTAGATATTCTGAAAAAATGCAGAGCACTGAATGATTCAAACGATATTCTGTATTATCTGATTCACAGCAGGAAGTATGATACCTCCGCCGTGATCTGTGCGCCGTGCAATTATCTTTTCCAGAACAATGAGGATCAGTTTTTTGGCACTTGTCTTTACGTAAGTGAAAACAATATCCGGGAAGAGATGCGTTCCGATTTTCCGTTTCGAAAAACACAGTGTGGAATCCCTATGATAAAAACAACCATAAGGAAAGACGGTGTTCGGAATGTTTCTCTGGATAACCGGCAGATCAGAGAGCTCCCGTACCGCTACCGACCGGACAGCATTCCTCGGTTTCATTCCTCGTTTTTACAATCCTACACCTGTTTTGAATGTGCGGATGTTATTGAAATTATAGACCCGAGGGCAGCCATGATACGCCTGTGCTGCGAGGATGCGGATTTCCGTTCCTATGTTGCCGCGTTGGGAAAAAGATTTGAAGTATCCCCCGAACAGATGGGGCTGGCCGGGTCAGCGGCATTGGGCGCCGAAAAGTCAAGTGATTACGACATTGTCTTTTACGGGAATGCCGAGGAACTCCGAAGAATCCACAATACCGTTATCAACATCAACCAAAAACAGGGCGTGCCGCAGGCGTACGGGCTGCCTCTGCCGTTCCGATTCTTATTCCGGGAGCAACTTGTAGACGCTTTTTATGTTTGTGAGGATTTCAACCGGAACAATCTGCACTCGGCCGAGATGATTTGTGAGAATGTATCCTTCCGTTGCCGTGTTACGGATGACACGTATGCCTTGCAGATGGAGCCTTTTTTTAAGGTAGAAAATAGCGATTTTTCTTATGTACTTCTTGCTGAGACTTTTTTTCACGCCACAATCAGGAAAGGAAATGTCATAGAAGGCTGCGGGGATATTCTCTGCTGGGAGCATGATGGTAAAAAAGAATCCGTAATGCTGTGCAGAGAGCCGTTCAGACAGTTAAAAGATTATACACGGTATTATTATCAGCAGGAATAAATTCTGGTTGAAGGGATCGATTGGAAAGCTATGAAAAATAGAATTGGCAGAACCTATCGGAATGCTTTTGTAACCGCAGTATATATCAGAAGCTCAAGCATGATGGCCGGCTTTATTGACGGTATCCTGACAAGCGTATTTCTCGGTGTAGACGCAATGACCGCTTACACAATTGCGACTCCATATTTCATATTGAATAGTACTCTGAGTTATTTGCTGGATACGGGTAATCAGATACTATGTTCTGAAAAAATCGGGCAGGGGCGCACGGACGAGGCGAAAAGTGTTTTTTCTACAACCGTGTGGATCTCTTTTCTCCTGTCGGCACTGGTCTCGGTCGCAGGTGTTGTATATTCCGAATCATTCGCAGCATTTCTCGGGGCGAAAGGAGAGGCAGCTTATCTGATGCCGGAGACAGCGGGCTATCTCCGTGCCCTGTTTACCGGTAATGTTTTTTATAACTTTCTAAGCGTTTCCATGGGTCCGCTGCAGATGGACGGTGGAACTGGAATCGTTCGCATTTCCGGTATCACTACATGTGCTTTGAATATTATCGGAGATCTCTTGAATGTGTTTCTGTTCCGGGGCGGACTGATCGGAATGGGTATTGCAACTTCAATCAGTTATGTCGGCGGAGCGGCTGTTCTTTTGCTTTATTATTCTGGAAGCGGCAGGCTGTTTTCTCTTCGTCCATCCATCAGATTCGAATATATACCGCAGCTGTTTCGATTGGGATACTCTCAAACTGTATATGCTCTGGCTGCATTTTTCGGAAATAAACTGATCAACAGCCTGATCATCTCCGGAGCCGGAATGGAAGCAATGTTTGGTGTGGCGGTTTTTAAGAATATTGCGCTATTCAGTAATACTATCTGCTGCGCTGTCGGCGACACAACGCTGCTTCTTATAGGGCTGTACACCGGAGAATGCGACAGAACATCTGTCAATCAGGTATTCCGAAGTTCCCTTTGGGTCATTACTTCCATGGTTCCGGTCTGTTGTCTGCTGGCAGCAGTTTCCCGTCCTCTTGCATTGTTTTACACAGCGGACCATGCGGCGGATGTCCTTCGCTGTGCACAAATCGCAATCCTTGCGATCAGTATTCAAATTCCGTTTTCCGCCTTGTTCCTTGCAACGCTAAAAGGTTTGCAGGCTTTCAAAAAGTCTGCCATCAGTTCCTTGCTGAATCTTGTAAAGGGCTGTGTGTTTCCCTGTATATTTCTTCTTGTTTTCGGTAAAGGGAATGTGGGCGTGTTCGTTTCTCTTGTCGGTGCAGAAGTTCTGTCCGCTCTTTTGAGTTCTGTACTGTTCCTGCGTGAAAAACGTCAGAATGGTCTGCTTAAGATTTCGGAGAAGAACATGATTTGTGCTGAAATCAGAACTGCGGAACAGGCTGTCGCTTTCTCTTCCGAGGCAGGGGCCTTTTGCGCAAACCGTGGTATTTCTTCACGGTTGTGCTTTTCTGTTTCTCTGTGCGCTGAGGAACTTGCAATCTGTCTTCTGAATCATGGAAAAGAGTATCGAATCGCGGATCCGATCGTAAACATGAAAATGATTCTGACAGATGAGCAGATCATTCTGCGAATCTGTGACAACTGTCCGCTGAATGATTTACGCAGGAGAGCGGAGGAATGGACCCTGAATGATGAAACTCCGTATAAATTTATCGGAACACGAATGGCACTGATGCTGTCCGATGAATTCCGTTATGCCCAAATTATGAAGCAAAACAACACAATTATCGGGTTTCATAAATAAAAACAGACAAAGGAAACGGTTTTAATGAATTCGGTTTAGACAGTATTTGCTCAATCATAGCAGCCATTGATCCGCTGCTGTTCATATTATTCGTAGAGTTTTTTCAGCGTGTCGAGCGTTTCCGCGTATTCCGAGCGTATTTCCTCCGGATAGATGACCTCCACTTCCGTTCCGAAGCCGAAAAGCCAGGCATAGAATCTCGGGCTGATCGCAACATCCACGTTTACGGTAAAGTGCTCGCTGTCGTTTGCGACGATCACGGTGTCCGTTCCGAACCGATCGATCACCGCTCCGACAAGGTGGCTGGCAAACCGGAGCGTAACGGTTTCAATCTTTCCGGAGAACATGTCAAACACCTCTTTGGAGTAATTCGGCATGTCGATTTTCCGGAAGGCTTCTTTGCCCTCGCGCCTCTTTTTCAGTGCGGAGATCTCGGTCATCTTGTCCACGCGGTAGTGCTTCATAAGTCCGGCGGCCGCATCATAGCCGAGCATGTAGTAGTTTTCATTATCCCATATCAGGGAGAACGGGCTGATCTCGTACCATGACCCGTCCTTCCGGAATTTCCGCTGCTTGGAAACGGTATAGTCAAAGTATTTGAAACAGATCATCCGATCCTGCGTGATCGCTCCGGATATCTCGTCAACGTTATAATAGACACTCTCGTTCATGCTTTTTACCCGGTTGCGCACGTAAACCTGGCGCTGCAGCTTCTGTGCGTCATATACGCTTGCCAGCTGTTCGATCTTTTTGATCAGACCGAGCGTCTTTTTCTGGGTGATAAACTTGGAGCTCTGAACGCTGTCCACCAGCAGCTTGAGCTCCGGAAGCTCGAAGTCACGGGAGGCTACGTAGTAATTCCCGTTCTGCTGCACGATGTCGAGCCCGAAAGAGCGCAGCGTCTCAATGTCGTCATACAGGCTCTTGCGCTCGGCTTTGATCTCGTCCTTGCTCAGCTCGTCGATCATCTGCTGAATGGTGACAGGGTGGTCTTCGTCGGAGCTGTGCTGCAGATAGCGCATGAGATACAGCAGCTTCAATTTCTGATTGGCGGATTTTGGCATATCAAAACTCCTGACATAATTTTTAACATAGAAGAATATACCATACACTTTCGAAATTTCAATATTTTTTCACTTTCGAAACCGCTTATCCTTCGGCGGCTGAAAATCAGTGAGCAGCGGATCAGTTTTAATCCCCCGGAACCTGACCCGCTGTTTTTCTATTGGCTGTTTTGGGAACTTCTGTTATAATGTATAAAGTTTGGCGTGCTGATGATCAGGCTTTTAACTTGCTTCTGATATTGCTCTCTGCGTTTGTTAATAAAGTAATATGAACACCGGACAGAAATCATATTAAAATACTTACCCGTTTCTTTGAACAGGAGTTTTTATGAATAAAACCGTTAAAAATTACAAAAGGACCCAGCTTGCGTGTTATCTCGGCTTTGTAACGCAGGCGATCCTTGCCAACTTTGCCCCGCTGCTGTATACAACGTTCCATTCGGAATACGGGATCTCTCTCGGCTCTCTTGCCCTGATCTCCACGTGCTTTTTCTTTACGCAGCTTCTTGTGGACAGCTTCTGTGCCGTCGTAGTTGACCGGCTCGGCTACAGGGTGTGTATCGTGACCTCGGAGATCGCCTCCGCGGCAGGGCTGATCGGTCTTGCTGTACTGCCCGGGCTCTTGCCCTCTCCCTTTGTCGGGATCCTCATCTGCGTTTTTATCTATGCGCTCGGCAGCGGGCTGATTGAAGTCCTCTGCAGCCCGATCATCGAGGCGTGCCCCTTTGACAATAAAGACAGGGTCATGAGCTTTCTTCATTCCTTCTACTGCTGGGGAACCATGGCGGTCGTGATCCTTTCCACGCTGTTCTTCTCCGCGTTCGGAACGGGGAAATGGCGGATTCTGGCCTGCCTCTGGGCGCTCGTCCCGTTCTATAATGTGTTTAACTTTGTCACCTGCCCAATTGAGCCTCTCGTAGAGGACGGAAAGAGCATGAGCATCGGGGAGCTTCTGAAAACAAAGCTGTTCTGGCTGCTAATCGTGCTGATGGTCTGCTCCGGTTCCAGTGAGCTGGCTCTCGGTCAGTGGGCTTCGGCTTTCGTGGAGTCCGCACTGCATGTGTCCAAAACGGTCGGTGACCTTGCCGGTCCTTGCGGCTTCGCGCTGCTGATGGGGATCAGCCGCGTGCTTTACAGCAGAATCGGGGGAAAGGTGGATCTGACCGGATTTATGGCTGCCTCCGGGATTCTCTGCGTGCTGTGCTACCTCCTTGCCGCCTTTGCGGAGCTGCCTGTGATGGGTCTGATCGGCTGCGCACTCTGCGGCTTTTCTGTCGGGATCATGTGGCCCGGTTCCCTCAGTATTTCGTCTTCGGTGATGCCGAAGGGAGGAACGGCGATGTTTGCCCTTCTGGCTCTCGGGGGAGACCTCGGCGGCTCAATCGGTCCGGCAATTGTCGGAGCGGTCTCTCAGCGTGCAGGGGATGATCTTCAGGCCGGGCTCCTTGCCGGGATCGGCTTTCCGGCGGTGCTGGTCCTCTGTGTTCTTGTGCTCAGAAAAATGAAAAGCGCAGGGAAGATTTCTTCCTGAGATTACGTAATATACATTGCGATAATTTAATTAAAATAATTCAGTTGACATAAAATCGATAGAGAGCTGTTCCGATGCAAAACTGTAAAGCGGAACAAATTGTGCAGAAAGGATAAATGAATGGAAAAAGAAAAGAAAATAATCCCGTTCGGGTCGCATGAATATTCGCTGCTCAGAGGAGTCCTGTTCCTGCTGGTCGCGTTTCTCGGAGGTCAGATCCTCGGGGCCGTTCCTGCGCTGCTGATCCGGCTTATTCCCTCCTTCAGAGCAGGCGGATATTTTCACAGTATTTATGAAAGCACGTATCTGTTGCTGGTATTCTTCTTTAACTTCCTGATCCTAGTATGGCTCCTGAAAAAAATGCTGAAGACTAATGTGAAGCAGATCATTTCCAACGGCCAGCCCTGGAAGAAAAAGTATGTAGCCGGCTGTGTGATCATATATCTTCTGCTGTTAGTGCCGAGCATTATTAGGATCTTCACGTCGGATATCATCACCTATCAGCCGGCGGAGCTGAAGCTTCGGCTCGTTTCCGTTGTCATTTGTCTGCTCCTGATCCCGTTTCAGACCACGGTAGAGGAGCTCCTTTTCCGCTGCGTGATCGGCAGATATTTCTTCAGAAACCGTTTCCCGGCGCCGCTGTGGAAGGTGTTTCTGGTTTCCGTCCTTTCCGGCCTGATATTTTTTGCTCCGCATCTTGCCAATCCGGAGGTCGGGGCATACGGATACGGAATGGCCGTGGTCCAGTATTTCTTTACGGGCTTTTCTCTCATGGCGATCGATCTGCTCGTCGGGAGCTATGAGGCGTCCGTTGTGATCCATGCCCTCAATAATCTCATTTCCGCGCTTCTTTTCACGGGAGAGGTTTCTTCCCTCAGCTTCCCGGCCCTGTTTGTCGATCACTCGACCGACGTGACAAAGGACAACATTCTTCTTGTAGCAGTGTATTGCCTGATGATCCTCTGGGCCTTTGTTTACAGGAAGAAAGCCGGGTTTGCCGCTGCAGCGGAAGAAAACGCACCGGAAGAAAGCGAAACATTATCATAAAAAATCAACCGGGAAGGAAGACCAATGACCAAAGCAAGCAAAACAGAACTCTTTGAAACCATGCCCATCCCGAAAGCTGTTGCAAAGCTTTCGGTTCCTACTGTGCTCAGTACGCTGATTATGGTGCTCTATAATCTCGCGGATACCTATTTTGTCGGAGCCCTGAATGATCCGGTGGAGAGCGCCGCGGTCACGCTGGCGGCCCCGGTACTTCTGGCATTCAATGCGGTGATCAATCTTTTCGGCGTCGGCTGCAGCAGCTATATGAGCCGCGCACTGGGAATAAAGGATTATGAGACGGTTAAGCGCACATCCGTTTACGGCTTTTACTGCGCGCTTTGCTTTTCGCTGCTGTATTCTCTTGGCTGTGCGGTCTTTCAGTCTCCGCTTCTGCGTCTTCTCGGTGCGGCGGAGGAAACTGTTTCCGCCACCTCCCGGTATATGTTCTGGACGGTCGTCCTCGGTGCGGCTCCGTCCATCCTGAATCTGGTTCTGGCAAACCTCATCCGTTCGGAAGGAGAGTCTCTTCACGCCAGTATCGGAACCATCAGCGGCTGCCTGCTCAATGTGGTTCTGGACCCTGTCTTCATTATGCCGTGGGGCCTTGGAATGGGCGCCTCCGGAGCGGGCTGCGCCACGTTTATTTCCAACTGCGTCGCCTGCGCGTATTTCCTGATCTTTCTCTTTGTCAGGCGCGGAAAGACCTTTGTTTCCATTGATCCCCGCAAATTCCGCTTTGATAAGAAGATCATCTCCTCCGTGGCCGCCGTCGGTGTTCCCGCCGCGGTGCAGAATCTCCTCAACGTGACCGGCATGACGGTGCTGAACAACTTCACCTCCGCCTACGGTACCGATGCCGTTGCCGCAATGGGCATCACCCATAAGATCAACATGGTTCCCATGTATATTTCCATGGGACTCGGCCAGGGAATCATGCCGCTGGTCGGCTATAACTATTCCTCCGGCAACTCGGAGAGAATGAAGAAGGCCATCACGTTTACCGCGAAGCTCTCCGTTGGCTTTATCGTGATCGCAACCGCCTTGTACTATTTCTTTGCCGGGCCGATGATCTCCCTTTTTATGAAGACGGAAAGCATCGTTTCCTACGGCACGGACTTCCTGAGAGGCTTCTGTCTGGGGCTTCCGTTCCTCTGCGTGGATTTTCTGGCGGTCGGAATTTTCCAGGCGGTCGGAATGGGAAAGGAATCCTTCCTTTTTGCTGTCCTACGCAAAGTCGCTCTGGAGATCCCGGCGCTGTATATCCTGAACAAAATATGGCCTCTCTACGGTCTGTCCTACTCTCAGCTGTGCGCGGAGCTCGTTCTTGCCGTTGCGGCGGTCTTTGTCCTGAAAAAGCTGTTTCGCCGGGCCGACGAGCGCGCGGCAGAAATGGCATCGAAAGCCGCGGAAGCCGAAGCGGAAGGCAGCCGTTCCGAGATCCCCTGATAAATGTCATAAATTTCAAACAGAAATCCCCGTCCCGTCACGGGGATTTTTGTCGGATATTCACCTGTTGACAGAAGAGAGAAATATGGTATACTTTTACCGATAACAGGATCTGTCCGGCGGTGCCGTTTGGAATAAGATTTTGGAGAGTATACATGCAGACGATCGATTTCAGAATTGAATCTGTGCCGATAAAGAACAATTCCAGGCTGGAATTGTTCCCTTTTTATATTGACGGCTTTTGTCTTCCGGATTATTGCTATTCTCTGTCGGATAGCCGTTCCGATATGAATTATCCCGAAAATGAATATTTTATTTTTCCCGGTTTCTGTGATGTGCATGTGCATTTCAGAGAGCCGGGTTTTTCTTATAAGGAAACGATCCGGAGCGGTTCCATGGCGGCGGCGCGCGGCGGCTTTACGGCGGTCTGCCCGATGCCGAATCTGAATCCGGTGCCGGACTGCGCCGAAAATCTGAAGGTGGAAACGGATCTGATCCGTTCTCAGGCCGTGGTTGATGTCTACCCGTATGCCTCTATAACGGCAGGGGAGAAGGGAACCGAGCTGAGCCGGTTTGAGGAGCTCGGAGATGCCATTGCCTTTTCCGATGACGGAAAGGGCGTGCAGTCCGAAGAAATGATGCGCTCCGCGATGCTTACAGCAAAGGCGCAGGGAAAGATGATCGTTGCGCACTGCGAGGTGAACGAGCTCCTGAACGGAGGCTATATCCATGCCGGCGCGTATGCCGCAGCGCACGGGCACCGGGGGATCTGTTCCGAAAGCGAATACCGCCAGATCGAGCGGGATATAAAGCTCGTGAGGGAAACCGGCTGCGCCTATCATGTCTGCCATGTTTCCGCCAAAGAAAGCGTTGAGCTGATCCGGCAGGCAAAAGCGGAAGGGCTGGACGTCTCCTGTGAAACGGCTCCGCATTATCTTCTCCTGACGGATGCGGATCTGAAGGAGGACGGAAAGTTTAAGATGAATCCTCCCGTCAGAAGCGAGGAGGACCGGTTTGCCCTGATCGAAGGGATCAAAGACGGAACGATTGAAATCATTGCAACGGATCACGCCCCGCATTCCGCAGAGGAAAAGAGCCGCGGCTTGGAAAAAAGCGCTTTCGGAATCGTTGGCCTGGAAACCGCTTTCCCGTGCCTGTATACGGAGCTTGTAAAGAAGAATGTGATCTCCCTGGAAAAACTGATCGAACTGATCTGCATCAACCCCCGCAGAAGATTTCATATCCCGCTCGGAAACGATTACACGGTGTGGGATCTGAACGCGGAATATGATATTGACCCTGCCGATTTCCTTTCGCAGGGCAAGGCAACGCCGTTTGAGGGAAGACATGTTTTCGGCCGATGTGTCGAAACGGTCGTCAGCGGCATCAGAGTGTATTAATGTAAATTTGGAGGAATAAAGATGGCTAAGAGAACAGATATTAAGAAGATCCTGATTATCGGTTCCGGTCCGATCGTAATTGGTCAGGCTGCGGAATTTGACTACGCCGGCACGCAGGCCTGTCTGGCTCTCAAGGAAGAGGGCTACGAGGTCGTACTCTGCAATTCGAACCCCGCAACGATCATGACGGATACGGCGATCGCGGATAAAGTATATATGGAGCCTCTCACGCTCGAGTATATGGCGAGGATCCTCCGCTATGAGCGTCCCGATGCGATCGTTCCCGGAATCGGCGGGCAGACGGGTCTGAATCTTGCCATTCAGCTGGAAAAGAAGGGCGTCCTCCGCGAATGTCAGGTGGAGCTTCTCGGAACAGACAGTAGCAGCATCGAGCGCGCGGAAGACCGCGAGCTGTTCAAGGAGATGTGCCAGTCCATCGGCGAGCCCACCATTCCCTCCGAGATCACCTACAGCCTGGAAGAGGCAAAGAAGGCCGCGCTGGATATCGGGTATCCCGTTGTTCTCCGTCCTGCCTTTACGCTGGGAGGAACCGGTGGCGGGTTTGCCAACAATGAGGAGGAGCTCGTTGAGATCGGCACGAACGCGTTCCGTCTCTCCCCGGTCCATCAGGTCCTGATCGAAAAGTCCGTCAAGGGATATAAGGAGATCGAATTTGAAGTTATGCGTGACTCCGCCGACCATGCGATCACGATCTGCGGAATGGAAAATGTCGATCCTGTCGGCGTGCATACCGGCGACTCCATCGTCGTAGCGCCGATCCTCTCCCTGAATGACCATGACCGCAAGATGCTCAATGACAGCGCGATAAAGATCATCCGCGAGCTGAAGATCGAGGGCGGCTGCAACGTGCAGTTTGCCCTGAATCCGGAGACAAGCGAGTATTTCCTGATCGAAGTCAATCCCCGTGTTTCCCGTTCCTCGGCCCTCGCTTCCAAGGCCAGCGGATATCCGATCGCCCGTGTAACGGCGAAGATCGCTGTGGGAATGACGCTGGAGGAGATCACCATTGCCAATACCAATGCGGCCTTTGAGCCGTCTCTGGATTATATCGTCGCCAAGTTCCCGCGCTTCCCCTTTGATAAGTTCTCCAGTGCTCCGAATGCCCTCGGCACGCAGATGAAGGCTACAGGCGAGGTCATGGGGATCGGCTCAAATCTCGAGGAGTGCATGCTGAAGTCCGTCCGTTCTCTGGAGATCGGGGTCTGCCATTTCTATATGGCCAAGTTTGATGCCATGGAGGAGGATGAGATCCTCTCCTATGTGTCGGTCTTCCATGATGACAATATCTTCGCGATAGCGGAGCTTTTCCGCAGAGGGGTTACCGTTGAAAAGCTGCATGAGATGACGCAGATCACGGCCATTTTCCTGGAAGCGGTGGAAAATATCGTGAAGATGGAACGCCGGATCACGGAGAATCCGGACAATATCGAAGTCCTTCGCGAAGCCAAGAAGATGGGCTTCAGCGATAAATATATCGCAAAGCTTCTCGGAACCTCCGAGATCAGCATTTTTAACCTGAGAAAGAAAATGAAAATGTTCCCGGTGTTCCGGATGGTGGACACCTGCCATACCAACGCCTATATTCCGTACTTCTATTCCTCCTATTCCGGAGACAATTCCTCGATCCTGACGGAGAAAAAGAAGATCGTTGTTCTGGGCGCCGGCCCCATCCGTATCGGGCAGGGCGTGGAATTTGACTATTCCACGGTCCATTCCGTTCAGACGATCAAAAAGGCCGGATATGAGGCAATCATTATCAACAACAATCCGGAGACCGTCTCAACGGACTATACGACCTCCGACAAGCTCTACTTTGAGCCGCTGACGCCGGAGGACGTGATGAATATCATTGAATTTGAAAAGCCGGAGGGCGTGATTGCCTCCCTCGGCGGACAGACGGCCATCAACCTTGCCCAGCCGCTGATGGACCGCGGTGTGAAGATCATCGGAACCGACTGCGAAGCAATTGACCGCGCGGAAAACCGCGACAGCTTTGAAAAGGTTCTGGAAGAGCTTCATATTCCCCAGCCGCAGGGCAGAGCCGTAACGAATATAGAAGAAGGCGTCAGCGCGGCGGAAGCAATTGGCTATCCTGTTCTGGTGCGCCCGAGCTTTGTTCTCGGCGGAAGAGCCATGCAGATCGTCGCCAACGAGCCGCAGCTCAGGCAGTATCTGAAAACGGCGGTCGAGATTGATGCGGACAAGCCGGTGCTCGTGGATAAGTACATCATCGGCAAGGAAGTCGAGGTGGACGCTATCTGCGACGGAAGGAATGTCTTCGTTCCGGGCATCATGGAGCTCGTTGAGCGTACCGGTATCCACAGCGGAGACTCTATCAGCGTCTATCCGCCGTTCTCCATTTCGGACAAGGTGAAGGGAATCATCCTTCAGTATGCCAAAAAGCTCGGTCTCGGGATCGGGATCGTCGGCCTTTACAATATCCAGTTCATTGTTGACCGGAATGACGATGTTTACATCATCGAGGTCAATCCCCGTTCCTCCCGCACGGTTCCGTTCCTCTCCAAGGCAACGGGTTACAGCCTTGCGGATATCGCTACCGAGGTCATCCTCGGCAAGAGCCTGAAGGAGCTCGGTCTCTTCGATATCTATCCCGATGAGAAGGACCGCTTCTACGTCAAGGTTCCTGTTTTCTCGTTTAACAAGATCAAAGGTCTTGACGCGTACCTCTCTCCGGAGATGAAGTCCACCGGTGAGGCCATCGGCTATGATGACAAGCTCAACCGTGCCCTGTACAAGGCGCTGCAGGCTTCCGGCATGCATCTCCAGAATTACGGTACCGTCTTCGCAACCATCGCCGATAAGGATAAGGACGAGGCGCTGCCGCTGATCCGCCGCTTCTATAACCTCGGCTTCAATATCGAGGCAACAGAGGGTACTTCGGAATTCCTGAAGAAGAACGGGATCCGCACCCATACCCTCGCCAAGCTCGAGGACAGCAACGAGATCTTTGATGCGATCCGTCAGGGCCATATCGCGTATGTTATCAATACGAGAGATGTCGGTTCTCTGGGTCAGGCAAGCGACGGCTACAAGATCCGCTGCCTTGCCACGGAATATAATATCACGATGTTTACGGCGCTCGATACGGTAAAGGTCCTTCTTGATGTTCTGGAAGAGACGACCATTACCATCTCCACCATCGACGCATGATCAGAGAATCGCTTTTTGAAATTGCGGAGAACTCTCCGCTCAGTGAAAATGTAAGGCGTCTTCGCCTGAGGGGAGATACCTCGGCAATTACCGTGCCCGGCCAGTTCGTGAATCTCCGGATCGACGGCGTGTTCCTGCGCCGCCCGCTGTCGGTATGCGACTGCGAAGAGGACACTCTTACCGTGATCTACCGGATCACCGGAGAGGGAACAGAGCTTCTGAGTAAAAAAAGCTCCGGCACGCTGAATGTTCTGACGGGCCTCGGAAACGGCTTTGACCTTTCCCTTGCCGGATCTTCTCCGCTGCTGATCGGCGGCGGAATGGGCTTTACGCCGCTCTACTATCTGGCGAAAAAGCTGGAGCGGCCGACGGTGATCCTCGGTTTTAATACCGAAAGCGAGATCCTCTATGAAAAGGAATTCCGGGCCCTCGGCGCCGAAGTGATTATCGCCACGGCGGACGGTTCCCGCGGGATAAAGGGCTTTGTGACGGATGCCATGGAATCCCTTTCCTACAGTTACTTTTATTCCTGCGGTCCGGAGGCCATGTTCCGGGCGATCTGCGGATGTGCGAAGACGGACGGCGAGTTCAGCTTTGAAGCCCGCATGGGCTGCGGCTTCGGCGCCTGCATGGGCTGCAGCTGCAAAACGGTAACGGGCAGTAAGCGGATCTGCCGGGACGGTCCCGTGCTGAAAAGGAGTGAGCTGCTGTGGTAGATATGAAAGTTTCTCTCTGCGGAACAGAGCTGGAGAATCCCGTGATCCCCGCAAGCGGGACCTTCGGGTACGGCCGTGAATTTGCGGAGCTGTATGATATCAATATCCTCGGAACCTTCTCCATGAAGGGGACAACGCGGGAAGCGCGTTACGGAAATCCGTTGCCGAGGATCGCGGACTGCCCGTCCGGAATGCTCAATTCCGTAGGACTGCAGAATCCGGGTGTGGATGCCGTGATCAGCGAAGAGCTTCCGAATCTGGAAAAGATCTTTCGGAAGAAGGTCATGGCGAATGTCAGCGGGTTCTCCGTTGAGGATTACGTTTATACCTGCGCCCGGTTCAATGAATGCCCGCAGGTCGGCTGGCTCGAAGTGAATATCAGCTGCCCGAATGTTCACGGGGGCGGAATGAGCTTCGGCACGGATTCTGAGGCAGCGGCGGAGGTTGTCCGGGCGGTAAAGGCGGTCACGGACAAGCCGGTGATCGTCAAGCTTACGCCGAACGTAACGGATATCGTCCGGATCGCGAAAGCCTGCGAGGCTGCCGGAGCGGACGGCATCAGCCTGATCAATACCGTCCTTTCCATGCGCATCGACCTTCGGTCGCGCAGACCGGTTCTGGCCAATACGACCGGAGGCCTTTCCGGTCCGGCTGTTTTCCCGCTTGCCCTGAGAATGGTGTATCAGGTTTCGGAAGCGGTGAATATCCCGGTGATCGGGATCGGCGGGATCTCGTCTGCGGAGAATGTGCTGGAAATGATGATGGCCGGCGCTTCCGCCGTGGAGATCGGGGCGGCCAATCTGACGGATCCGTTTATATGTAAAAAAATCATAGAAAATTTACCGGAAGTGATGGAGAAATACGGTGTTTCATCTCTTCGGGAACTGACAGGAGGAAGAAAGAATGGGTAAAGACGTTATCGTAGCATGTGATTTTTCCAGCGCGGAACAGGTGTTCGCGTTCCTGGATCAATTTCAGGAGGAGAAGCCGTTCGTCAAGATCGGCATGGAACTGTTCTATGCGGAGGGCCCGCAGATCGTAAGAGAGATCAAGAAGCGCGGCCACAAAATATTCCTTGACCTCAAGCTCCATGATATCCCCAACACGGTGAAAAAAGCTATGAGCGTTCTCAGCTCTCTGGACGTGGATATCTGCAATCTGCATGCTTCCGGAACGAAGAGAATGATGGAAGCGGCGCTGGAAGGGCTGACCCGCCCGGACGGCACGAGGCCTCTTCTGATTGCCGTTACCCAGCTCACGTCCACGGATCAGGAGAGCATGGAAAAGGATCTCCTGATCAGGGAGCCTCTTGACGAGGTCGTGATGCATTACGCAAGGAATGCCATGGAAGCCGGGCTGGACGGCGTCGTCTGCTCTCCCCTCGAGGCGGGGAAGGTGCACGGCTGCTGCGGCGAAAAGTTCCTTACGGTAACGCCGGGCGTCCGCTTTGCCGAAGGTGACGCGGGAGACCAGAAGCGCGTTACAACGCCGGAAAAGGCAAAGGAGCTCGGTTCGGATTATATCGTGGTCGGCAGACCGATCACCGCGGCTGCGGATCCCGTGGCTGCATACAGAAGAGCGGTAAAGGAGTTTGTAGGATGATGGAAAAACGGATTGCAAAGGATCTTCTGAAGATCAGGGCGGTATTTTTCAGACCGGAGGAGCCTTTTACCTGGGCAAGCGGGATCAAGAGCCCTGTCTACTGTGACAACAGGCTCACGCTTACGGCTCCCGAAGTGAGAGATGACATTGAAAACGCGCTGGCGCAGGTCGTTAAAGAGCAGTATCCGGAGGCGGAGGTGCTCATGGGAACCTCGACTGCCGGCATCGCGCATGCGGCCATTACGGGGCATATCCTCGGCCTGCCAATGGGTTATGTCCGTTCCGGGGCAAAGGACCATGGCAGAAAGAATCAGATCGAAGGCCGTCTTGAGCCGGGTCAGAAGGTGGTTGTGATCGAGGATCTGATCTCCACCGGCGGCAGCGTCATCGAGGTCGTGGAGATCCTCCGGGAAGCCGGAGCGGAGGTGCTCGGAATTGCCAGCATCTTTACCTACGGCATGAAGAAGGGCCTGGAGAGGCTTGCGGAGGCACAGGTGAAGAACATTTCCCTGACGAATTTTGACGTGATCGCCGAGTGTGCCGCGGAAGAGGGTTATATTCAGCCGGAGGATATCGCAAGGCTGATTGCCTTCCGCAATAACCCCTCGGATGAAAGCTGGATCGGAAAATGAGAAGTCTGATTGATATACTGGATTTCTCCGTAAAGGAGCTGGATGATCTGATGGCCACGGCGCTGGATATCATCGCGCATCCGGCCATGTACAGCCAGAGCTGCAGAGGGAAAAAGCTGGCGACGCTTTTCTATGAGCCGTCAACGCGTACCCGCCTCAGCTTTGAAGCGGCGATGTATGAGCTCGGGGGAGAGGTCCTCGGCTTTTCCGAGCCGAACAGTTCCTCGGCGGCAAAAGGGGAGAGCATCGCCGATACCGCGAGAATGCTCAGCTGCTACGCGGATATCATCGCCATGCGCCACCCGAAGGACGGCGCACCGCTCGTGGCCTCCATGAATGCTTCCGTGCCGGTGATCAACGCCGGGGACGGCGGACATAATCACCCCACGCAGACGCTGACCGACCTCCTTACCATTCTTCGTGAAAAAGGCCGCCTGACCGACCTTACGATCGGCTGCTGCGGCGACCTGAAATACGGAAGAACGGTGCATTCCCTGATCAATGCCATGTCCAGATACAGCGGGATCCGCTTTGTCCTGATCTCTCCCGATGAGCTGAGGATCCCGGATTATGTGCGGGAAGGGATTCTTGAAAAGGGGAACATTCCCTATGAGGAGACCGATGATCTGGAAGCGAGCATTTCCGGTCTGGATATCCTGTATATGACCCGCATTCAGCGGGAGCGCTTTACGGATATTGAGGAATATGAGCGCCTGAAGAACAGCTATATCCTGACGCCGGAGAAGCTCCGGAATGCGAAGAGTGATATGAGCATCCTCCATCCGCTGCCGAGAGTAAACGAGATCAGCACCGCCGTGGACAAGGATCCCCGCGCGGCCTACTTTCGGCAGGCGCTGAACGGAAAGTTCATCCGCATGGCGCTGATCCTCCGCCTCCTGATGCTTGCGGAGGAGGATCCGGAAAACGAACAGAGAATCCCGGACGAAGGCGTGCTCATCAATAAGCTGCGCTGCGGAAACCCAAGATGCATTTCTACTGTGGAGCAGGAGCTGGACCAGATCTTCCTCGCCCCTCAGGGCTTAAACGGCAGCTGCCGCTGCCTCTACTGCGAAACGGAAAAATCCGTAAGAAATGGAGAATAACTTATCACCGGAGGTCGTAGATTAAACTTCTTTTTGCACAGCCATATCAAGTGGATGTAACGGATTTCAGTTACATCCACTTTTTTGACAATTATCGGCGACAATGTATAGGATTTGCCAGAGAAAATTGCTGTAAACTTTTGAAAAAAACAAAAATACATGTTATATTATAAAAAATAATATATTCGTGTACTATACTCAATTTTGAAAAATGGAGGTAGGCAATGAAAATCTCATATGATAAACTTTGGGAGATACTGAAGAACAATAAAGAGAAGAAAAGTGAGTTGGTACAAGCGGCTGAACGCTGTTTATAATAATATGACCATGCTTAATAATAACAGACCGGTTTCAATGGAAGAAATGCT
>JAUNQI010000052.1 GCA_030536255.1 Eubacteriales bacterium | reverse complement strand
GTTTGAGGGGCGTGTGTCAACCGACGTGGGAGTTCGATTCTCCTCTCTCGCACCATTAAGAAGGTCCCAGATTCGTAAAAAACCTACGAATTTGGGGCTTTTTTCGTATCCTGTTTGGAACGCTCTGATACGATTTGGAATATCTCTGATCGTCAGATTTCTGTGTCTTATGACATTTTCTTGCATGCGAAACATTTGTTTTACATGCATATAATACACTTTCATTTGAAACTCGTTAAAAGAAAGTTTTTTGTAACGTTCTTTTCTCCTGCTGCGTACTCTTCTATGTAAGGCAAAACAAAAAGCCTTTTGACATAGATATTCTGAAAGAAAGGAGAAAAGAATAATGAAAAACGAAAAGGAAAAGCTCTCTGAGGAAGTGCTCGCAGCAGTCTCCGGTGGCACAATCTGGTTCATCCACCCGCCTCTTCCCGGAAACAGAAAATGACCAGTGAGAAAAAACTGAATTTAAGATTAAAGAGGAATAACAAAATTGAATATTAACTTTTAAACTCGGTTACAGCAGATGTTGTAACCGGGTGTTTTTAGTACCTAAACAATCAGTCTCCGTTATTTTCCATTTTCTTTGCGAACTTTGCCAGTTCCTCTGGGATATGAATGCTCTGCGGGCAAACCTTTTCACAGCTGTGACAGCTGATGCAGCTGCCCGGCTGATGATCCGCATCCAGAGAAGACAGCGCCATCTCTGCTATAAAACCGCCGGTGCCTTCCACCTTCGTTTCATTGTAAAGCTTCAGAAGGAATCTATAGATATTATACAAGGAGAGAAAACGAAAGGTAAAAACTGCCGTTTTGTATATGCGTATAACACACTGTAAACACATAAATGTATTTCACATTACTATTCAACGCAGTCTGTTTCTGATATAATAAAATATAACCGCTTATGAAACTGCGAGAGGTAAGAAAATGAAACCAGACCCGAACAAGAAATATCCTATTTCCGGATATGATAAAGAAATATATGTAAAGCCGACGCTTACGAATCCCAATATTATCGTTGGAGACTTCACCTATATCGCTGATTCTGAATTTGAAAGCCATGTTACAAACTTCTATCCGTGGAGTCGTGACAAACTGATCATCGGAAAGTTTTGCCAAATTGCAACCGGTGTGGAATTTATGATGAATGATGCGAATCATCAGATGAGTTCTGTATCCACATTCCCTTTCTATACTCTTGAAGGATGGAATATGGAAGCTCCGAAAGCTGATGATATGCCATTTAAAGGAGATACTATCATCGGAAATGATGTATGGATCGGACAGGACGCGACGATCCTTCCGGGAGTTCATATCGGAGATGGGGCTATTATTGGCGCAAAGAGTGTAGTAGGGTCCGATGTTGAACCGTACACAATCGTTGCCGGAAATCCCGCAAGAGTCATCCGTAAAAGATTTGACGATGAACTGGTTGCTCTGATGCTTGAATGGAAATGGTGGGATAAACCGGCAGATGAAATCAATGCAATGATTCCGACTCTAACAAGCACTGATTTGGAGTCGGTGAAAGAAAAAATAAAAGAGATGAATACAAACAAGAATTTGTACGGTTAAGAAAGACAGACGACAGTTCTCTGTCGCCTAAATTAGACATTATGAGAACAAAAATAACAAAAGAAACAATTCCAAATGATTTCACCTTGTCGCTGGCAATTGTTGACGCGATTCCCGTAATCTTTTTCTGCCTTTCCATGATTACTGTAGGGGCGCGATTCAAAAGCATTTTGTTCCTTACCGGAGCATTGCTCGCACTTTTCGCAGGAGTCGCAAAAGTACTGTGGAAAATAATCGTGGTACTGAAAAGGAAAAATATCTGGTGGCTTTTCCTTCAGATGAGAATTACAATGCCGATTGGCCTGATCCTTATGATCGTATCAGTCATTATAAACAGACAGCGCATTAATGTTTCAGGTATTTGGAATGCAATTACGGCACTGCCGGCAATCGTGTTTTTCATAATCGGTGCCGCAGGGATCGTTCTAATGATGGTTTTCGCTTTCGCTCTTGACGGAAGCAAGGTGAAATCCAATTGGATAGAGCAGATAACAAACGGAATTGCGCAGGCGGCATTTTTTGTCGGAATCCTGCTATTATAAATTACGTTCAGTACACGTCTACGTTTAACAGCACCCTTTTATGTTTGGGTGCTGTTAAACGTATTATTCTTTATATAAAATATAAATATTTCCCGAATTGCCGATAAGAAACGTTAAGAAGCGCAAGATAATTTAATTTAAAATTATAAGGACTGCTCTACGGATCTCTCGATCATACGGATGTAATCGATTGCCTGCTTCGCATAGGTATCCATTAGTTTTCCTTGTGTATTCATATCCAGTGAGCTGTAAGGATTGGCAAGTCTGTACATGAATTCCATTGCACAAATACCGGAATAATTAATGTCATACAACGCATACATGATCTCTTTGAAATCAGTTGTTCCAAGGCCGCAAGGCTCTCTGGTATTATCCGCAATATGGACATGGATCAGCTTGTCTTTAATCATATATATAGCCTTGACAAAGCTGTTCTCCTCAATGCTCATATGAAATGTATCCGCCATAATTCCGACAACAGGGTGATCAACATCCTTAACAAACTTATAAGCTTTCGTAAGAGTATTCATAAAGAATGTTTCATAGCGGTTAATTGCCTCAATCGCAAGTTTTATGCCATTTTTCTCTGCATAGTCGGCAGCTTTTCTGACGTTATTTACTGCATTCTCATACAAAAGCTCCATAGACATACCCTCGGGAGGTACAGTACGCCCAACAGGAGACGGAACAACAATAATGATCTTCGCTCCAACCTTGCAGGCAAAATCCACACTGTCTTTCAGGTATTGAACTGCAGTATCCGCATTTTTCCCGGAAGCTGTCAGGTCTCTTTCTTCGTTAAACATGCCGCACAAAGAATAGCATTTCATTTCGTACTTATTCATCAAAGCGAGGCAGCGGTCAACATCCAGATTATACGGATCCGCAGCAAATTCAATGGCGTCATATCCATTATCTTTCAGGCGCTGGAAACTGACTTCCATGTCTTCATTACCAACGATCCATTGTGTCATAGCATATTTAAACATATTCTATCCTCCATCAGTTTTTTGAAACAGAAACCACTTTTGAACGCATCGCGTTGATTGCCAGAGCAACCAGGATAATCAGGCCGTAGACAATATCTCTGAAGTATTCACTGATCTGAGCCATATTAATCGCGTTAGAGATCATGCTTAAAAGAATTACGCCGAAGAACGTACCGATTACGTTGCCTTTACCGCCATTCGCAGCAGCACCGCCGATAACAACAGCACCGATTGCCTCCAGCTCCATGCCGGAACCCGTAGTGGACTGTGCTCCGCTCAGTCTGCTCAGCTGTACCATGCATGCTACACCGACTAGAACACCGCTGAGCGCGAAAAACTTAAGCTTGCAAAGATTAACATTGATTCCGGAAAGGTATGCGGCAGACTCATTGGTTCCGATAGCGTAAATCTGACGTCCGGTCTGGGTCCGCTTCAGTATAAAATGAACGATAACAAAACCAGCGATCAGAATTGCAAACTGAAGGTAGAAAAATCCAAATTTCGTTGAAGCGATAAAACGGTATTTTCCGTATATTGTTTGAAGATATCCTTTTGTAATAAGCAAAGCGATTCCAACATAGATATTGCTGGTTGCCAATGTTACGATAAAAGGAGGCGCATTGAAAAGGATCGACATTCCGCCGTTGAGGAGCGAACAGAAAACGCATAAAAGAACCGCAACAATTGAGACTACGATCTCATTGCAGCCTTTGTTGATCATAATTGCCATTATGCAGGTAACAAGACCGATCATACTTCCGACAGAAATATCGAAACTGCCGGAAATAACCAGGATTGTTGCTCCGCATGCTACGAGTCCCAAAGCGGTACCCTGACGCAAAATGCTGCTTATATTATTCCAGGTCAGGAATTTGGGATTAACCATATTAACAGCAATTGCAATTGCAATAATCAAAATAAATAAAATAACGGATTGGTTCGAAAAGAAAGCAGATAATTTCTTTTTATTCTGATTCATAATATATGCCTCCAATAAAACTTCAGGATTATTCTATCCCAATAAATTTTTTCAGCAACATATCTTCTGTTGCCTCCGAGGAATTCACAATATCAACAAGTTCTCCTTCCCGCATTACTCCGATCCGGTCGGACATGGAGATTAGTTCAGGCATACTGGAAGATACCATAATAACGAAATTTCCGTCTTTTGCTATTTCAAGCATATGTCTGTATATTTCTTCCTTTGCACCAACATCAACGCCCTTTGTTGGCTCATCAAAAATATAGACCCTGCCCTTTTCCTGGAGGCATCTTGCAATAATTACTTTCTGCTGATTGCCACCTGAAAGTTTTCCAACTTCCTGATTCTGACTGTGGACCTTAATCTGCATGCTGTCAATGGCATTGTCAACCTGCCTAGATTCTTTACCAAGAGGAATAATCTGGCGCTGTTCATTATAGGTAATCGTTATATTTTCCTTAACGGAACGGGTAAGAAACAGACCAAGCGCTTTTCTGTCTTCAGAAATCATGTAGATACCTTTTTTTATGGCATCTTTCGGGCTGTGAGGAGTTATATTCTTACCATCGAGAAGTACTTTTCCCGTACGGTTTTTATCACAGCCGTAAATCATCCTGACCAATTCGGTTCGACCGGCACCAACGAGACCACCCAAGCCGAATATCTCACCGGATGTCAGTTCAAAGCTAACATCTTTTACAACCGTATCCCGGTTAAAATGCTCTATTCTGAGTTTACTCTCTCCGAGCGGAAAATGTTCTCTCTGATAAAAACTGGAAGCATCACGGCCGATCATATCATGGATCAGCATTTCTTCCGACGTGTCAGCAACCTGATACTCACTGACTTTGTTCCCGTCTTTTAGGACGAGAACCTTGGTACCGATTCGAAAGATTTCATCAAGATAGTGCGATATATATATAATCCCTATTCCTTTTTTTGAAAGTGATTTTACAAGTTCCAGAAGAGCATTTGTTTCCTCTTCTCCGAGGGACGACGTTGGTTCATCAAGAATCAGGATCTTGCAGTCATGTTTCAGTGCTTTGACAATTTGAATGCTTTGTTTCTGAGCCGTTGATAAATTACTCAGCAGCTCGCCGGGGCGAATCTTGTGGAGGTTAATCTCAGTAAGAAGTTTTTCTGTAATTTCTTCCTGTTTTTTATAGTCGACAACACCTAAGGAATTCTTTATCTCTTCACCTAAGAAAATATTATCTGCTACGGTAAGATTATCAACAAGATCAATTTCCTGATAAATCGTAGCAACACCCAGCTCAATTGCCTGACGAGGCAGAAGTCTGGTGTATTTTTTTCCGAACAGGCTGATTTCTCCATGATCCGGTGCAATAGCTCCGGAAAGAATTTTAATCATTGTGGACTTTCCGGCACCATTCTCGCCGACAAGGCAGAGAATTTCTCCTTCGCTGAGTTTCATATTCATATCCTTAAGGACAGTAATTCCGGAATATGACTTAGAAATATTAGAAAACTCTAAAAGTGTTTCCATGGAAAAAATCCTTTCTGATTTACTTGGTTTCCGTTCCAATAATAAGCGGGAAGGTCTAAACGGCCTTCCCGCGATAAAACTAAACGAAAATTACTTCAGATAAGCTTCAAAGTCAGGGAAGTAATCAACTATAAGCTTGGTAAATACTTCTTCATTGACTTCCCAGGGAACAACGGTGAACGGATCATTAGCATTCTCTGCGGAAACAGGAACATAGGGGCACATGAGAAGCTGATTCGTCTCGCCGGTTCTGTAGAGGCTGTCATACATAGCAAATGCAGCAATAGCGGCCTCAAGTCCGGGAGAAGAAGCGGTGGTGAACTCAAGAGAACCCATCTCCATGAACTGAATACCAACAGGAGAACCGTTCTGGGCAATAACATGATACTTATCAGCTACACCGATGTCTTCCAGACGGGTAATAACAGCTGCCGCCATATCCTCATTCATTACAAAAATGATGGAGAAATCAAGATCTGCATTTGCAAGGTCTTCTGCAACGTCAGCTGCGACATTCGGATTGTACTCACCGGCACGGATGTCAACGCACTTATTCTTTCCAAGCTCTTCTGCTTTTGCGTTCATAGCCTCATCAAGAACCTGGCAAGCAACAGAGTCAAAAGTACCGGTAATGATAACATAGTTCTCACCGGGATAAGTTTCTGCCATCCACTCAGCATAGGTAACACCCATATCAGCCCAGTCAAAGTCAACAGAAACAGTATGGTTCTGACCGTTCTTAATCAGAGCGCCGGAAGCATCAATAATTGCACAGCCTATGCCAGCTTCTTCACACAGCTGACCACAGGTCATAACACCGCTTTCATTGAAAGAAAGAGATCCGATACCGGCAACGCCAGCATCTCTTAAATATTCAATATTGGAAAGCTCAGTGTTGGAGTCACGGTTTGAGTTAACGGTAATGCACTTTACACCAAGTTTACCGCATGCCCACTCAAAACCTTCTGCTGCACGCAGATACCAGGTATCAGGGCCGGGGCTGATGTAGCCAAAGGTGATTTCTTCCGGTGCTTCATCTGCATATGCAGTAATGCAGAGAGAGAATACCAGAACAAATGCCAATGCCAAAGCTAGGAATTTTTTCATACAAACCTCCATAAAAATTTTTCACACCGCCAAGCGGTTGTTAATTTTGATTATACATAAGCGTTTTAAATTGTCAAGAAATATAGTCCTCAACTCATAGAGAAGATTGTGAAAAACAAAACATGAAAAGGCAAGAGTAAAGTGATAAATAATTCTAAAAAAAACATTTCAATTACCAAAAACAAGATAAATGAAATGTTTAAATACATAAAATCTTTTTTAATCAATAAACTCTAATTTTCAATTCTGACTTCATCCAACGCCTTTGCATGCATATATTTTTATAGCTCGCCGAATAATGCATCTCCTCGATCTCTGCAAAGCTCTTCCTGGAAAGGTAATGCTTTTCAAGTACCAGCCTGTAATTCGGATTATCCAGCTTTGCAATCACGCCCTAAGCTTCCTTTTTCAGGTCATACAATCTGGCGCGATATCTGCCTCCAACTCATGCTGCAGACCATGATTGAGTCAAGTGCCTCGCCATCGGATAATTATTCCCGCTGCTCTGTACCCGGGAGCCGGAGATAGAGGCCGTGATCTTCTGTGCCTGCAGACGGAGCTTTTCTATTTGCTCCGTATTCGAGTCAATAATCTTTTCATACCTCTATAACTGCCGGAAGTATTCTGCCGCCTTAGTGCTCATAAAA
>JAUNQI010000001.1:101901-164771 GCA_030536255.1 Eubacteriales bacterium | reverse complement strand
TAATTTAGCGAGATGTTTATATGATTAAACTTAGGTACGGCAACACAAATACATATTATATTCAGGGTAATCAGTGTGGTCTGTTAGTTGATACCGACTATGCCGGAACTTTATCTGATTTTTATAAGGCAATAAAGGAGAATGGTATCAGAATATCAGATATAGGCTATGTAATAGCAACGCATTACCATCCGGACCATATGGGGCTGGTCGGGCAGCTCATGGAACAGGGCGTAAATCTGTTGCTGGTGGATTCTCAGAAAGAGGCGGTACACTTTTCCGACAAGATTTTTGCGAAAGATAAACTGACTTTCAGAGCAATAAACGAATCTGATGCTACAGTTATTTCCTGTGAAGAAAGTAGAAGGCACCTATCTTTGATGGGGATATCAGGGGAAATAATATACACACCAAGCCACAGCAAAGATAGCATATCGCTGATTCTAGATGACGGATCCTGCTTCGTAGGAGATTTGGACCCGGCTGAGTATCTTGATGCATATGAAAACAGCACGGCCTTGAAAAGCGATTGGGATCTGATCATGTCCTTCAATCCCCAAACGGTTTACTTCGCCCACAGACCGGCTAAAAGCATTTGATGACAAATTTCAGTTTGTCTCACTAACCGTTAGTCGCATATATTGTAATTTGACGGAGGGAAAACCGTTGGGAATATTTTTAAAGCATAACGGTCAATATTCGATAACTCAGGACGAAGACGGAGCATATCAATATAGCGATGGTGCTATCGAGTCAGTATATTGTCATCGTGATATCATTGATGGAGTTCTGCTTGATGAAACGGAAGTAACAGTAACATATAGGAACGGGAACTGCTATAAGTGGACGATTTCGGCAAATTGTTGTGGGAACTCTTATTTACAGCAGTTTGGCGTAACCGTTTCCTACGATGGTAGATTTTTATTTTGTCAGACATGGGAACGGGGCTTATATGCGCTTGATGCCAGAACCGGTGCAACAGTCTGGAAAACCAGGAGTAAGAGAGGAATAACCAGCGTTTTTGCAAACAGAGACACTTTGATTTGTTGCCAGCATAACAGGGCGTTGCAGTTACTGGATATGAATACCGGTGAAGTTCTTAAGGAGGTTCGCACGACAGCCTGGGGATTTACGGCTATCGATTCTAAACGTATTGTATGCCAAGTATACGAAAAAAAGTGGTGCGTTATTGATGCAGAAGCTTTGGATATATTGCGGACGTTTTCATCAAATGAATTCACTGATAACCACGCAGACTATCGTGTGAATTTCATTCAATTGATAAATGAAAATACACTTCAAATATCAGGGTTTCAGAATGTATGGGATGATTCAACAAAACCGCCCAAAAGACTGCCAAATCTGGTTTTCACCAATTATATAGTTTTGTAATTGTAGCTTCATTTTTCGGTCTCTCTTTTAGTGATACAACTTTCAGTTTGTATGCGCAAGGTTTGGAATAAAAAATATACGTCACCGGTTTCCTTACTACCTAAATCGTATTAACAAAAAACAGAGGATCTCGACGCAGATTAAGCGAGATCCTCTGTTTTTTATCCTCTGTCAAATTGGGGTTCTCCCATAATTGCAGTAAAACTGCAGTAATTCACGCATGTAAAACATGGCATAACACAGCTTATCTTCGCAAAACGGAGCCGTTTTTCATCCTGCCGTGACAAACAAACAGAATTTTTTTTACAATCATTGCAAGTATATTACTTTATTTTTTCTCCGTCTTTCAATTACTTCCTGTCAAAGAAAGGACTTTTTCCTTTTATACTGAGCGGAATTCCAAGCCAGATGATATCTTTTTCAGCATAATTCATTTCAGCGGCAGCATTTCCGATAGAATACATCACACGGGTATCGACGCGGAGGTCGGCTGCCTTGGAAACAGCCGATCCTACGGCGATTCCGAGATCGACGGAACTAAAAACACAGGTTCCTCCGGCGGTTTCACATTCTTCGCATCCTGCAAAGCCGCAGTAAGCACAGTTGAGACCGTAGCAGAATTTTCTGACACCGATCAGAACTACAGCCTGTGATGCACGGAGATTGCCGGCATCTCTTGTAAAATGAGTTCGGTTCGTTCCATTACTTCGTTCATCAATCTCTTCCATTTTATCGGCGAGAGCGGAAAGATCTTCTCCGGTAAGTATCAGAGTTTCAATTTTGTCAATGCCCCGGGTTTTCGGTGCGGTTCTAGCTGCGGCACACATGAGCTGAGCGGCTGCAAGCGCGGCAGAGCATTCGATCTGTTCAGATTCGTATTTCATGATTGGTCCTCCATTTGATGTAATTATATTTTTTGTTTAAAGTTAATATATCATAGAGGAAAAAGAAGAACAATATTTATCTTATCTGATAAACCTTACCGGAGTTTCTTGACAGGAGTTTCCCGTTAAACTAAAATAATAAAATAATTGTTTTTTGAAGGGAGATCAGCCGGATGAAGCACTTCGTTCAGCATACGCTGTTTCCGATTCTTGCGGCTGTAATCTGGGGTACAGCATTTTCCGCGCAAAGCGTATGCAGCAGATATCTTCCTGCTTTTGCTGTAAATGCATTCAGGGGACTCCTCTCCTTTGCAGTCCTTTCACTGGCCTGTGTCCTCCTGCATATTAAGGCGGGAAACAGAAAAGATTTGATAAGAGCGTCTCTGCTTTGCGGAACAGCACTGTTCCTTGCGACAAATGCTCAGCAGTTTGGCATAGGAGAAACCTCCGCGGGGAAATCAGGGTTTATTACAGCGCTTTATATAGTCCTTGTTCCGCTCTTCAGTACAGTTTTTCTGAAGAAACGAATTTCGGGAAGGATATGGGTGGCTGTAGTAATCGCTGTGGCTGGCCTGTTCTTTCTATGTGTAAGCGGTGATTTTTCAGTAGGGATAGCTGATCTTGCCCTCCTGTTCTGCGCAGTTATGTTTGCAGTGCAGATCCTTGGGGTAGATTCTTTTTCGGAAAAGATTCACCCGGTTGCTCTTTCCGCTGGTCAGTTTCTGATAAATGGTTTATTGTCGCTCATCTGTTCTTTAGTTTTTGAGTCTGTAAGTATTCAGGCGTTCAGCTTTTGTATATGGCAGCTTTTGTATGTGGCGTTGTTTTCAAGCTGTGTAGCATATACTTTGCAGATCTTTGCTCAAAAAGGAGGAAACGCTACAATTGTAACGCTGCTTCTGAGCCTGGAATCTGTATTCGCTTTGTTGGGAGGAATGGTTCTTCTGGGAGAAAAGCTTTCCGGACGTGAGCTTTTCGGATGCTTATTGATGACTGCTGCGATTATTCTTGCCCAGCTTCCGGAAAAATCCGCTGTGCATGCCGAAAGCTGAGTATAGCCGAATATAACCTGATATATAGAGGAGGGAAAAACATGTATCCAGTTCTGATACTCAGAGAAGAATTTGTCTGTCTCATAATCCTGTCCTTTCTGCGCTTCACTGCCGGGTCATATCATATGGGAAAGGATAGCAAAAGCTTCTACAGACTCCTCTTTTTTGCAACTCTTCATGTAATTTTTGATATAATAACCGTCTGGACGGTAAACCATGTTGAAACGGTACCGCCGACGGTCAATTATCTGTGTCATATTGCTTTTTATATGGCTGCAATACTATATTCCCGTGAAATAAGTATCTATGTGTTCAATATGTCGCATCCAAAACATATACGAGAATTTTCAATAATAACACTGGTGCTTGCAGCGGCATATCTTTGCTGTATCCCTTTTCTTAATATTGAATATCAGGTATGCAACGGGACAAATTCCAGTGCCGGAAGTGCTGCCATTGTTGGATACTCTCTTGGATTTCTTTATTTTTTAATTGCACTGATAATTATTGTTGCAGATTATAAAAAACTGAGCCGTTCAGTGAAAAATGCTCTGCTGCCGATGATGTTTATTCTGATAATTGCGGAGATCGGGCAGATGCTTGTAAGGGAACTCCTCTTTACCGGAGGCGCGGTAACGATTGTTACGGTCGGCTTCTTCTTTTCCCTTGAGAATCCGGTTCATGTTTTTGAGCAGAAAGTAAATACAGATGCTCTTACCGGACTCAGATCACGTCACAGTTATGATGAAGAAATCGCGGTGATGGATAAGAAGTTCCGGGAAGAGCCGTCGGACAGTTATATTTTCGCTTATTGTGATATCAATAATCTTCGCGGAGTAAACAGCAGCTTTGGCCATCAGGAGGGGGACAATTACATTACCTTTATAGCAAGAGGCTTGTCCAGCTGTCTTCGTCATGCAGGTTCTATTTACAGGATGGGTGGAGATGAATTTCTTGCTGTTTACATCGGATGTCCGGAAGAAACGGTATCTGATGAATTAAAAAAGCTGCAGGAATATTGCCGGGAATCAGAAAGAAAAATGGACTATATTCCGGCAGTTGCTGTTGGATATGCTGTTTCCGGAAAAGACTACAAGAGCTTGATTGATGTAATTCGTACTGCGGATTACATTATGTATAAAAACAAAGCGAAGATGAGCGTGTATAAGACCTATATCAGTTCCTCCGCAGGAACGAGGCTGAATCTTTCCGGTTTGACTGACCGCGTATTTAATGCAATGTGTGAGTCGAACAAAAGAAGCTATCCATTTATAACAAATCTTGAAACCAATGTGACGCGAGTTGCTCCGGGATGGAAGGAATTTTTTGATCTTCCCGATGAATATATGGTCGGTTTTCTGGATATCTGGAAAGAATTTATTCATCCGGATGACAGAACCGGATTTATGGACAGTATTACGGTTGTTCTGAATGAGAAAGAAAAGTATTACGATGGAGAATTCAGAGCATGCTCTGCGGGCGGAGAATTTGTAAAATGCAGTTGTTATGGTGCAATATATCACGGGAAAGACGGAGAGCCGGATATATTTGCCGGATATATGATCAATCACGGAGTACCGGAAAAAGTCGATGCTGTTACCGGTCTTCCCAATTTCCTCGTAACAGATGAATATGTTCAGGAAGCGATCGATAACGACAGACAGGCAATTATCGTTAAATTGGAAATTAATCAGTTCAACAGAGTAAATATGCTTTACGGATATATCGGAGGAGACAGAATCCTGAGAGAAATGGCCACAATTATTCAGGACAATACCTCTCAATACGGAAAAGCATTCTGTCAGGACGGAACGAATTTCACCTTGTTTCTTCCTGACTGCAGCAGGAAAGATGCAAATATCCTGTATGACAGGCTCTCTTATATCTTCTCATCCGGAATCGAGATAGATAATATAATGGTTCCTCTGGATATTTCGGGCGGAGCCTTTGAGATTATTCCGGGGATCAAGATGGACAGGCCTACAATCAGAAGCAGTCTTTTGTATGCTCTTGAAGAATCTGTTTATTCAGAGCACAGCAAACTTGTATTTTATGAGGCACCATCGGCAGATAATGAGAATCCAGAATTTAAGCTTTTAGCGGCTGTCCATCATGATGCCATAACAAATATGAAATATTTTGATCTTTGGTATCAGACAATTTTTGACAGTGTTACCGGAAAGGTAAAAGGTGCCGAAGCCCTTTTGAGATGGATTCATCCGGAATACGGAGAAGTTAAACCGGGCAGATTTATAAAATTCCTTGAGAATGATCCCGCGTACTATAATCTTGGCCTAAGAATTATCCGGGAAGCTTTAAAGGGATGCTTGGAGTTTAGGAAGATCAACCCGGATTTTTCTGTAAATGTAAATATTACTGCTGAACAGCTGCAGCATGAGAACTTTATACCGTCTCTCCAAAGTATGATAACAGAATTGTCCGTTCCGCCGGATCACCTTGTCCTTGAACTTACCGAGCGATGCAAGGAGCTGGATATGGAGTTCCTGTATGAAAAGATTACTGCTTTAAGAAAATGCGGAGTCAAGGTAGCGTTTGATGATATGGGTACCGGATATTCCACGATCGCCCTGCTGCTGAATATTCCAGTCGATGAAATAAAGCTTGATTATGCTTTTACAAGAGAGCTGACGGAAAATAAGGATTATCAGGTATTTGTTGATGCGCTTGTGAAAGGAAGAGAAAACAGAGGATATATGATATGCTTTGAAGGGATTGAATCTGAAGAGCAGCAGCAATTTGTAAAGAAATATGGCAATACGTTGAGTCAGGGATATTTCTATTCAAAACCTGTTCCGACGGAAAAAGTAATTGAAGCAATTAAGAGTTAAGGACACAATAAAATACGCAGGAATCGTAAAATGTCAATAACGATTCCTGCGTATTTTTGGTGTATTGAGATCAGTTCAGATTAAACGCAATTTTAATTTCATCGATTTCTTTATCACTGATATGAACAATATTTCCGATGTCCTTTGCATTGATGATGGAATTTGCAGTAGATTCCATGACCTCCAGACGATCAAATGCCTGAAGCAGGGAACCGCCGGTAACGATAACGCAGTCATTTTCAATAATTGCGGCGGGATGAGAAGGATCAAAAGCAGAAGCTATTTTATCCTGATTGGTGTAAATTTCCTCATATGGAAGCTTTTTCACATCACGGAGAAGAATATAGCTTTCAGGAATCGTTCTGGCGTCAAACTTTGTATCTGTGACGGCAAAAGCCATGGCATGAACGGGATGCGCCAGAAGAACTGCGTGCACGTGCGGATTGGCATCGTATATTTTCTGGTGAAGCTGAACTGCGCGGGAAGGAGTTTTTCCCAGTTCTTTCATTCCGCTTTTTACCCGGACAAGATCATCTTCTTCGAGATATGCCCTGTCGTAATTGAACGGAGTGATCAGGAAGCTTCCGTCAGAAAGCCGCACAGAATAAGTCCCGTGTGTAGCGGTAAACAGACGCATGCGGTACGAACGGTGGATCAGCGTGATCATATCACGTCTGGCAGCGAGTTCTTCAGAGGTATGGGTATTCGGAATAAAATCGTCCATTTTTGTATGGAATGTAGTTTCGCTGAGACGATAGGCATTTTCCGGAAGAGAACGAATCTTTCCGAGTTTTCCGGCCAGAACCTCCAGAGACGCGGTGTAATTAAGCGTTTCAAAACGCTGGAATGCAGTAAACATATCCGGGGCTCCGACACATACCCCGTGATTTTCCAGCAGAGCGATGTCGCAGTTATGTTCAAACACCTTTCCGATTTCAGCACCCAGTTCATTGCTTCCGGGAACGGCATATGTGGCAATTTTCACATCGGAGCAGATCCTTCGGACGGTTGGAATCAGATCAAGGTTCGGTATCTGACGAACGATGGAGAATGCAACGAGTTCATGAGGATGTGCATGAAGAACGGCATTGAGATCGGGTCTCATTTTATAAACTGAAAGGTGAAAAGGCAACTCGCTGGAGGGCTTATGAGCTCCCTCACAGGTTCCGTCCGGATGGACACAGATGATATCCTTTCTAGAAAGCGTACCTTTATCAATTCCGGCAGGCGTGATCCATACGTTTCCATCAGAATCACGGATAGAAAGATTTCCGCCGGACATTGTGGTCATACCCTTGTCATAAATACGCTGCATGAACATGACAAGCTGATCTGCAGGATGAATGTATTGAATATTCATTTGTTCATTCCCTTCTTTCTTCGTTTTCTGAGCAGAGTATAACACAGTCAAAAGAAAAATGCACGAACAAATTGATAAAAAATTAACGTTAAATTGTGAACAACTACTTACTGAAGAACAACTGCAGACAATTGTATATTCCGGTGATCCAGGCACGGTCCTCATGAGCGGCGGAGTGAATGTCATTATATATGCTGTTGTTTTCACCGATTAAACCGCTACTGTATAAGGCGTTATAGGCATCATAGGTTCCTGCTCTGAGAGAATCTGAGATTCCGGCGGCGGCATAGAGTCCGCAGATGGAAAGATCCGCGTATTTCTGATCCTGAAGAGCAGAGACCAATGTTCCAGCCGGCGTTTTGCATCCGGAAAGGAAGCCGAACCACCCGAAGATGCCGAGATTATCCATCAGCGCGGAGCGAATTCCCACTATGGAACCGGCACTGGCTCCGATATACCCAAAATGCTCTCTGGCTGCAGATATGGAGGTGTAGTCTGTCCCTTCCGCATAAGTACTGTAGTGGCTGATAACAGCCGGAAGTATGTCGTTTTTAAGTTCCTGAGAGAGCTGAGCGCCTATACGGTCATAATCATCTGTGGCTGATCGTTCGCTGTTATTTTTATAATATGTAAAGGAAACGGCGATAAACGGCTCACAGATGCAGTTTCCTATCATATTGTCAAAAAGATTGCAAAGATTGACGTCTGTTACAGTATCATCAGGATACTTATAAGGATGTTCCGATTCAAACCAGTAGGTATAATCACTTCCTGTTCCCGGAAGCATCAGAACAACATTATATTTTTTATCATTACTGTATCCGAAAGGAAGATATATATCCATTTTTTTGCTGTAAATACTATTACTGTAACCGGAATAATCAGGCGTTTCATATTCGATGGTTTCAATGTGACCGGGATTAGATAACGAATTAAACAGAGGTGGGTCTATATATAATTCTTCTGCCTGGAGTTTTTTCCCGCATGAGCAGGTGAGATTATGATATTGATGACATACTTTTATTCCGCAGACAATGCAAAGCTGCGTTTCCGGATCATGGTCCGGATGAGAGCATTTTTCTCCGCAGAATATGCAAACACCGTTTTCCCATGTATGGGAAGAGCACGGGATGGCAGACGCAGAAGGTGAAGGAACAGAAGCCGGGGAAACAACGTCGATAAATTCATTATCGTCGAAAATATCTGAGATTTCAGGAATATAAGGAAGGTATATTGAGGAAGCATCAGAGAAATAAAGAATAAATATAGCAAGAATAAGCATCAGAATTCCGGATAGCAGGAAGAGAATGCATGCCAAAATAGGAAGTTTTCGTCTGTTCATCTGATGTCACCTCGATTACTATATTGATATAAATTAATATATTATTATAACAGAAAATGATTTGTGCAAAGTATATAAAAAATATCAGTGAAATTTATATAAAATAACCAAAAAATGGGTTGACAATCACTTCACCTGCTGTTATCATAGTAAAGTAAAAATGAATAACGCTTTCGGTATATGCAAAAAATATGGTTTTGTGTCTCTACCCGGTGCCGTAAACTCCGGACTATCGATTGTATTTCCTGTATTTTATTGAAAGCGCAGATTTTTTGTTTTTCTGCGCTTTTTTTGTCAGAAAATTACTTTCGTTGTTCTCCGCCGGCAGATATGCGCTCATAGGCATATATCCCGGCGGTTGTTTTATTTTTGCTATTTTATATTTTCAGAAGGGATAATGAAAATGAAAAAATTCATCTCCATGCTTCTCGCAGTAGTTATGGTATTTGCTCTTTGCGCGGCTTCCGCTTCCGCAGAGACTGATATCAAGGTCGGTATGATCTGCATCGGCGACGAAAACGATCAGGGCTATACCTACAACTTTATCCGTTCAACTGAGACCGCTTCCGAAGCTCTTAAGGCTGAGGGCATTAATGTTGAATGGGTTTTCAAGTACAATCTTGTTGAAGGCGACCCCGTTGCAGAAGCAAATGAAGAGCTTGCCGATGACGGCTGCGCAATCATCTTCAATAATTCTTACGGTCAGGAGCCGGCGATGCTTCAGGTCGCAAAGGATTATCCTGAAACTGTTTTCGTAGGCTGCACCAATGAAGGATCCTGGAAAGACAATCTTGACAATACTGTCAACGCTTTCTCCCGTATCTATGAAGGTCGTTACCTTGCAGGTGTTGTTGCAGGTATGAAGCTTCAGGAAATGATCGACAATGGAGAAATCACTGCTGACGAAGCTGTGATCGGTTATGTCGGTGCTTATTCTTTCGCAGAAGTTATCTCCGGATTCACTGCCTACTATCTTGGCGCAAAGTCCGTTTGCCCCAGCGCAACAATGAAGGTTCAGTTCGTTGGTTCCTGGTCTGATGCAACCGAAGAAGCAAACGCAGCGCAGGCACTCTGCGATATGGGCTGCAAGATCATCTCCCAGCATTCCGATAACACCACCCCTGCTACCACCGCTGAGAAGAACGGTGTATTCCATACCGGTTACAATGCCGATATGCTTGCTGCAGCTCCGGCAGCTTCCATCATCTCTACCCGTATTGACTGGACCAATTACTTTGTATACGCAATCAAGGCAGTTGTAAATGGTGAAACTGTTGATGCTGATTACAGCAACGGTCTTGCAGAAGGCGAAGTCGTTCTCACTACTCTGAACGAGGATATCTGCGCTGCCGGTACTGCTGAAAAGCTCGCAGAGGTTGAAGCTGCTATCGCTGATGGTTCTCTCCATGTGTTTGATACCGATACTTTCACTGTAGCCGGCGAGAAAGTCGAATCCTGCCTGGCACTTGATATGGACGGCGACTTCACTGCTGATACTGGTGAGGCAATTTACGACGGATACTTCCATGAGTCCGAGGTTCCCGGTCTTCAGAGCGCACCTTTCTTTGCTCTCCGCATCGATGGAATCGAATGGGTTAACGAAGCATACTGATAACATCATTTTCAATATTATACACAGGAAGCCCCGGAATATTTCGGGGCTTCCTGAACCTATTTTTCAGGAGGTCAATATGGACGGTGCGGTTCCTGCCGTAAAAATGCGCGATATCACAAAGAGATTCGGATCGGTAGTTGCAAACGATAAATGCTGGCTTGATATATACCGCGGAGAGATCCTTGCTCTGCTCGGTGAAAACGGCAGCGGAAAAACAACACTGATGAATATGCTTTCCGGTATTTATTTCCCGGATGAAGGCGAGATCTTCATTGACGGGAAACCGGTGGTCATATCATCGCCAAGATCTGCCTTTGACCTCGGAATAGGAATGATCCATCAGCATTTCAAACTGGTGGATGTCTTTACTGCAGCAGAAAATATAATTCTCGGTCTGCCGGGAAAACTGGATATCCATGCTGCGAAAGAAAAAATCATGGATATCTGCACGAAATACGGATTTGTTATTGATCCGGATCAGAAGGTTTATGATATGTCTGTTTCTCAGAAACAGACGGTTGAGATTATTAAGGTGCTGTACAGAGGAGCTGAGATCCTGATTCTCGATGAACCGACGGCAGTCCTTACTCCGCAGGAAACTGACAGGCTTTTTGCTGTTCTACGCAATATGCGGGATGACGGGAAAGCAATTGTAATTATTACTCATAAGATGCACGAGGTCGAATCTCTTTCCGACCGTGTTGCAGTTCTTAGAAAAGGTCACTTTACCGGTGACATGCTGACGAAGAATACAAACATCCAGGAAATGACCAACATGATGGTTGGTCGTCCTGTTGAATTAAATATAAAACGTACAGAAACCGTAGACCCGAAACCGAGAATTCAGGTTCAGGGGCTGACGATCAAGGATGCTGAAGGAACAGTCAAGCTCGACAATGTTTCCTTTACTGCAAACAGCGGAGAAGTTCTCGGCGTTGCCGGGATTTCCGGCTGCGGCCAGAAAGAGTTGCTGGAAGCAATTGCCGGTTTGCAGGTCGTAGAGAGTGGCAGTATCTGTTACGTCAGGGATAATGGAGAAAAAGAAGAGCTGATCGGAAAGGATCCTCTTAAGATCAAGTCTCTCGGTGTTGCGCTTTCCTTTGTACCAGAGGACAGGCTCGGTATGGGTCTGGTCGGTGATATGGATATCGGAAACAATATGATGCTCCGTACCTACCGTGACAGTAAAGGCATCTTTACCAACAGAAAAGATCCGTATCATGTAGCACATCAAATGGTAGATTTTCTGGAAATCGTGACGCCGAGTGTGGAAACCCCGGTCAGACGTCTTTCCGGCGGTAATGTTCAGAAAGTCCTTGTCGGAAGAGAAATTTCAAATGCTCCAACGGTTCTGCTCACTGCGTATGCGACAAGAGGACTGGATATCAACTCTTCCTATATGATTTATGATCTGATAAATGAACAGAAACAACGCGGCGTGTCGGTTATCTATGTTGGAGAAGATCTGGATGTGCTTGTAGCACTTTGTGACAGAGTGCTGGTTCTCTGCGGGGGAAAAGTCAGCGGGATCGTGGACGGCAGAAAAACAGATAAGCGTGAGCTTGGCGCAATGATGACAAAGCTTGGAGGGATGACAAATGAATAAAACTCCCCTGTTTCATCTTTCCATGCGGAATGAAATTACAAAACAATATGCATGGATGGTTCGAATCTGTTCTTTCCTTTTTGCGATTCTTCTCGGAGCAGTAATTTTTATCTGTCTCGGAAATAATCCGCTCGAAGCTTATGGGATTATCCTGAGTGGATCCCTCGGAAAAGCTTCCGGTATCCGTCAGACTGTTAAATATGCCGTTCCTCTGCTTGGAACTGCGCTCGCTCTTGCTCCATGCTTCCGTATGAGATACTGGAACATCGGAGCGGAAGGCCAGATCACAGCAGGTGCGATGGCGGCCACATTTTTTGCCCTGAACTGCAAGACAATGCCTCAGCTTCCGCTGCTGCTTGTCATGGCTGTTGCTGCAGCAATCTTCGGCGGTATCTGGGCTGCAATTCCGGCTCTGTTTAAGGCAAAATGGGGAACGAACGAAACGCTGTTTACCCTGATGATGAACTATATTATCATCGGTGTAGTCAAATGGCTTCAGGGCGGTCCCTGGGAAGGAAAACCGGGCAGCCAGATTATCCCGAATTTTGTGGATAATGCCATTCTTCCGAAAGTCGGTGGTGTTTACTGCGGCTGGATCGTGGTGCTTGTCCTTGTTGTCCTGATGTTCATTTATATGAATTATTCCAAGCACGGATATGAAATTGCTGTTATAGGAAACAGTGTCAACACAGCCCGGTACGTGGGAATGAATGTCGGAAGGATCTTTGTCAGAACGGCATTCCTTTCCGGAGCAATCTGCGGAGTCGTCGGGTATATGGTTGCAAGCGGAGCCCACATGACGCTTTACAGTGATGTTGCTGCGGGTGTCGGTTTTACCGCGATTACGGTTGCGTGGCTCGCTCAGCTGAATCCGTTTGTGATGGTTATTATTTCAGTTCTGATGGGAATCCTTGAAAAAGGAGCAAGCTCTTTACAGACAAAGCTTGCGATCCCGGCTTCCATTTCGGATATTATTGTCGGTATTTTCCTGTTCTCAATGCTCGCCGGAGAATTCTTTATCCGGTTTAAGATTTCTTTCCGTGGAAATAAAAAGGAGGCAGCAGCATGAATTTCTGGATCCCTCTTCTTTTTAATGCTGTCCTTACCGGTGCACCTCTCATGTTTGGAACACTTGGTGAGATCCTTACTGAAAAGTCCGGAAACATGAACCTCGGCGTGGAAGGCATGATGTATATGGGCGGTGCCTTCGGACTTGGTGCGGCCTACTATTATGAAAAGATTGCCGGAGAATCTGCAAACGCCATCGCCGGCCTTTTAATTGCAGTTTTCTTTGCTTTTCTTGCCGGCGCGATCGGAGCTCTGATCTTCAGCTTCCTTACCATTTCGCTTCGCGCGAATCAGAATGTGACCGGCTTGGCTCTTTCCATCTTCGGAACTGGTGTCGGACAGTTTGCCGGTGAGTTTATGCGTGTACGCGAAGGCGGTTACATTGCAGTTGGTGCTCAAATGAAGGCAATTTTCCAGAATTCCCCGTTTCCGGCAGTACTTCTGAATATTCCGGTTATCGGAAAGCTGATTTTCGGATATAATATCTTTGTTTATCTTGGAGTTATTATTGCAGTTATAATGTCCTACCTGTTTAATAAGACTCGTGTGGGACTGAATCTCCGCTCTGTTGGAGAAAGTCCGGCAACAGCTGACGCAGCCGGTATTAGTGTTACCCGCTACCGTTATCTGGCTACGGTCATCGGCGGCGGTATTTCAGCAGTCGGCGGAATGATTTATATTATGACGATTGCAGGATGCGTATGGAACCATGAAGGACTAAGCGGCGAAGGCTGGCTGGCAGTTGCGCTTGTTATTTTCTGCCTGTGGCGTCCGCTGAACGCAATCTGGGGAAGTGCTATGTTCGGCGCTCTGATGATCCTTTACCTCCGTCTCTCCATTCCGTTTATTCCGAATCAGATTTATAAGATCCTTCCTTATCTTGTAACGGTTATCGTTCTGATCATTACTTCTCTTCGTAATAAGAAGGAGGACCAGCCCCCTGCCGCGCTCGGTCTTCCGTACTTCCGCGAGGAAAGATAAATTGAGAAATGCCCTGGTATCTGCTGTGTTTTTCCAATGACAGTACCAGGGTGTTTTTGTATCAATTAGTCAATATTATTTTTTACTGATTTCAGATAAAGAGAGAAAACTGACTGTCTGAATTCTGTAGGGTTTTGGAATTAATAAAAAATTAAAATAAAGAGAAGAAAACACATAAAAAGAAGGAAAAAAGAGTTGACGAAAGGTTAATACTGTAGTAATATAACTCTACCTGTGCGGAATGAAGAGTCGTCCGTTTCAGGGAGGCATGCCTCTGGCGAAGCCGCAATATGTTTTATTAACGCGGAAATTTCTGCGTTGATATTGCGTGTTCGCCTGCATTTTATTTTTAATGCATGGCGAGTTTTTTTCGGCTTTATAAGGAGGCTGAAATCCAAACAGCAAAAATTTATAGGAGGTGCCGTAAATGGCTGCAGACGCACGAGTAAAAGTCACTCTCAGATGCGAGGAATGCAAGCAGAGAAACTACAATACGATGAAGAACAAGAAAAACACCAGCGAAAAGCTTGAACTCAGCAAGTATTGTCCTTTCTGCAGAAAGCATACCAAGCATGTCGAGACAAAGTAAACTTCTGAAAGGATTGTGTGAAAATGGCTGAAGAGAAAAAGAACACTGCTCCCGCAAAAGCCGTCACCGCCGTTAAGAAGGACGATACCAAGCCTGGTTTCTTTACAAGAATCGGGAAATGGTTCCGTGAAATGAAGAGTGAGCTGAAGAAGGTCGTATGGCCCACAGGGAAACAGCTTATGAATAATACTCTTGTTTCACTCGGCATGATGGTTATTTCAGCAATTGTTGTCTGGGGATTTGACCAAATCGCCCAGCTTCTGGTTAAGGCGCTGCTTACGCTTGCCGGCTGATAACAATGGCTGAACAGGCAAAATGGTATGTAGTTCATACCTATTCCGGGTATGAAAATGCAGTAGCCGCTTCTGTTATGAAAGCTGCTGAGAACCGCAAAATGACGGACCTTATCGAAGAGGTTCGCATTCCTATGGAAACAGTTACGGAATATACTGATGCTGGCGAGAAAACCGTAGAGCGTAAGATATTTCCCGGCTATGTTCTTATCAAGATGATACTGACGGATGATAGCTGGCATCTGGTCCATAATGTTCGCGGTGCAACCGGCTTTGTCGGTTCGGACGGAAAAGCTGTCCCCCTGACTGAGCAGGAAATTTATGATCTGGGTGTCGAAGTAAAAACAGTCAACCTTGATTACGCAGTCGGAGATACCGTTAAAGTTACAGACGGTCCTCTTGCCGGCTTCCTCGGAAAAGTTGAAGACATCGATGTTCCGGGAAATGCTGTCAGTGTTGTTGTTTCAATGTTCGGCAGAGAAACTCCGGTAGATCTGGAGCTTGATCAGGTCGAAGCGCTCACAGATGAGTGATTTTTATCTTAAATAAGAAAGAGGTGCTTAGCTTTGGCACAGAAAGTTATAGGATACGTAAAATTTCAGGTTCCCGCCGGCAAGGCGACTCCGGCTCCCCCTGTAGGTCCGGCACTTGGTCAGTACGGTGTTAATATCGGACAGTTCACGAAGGACTTTAACGAAAGAACAAAGGGTGATATGGGTCTCATGATCCCCGTTGTTATCACTGTATATGCAGACCACAGCTTTTCCTTTATCACGAAGACTCCTCCTGCAGCACTGCTTATCAAGAAGGCATGCGGAATTGACAAGGCTTCCGGTGTCCCCCAGAAGGATAAGGTTGCAACGATCAGCAAGGAAGATGTTCGTAAGATCGCTGAGCAGAAGATGCCCGATCTCAACTGCACTGATATAGACGCAGCAATGTCTATGATAGCCGGTACCTGCCGCTCCATGGGCGTTGTTGTCGGAGACTGAGGAGGTAGCTGAAGATGTTCAGAAGTAAGAATTATAAAGAAGCTTCCAAGTTAATTGACAAGTCTGTCACTTATGATCCCCAGGAAGCATTCAAACTTGTTTGCGAAGCAAGCAAAGTGAAGTTTGATGAAACTGTTGAGCTTCATGTAAGACTCGGTGTCGATGGCCGTCATGCGGATCAGCAGGTTCGTGGCGCTATCGTTCTTCCGAACGGCACAGGCAAGACTGTTCGTGTTCTTGTTTTCTGCAAGCCTGAAAGAGTTGATGAAATTCTTGCGGCAGGTGCTGATTATGCCGGCGGTCTTGATCTCGTTGAGAAGATCCAGAAAGAAAACTGGTTTGAATTCGATACCGTTATTGCTTCTCCCGATATGATGGGTGTTGTAGGTCGTCTCGGTAAGGTCCTTGGACCTAAGGGCTTGATGCCTTCTCCTAAGGCCGGAACAGTAACTCCCAACCTTGCTCAGGCAGTTCAGGAAGCAAAAGCCGGTAAAGTTGAGTATCGTCTTGATAAGACGAATATTATCCACTGCCCTATCGGTAAGGTCAGCTTTGGTGCGGATAAGCTCTTTGAGAACTATGCCGCTCTGATCGGTGCCATTATTAAGGCAAAGCCGGCAAGCGCAAAGGGTCAGTACATCCGTTCCTGCGTTACCGCATCTACGATGGGCCCCGGTGTTAAGATCAACGCTCAGAAGCAGCTCTGATAATTGAAAACAATATATGAAATCCCTGCAAGTATGGCTTGCAGGGATTTATTTTTTTGATATAATATTATTGGTTTATTATTTCTATTTTTGAAAGGAAACGGCCATGAATACCGGAATGAAATTTAAAATGACACTTTTTATAGTGCTTTTTCTGCTTCTGGTAGCTGTGATTATATACATCATAGGCGGAAACGAAAAGGAAGACTATTACAACCCATATTCAGCAGGGGCTTCTTCACAGAGCGGAGTGCTTCAGCAGGGACAAGCTCTTCAGCAAAATTTTACGGATGTTTCTCCGGCGGTACAGCAGATGCCTTCTCAGCAGTATGTACAACCGGTACATCAGCAGGAGGTTACTCCCGCTCCGGCTCCGATGCCTACGCCGACCCCTACTCCTGTTCCAACCCCAGAGCCTACCCCTGTTCCTACGCCGACACCGCAGCCTGTTGGAATGGCTGCCGGAAGCGGAAGCTTCCGGTCTGAGTCGGGAACGCTTTTAAATGTTCATTGTGACTGGTCAGCCGCAGTGGCTGATGAAAGCAATGTTAATGTGACGATGACATTATATGTGGATCATTACCAGCTTGATTATTCCGCATATAAAGCGGTTGTATTCACTTTGGGTGAATCAAGTCAGACGATCGACGGCGAAGATATTCATTATTTTGAAAGCGGGCTCAGATCTACTCCAGTCGGAACAGCGACTTTTTCTGTTCCGGCAGCGAGAGGAGAAACAAAGAGCCTTCCCCTTACTGCAAGATGGAGCTTTGGCGGACAGTATGGAGATGGAAATGGCAATAAGGTAGATATTGATCATATTCAGTGCGGAGGAACAGTTACGATTTCGAGATGAGAACACAGGAACAGATTAACGGAATAGTACGTCTTCTTCTAAAGGAATATCCGCAGGCTGACTGCACGCTTCAATATGAGAAACCTCATGAGCTGCTGTTTGCCGTAAGGCTTGCGGCTCAATGCACGGATGAGCGGGTAAATAAAGTTACACCGGCATTATATGAGAGATTCCCAACGCTTGAAGCTTTTGCACAGGCTGAGCTGTCAGAGGTGGAAGAGCTGGTGCATTCATGCGGATTTTTCAGGGCAAAAGCAAAGGACATCGTTGAATGTTCAAAGATCCTGATTGAAAAGTACGATGGACGGGTGCCCGGCACGATGGAAGAGCTTACGGCTCTTCCGGGAGTAGGAAGAAAAACGGCGAATCTGATTTTGGGAGATGTATTTCATGTCCCGGGAAGTGTTGTTGTTGATACACACTGTATTCGCATTTCCAACAGACTTGGCATGGTTGATAATTTGAAGGAACCGGTAAAAATTGAAAAAGAACTGAGAAAAGTTCTTCCACCGGCGGATTCATCCAGATTTTGTCACTGCATTGTTCTCCATGGCAGGGCTGTCTGCGATGCAAGGAAGCCGGATTGTGACAGCTGCTGTCTGAAGCATCTGTGTCAGTATTATGAAGGGCGGTAAATGATGGACGAGGAAAACATGATTCCTGAAGAAGTCGTTGAAAACGATGAAAATCATACAGAGACCAAGACGGAAGGAACCGAAATAATTACAAATGCTGTTCCTTCTGCTCCGGCGGAAGTATCGGGACCGGAGCCCGTCCCGGCAATTAGTGTTCATCCGGAGCCTGCGGAAGTAAGGCCTCATATCGTTCCGGGAATGTATGACTCTGCTGTTACAGTCTATGTTCCGTATCAGCCGGAAGGTCCGACCGTTACTCAGTTAGAGAAAGCGGCAAAAGAAGCAAAGACAATTCTGAAGAAACAGCGAAAAAGTGACAGACGCAGACTGAGAAGCTGGAAAAAGGAAGCCAGACGTAAAGCTCAGAGCTTTATCAATGATATAAGGGGTTGTGAAACGCCGGAAGATAAAGCGATTCTGAAGAAAAGATACAAAGTTGAAAAACGCGCCTGGCATAAAAGTATCAAAGATCTCGATGAAAGTGAAAAGATACTTCAGAAAAAGGCATTTAAAGCTTTCAGAAAAAGACTTACCAGAGGCCGCAGAGCTGTTGCATGGGCTCTTCTTTGTGCTGCTGTCTGTGGTTTGATCTGGGGCGCAGTTCCGGTTTGGGAAAATCTTGGGAAGGTAGTCTCTGCGAAATATTCAACAGAGAGTGAAACAGCAGAGTTTGCGCGTCTCAGCGGAGCAGAGATTTCGGAGACGATATCTGACGAGGGAATCGTTCTTCTGGAAAACAGAGAAAACTTTCTTCCGCTTCAGAATAAAAAAGTGAATGTTTTCGGAATCGACTCGTACCGTATCAATGTCGGAAAAGATGTTAAATGTGAGATTTCTCTGTTTGAGGGACTTGAAAGAGCGGGAATTGCGTATAATGTTGATCTCCATTCTGTGTATCTCAGGGAGAATTCTGAAAAATCATCTCCGAAAGTAATTAAAACGGCAGAAAAGCTGATTAAACGGTCAGAACAGAAAAAGGGTTCGGGAACGGAATATCTTACCGATGAAATCATGGAGTCTGCGAGAAAATACTCGGATCAGGCTTTGGTTGTTATCGGGAGCGATGCGGAAAGCGGGAAGGATCTGGAGGCAGGATCTTTGACACTGTCTGCCGGCAGAACTGCCCTTCTCAGAAAACTGGACGAAAATTTTGAACACATCATCGTAGTGATCAATACTTCAGGAATGATAGAGCTGAGTGCTGTAGATAAGTGTGAACATATTGATGCTGTGTTATGGATCGGAGTACCCGGTCCGTACGGCTGTGCGTCTCTTGGCAAGATCCTTTCCGGAGAAGTCAATCCTTCCGGAAGACTTCCGGATACCTGGGTTTATGAAGCTGCTAGCATCCCGGCAGTTGTAAATTATACAAAAGATCCGAACAGATATAAATATTCGGAAACAGATAAGAACTATGTTCAGTTCGAAGAAGGAATATATGTCGGCTATAGATATTATGAGACTAGATATGCTGACGATGAGGCCGGATACGAAAAAGCGGTAAGATATCCTTTCGGATATGGAAAAAGTTATTCGGACTTTTCCTGGGAAACGGTTTCATTCCGGACTTCTGATGATTCTGTTCTCTGGAGAGTCCGTGTGAAAAATGCTGGTGAGAGCGCCGGAAAGGATGTGGTTCAGCTCTATTACTCTGCACCGTATACGGAAAGCGGAACGGAAAAGAGTGAGGCGGTGCTGGCGGATTATAGCAAAACGGATCTGCTTGAACCGGGTGAAGATCAGATTGTTACTCTGAAAGTTAACCCCAGAGACATGGCTTCGTATAATACTGATCTGGAAGCATATGTTCTTGAAGAGGGAATATATAATCTCAGCCTTGGCAGAAATGTTCATGATTTCGTAGACACGGCAGAGTATCTTTCCGAAGATACTGTGGTTTACGGTACTGACGAGGCTACCTCGGCAGAGATTAAAAACAGATTTTCCTTTGCAGACGGCACTTTGACGTATCTTTCCAGAAATGACTGGATCGGTTCCTATCCGAAAGGTCTGGCTAATGAGCCGGGCTCTTCGGAGTTAAGGGCAAATATCAGAAAATATAATACGCCGGAGACTTCCCATGCTCCTCTTCCGGAAACAGATGCCAACAACGGAATAAAGCTGTCTGATCTGAAAGGACTGGACTATGATGATGAAAAATGGTCGCAGTTTCTGGATCAGTTCTCAATGAATGAGCTTTTCCGTCTTTTCTCGCGTGGGGGATGGGTCACGGAACCAATCAATAGGCTTGGAATACCGACCGTAAAATTGCTTGGAGGAACATCCGGATTTACTTCTCGTATTACAGATTTGAAGTCACAGGCTTATCCTTCTGAGATTGTTCTTGCTTCTACCTGGAATGATGAGCTCGCAGAGAAATTCGGAGCGTCATGCGGAGCGGAAGCTTCAGCATACGGAATACAGGTGTGGTATGCTCCGGGACTTAGTATTCACAGAACTCCTTATGGAGGGGAAAATGCGGAATCCTGGTCAGAGGATCCTCTTTTGTCCGGAAGGATGGCAGCAAATACTGTTCTTGGTGCTCAGAGCAAGGGCGTTGTAGCTGTACTGAAAGGATTTATTACAGACAGCAATGTTTCCGGTGAAGAGGAAGGAGTCTATACCTGGATCAATGAGCAGGCATTGAGAGAAATATATCTGAAACCTTTTGAAATTGCGATTAAACAGGGTGGTGCACATGGGATAATGTCTTCAGTTACCCATCTCGGCTATAAATGGTGCGGAGCCTGCGAGGAATTGCTTAAGGGAATTCTTCGGGAGGAATGGGGCTTTGAAGGTTTTGTCACTTCTGATGTTGTCAGATCTTCTTTCATGGACTCTGCGCTTGCATGCAGGAGAGGAACGGATCTTATGCTTGAGACGGGACTTCTGGCAAGCGAACGGAATGTAAGGCGTGCTTATAAGGCTGATCCGAGCGGGGTGACAGAGGGACTGAGAGGGTGTGCACATAATTTCTGTTATGCTATCGTAAATTATACCTATCTTTTCTGATTTTTGTTTCGGGAGGATTATATGAATAATAAATATACCGTTAATCTTAAAACTGTTGCAGACCAGCTGAAACTCAAACCGATTCATCTCTCAAAGAACTATGAGGAAGCAGTTGTAACAACCTCGGATGTTAATCGTCCTGCTATGCAGCTGACAGGTTTTTACAATTATTTTGATCCGAAACGTATTCAGCTGATCGGAATGGTGGAAACAACATATCTCGAAACACTTACCTCGGAAGAGCGGTTGAATGTATTTGAGAAATTTATGCAGTATGATATTGCCGCACTTGTAATATGCCATAAATGCAGTATTTTTCCTGAATGCGTTCAAATGGCTGAAAAGTTTGACAGGAATCTGTTTTACAGTGATGAAGATACGTCCACTTTTGCAGCTTCTCTGATTATTATGCTGACGAGGGCTCTTGCAAAAAGAATAAGAACAAGCGGAGTTCTTGTCGAAGTATACGGTGAAGGACTGCTGATTACCGGAGACAGTGGAATAGGAAAAAGCGAAGCTGCGCTCGAACTGGTAAAACGCGGCCATCGAATCATTGCCGATGATGCGGTAGATATAAAATGTATTGACAGAGAAACGCTGATAGGATCAGCTCCCCCGGCTATTCAGTATTACATGGAGATGAGGGGAATCGGCGTAATCAATGTTAAGGATATGTATGGTGTTGGTGCTGTTAAACCGGAAACAGCGATAGATATGATCGTCCATCTGGAACGCTGGGATGACGGAAAGACCTATGAACGCCTTGGTCTGGTCAATGAAACCGAGACGATCCTTGGAGTTACTTTACCTAAATTAACAGTACCTGTTGCTCCCGGAAGAAATATTGCCATTATCACAGAAGTGGCGGCTATGAATAACCGACAGAAAAAAATGGGATTTAATGCGGCGGAGACGCTTGTTGAAGCAATTGATGCGGCTGTTGACAGAGGCGAATTCTGATTATGGGTTACGGTTTTACAATAGAAGAGAGAACAGAAAATGCTTTATCGGAACTGAGAAAAGAGATACCCGGAATTGAAATCAGTGAATACGAAGAAATGAAGTATCACTGTTCTTTTAAAACAGGAGGTCCCGTCAGAGCGTTTATTACGCCGAAAAACATTACGGAAATGACGGATGTTATCAGTATCCTTTCTAAAAACAGCCTGATTCCATATTTTCTGGGAAATGGAACGAATGTTGTTTTTCCCGATGAGGGAGAAAAGAAGCTTACTGTTATATCAACGGATAAGCTTCAGAATATCTGTCTCCTTTCGGAGGGACTTTTATATGCCGATGCGGGAGTATCTTTGTCAAAGCTTGCGGGCTTTGCTTATGAAAATTCGCTGAAAGGTCTGGAGTTTGCTTCCGGAATTCCGGGAACTGTTGGCGGCGGAGTGATAATGAATGCCGGAGCGTACGGTGGAGAGCTTAAGGACGTTATCGATTCGGTAAAACTTTTCTGTCTTCCTGATCAGAAATTCTGTGAAATGAGCAATGAACAGTGCTGCTTTGGATACAGAAAGAGCATTTTTCAGTCCGTTTCCGGGTATGCAGTTCTCGGAGCGGCTTTTCGTCTGCAGAAAGGCAGTCGGGAAGATATTTCGGCGAAAATGAGGGAACTGAACGGAAGAAGAAGGGAAAAACAGCCGCTGGATCTTCCGTCCGCGGGAAGTGCATTCCGACGTCCGGAAGGATATTATGCAGCTGCGCTGATAGAAGAATCCGGACTGAAAGGCTATTCGATCGGTGGGGCCTGTGTTTCCGGAAAACATGCCGGATTTATTGTGAATAACGGCAGAGCAACATCTTCTGATCTGAAAGATCTTATTTCATATGTCAGGAATACAGTGTACGAAAAAAAACTTGTCCGTCTTGAACCGGAGATCATTTTGCTTCCGGAGAATTACGTTCCGGAGGGCACAGAGGAGTAATCTACCATGTCATTTGCAGGGGATACAAAGGCAGAAATATGCCGGTTAAAAATTGAGCGTTGTTGCTGTGCCATTGCGGAAAGCTGCGGCGTGCTGATGTACGGTAATATGTTTTCTCCCGAAAGAATTAAAATTTCTACTGCAAATGATACTTTTTCGGCGAGACTTCCAAAACTTTTTAAAAAAGCTTTTAATATTGAATTTGACATTCAGCCCGGAACAGGGAAAGAAGGAAGACGTAGTTTTATTATTCAGGATCCAGAAAAGATCAGCATGATCTGCAATACATTTGGAACGGATATGCGCTCTAATTTTGCTCTTCACGTTAATTTTGCGCTTTTGGAAGAAGAATGCTGTAAAACAGCATTTATTCGGGGTGCTTTTCTTTCAGGAGGCAGCGTGACGGATCCGGAAAAAGGATATCATTTGGAACTCTCAACGAATCATATGAGTGTTGCCCGGGAGACTTGTTCCATCATGCATGAGCTGGGCTTTCATCCAGGCGAATCTTCGCGTACAGGAAATACTCTGCTGTATTTTAAGCAGAGTGATATTATTGCCGATTTTCTTACCGCAATAGGGGCTCCCGTGACAGCGATGAATGTTCTTACGGCAAAGGTCGATAAGGAAATGCGGAACAAAGTGACCAGACAGATAAACTGTGACAGCGCAAATGTTGATAAAACCATTTCAGCTGCTCAGGAACAGATCGACGCGATCCGCCGGTTTTCTGCAAAATATGGAATAGATGCATTTCCGGAGGCATTGAAAGAGGCAGCTCTTCTGAGGATTACGAATCCTGAATCGAGTCTGGCGGATCTGGCAAGACTTTCGATTCCTTCAGTATCAAAAAGCTGTTTGTCTTACAGATTAAAAAAAATTGTGGCTATGGCGCCGGAGGAGGAAGAGAAATGAGCTTTGTTCATCTTCATGTTCATACGGAATTTTCTCTTTTGGATGGCGCATGCCGGGTTGACAAGGTTGCGGAAAGAGCAAAAGAGCTTGGAATGCCGGCCCTTGCAGTAACGGATCACGGCGTTATGTACGGAGCAGTTGCTTTCTATAAAGCATGTAAAGCTGTTGGAATAAAGCCCATTATTGGCTGCGAGGTATATGTAGCTCCGAGAGGGCTTTCAGATAAGGAGCATGGAAAAGACAATGGTTATTCTCATCTGATCCTTCTCTGCAGAAATGAGGAAGGGTATCATAATCTTTGCCGTCTTGACAGCATTGCTTTTACAGAGGGCTTTTATATAAGACCGAGGATAGACTGGGATTTGTTGCGTCAGCATAGTGCAGGGCTGATCTGTCTGTCCGGCTGTGTTGCCGGTGCAATTCCAAAAATGATAGTCAATGGTGAGTATGATCAGGCAAAACAGAAAGCACTGGAACTTCGGGATATTTTCGGTGAGGACGGCTTTTATCTTGAAATACAGAATCATGGTTTGCGGGAAGAGGAGATCGCATCTGCGGGACTTATAAGGATCAGCAGGGAAACGGGCATTCCGCTTGTCCTGACAAATGACGCTCATTACATTGAAAAAAGTGATGCTTATTATCAGGATGTTCTGATGTGTATTCAGATGGGAAAAACTGTTGACGATCCCAACAGACTGAAATTTGAATCACAGGAACTTTATCTGAAAAGCGAAACAGAAATGGGAGAGCTGTTTCCGGAGCTTCCGGAAGCAATGGAGAATACAGAGAAAATAGCGAATTTGTGTAATTTTGATTTCGAATTCGGTCACTATCATCTCCCAAAATTCAAGCTTCCGGATGGTGAATCAGATAGCTATGAATATCTCAGAAAACTCTGTGAAAACGGATTTAAGGAAAGATATTCCGAAAATCCTGAAGTTCATAAGCAGCTGGAATATGAACTGGAAATGATAAGAAAGATGGGCTTTGTTGACTATTTTCTTATCGTTTCTGATTTTATTCGTTATGCAAAAAACAATGGGATACCGGTCGGACCGGGGCGCGGCAGTGCGGCAGGAAGCGTCGTTTCATACTGCCTGAAAATTACAGATATCGACCCGATAAAATACAACCTGTTTTTTGAAAGATTTCTGAACCCGGAACGGGTATCCATGCCGGACATAGATGTTGATTTCTGTGTAAACCGCCGGGGAGAGGTAATTGAATATGTGAACAGACTTTATGGCAGTGATCACGTGGCTCAGATCGTTACCTTCGGAACGATGGCCGCCAGAATGGCGATTCGCGATGTGGGAAGAGCTTTGTCAATATCATATGCCGATGCAGACCGGGTTGCAAAGCAGATACCGACTGCTCTGAATATGACAATTTCAGAGGCAATGAGACTTTCAAAGCCGCTGAAGGACATATATGATACAGAGCCGGAGCTCAGGAGACTTATTGATGTTTCCATGGCGCTGGAAGGAATGCCACGCCATTCTTCAACTCATGCTGCCGGAGTTGTGATAACAGAGAAGCCGGTATATGAATATGTTCCGCTGGCAACAAATGATGAATCCGTTGTCTGCCAGTATCAGATGACAACGCTTGAGGAACTGGGCCTTTTAAAGATGGATTTCCTCGGATTAAGGAACCTAACCGTTCTGGAAGACGCAGCTAAGTTAGTTCGCAGGAATAATCCTGAGTTCACTGTAAATGGTATTCCTGAAAATGATAAAGAAACATTTGAAATGCTTGCTGCGGGAAGAACAGTTGGCGTGTTTCAGCTGGAAAGTGCGGGAATGACAGCTGTTTGCACTGGAATCAGAGCAAAAAGCATAGAGGATATCACGGCTATTATTGCACTGTATCGTCCCGGTCCAATGGACTCTATTCCCAGATTTATTGAATGTTCGCAGAACCCTGAAAAAATCACATATAAAACGAATCTGCTGAAGCCGATTCTGGATGTAACCTACGGGTGTATCGTTTATCAGGAACAGGTTATCCAGATATTCCGACAGCTTGCCGGCTACTCTCTCGGACAGGCAGATATGATCCGAAGAGCAATGAGTAAAAAAAAGCATAAAGTAATCGATGCAGAAAGAGTTGCTTTTGTTAACGGAGACCCGGAGAGGAATATCGTCGGGGCCGTAGCAAACGGAGTTCCTGAGGCTGTTGCGAACAGTATTTATGATGAGATACTTGATTTTGCAAGCTATGCGTTTAATAAAGCTCATGCAGTAAGCTATGCGGTAATATGCTATTGGACCGCCTACATGAAATGCCATTATCCTTGTGAGTATATGGCTGCTTTGCTTACATCTGTCCTTGAGAATACGCAAAAGGTGTCAATTTATACTTCTGAATGCCGTGAGATGGGGATCAGGCTTCTCCCGCCTGATGTGAATGAATCGGGGACAGACTTTTCTGTGTCGGGTAATAATATACGCTTTGGCCTTGCTGCGATTAAAGGGATTGGAAGATCCGCTGTCGGAGAGTTGAGCGCTGAGCGGGAAGCTGGCGGGAAATTTAAAGATTTTGAAGATTTCTGCCGAAGAATGGCAGGGAAGGAGCTGAATCGGAGGGCAATTGAAAACCTTATTCTTGCAGGTGCTTTTGACAGTATGGGTTATAAGAGGAAAGCTCTCTCGGAGTCTGCAGGAGGGATTCTGGAAAGTATAGCGAGGGCGCAGAAAAATAATATTGTTGGTCAGATGGATCTTTTCGGTGATTTTGAAAAGGACAACGATAAAAATATCGGTATTATAATCCCCGATATTCCGGAATTCCCGAAGCGTGAGCTTATGGCGAAGGAAAAAGAAGTTACAGGTCTGTATCTGAGCGGACACCCGATAGATGAATATCGATCACAGATAAGAAATGCCGGTATTATTCCAATCGGTGCGATTATGGATTCTTTTTCTGAGGAAAGTGGGAATGGAGAACAGTTTTACGACGGACAAAGTGTTACTGTAGCGGGTGTAATAGAATCTGCAAAGACAAAAACAACAAAGAGTAATTCTCTCATGTGTTATATCCGGCTTGAGGATGATACCGGAGGAATTGAGCTCATGCTTTTTCAGCGTGCACTGGACAGCTGCAGTAATTACATCGTGGAAAATACAGCAGTTATAGTCTCCGGGAAAATATCCATCAGGGATGAAAAGGAACCGCAGCTTATTACGGATAGTATCAGACCAATATCTGATATCACGAATCTCCGACCTGGAAAAGTTACTTACGCTGAGCCAGATAAAAAACCTGAAACCTCCGGAGAGACGCTTTGGATAAAGTTGCCGACGGAAACAGATCCTCTTCTTGAGCATATCAGTCTTTTGCTGACGATGTTTCCCGGAAGAAACCGTATGATCGTATATTGTGAAAAGGAGAAAAAGCGCTTCGGCAGACCGTGTGTTATTCATCCTGCTCTGATTGCGGAGCTGGAAGAGCTGCTGGGAAAAAATAACGTTGTGATAAAATAAAAAATATTTCCGTTTTGTAATATTATACTTGCATTTTGAAAATAGTTCTGTTATTATATTAGGGCTGTATTTTCAGCAATTTGCTTTCAAGGAGGTGCTTCTTAATGGCAAAGTGTCAGTTCTGTGATAAGGGCATTACCTTTGGTATAAAGGTATCTCACTCCCACAGACGCTCCAATCGCATGTGGAAGCCCAATGTGAAGCGCGTTAAGGCAATCGTTGACGGTGCTCCTCAGCATGTTTACGTCTGTACTCGCTGCCTGCGCAGCGGAAAGGTTACACGCGCTGTGTAATTTAACATTACCCGATTTAAGCCTGTCCTGTTAAGAGACGGGCTTTTTTCGGTATTATTGGAAAATAAACGAGGAAAGAACATGAAGCTATTAGAGGATACTATTCGCAGAGAGGGTACGATCCGTCCGGGTGGAATACTGAAGATTGATAATTTTCTGAATCATCAGATAGATACAAAGCTTCTTTATGAAATGGCTTTGGAGTTCAAACGGTTATATACCGATGAAGAGATCAATAAGATTTTGACAATTGAAGCTTCCGGAATCGCAATTGCAGCTGTCGCAGGAGTTGTTTTCGGATGCCCGATCCTTTTTGCCAAGAAAAGTAAAAGCCGGAATATTTCCGATGATGTCTGGTCAACGGAGATCGCTTCCTTTACCCATGGAAATACAAATACTGTTATGGTATCGAAAGAATATCTTGGTTCAAATGACAGAATACTGATAATTGATGATTTTCTTGCGACCGGAGCAGCACTTGTCGGTTTGAAGGATTTGTGTGATCAGGCAGGAGCGACTGTCGTAGGAGCAGGAATTGCAGTTGAAAAAGCATTTCAGGGCGGTGGAAATATGCTTCGGTCTCAGGGAATGAGAGTAGAATCGCTGGCGAAAATCTCTTCTATGACAGATGATGCTATTTCTTTTGAAGAAGAATGAAGAAAAATCTTGCAAATTATGTTAATATAATATAAAATAAATCAGTTAGTATTATTACTGAAATTATTTCATCCGGAGGATATATTTAATGGGTACAATCACTGCAGGCGATTTCCGCAATGGAGTCACTTACGAGGAAGATGGTCAGGTTAAGCAGGTTGTTGAGTTCCAGCATGTTAAGCCTGGAAAAGGTGCTGCATTTGTCCGTACCAAGTCCAAGAATGTTATTACCGGTGCTGTAACTGAGACTTCCTATAACCCCACTGCAAAGTTTGAGACAGCTACGATTGATCGTCAGCCGATGGAATACAGCTATTCTGACGGTGACCTTTACTATTTCATGAATCCTGAGACTTATGAGCTTGAGCCGGTTGACGGTGCTGTTCTTGGAGATAACTTCAAGTTCGTTAAGGAAAACATGGAATGCACGATTTTTTCCTATAAAGGAAAAGTCTTTAATGTTGAACCTCCTTTCTTTGTAGATCTTGAGGTTACTCAGACTGATCCTGGATTCGCAGGCAATACCGCTACCAACGCAACCAAGCCTGCAACGCTCGAGACCGGCGCAGAGATTAAGGTTCCTCTGTTTATCGAGCCCGGTGAGAAGATTAAGGTCGATACCCGTACAGGCGAGTATCTCAGCAGAGCATAAGATAATATCGGTTCTTTTAGCGGGGGAGACTCTCTTCCCCGCTGATTTTATTTTTCGGGTGGTGAAACAAAATGTATCAGCCGCTTGCGGACAGGATCCGTCCGGACTCGCTTGACAATGTAGTAGGTCAGAAGCACATCCTGGGGAATAACGGAATGCTCAGACGGATAATTGAAAAGGGTGAGATACCGAATATGATTTTTTACGGTCCCTCAGGAACCGGAAAAACTACCGTTGCCAGAATTATTGCGGAGAAGACGAACAGAACTCTGCGGAAGCTGAACGCAACGACGGCCGGAATCTCTGATATCCGGGCGATTATAGATGATCTGGATACCCTCCTTACTCCTGGAGGGGTATTGCTTTACCTTGATGAAATACAGTACTTCAATAAAAAACAGCAGCAGAGTCTTCTGGAGTTTATAGAAGACGGCAGGATAACTATGATTGCGTCAACAACGGAGAACCCTTATTTCTGTGTGTTTGGCGCTATCCTGAGCCGGTCTACCGTTTTTGAGTTTAAGCCTGTTCTGCCGGAAGATGTTAAGCTTGCAGTGGAACGCGCCATGAATATAGAAAATTTGAACCGTGCTGTTAAGATCGGGTATGAAGATGGTGTCACGGAAAGAATCTCCCTTGCGTGTGGAGGAGATGTCCGAAAAGCAATCAATTCGGTGGAACTGCTGTTTTCTGCTGCGGTTGACGGACAGAAGATTTCACTGGAGGACGCTGTTGCCGTTACACAGAAAAGCTCTATGCGGTATGATAGAGATGGAGATGAACATTTTGATATTCTGTCAGCAATGATGAAATCTTTACGCGGTTCAGATCCGGATGCGGCACTTCATTATCTTGCCCGTGCTATAGAAACGGGGGATCTGATTGGAATCTGCCGGAGAATTCTTTGCTCTGCCAGCGAAGATATTGGTCTGGCATATCCTCAGGCAGTTCCCATCGTAAAAGCCTGTGTGGATTCAGCGATGCAGCTTGGTCTGCCGGAGGCCCGGCTTCCACTTGCGGAGGCCTGTATCCTGCTGGCAACGAGTCCGAAAAGTAATACCGCGTGTATGGCGATAGACGCCGCAATATCGGATGTACAGGCAGGGAAAGTAGGAAGTATCCCCAGAGAACTTCAGAATGTCCATGCAGACGGAACCGGGTTCGAAAGAGAGCAGGGATATAAGTATCCGCATAATTTCCCGGATCATTGGGTGAGCCAGCAGTATCTTCCGGATATTATCAAAGACGCTGTGTATTATGAGTTCGGCGATAACAAAACCGAACAGGCAGCAAAAGCGTATTGGGACAGGATTAAAAAAGCATAGAAAATAAAAGAATAAAAGCCTTTGCGAAGCTTCACGAATAAACGGCGCTCGCAAAGGCTTTTTAATTGTTGTTACTGGTTTCTTTCCGGGTTGATTCAAAGAGAGAAAGCTTTTGGGAATGAGAAAGCTGCTTCAGATGCCATTCTCTGCTCATAGCCTCATTTTTTGTTGGGAATGTTTCATAGTACATCAGCTCAACAGGAAGACGGGATCTTGTGTATTTGCTCCCGGTCCCGGAGTTGTGTGCCTGAAGCCGGTGATGAAGATTATTTGTATAGCCGCAGTAAAGGGAACCGTCACAGCAGCGAAGAATATAGGCATAAAACATTGATTTGCTGATTACATACTTCCGGTGTCTTTTTCCCGGCCGAAGATGATTGTCAGGTTCCCATTGCGGCATCGGAGCTCATCAATGAATTTTTTCGAGGAGTCCGGATTTTTCAGGATAACCTCATAAGTGAGCTCATACATAGTTCCCATATTAGTTGTTTTAACACGGATCAGCTGATGCATTTTTGTATATGCTCCGAAAAGATCATTAAAAATCTCATCATAGTCAAGGTTTTCTGGAATGGTTATTTTCAGCATACGTATAGAGGAATCGGCTTCTCCGAAATGCAGATGCGTGAGAAGCAGAACAACCGAGGACATCAGAACGAAAAACAGCAGCGCCAGTCCGATATATCCCATGCCGCAGATCAGACCGAGAGCAACAGCAAAAAACAGACCGGTGAGTTCTTTAGCGCTTCCAGGTTGGCTCCTGAATCGTGTAAGGGCGAAAGTTCCGGCAACCGCAACACCCGCTCCGAGATTTCCGTTGACCATGATAATAACGACGGTAACAACGGCAGGAAGAAGCGCGATGGAAATTTTCCAGGAGCTGGTATATCTGTTTCCTGAGGAAAACACCAGAGCAGATAAAATACCGAGAACAAAAGCGGACAGAACACAGATGAGAAAACAGCTTAGGGTCATAGGGGAAGTAATAATAGTTTTAAGCATTGAATTCACTCCAGAGTTTATTTTTATAAAAGGTACCGTATTTTGAATAGGAGCTGGGAAACAGACTCTCATTGCTGAGCAGATGGGCCAGCCAAATAGGTGCAGCATTCGGAATTTTTATTTCCATCAGGATCTTCCCTTCCGGAAGAAGGTCATTCCCATAAGATCCGCTGTAGAGATGAAGATCAGTATCCCTTGTCCGGATTTTATGATCAAAAGTAAATCTGAGTTCCGGGTCATCCCTTCCCTTCCAGGATACTCTGTCACAGGAGACCATTACCTTTGGGGAAACAGAATTCATTCTCAAAAACCAGTCTATTTCACGTGTGATTTGAGTATTGTAAGGAGCAGGAGCTTTTCCTGAGAGCCATAATTCGGCGGAAACGGGAGTTGTCTGAACTCTGCGCTTATAAACGATTCCTTCATATTTCTTCTTAAGCTCAACAAAGGAAACGCCATCTTTCTCCGGAATCCCGTAACTTCTTACGCGGAGCTTTTCCTTATAAACCGGCCTTTCCAGAGAATTGCGGATGAGATAATAATCATCAGTATCGTAATAAATACTGTTTACAAGACTGATGTGATAATCATCAGGAACTATATATTCTCCGGCTGCGAGCATAAAACGATCGTATATCTCCTTTGAAAGAAGATATTTTTTTTCGTAACGTTTAAAAGTAAATGCCGTTTCTTTCTTTTCGGATACATGATTTATTTCCAGCATTTTATTCTCCGATTTTTACTTATCTCCGAAATATTTGGTTCTTTCCTCCGGGGATACATCGAGCAGATGACACAGATTGTTGACGGCGTGTTCATCCCAGTTGTTTTCTGTTAAAAGACTTTTGAGACTTTCAACATGAGCCTGCCAGGTCTCTGTACTCATACCGGAAAACTGCTTATCACGTTCAACCTCAGGATATACGACTGTACACAGCTCATCAATAATTGATATCATATTATCCTGCGTCAGTACGGAGCTGAATGCTTCAGAAGCGCGGGAAAGGAATTTCTCCCTGTATATCGGGCTTTTCAGAAGCATTCTGTTCAGGTTGCTGACCTGACTGTCAAAGGCGATAACGGTGTTCATAATGAAATCAACTCCGGAAAATGCGCAGTCCAGATCATAAAGCATGAGCCGCCATTTTCCGTCGTTTTCTGTGGAATGGGCATACCGGAGATTGCCGCTGGCAAGGTCGTAATTACCGAGGAATCCCTGAATCAGAGACCAGTCAATCAGACTGTCAATGTCGAGGTGTTTACACAGCTCACGATAGTTCTCCTCAACGCGCATGTCATTTTCATATGCAAACTGCATTACGTCAGCATACATGGTTGCATTGCTGTATACTGAGGCTTCAAGTACTTCGACGCTGTCTTTGCTTACACCCATGGCGGATGCCGCATACGCTTCATTCGGCTTTTCAATAAAGGCATAGATTCCGTTATATTTCCCGTCAATATACAGTACACAATACTTAAAGCGAAGCGTAAGAACATTGTCCGAAAATTCACGGGCGATCTGATAACAGGCCTCATTTCGGATAATTGTGTTGTTCTGATCCTGTCCTGCACGAAGAACAAGGTTTGTAAAGGATGTAATTCCACCTCCAAAAAGATCGTAATTCAGCTGCTCAGCTCCATAGCTTCCACGGAAACGCAGAGACAGATTTTTCTTGTTGAGTACAAGGCTGGAGGCTCCGTTCATCTTCACACCGCATCCGGATGTAAAAGAACCGGAGTCCTCATAGAAAGAAATGGAGGCCGGTACTTCAATATCCTTCTGGCCATATTGATAGATTCTGTCAAAATCACTGCTTCCACAGACAAGACTTGCCACAGGAAGATCATGATTTTCGTTGATGATGTAACTGAGAACAAGCTCTTCAGACGAAATCCCGCCAGATTCAACATTTATTGCGCGGATGACAGATGTCTCCAAAAGTTCAATCGGACCGGTATATTTCAGCGAATCTGCAGATGGCTTGGAAGCATCGAGGGTATAATAAATATCACCGGTGGCGTTTAGTTCGACGATTACAGAAGATACTCCGTTGAATATTCCGTCATGTCCTGACAGTACGGGTTTTTCCGGTAAAAAACGAATACCTGATGAATTCGGGGTACCCGGGGTCGGTTCTGTCAGATAAAAGAAACCATTTTGCCCTTCTATTCTGCCATATGTTTTGTTTAACGGAATGAGTTTAAGAGACGTATAATCAATGATCTGACCGGAAGAATCGGAAAGATATATTCTGTCATTTTCAGAATTTAGGGAGAAGGGAGCAATATGCATATTGCCTTTATAGGAGGAAGCATCCTTGTCGCAGAGAACAGAGAGTACCTCCCCGGCACCAAGGGAACCACTGAGTTGATAACTTTTCAAAAATCCGATATCATCGGATATATAATAGCCTGAGAGCTCAATGCTCTCATCGGAAATGTTTTTCAGTTCTACCCAGTCCGCATATCCAATGGTGTCGGACTTATAATCAGAAAAATTGTCTACACATACTTCATTAATGACTAGAGGTCCGGCTGCAATTCGCTGGGAACAGAATAAGTCATAACCATAGCGAGTATTTTCATATCCCGGAGATGGAAACTCGCAGGAAACCCAGTTGTTATTGTTGTCGCGGATGAGAGAAACATCGCTGGTATCCTTGGAAATAGTACAGGAATCGACAAGATCATTATTCCTGTCAAAAAGGTTAACGGTATCACCTTCGGAGAGAGAAAAAGAAGCATGAAGTTCGGAATCGGTTCTGTCCTTTTTTGAGGCGAATATAATCGCGCGTGATTTTTGATAAAGAGTAAAATCAGGAAATGTCCACTCGTTTTTCCCGTCTGTTAAACTCCACCCGAAGAGATTGATATCATTTTCTGTGATATTCTCCAGCTCTATCCAGTCTGGAAAATCTCCGTCGGCATCGGAAATGGTTGCTTTATTCTTACTCATAATTTCCGATAACAGAACTTTTCCAACTCCAGACTCATAAAAAATGGGAGTAGGAGTCGGGGAAACGGGCACTACGGAAGGCTCTGGTGAAGGCTCAGCGGAAGCATTGCTATTTTCACAGGAACTGAGCAATATCGCAAAGATTATCATTAGAACGACGACTATTTTATTTTTCATAGTATTTAAAAATACCTCAAACATAACGATTTAACCATAATATTATACATGATTTTCTGATGAAGGTCAATTCACCGGGCTTTGAGATTGAAGTTTTTTCGGTCGCTTGTTATAATAAAAATGAGTTAGCAAAGAAACGAGGAAATCAGAGAAAATGAAGAGTACAGTTGCAGTAATTGGAGGAGGAGCATCAGGGATGCTTGCGGCTCTGACGGCAGCGGAAACCGAATCTCAGAAAGTAATACTTTTTGAGCGGCAGGCCAGAATAGGAAGAAAACTGATGGCTACAGGAAACGGACGGTGCAACTTCACAAATACAGGAGCATCTGTATCCAATTACCATGGGGCGGAACCTGCTTTCGTAAGGCCGGTGCTGGAAAAACTCCCGCCGAGGAAGATCTTGGAAATATTCTCGGAGCTTGGCCTTTTGTGCGTGGAGCAGTATGGTGGTCGAGTTTATCCTCTTTCGGATTCGGCAGGTTCGGTTCTTGATGTACTCAGATTTGCACTTCAGAGTGCCGGAGTGGAAATACATTTGTCAGAACCAATCCTGAGTGTCAGCTGCAATAAAGGAAAATTTGAGATCCATTCCGCGGAATCGGAATATACTGCTGATTATCTGATTATCGCCTGCGGTGGAAAAGCCGGAGGGAAAATCGGAGGCGTGGGAGACGGGTATGATCTCCTAAAATCTTTGGGGCATCATTGTTCCAAGCTTTACCCGGCGTTAGTGCCGATTAGAACAGATACAGACTATCCACGCTCGTTGAAAGGGATTCGTGCTGAAGCAAAGGTTAGCCTATATTCCGGAGAATATCTTCAAGCTGAAGGCACAGGAGAGCTTCAGTTTACAGAAAACGGTATATCCGGGCCGGCAGCTTTTGATATTTCAAGAGAGGCATCAGTAAATGGCGGGAAAGTAACCATTGATTTTCTTCGGGATCTGAGTGAATCTGAAGTGGCTGAAATGTTAGTCCGGAGAAAGAAACTGACACCCAATCTGGAAAATTCCAATTTCTTTACCGGTATTCTGCAGAGTCGTTTGGGGCTCGTATTGGTTAAGTATTCCGGATTGCGTCCATCTGAAATCATAGGGGATATGAATACGAAACAAATTTGGGAGCTTGCTCATTCTGCAAAGAACTTTGAAATGAACGTAAAAGGAACGGATAGTTTTGATAATGCGCAGGTCACTGCAGGAGGAATACTAACAAAAGAATTTGTTCCGGAAACTTTGGAAAGCAGACTTAATAAGCATTTATTCGCCTGCGGTGAGGTGCTTGATATAGATGGAGACTGCGGGGGCTATAATTTGCAGTGGGCATGGGCTAGCGGATATACTGCAGGGAGACTCGGAAAATGACAGAAACTGTACATGAACTTCGGCTGATGCCGGGAGAGCCAATCGGGAACCTCAGAAATAATGCCGCAAAAAAACTGAAAATTTCTCCGGACAACATAAAAAGCTGGAAGCTTATAAAAAAATCTCTCGACGCCAGGAAGAAAAATGATATCCACTATATATGTACTGTCAAAATATCAACTGACGATGCTGAAGATGAAAAGCCTGAGGAACCGTTATTTGTAAAAGACTATGATGGCCCAAGACCGGTGGTTGTCGGGTTCGGCCCTGCAGGGATGTTTGCTGGTCTGGTGCTTGCAAGATGCGGGCTGCGTCCAATTATCATAGAACGAGGTCAGAAAGTTGAGAAACGACAAAAGGCGGTAGAGCTGTTCAAAGAAACTGGGGTACTTGACCCGGAAAGCAATGTGCAGTTCGGAGAAGGGGGAGCTGGAACCTTTTCTGACGGTAAGCTGAATACTGGAACACATGATAAGCGGATATCCTATGTGCTGGGGGAATTCTATAAGCATGGGGCGAATGAAAGCGTACTGTACGATTCAAAACCGCATATAGGGACGGATGTTCTGATTCATGTAGTAAAGAAATTCAGAGAAGAGATTATTTCCCTCGGGGGAGAAGTGTTCTTTGAAACAAAGCTAAGTGATCTGATTATTGAAAATGGTAAACTGACGGGAATAACGGTTTCCGGCATCGATGGTGAAAAGCTGATCAGCTGCAGGAATCTTATTCTCTCAATAGGTCATTCGGCGAGAGATACTTTCGAGATGCTGGAAAGAGCATACGTCCCGATGGAAAGAAAAATCTTTTCTATGGGAACCAGAATCGAGCATCTCCAGAGAGAGCTAAATATTGCTCAGTATGGGAAAGAAAGAAGAGACCTTCCTCCTGCAGACTATTCAGTAAGTGTTCATTTTCCCAATGGATCAAGTGCGTACAGCTTTTGTATGTGTCCCGGAGGGTATGTAATTGCTGCGGCGAGTGAGACTGGAAGAGTCTGTACAAATGGAATGAGCTATTCAGGCCGCAGCGGAGTAAACTCAAATTCTGCGCTGCTGGTGAATGTCCATCCGGAGGAATTTCCCGGAAGTGGTGTTTTGGCCGGTATGATCTGGCAGAGAGATATCGAGAAAAAAGCATATGAATATGGCTCAGTATGCGGGAATTACTATGCTCCGGCGCAGCTTGTCGGCGATTTTCTTAATAACAGGGAGAGTATTGGCGCTGGTCGGATTCTTCCGACGTATCAGCCGGGTGTCCGGTGGGGGGATATCCGATGTGTTCTCCCGGAGAAGATAACAACAGTACTTGCTGAGGCAATTCCGGAATTTGAAAAGAAAATACATGGTTTTTCATATCCGGAGGCCGTACTAACAGTGCCTGAGACCCGTTCATCCTCTCCTGTAAGGATTCTTCGGGGAGATGGCTTTGAATCAGAGGTTGAAGGTCTGTTTCCCTGCGGAGAGGGTGCCGGGTATGCAGGAGGCATCACCTCGGCGGCAGTTGACGGGGTCCGGTGCGCAGAAGCTGTTGCCCTAAAAACAGCAGAAATAAAAAATAGATAAAAAACAGACATGGCAGAAATCAAAAGTTCTTCCATGTCTGTTTTTCTATAGTCGGAATTATCCAAGGTAACTTTCCAGGATCAGACTTGCAGCGACTGCATCGACGGTTTTTCGATGTTTTTTTTCCTTCTTCCCATTGGCATGCAGTATGGCGTGAGCTTCAACGCTTGTCCTTCTTTCATCCCACAAAATAATACAGAGACCGGACTCCTTTTCGAGTAACTCCTTGAAATGTCTGCTTTTTTCGGCACGGGGTCCTTCTGTCCCGTCCATATTTTTCGGGAGACCGAGAACGATTGTATCAACATCTCTTCGTTTTGCTTCTTCCGATATTTTGACAGAGAGCCTTTCCGGATTCCATTCTTCTATTGTCCAGGCTTCTCCGCAGATAGATCCGGTGAGATCAGACACAGCAATACCTGTGCGGGCATCTCCATAATCAACAGCCATTGTTCTCATAGTGATATTCCTTTAATAAAGACCAAGACATGCTCTGATTTCTCCTGCCATATAAAGGGAACCGACAGCACAGACCATACCATCCTCTTCCCTGGCTCTGTCAATGGAAAGAAAAACACCGTCTTCAATACTGTCGCAGACAGAAACCGATTTCCCAAAACGACCGAGGAATTCTGCAAGCTTTTCGGCAGATAAAGCTCTGGGGCTGTCCGGAGTAATACAGATGTACTCATCAGAAGCAAGATTCAGTACAGAGAACAAAGTTTCATAATCCTTGTCTTCAAGGACTCCAACGAGCATAATATGTTTTGTACCGGGAAAATAATCGGCAAGATTCTGTACCACAGTTCCGGCACACTGAGGATTATGACCTCCATCCAGGACAAAATACGGATCATCCATTAAAAGCTCAAACCGGGCCGGCCAATAGACGGAGTAGAGCCCATACTCAAGCGCGGTCTGATCAATATTCCAGCCCTTATGTCTTAAAACTTCTACAGCTTCTATTGCTGTTGCGGCATTGCGTCTCTGGTGTGCCCCGAGGAGCGGGAGTGCATAACTGCTATCTTTATATGTGAAGGTTTGTCCGTCAAGACTGTCAAATTCAGGCACTATGGCAGAGAAGTCAGCTGTATAAAGATCTGCGTTTTTCTCCAGACAGATATTCTGAATAACAGCTTCGGCTTCATCATTCTGTTGATACAAAACAACACTGCAGCCTTTTTTTATAATTCCGCCTTTTTCAGCAGCAATTTCAGCGACCGTTTTCCCGAGCTGCTGGACATGATCGAGGCCGATATTCATAATAACAGCTGCCTCAGGAGCAGAGATTACATTTGTGGCATCGAGCCGACCGCCGAGTCCGACTTCCAGAACAACAATATCACAATGCTCTCGTTCAAACCAAAGCATTGCGGCGGCTGTAACCATTTCAAATACGAGCGGATGTTCTTCCATGCTGTCAGCAATAGGCTGTATTTCACTTATAAGACCGGCTAAAATGTCATTATCGATTTCTTTTCCGTTAATCTGCATACGCTCGTTAAATCTGTAGATATAAGGGGAGGTATAAAGGCCAGTTTTATATCCAGCGGCCTTTAATACAGATGCAAGCATAGCGGAGCAGCTGCCTTTTCCATTAGTCCCGGCAATATGAACAAATTTCAGCTTATCCTGCGGATTGCCAAGACGATCCATCAGTTCATTTATTCGCTCAAGTCCGAGCTTGGAACCAAACCACTCTGTACTGTTGATATATTCGATTGCTTTTTCGTAGGTCATAATATAAACGATCCTTCTGATGCTGAATAAATAATTAAAGATTGGCTTAAGTATAACGCAGGGAATAAAATATCGCAATAAAAAAAGCAGGAAACATCTAATTAACTATTGATAAAACGGGAAAATAGTTGTACTATTATGTCAACTGTAATATGTTTAAAAGAATGGTTCTTCCGGAGTCGTAAATGAGAGATCAGAAGAAAACAATTTTATTTTTAATAATACTTGCCGCTTTATTTTCTGCTATACAGGTTCCTGCCTATGCTTTGGATGCCCCTCGGGTAAAGGCTGAGGCAATTGTTTTAGCAGATATGGATTCCGGAGTTATTTTATATGAGAAGAACATGAATCAAATGCGCTCCCCAGCCAGCCTTACAAAAATCATGACGGGTCTTCTTGCTGTTGAAGCGATTGAAAGAGGAGATATAGCGCTTGACGATATCATTACTGCACCATCCAATTGCTGGGACGGTATGGATCTTGATAGCTCGAATGCGGAGATCCTTCCCGGAGAAAAAATGACGTTCAAAGACTATCTGTACTGTGCGATGGTAAAGTCTGCAAACGAAGCCTGCAATGTTATTGCGGTAACGCTGGATGGAAGTATTCAGGGATTCGTTAACAGGATGAATTTGCGTGCAAATGAGCTGGGGGCGAATCATACCTATTTTTCCGATACGAATGGTCTGTCCAACGAAAATCATTATACTACGGCGTATGATCTTTTCCTGATTACGCTGGAGGCAATGAAACATGAACTTTTTGTTGATGCTGTAAATACCATTGACTATGAGATTGAAGAGACAAACATGCATGCCAAGCGATATCTTAACAGCTCAAATGCTCTTCTCTGTCAGGATGGTCTGTACGGAGACGGATATCTGTATCTTCCTGCATCAGGAGTGAAAACCGGATATACGAATGCTGCTGGATATTGTCTGGTTTCTACGGCAGAAAAAAAAGACATGCGTCTTCTTGCGGTCGTACTCGGATGTGGCGGAGTAATGAATACGGGAGAAGAAGGATATGGCAATTTTTCTTCAACTATTTCCCTGTATGACTGGGGATTTTCAAACTTTGAGAAGATTAATGTTACATCAATGGGAAAAATTGTTAACCGTGCTCCGGTTAAATTTGCAAAAGATAATGCGACCGTTGGTCTCAGAGCAGTAGCCGATATCGGATTCCTGGCTCCGAAGGATCTGGATAAGAGCAGAATATCTGCAGAAATTTCATTGGATGAATCAAAGCTGGTTGCTCCGATAAGGATAGGAGATATTCTCGGTACTGTTACAGTAAAGATTGACAGGAATCATTATGCATCAGCAAAACTTTATTCGGCAGAAAATATAGAAGCTGATAAAAAAGAACTGATAAAAGCAGAACTTTCAGAGCTATTTTCCAGAACAGAAGTCAAGATCATTTCAGCGGCGATTTTTGCATTACTTGTATTAATTATATGGATTACGCTAAAATATAAAACAGAAAAGAAGCGTCATATGAGTGAGATCGCAGATGCAGAAGAAAGAAGGCGCAGAGAACGTGAGCTGCGTGAAAATATGGAAAGAAATAAGATTGCCAGAGAGCAAATAGATCAATACAGACAGAAGGAGAATTAGTGATTGATATGGCACTTGACAGAAACTACTTTAACTCGATTGACTTGAATCCAGTCAAAAAGAAATTTTATGATATTACGGCTGTGGATAATTTACTTGTAGATATTAGAAAACAGGCGGAGTTGATTAACCATCGTTATGAGGATATGCAATCAGAGCTTGACAATGCAAAATCGTCAAGAGATGATTATAAAGTAAAGGGACAGGCGCTCAGTCAGGAAATTGTCGTTCTGAGAAATGAGCTTGAAGGGTTGAAAAACAGGGCGGGAAAAGCTGAGATGCGTGTGCAAGAGCTGGAAGAGCTTTTGAGCAGAAATGAAAAGAACCATGATTCATTAGCTGATGAAAAATCGGATGAAACAGCCACCGGATATGGGCTTGAAAGAATAGAAGAGATGGTGAATTCAATGAAGAATATCTATCTTTCAGGAATAGAAACATTGGACAAACAGTGGCAGGATTTTAAAGAAGACACCAGCTCAGAGCTGATTCTTCCGGATATAAGCGGAAAAGTTGGAAAAATTGCCGAGACCCTTATGGAAATTAATAAAGAAATATAAAAAAGAAAGCAGCCGGAAACCGGCTGCTTTGAATTTTTGAAAATCAGTCTGAAACGTAAGGCAGAAGAGCAACCTGACGGGATCTCTTGATAGCCTCAGTAAGCTCACGCTGATGCATAGCGCAGACACCTGTAGTACGGCGAGGGAGAATCTTTGCACGCTCAGAGATATAATGACGGAGCATTGCAGTGTCCTTGTAGTCGATAACAGTAGCCTTTTCTACACAAAACTGGCAGACTTTTTTACGTTTGCCGTGAGTGTTCTTGGGATTGGATTTATCGAAAGCCATTAGCTGTTTCCTCCTTTATTTATTAGAACGGAAGCTCGCCTTCATCGTCGCTGAGTTCAGTGAATCCATCGACGGGAGCTGCCTGTGAAGAGTAGTCATTACTGTCGGAGCCGTATGAAGGAGCGGAACTGTAGATACCGGTCTGAGAATCGGTGTCACGACGCTTGCTTTCGCCAAAATAGATATTTTCTACAATGACTTCTGCATTGCGGCGCTTATTTCCTTCTTTGTCGGTCCAGTCACGGATCTGAAGACGACCCGTTACAGCAGCCAGACTTCCCCTCGAAAAATATTTGCTGATAAATTCAGCAGTGGAACGCCATGCTACACAGTCAATGAAATCTGTTTCTCTGTTTCCGCCGTCTTTCGGAGAGAAGTCACGATCGACAGCAAGGGTAAAAGATGCAACAGGAGTATTGGATTGTGTGTAGCGAAGCTCAGGATCCCGGGTCAGACGACCCATGATGGTAATCTGATTAAGCATAACCTGAGCTCCTTATTCAGCTCTCAAGGTTATCAGACGACGAAGAATGCCGTCGGTAATACCAAGAATACGATCAAGCTCTGCAGGGAATTCAGGAGCGCTTGTGAACTTCATGAGAACATAATAACCCTCAGAGATGTAATTGATTTCATAAGCCAGCTTGCGCTTGCCCATTTCCTCGATTTCATCAAGAGTGCCATTAGCCTCAACAAGTGCCTTGAACTTTTCAACTGTTGCTGCAGTCTCTTCCTCGGTAAAGTTGGGGTTGATAATGTACATAACCTCATACTTTTCGCTTGCCTTTGCCATTGTTTGCACCTCCTTCTGGTCTTTTGGCCCCCAAATGGGAGCAAGGATTACCTGCCTCTAGACAGGCTTAATAATTATACCCTTTTTTTCGGGATTGTCAAGGGTGGATTATTATTGATTTTTTATGATAAAAAGAACAGGCATCTTCATTTGTATAGTCAGAAGGATCTGCTGACATGTCTCCGGAAAAGAGCAGATACGGCTGAGAAACAATCGGGTCGAAAACACAGTCCTGAATACTGTTATCTTCCAGAACAATTTGTCTGTCGGAAATCTCTCGGTAATATGTTTCTGCTTCTCCGTTCTTCAGTTCACCGAGAGCCATGACAGAAGTGGGGTGAATATTTCCGGATATGATTCCGATTCCGAACGAAAGTACAAAGGCTGCGGAGACTGCAATAACGGGAATAACAGATATTGAATCCGGGGAATATTCTGTATGAACTTTTTTACGATTGTAATAATTTCGGAAAGCGATACACCAGACGGAGAGATTAAGTGCTGACAGGATAACAAATGAATAAAACAGAATATTAATCAGTCTGTCAGGACCGGCAGTACCTTCTGCGTAATAATGGGGAGTAAACATAGAAGAAAAAATACAAAAGAAAAACAGGGAACAGAGAACAGCATGTTGAAATTTTATATCTGATTTCTCAGAAGAACGCCAAATAAAAAGCGCGATAAAGATCAGCATGCCAATATATGGAAGACTGATCCATTTGAGACAATAGAAAGCCGCGGCCTTGAAAGAAAGCAGGACAGCGGTGATTGCATTGGGAGAGTCAGGAAACTCTGCCTGACGAACACTATTTCCGGGAGCAGCAGCGCTTAGCGCAAGAGAAATAACAACAGCGAACAGAGGAAGGATATATCCCTTCCATCTGCGATTTTTTGAGATCAGCAGACTAACCGTCAGAAATAGAAAGATGATCGAAGTAAGAAGTGCTGTAACGTAATTGCTTCCACCGATAATAAGGGAGAGAAAAAACAAAATGAGGATCCGAATGAAACCGCCTTTGACGGCATATCGGGCGGCTATTGCGTATGCAATCAATGTAATGCCAAAAGTAAACGTATAATAAACAGCACCATTATACCAGTATAGTCCTTGATTGGCGGAGGGCATCAGCTGAATACATATAACCAGAACAGCGGAAGCTGAAAGAATGGAAACAGATCTGGGATGGCCAAGGAGACCGGAAAGAATAGCAGAGAATAAAAAAAATACTCCTGCACAGAGAGACGCAAGCATGATCCAGGCAGTCCAGCGGTAAGCCTGCAGGCCGAAAATTCCGGGTTGAAAAGCCATAAGAAAAATACCGCTGAAAGTTCCCTGCCATGTGTAGTAAACATCAATGACTTTTCCTACGGCCGCCTGCAGAACACGGAGTACTGGTTCTCCTGCCTGAACGGCAGCATGAGTTTCGCAGCTGAAGCTGAAATCATCGGCAAAAGGAGCAGAATAATTGGATAAAATAAGTATTGGAATCAGAGATAAAACAAAACAAAGAAGAAGGACGATGCATATCACTGAATAATTGACTTTGATTTTTCCGGAATGTTTCACTCCATAACCTCCTGCTCAGTACAGACAAGTGACGCAATTTGAACGATGATCAAAATGGGGTACCAGGTAAACCAGCTGGTGATTGCACTTTGCATCATAATTAAATCAGAAAAAACAATTACGGCGAAAAATCCGGCGAGCTTTCTGTCCTGGCAGGTTTTTAGCTTATGAGCAAAAAGTGCCAGGACGGCAAATACAGCCCCGAGAGTAAAAATACCCCCTTCATGTAAAGTTTGAAGGTATGCGTTGTGTGCATTATAAGTGAGTGATGTATCGGGACGGGCAAAGAAAGCGGCATCTTCCCCGAGCCCATATCCGAAAATCGGCTGTATAATAATTTCTTTCGTAATGCCACACCACAATAAAAGCCGGATCATAATAGATCTTTTTTGCCGGGTTATATCATACAGCCACTGAGGAGCTTTGCCGGAAGAAAAAAAGAAGAATGAAACTCCAACAAGAATCAGGCAGAGTAAAATAGATAAAATCGTAAAAAAGTTGAAATTCCACTTTTGAAATATTTTCCGGACAGCTGGAATCATAATATAAAGCAGAAGGAAGAAACCTCCCATCAGTGCACTTGCACAGTGAATCAAAGCGAGATTAAGAAAGAAAAGAATGAAATAGAAATACATTCTCAGGTTGGAATGATTATAATAACCGTCCAGAAAAGCCATAAGGGCGCCGAAAAACATAGGAAATCCCGTCAGGTTATCTGCAGAGAGAAAATAATCCGGAGACCAGCCAGAAATAATATCGTAAAGATGTGGATATAGAATAAAAACAGTGTTTAATATCAGAAGTAAGGAATACAGGATATTTCCTGTGAAAGCAAGACGCTGAAGTCCTTTGCGAGAGGAACACTGTACGGTTACAAAGAGATACATCATCAGGGGTAATTCGGTAGTATTCCACCATCTGAATGTGACTTCTCCGGAAATTGCGGATGTTAAAAGGTAAGCGATGTAGACACCGGCAATCGGAAGGAGGAAACCTAGACGAACACGAAATTTTCTGATAATGACCCAGATAACAAAAACTGAAGGAATGATCCATTTGAGCCATACATGCATGTGCATTTCAAAGGATATCCATAGATCGATGATCCTTTTTCCGGTTGAATACAGGAAAAAGGGATATATGTTTTCAAGTGATCTGTCCATCATCAGCAGGACCATTGCAATGTAAAAGCAAAGAACCAGTTCTTTAACAATACCTGAGAGTGCGCGGGGCGGTCGGTTTACAGCGGTCATAAACACTCCTATCCTTTTGTAGGTTCTTAATAAGTATAAGTTTCTATTCCGATAATTTTATCGAAAAACTTTACGATTCCGCATTTCCAACAGAGAAGAAGAGCGGCACCGGAACCTACAAATGTCTGAAGGATCTGGAACGGTAGCTTTAATACTGCATAAGCAGGGGTACTGTAAATATAAGCTCTGCCGAAGGTATATCCGATTACAGTAATTACCCAGCCGATGGCGGCTCCGATAACAGAAGCCGGAATCTTTTTACCATGCAGAAGATGTCTTGTGCAGAGCGAAATAATAACAGCCTGAAGTCCGTGAGTTACCAGAGAAACAAACATCGGTGCGGGATAAAATAAAAAATCACCTATAAAAGCTCCGATCCCACCAACAATAAAAGCATGCAAAGGATCAAGAAGAATAGCAGCGGTTACAATAATAACGTCATTCAGGTACATATGGCCACCCGGAACGGGAATACTGAAAGCACTCATGCTCATAATGATATTCATAGCAAGGAGCAGCGCGGTACTGGTGATCAGCTTGACAGAAGTATGTGTTTTTTTCATAACCTTCATCTCCTTTGATCATCGGATGATAAGCGTGCATATTCGCTCCACGTCTTCAAGAGAAAGATCCGCATACATCGGGAGACAAAGAACATGCTCCGCCGTAAATTTGGCGATGGGAGTTTCGTCGTCATTGAATCCGGGCCTTCCGGTATAGCATTCAAAAGAATTTGTAAGAGGATAAAAGTATTTTCTTGCGATTATATTGTTTTCTGCAAGAATATCGAACACTTTATCCCGGCTGTATTTATATTCGTCAAACACGACAGGGAAATAAGCATAATTCGGCTTTACATCAGGCTGAGGAGAACAGAGCTTGATTCCGGAAATACCGGAGAGAAGCTCGGTATAACAGCTATAGACTCGGGAGCGCTTTTCTATTTCTACATCGATATGTCGGAGGTTGCAGATGCCCATAGCCGCCGCAAACTCATTCATTTTTGCGTTTCCGCCTATTGCAGGAACGTTTTCAGGTCCATGAATTCCGAAATTTTTAAGATCATTGAGTTTATCTTTCAGAGTTGGGTTAGAATAAGTTACTGCTCCGCCTTCTATAGTATGAAATACTTTTGTTGCATGGAAAGAAAACATAGAGGCATCCCCGAAATTAGCGGACGATATATCGTTCTTTCTGACTCCGAAGGTGTGCGCAGCGTCATATATTATTTTGAGGTCGTATTTATCGGCAATTTTCTTGATTCCGTCGGTGTCACAAAGATTTCCGTATACGTGGATCGGAATAATTGCGGACGTTTTTTCGGTAATAAGGGATTCGATTCTTGAAACATCTATTGTATAGTCATCATAGTTTATGTCACAGAATACAGGGGTGCATCCGCAGCGGACGATTGCGTGTGTGGTTGATGCGAATGTGAAAGGAGAAGTAATGATTTCACCATGGAGATCCAAAGCGGTAATGATATTCTCAAGAGCCAGATGGCCATTTGTAAAGAGGGTAATATTCGGTGTGCCAAGATAAGCTTTCAGGTCAGTTTCAAGCTGCAGGTGCTTTTCTCCCATATTTGTAAGAAATCTGGAATCCCAAAGCCCCTTTATCTCATTGCAGTATTCCTCAAAATCCGGCATTGAAGAACGGGCGACATTTATTGTATTTTTCATTTTTAAGCTCTCCAATCCAGCAGACTTTCAATCATATCGAGATCAAAAACAGGTATTCCGCATTTATCATGTACTCGTTTCCTCTCGGAGAAGGAATCATCTATAAATATAGAATCAGACTTAATAAAATCCGTCTTTTTTCCGTTGGCATCTATATGAATAATTTCCGAAAAAAGTCCCTGTGGTATGCAGAATCGGTCAAGATCCGTATAAATATCATCGGCATGTCGCGTAAGCAGGTAAAGATTCTTTCCTTGATTGTGTGCCTGATAAAGAAACATCATCAGGAAAGCATTAACCGTATCTTTCAAAATTAAAGTATCATCGAAATCAACATAAATATTGCTGTAGGTGATATCTGTATGGAAACGGGAAATAAACGCTCTGTCTAATAGAACTTCGTTGTTATTGCTGATAATTTCCGTCTCCATTCCCCAGAAGTTGTATAGAGTAAGTAAGGGAAGATTGACACCCAGGCTTCTGGTAAGCCCCATTGTTCCGGCAATTCTGGGAGCAACTTCCATTAAACGGTATTCTCCAGACTGATTTTCTTTCAGCTGGAAAAACCAGGCACCGTTAAATTCCATTCTGGAATTGATATCTTCTGCGATGGAGCGAATAGAGTCGCTGCACGGAAGACGATGGGATCTGACGGCGATCCCTGCACGGATACGGTCTCTTGAGCGCGGATTGATAAAACGAAGCTTCCCGTGAAGATCTGTGAAACAGTCGACGGTAAATTCTTTTCCGGGGAGATACTCGCAAATAGAATACTCAATTCCGGAGAAAAGGGCCTCGTCAAGATGCTGCCTGTCCAGGATCAGGCAAGCCCCTTCAGATCCCTGACCTACGGCAGGCTTGATAAAAACGGGAAATTCGGGAATATCATTTGCAGATGAGTAGAAAGCCGGAAGATAAGGGGCGTCTTTCAAAAAAGTATAGGTAAGATTTTTTGAACGGCATATTTCAACCGTCTTTTCCGGCGAAGCGACAACTTCTGCGTGAAGAGTTTTTCTGTCATCAGACAGACGTTTGAGAGCGCTGTCATGAGCAGGATATATATAATCGATATGATATTCATCGATTACTTCATTCAGACGGTCAATCAGCTCCGGAGCATCAGAAAAAGGCAGATTATTTATGCAGTTTTCAAAAACAAAATCTGCATGACATTCAACGCTTGTAGCACCGTAAAGTTTTACGAATTTTGAATATTTCAGAGCATCATGTATTTCAAATGCAATTTCTGTTCCGGCAGGAAAAACCAGCACGTTTTTTGTTTCCATATAACAGTACTCCCGGAGAAGATCAGTGATATTTTTTCCTGTTTCTGTAGGCCTCGTGAAAAGCGGGGAACAACAGTTTCAGCGTGGTTTTAAATTTAAAAAGGAACGGTTCATTTTTATAAATTGAGTGATATGGGGGCGAAACCATTTCACTGACACGCCCCTCCAGATAAAGGAGCTCGTATTTACGCTTCAAGAGCTCATTTTCTGTTTGAGAAAGAAAATCTTTATCTGTAAGGTGAGGAATAAGAGCCTCCATCATTGAAATTTCGCCTTTTACGAACCGGGTCTTTTTCTCATATGAGAAATCATATCCGCTTTTCCAGGATTCAGGGTTGCTGTTTACACGATAAACAGACATCGGCTTTTCAATAAAACGTATTTTTCCGTTAAGGCGAAGCCATAATGAGAGCGCATAATCAGTGAAGCCGGCAGTCTCAAAAGCAATGCGCTGAAAATCAGGTGGGTTACAGAGATATTCCGCCCGACCGAGAATAGAACTGGTATGAAAGCATCGGCTCATACCGGAAATAATATCGGAATACGGAACATCCCGGTCATCGGAACTCGGGATAACGAGCTGGGTGCTCTCTCCGGTGTTACAGAAACAATAATAGGAATTATGAACACAGGCAGAATAATCAGGATGCGACTCAAGAAAATCCACTTGCAGCTGAAGTTTATTTTCGTCGCACCAGAAATCGTCTCCCTCACAGTAGGCCACGTATTTCCCGTGAGCATTCGGATACATTATTTCATCATATAAATTAATGCCCTTTGAAAACTTGTTCTGATCCTGATGAAAGAATCGAATGATATCCGGATATTTTTCAGCGTAGGAATAAAGAACATCGGTAGTTCCATCCGTTGAAGCATCATCGGTTACAATTACTTCAAAAGAAAAATCTGTTTTCTGTTTAAGAAAACTATCAAGTGCCTGGGCAATATATTGTTCATGATTGTATGCTGTACAGAAAACAGATACCATGCAGTCAGTATACATATAATTCTCCGTATAATTAATCAATCTATTATATCCCGAAAGTGAGCTGTTTTCAACAGAAAAAGAACCGGTTGAAAACAGAAGAGACCGGAACTCCTTATTGAGCACGGTCTCTTCTGCAGTATATTTGCTGAAATAATCAGCCTATTTTTTCTTTTTCCGGATAAAAGCAAGGATCTGCTTCCTGAACAGAATGATATTCATTACTGCAAAGAAAGCAAAAATAATGATCAGTGTTAAAACTGGCTTAACCGGAGCCATCATGGCAAGAAGCATGATTGGGAAGCCAAAAACCATTGCCGGAAAATTTTGTAAAACAAGATTTTCAGAAGCGGGAGTTTCAAAATCAGGATCAAGCTCACGAAGAAGAATGATACCGGTACTGGCTGTGCCGGTTAACATGCCGTAGGTCGCGAGGAACTGTTCTTCGGAGTATGAAGGGAAAAGCGTTCGGGAAATGAATTGACAATAAAAATAGGTGGATACTGCACCAACGAGACCAAGAATAATAATGAGAACCCAATAGTCTTCCAGAACTTTGATCCGGATGGCAGCAACACCGGCGACGATCATGATATCAAAGAAAAAACCGCTGAGACGAGTCATAAGAAATCCGTTGATATGCTGTCTCTTGACGATTTTTTTCTTCATAAGGAAGTTGTTGATAAGAACGATGAGCTCTGTCATCAGAACACCGATCAGGAAATTAAAGCCGAACAGGATAGACCTGAGAGAGGCAACATATTTTCCCAAAATAGCCATTATACCGTATGCCATCAGATATGCGAGGAAAACAAGAATAAGCTGCATAGTAAGCTTATCGATGCTTCCGTTCATGGGAATCTCGTCGGAAGTCTGAATATCGTCAAGCTTCAGATTTGCGGTTCTTTCCTCTCGGTTCCAGTTATACTCCGGATGCCTGCGGCGCAGGAGATTCAAATGTATGACACCGCCGATTGCAGCGCTCAGGAATCCGAGGGCGGCAATGGTCAGACCAAAGCTTCTGCCGCCGATAAAGCCGAAGTCATTTTCATAAATGTTCCCGTAATTCAGAGCCTGGCCAGTTCCCTGCCCGTAACCGAAAGGAAGAAGGACACCGGCGGCAGGAAAGAGCTTTCCGGAAATGCACGCCACAAGAATAGAAATTCCGAGTCCCAGCACCCCCTGAAGGAGATAGGTTGAAACTGTAGAGACACCAGTATCGAATATTTCGCGGGTCCTCTGCTTACCGAGTTTATGACTGGCAGGTTTAAAAGATGTTGCGATAAATCCGAGAGCAAGACAGTGGTATGTCAGAATTTCCAGCGTGGCAGCTCCATTATTCCCGAAAAAAGAGGTGTTGAACAGGTTATTTCCAGTCTTCGTTTCATAAATGATGGAAATGATCAGCAGGATCAATCCTCCGAGTACTGAAGACGGAATGAGCGAACGTTTTAATATAGGGATAAGTTTCTTAAGAGAGTTTGCCAGAAGAAGGCTCGTAAGAAGTATAGCAACGAGATTAAAAGAACCCCATACTTCAGAGTCCCAAAAATTGAAATTCTCCATCGTTTACATGCTCCTTCAGATATTTTGCATGATAATATAAATTGCAGTATTTTAATGCATTGAATCTGGGATCTCCCCGGAGCTGGTAAAGTTTGTCTTTATAAAAGATATTCAGCTTGTGATCCGCAATACAGGCCATGGCTTTTATGTCATCAAACAGCAGTATAACCTGGGAATCAGGAGCGGAGATCTCGATCCGATCTCCATACAGGGATACCTCGGAATTCAGATATAACGGTATTTTTTTCTGATATACGATGGTCTCATACAGGCTGACTTTTTCCCGGTATGCCGGAGTATCAAGATAGGCAGACAAATCCAGATCCCGGATATATTGTTCCTGAAAATTATACCATTCGGATGCGTTCTTAAAAGGAGAAGGACCTTTTTCTGACTGAATTGTCAGATCGGGGAGGTAATTCCATTTCTTTCCGCACTTTTCGCATGTGAATGTATTTCCGCTGCTCCTGAATTCAGAAAGACCGCAATCCGGACAAACAAAAAGTACTCGTTCAATATATTCGGCAGAATGCTGAGAAGGGAAAGAAGTTTTAACAGTTGAATCATCAACATAAAGCTCTTTGGAAATGATATCAAAGAGCTCTTCATTTGTCATGGTTTTATACTCTTCCGGTTCAATAACTCTTCTAACGCCGGCTTTCATCGTGCCGCCGCGCCGCCTGGAGGCCCAGCGGGGTTTAACGCCATAACCGCCTTCTATTCGAAATATTGCGATAGGAAGCTTCAGAGATTTAGCCAAAGCGGCGATAGCAGGCTTAATATAGCAGGTCTTACCGCTGTATGTCCGGTTGCCTTCCGGAAAGATTGCAATCGTTCCACCCTGTTTGGCAACGCGCATACAGGTCATAACGGACTTGATATCTGTGGATGCTTTGTTGATCGGAATGGGAGCAACACACCATCGGATTATTTTGGATACAAAACCCATGGAGAAGATATCCTCCATGGCAACATAATAAACAGGTCTGTCAAATGCGGAGGCAATAAAAAACTGATCAAAGTCAGTCTGATGATTCGCCAGAATCAGATAAGGCCTATGATCAGGATCTGAAAATTTGTCTATTTTGATATGATACAGGAGCTTGGAAAGTAAAAAAAGAAGGGGCCGGAATAGAAAAGTAAGAATTTTATGTCTGGATTTAATCCATTGATTTTTATCTTCTTTCATCAGACAGGAACCTCCCTTCTTATTTTTATTGTATCATACTTAGATTTATATAACAACATTTTATAATCTGAATGATTTCCTTTTCAAAAACAAAACAGGATCTGCCCGATATACATTAATATGGGGTAGATCCTGTACGGAGTTTAAACAATCAGATAGCAGTTAATTCTGCTTGGAGAGCTCAACGGCAGTCTTTGCAGCAATCTCAGCGTTATTCAGGACTAACTTAATATTGCTTTCAAGGCTTTCCCCACCAGTAAGCTCAACGACTTTTGCAAGGAGAAACGGCGTTGTATCCTTTCCATGAACTCCCTGCTCCGAACATTCCCTGAGAGCCTGTCCGATTGCTTCATCTATAATCGCTTTATCCATGGAATACTCTTCCGGAATCGGATTCGTTACAAGCATACCGCCGACATATCCGATGTCGCGCTGTGCCTGAAACATATCCGCGAGTTCTTTGGGAGAATCTACCCGGTAATCGACTCCGAAACCGCTTTTGCGGGTATAGAAAGCAGGAAGCTCATCTGTTCCGTAACCGATAACGGGAACGCCTTTTGTTTCAAGATACTCCAGCGTAAGACCAAGGTCGAGAATGCTTTTCGCGCCGGCGCAAACTACCATCACAGGTGTCTGTGCCAGCTCTTCAAGGTCTGCAGAGATATCCATTGTGGTTTCCGCACCTCTGTGAACGCCGCCGATCCCTCCGGTGGCAAAGATCTTTATCCCCGCCATATGAGCAATGATCATGGTGGTGGTAACAGTTGTTGCACCGTCAATACCGCGTGCCAAGAGAGCGGGAAGATCACGCCGGGATGCTTTTGCAACATTTCTTCCGGCTTTTCCGAGGTGTTCTATTTCGTCATGGGAAAGACCCGCTTTCAGTCTACCACCGATTACGGCAATTGTTGCGGGAACGGCCCCGTTGTTACGGATAGTCTGTTCTACAAGAAAAGCCGTTTCTACATTTCTGGGATAAGGCATGCCGTGAGAGATGATTGTGCTTTCAAGAGCAACAACAGGCTTTCCGGTATCAAGAGCGGTTTTTACTTCCGGGGAAATATCAAGATATTTATTCATAAAATAAAGATTACCTGCCTTTGAACGGTGATAAAGTAGAATTGAAGCTTATTTCGATTTTATGTAAGGCTTACCGTTAGCTGCGGGAACATGCGATTTACCTACAAAGAGAACCAGCACGATGATTGTAACGATGTAAGGGATCATGGAAATAAGATGCATATTGATTCCGGATGAGCCACCAAGAATGACTTTCAGGCCGGAACAGAGACCAAACAGCAGACAGCCGACCAGAGCACCCTGAGGTCTGAATTTTCCGAAGATAACGGCAGCTATTGCAATGAAGCCCTGTCCTACAATGGAAATAGGACGGAACTGGTTGGAAGTCGCCATGGTAACGCAGGCTCCGCCGAGGCCGGAAAGGAATCCGGAAATACAAACACACAGGAAACGCATGGAAATTACGTTGACGCCGAGCGTTTCACATGCAAGAGGATGCTCACCGCATGCACGAAGACGAAGACCGAATTTTGTTTTGTAGAACAGGAACCAGACAATAATTACCGCAATGAATACAAGGTATGTGGATGCGTACGTTGCAAAAACGTTGTCCATGAATCTGCCGAAAACAGTTGTTGTATCAAAGACACCTTTGAAGAGCGTCGGAATCTTCTGATCAGGCGTGAGAGGAATCGTATCGGTGGAGTCAAAGAGAACACGGGCAATCATGATAACAATGCCGGGGCCGAGCATGTTGATTGCTGTACCTGCAATCGTCTGGTCAGCACCGAGCTTTACAGTGGCAAGCGCATGGAGAGCACCGAAAAGCATTCCCGCAAGACCGGCACATATGAAGCCGATAAGCGGACTGCCGGTAAAATAGGCAACGCAGGTGCCGGTAAAAGCACCGGCCGTCATCATTCCTTCAATACCGATGTTTACAACGCCGGATACTTCAGAGAAGCAGGAACCGAGTGCTGCATAAAGAAGAGGCGGAGTGTAGATAAGTGTAGCATAAAGAATAATACCGAATTCATTAATAAAATTAGTCATTTTCTGTCACTCCTTTCTTGTCTGAGAAGTCGGTGTACGAAGATTGGAAGCATTCTTTCTGTTTACCGGATTTCTCAATGTGCTGAAAATAACGGAGATAGAGATGAAGAAAACGATAGTTCCGATGATAACGCTGATGAGCTGGGTTGGTGTTCCCACAAGGTTAAGCTTGCTGCCGCCGTATGTCAGAGCACCGTAGAAAAGACCGGCTATCAGAACACCGAAAGGATTGGAACATCCGATCAGAGCAACAACGATACCGGCAAAGCCGAAGCCTTCCTGAGAGGAGAAAATCGAGATTCTTCCACCCATTCCCATAAGCTGGAGAGCGCCGCCGAGTCCGGAAAGAGCGCCGGAAATAGCTAGCGCGGTAAGAATATTTCCATTTACGTTAATTCCGGCATATTCGGCTGCATACTTGTTGAAGCCAACAGCTTTAAGCTGATAACCGAGAGTAGTTTTCTCTATAACGAACCAGACAATAACCATCATTGCAATTGCAACGAGAATACCCCAGTTAGCTGTGTTGCAGAGTCCGTGCTCCTTGATGAAATCCGCGGAGAGAAGCGTCCTTGCATTTTCAGAGATGTTTTTGGTGGCTTCAGCACTTCCGTCATTTTTGATCCCGGGTCTTCCTGCAATAAAATTGGAAAGATAAAAGGCGACCCAGTTGAACATGATCATAGAAAGAACTTCATTGATTCCACGTTTTGTCTTAAGAATACCGACGATTATTCCCCATACAGCTCCTGCGGCCATTGCAGCCAGAAAACAGAGAGGAATTAGAACAGGCTTCGGGATGTTAGGGAGAAGAATGCCGGTGCATGCTGCTGCCATGGATCCGACAACGAACTGTCCTTCAGCACCGATATTAAAGACACCTGTCCGGAAGGAAAAGGCTACGGACAAGCCGACAACGATATACGGGACAGCATAAACGACAACATAGGAAAAACCTTTCAGGCTGGTAATACTGGAAAACAGCTTGCCGTATGCTTTGCCGATGGGTATGTTCATGATGACCAAAAAAACAGCACCGACAATGAAGCCAAGGACGATAGAAATAAAAATATCGGTAAATCGGCTCTGAAGCAGAGCTTCCCAAATAGTCTTATTCTTTTTCATTTACGCTTTTCCTCCTGCCATAAGAAGTCCGAGTGTATTTTCATCCGCTTCTTTTCCGGGTATCGCTTTTACGATCTTTCCATCAAAGATAACATTGATTATATCCGAAAGTCCCAGAATCTCATCGAGCTCAAAAGAAACCAGAAGAACAGCCTTTCCTTTGTTTCGCTGATCGACAATGTATTTGTGAACGTATTCAATCGCACCTACGTCAAGACCGCGAGTCGGATTAACGGCAATGAGAAGATCCTTATCATTCTGAACTTCTCTGGCAATAATGACCTTCTGCTGATTGCCTCCGGAAAGAGAGCCAGCAGGAAGCGCTGAGCATCCGGCGGGACGGATATCATACTTCTCGACGGAATCAGCTGCATGTTTGGAAATATGCTCACGGTTCAGAAGACCGTTACTGGAATAATCTTCGGAATTGAAATTCTGTAGAATGAGATTATCTTCAACAGAGAAGTCAAGAACCAGACCATGCTTTTGGCGGTCTGCAGGAATACTGGAAACACCGTGCTCAAACCCAAAGTGAGGCGGCTTGTTAAATACATCAACTCCGTTAACAAGCACCTCGCCTTTTGTCCCTTTTCGAAGACCTGTAACAATTTCCACCATTTCAGTCTGACCGTTTCCATCAATACCGGCGATACCAACGATCTCTCCGGCGTGTACCTGAAGATCAAGACCTTTCAGGATCTCAACCCCGCGGTAATCGATTCCATGGAGATCCTTGATATCCAGAATTACTTTTCCGGGTTTCTGCTCTGGTTTATCTACGGAAAAGCTGACTTTTCTTCCGACCATCATTGATGCAAGATCATCCTCCGTAACATTGGATACATCGACGGTGTCGATATATTTTCCCATACGGATAATCGTGCAGAAATCAGCAGATTCTTTGATTTCTTTGAGCTTGTGCGTAATAAGAATAATACTTTTTCCGTCAGCTGTCAGATTATGCATAATCTGGATCAGTTCAACGATTTCCTGCGGAGTAAGAGAAGATGTTGGCTCATCGAGGATCAGAATTTCGGCTCCACGGTACAGTGCTTTGAGAATCTCAACACGCTGCTGCATACCAACGGAAATATCCTCAATTTTTGCATCCGGATCTATAGACAGACCGTAACGTTCCGAAATCTCAACGACGTTCTTTTTCGCGGTCTCCATATCAAGGGAAATTCCTTTGGTAGGCTCAGTTCCGAGAACTATATTTTCAGTGACTGTGAACGGCTGAACGAGCATAAAATGCTGGTGTACCATGCCGATCCCGGCCGCAATTGCGTCACGAGGGGTATCCATGTCGATTTTTTGACCTTTTACGATAATATCGCCGGAAGTTGGTTTCAAAAGACCGTAGAGCTGATTCATCAGAGTTGATTTTCCCGCTCCGTTTTCTCCAAGAATTGCATGAATTTCGCCTTTGTGAACCGTGAGATTGATTCCGTCATTAGCAGTAAAATTACCAAATTTCTTGACAATATTGCGCATTTCAATGACGGGGACATTCATGTCCACATGTTCTTTTGCCAAGAGGTTCGCCTCCTTGTTCGTGGTGTTTAATATGTGATATCAGAGGATGCTGAAAAAGTCTTCCAGCGCTTTGGCATGAGAGCCAAGGCAGATGATGTGATGATTATTTATCGGGTTGGAGAGGAAGTATGAAAAATCATCAAGATTGACCTTAACCTGAGTCCTGCAGAGCATATTACTGAACGTCATTTCTGTTATCCGGCCCTCCTGCGCATGGAATCTGGAAAGATCACCGGAGCATTTAAAAATGGTACATGATCCGTTATCGAGAGTCCCCTGAACAGCGACACCGATACCGGACTCAAAATGAGTATTTAAAGTATAATCTTTCAGCATTGCGGTTGGAATCGTGCAGTGAGCGAATACCGCGGTGCCGGCATCGGTATCAAATCTGCTGGGATTGCAGAGAAAAGCCGGTTCTCCGGTAACAGTGCCAAGGATCAACATGGAAAGGAGCGATGGAACATCTCCTTCGCACCCGCCGTATATTCCTTCGTCGTTCAGGATGGAAAGCCCGAGACATCCGGTAGTATGAACCGTATCCAGCAGATCAAAGCAGCGTACAGAGACAGCAGAAAGACAATATTTCTCACAGATCCGTTTCAATGCACCGTAAACGTAAAGCGCCTTAAGGACTTCTTCCCCGTCATATCCTTTGGCAAGAAAAGCCTCAGTATATTTATTCGAAGGGTAGTCATTTTTTGAAATTTCATCAAGCAGCTCTTCTATGGAAATCTGGATAAAGCCTATACCCAACTTTTCCATCATAGCTTCCGGAGAGAAGGTGCTTGCGATCAACCAATCAGAAGATCTGCCGATGCAGCCGAGCTTCTTCCCTTTCAGAGCTGCTTTGGCGCGGTGCGCTCGGCTGAGGGATTTAATTCGTTCCGCAATAGACGTAACACTTCCGTGAAGGATCTCCCCTGTTCCTCCGTGCTGTTTCAGAAAGCTGAGGATCTCCATGGATGCTGCGAGTGAGTTGCTGTCCCCGCTGGTGAGAATGTAGCAGGGACGGTCTTTCAGAGAATCAAATACTTCAATAAAGTAACCTTCGCTGCCGCCGGATGCCACATAAAGAAGAGCAAAATCATCCCCAAGATAATCCTCGAGAGAGACACGCTCAAGGGGCTCTCCGAGAGCATCGGATAAAGACCTGACGTATTCATTCATTTTTTCCTCTGTGATCTGAGACAGAGGACTTCTTATCTGATAGAAATTCATAACCGAACCATCCTGTTTAATAAGACGGCGCTGCTCATCTGGGAGCAGCGCCGGATATTCTTTTTAAATTAATTGATTACTCAGCAAGAGTGAATGCGGGGCACTCTGCAACAGTGGTGGGAACAACGATGGTGCCGTCAATAACAGCAGCCTTTGCAGCTTCGACCTTTTCAAGGACGTCTGCAGGAATATGATCGCGGGTAGGAGCAAGGTCAACACCGGCGTTGTTCAGATCGTAGGTGTAAACGCCACCCTTGAAGGAACCGTCCTTAACGGCCTTGGAGATATCCTGAGAAGCAATGTCGACACGCTTCATAGCGGAAGTGATAACATGGTCAGGAGCGAGGATGGATTGGTCAGTGTCAACGCCGATAGCCCAGATGCCGGACTCGTCACAGGTGGAAATAACACCATTGCCGGTGCCGCCTGCAGCATGATAAATAACGTCAGCACCATTGGTGATCATGTCCTTGGCAGCTGCGGAACCGCCAGCGATGTCACCGAAGTTGTTTGCGTTGTACTGAAGGATCGTTGCTTCGGGGCAAGCCTCAAGAACACCGGTGATGTAGCCGATGCCGAAGAGGTTCATGGAATCGGAAACCATACCCTGAACATAACCGACAGTCTTGGTCTCGGTAACGTAACCGGCAACAAGACCTACGAGGTAGGAAGCCTGCTCCTGAGCGAACATCAGGCAAGCAACGTTGTCAAGATCAGCGTTGGTGGCATCATCAATGATTGCGAACTTCTGCTCGGGATTTGCAAGAGCTGCCTCACGGGTAGCGTCAGCGAGCATGTAGCCGACGCAGATAATGAGGTCGTACTCTTCATCAAGGAAAGTGGAGATGTTGGTCTGGTAGTCAGCGTCAGTCTTGGACTCAAGATAGGTTACCTCAAAGGAGGGGTCTTCTTCTGCAAGAGCTTTAAGGCCTTCCCAGGATGTCTGGTTGAAGGATTTATCGTTTACGCCGCCAACGTCGGTAACCATACCGATTTTAATGGTGTCATCTGCGGAAGCGACTGCGCAAAGAGAGAATACCATGCACAGTGCCATTGCGAGTGCCAGGAACTTTTTCATGTTTTCTTCCTCCGTAAAATTTTTAAATACTGAAGATAAATGCAATACATTTACCACCAGAACATTATACAGATAATAAAGCGGTAAATCAAGGATATTTTATTTTTATTCTGCTGTTATTCCTCGGGAATTTCCAATTCGGATGCAGACTGCGCATCTTCACAAAGCAGTCTCTGCCGGTATTCCTCCATCTTTACTGCGGTGTCAAGAGCGAGAGTTATCATTTTTGAGAACCCGATCTGTCGTTTTTCTGCTTCCAGCCGTTCCTGTCTTATGAGCTGGTCGGAGACGGTTAAAATACAAAGAGCGTGTTTTCCAAAATACGCTGCATTTGTATAAAGTGCTGCTGCCTCCATTTCCACGCCGAGAATACCGAGGCGTTTCCATTCAAGATTTTCCTGATCTCCGCGGTCAAAAGCAGAATAAAAATTATCGGAAGAGAGGACATTACCGATATGTACCTTTAAGCCATTTTCTTTTGCAGCTTTTGTGCACCTGGAAAGCATCCTGAAATCTGCCAAAGGAGCAAAGGTGCCGCTGATACCAAAGTTATTGATATAATTTGACGTAGTACATGCGCCCTGTGCAAGAATAATATCCATGAGCTTCAAGTCGTCCTGAAGAGCACCGGCGGAACCGACGCGAATAATGTTGTCAACATCATAATCATTATACAGTTCCCAGGAATAGATGCCGATAGAGGGCATTCCCATTCCGGAAGCCATGACAGTAACCGGAACATCCTTCCATGTTCCGGTGTATCCTTGCACTCCGCGGACATCGTTGACAAGAACTGCATCTTTCAGGAATGTTTCTGCGATCCATTTTGAACGTTTCGGATCTCCGGGCATGATAACGGTTTTTGCTATACTGTTTACAGAAGCTTCGTTATGCGGTGTGGACATTTTCTGATCCTCCAAAAATTTTTCTATTACTGTTAATTATCTGAATTTTGAACTGTTATTTAATAAAAATTATAGATGAATAACAGATAAAAGTCAAATTGCATATGAGTAATCAATATGGTATAGTATATAAAAAAGATGATTTTCCGGAGGACATCACGAATGAGCGATGTAATGGTTATCGGTATAGCAGGCGGGAGCGGAAGCGGAAAGACAACGATTACCAGAAAGATTATTCAGCGGTTCGGAGATAACGTTACAGTGATTCAGCATGACAATTATTATAAGGCTCATCACGATATGCCTTATGAGGAGCGCTGCAGGCTGAATTATGACCACCCGAATTCTTTTGATACAGAGCTTCTGATTCAGGCGATAAAGGATCTGAAAGACGGGAAAAGCGTAATATGCCCAGTATATGACTATACCATTCATGACCGATCGGATGAAACGGTAATAATTCCCCCGGCGAAGGTGGTAATTGTTGAAGGTATTCTGATATTTGACAGTAAAGAGCTCTGTGAACTTATGGATATAAAGATCTTTGTGGATGCGGATGCGGATGTCCGGATCCTTCGAAGGATCACAAGAGATGTAAGAGACAGGGGAAGAAGCCTTGAATCGATTATTGACCAATACCTGACTACCGTAAAACCGATGCATGAGCAGTTTGTTGAGCCCAGCAAAAGAAATGCGGATATCATTATTCCGCAGGGCGGGCATAACCGAGTGGCGCTGGAGATGGTGCTTCAGAGAGTAAAAGGTCATCTGGAAGGAAAGTGAAGCAAAATTGGCAAAGCTTTATTTTAAATACGGGGCAATGGGGTCCTCAAAATCGGCTCAGGCCCTTATTACAAAGTTTAATTATGAAGAGCTCGGAATGACCGTATGGCTTATTAAACCTTCAACGGATACCAGAGACGGAGCAGATATTATCCGGAGCAGAATCGGTCTTGAGGCACATGCACAGATTATTACTCCGGATGCGGATATCGTAGGTGCATATCGTGCTTCCGGAAACCATGACGTGATCATTGCGGATGAAGCGCAGTTCTTTACTACTGAGCAGATCGATCAGTTGAGGTTTCTGGTTGATGAAGAGGACTTACCGGTCTTGTGCTTTGGTCTGAGAACAGATTTCCTCACGCATTTTTTCCCCGGATCGCAGAGGCTTATGGAACTGGCTGATTCAATTACGGAGATAAAGACTGTCTGCGAATGCGGAAGAAAAGCCACCGTAAATGCAAGAATTGACGAAAACGGGAAGATCATTACCGAAGGAAGCCAGGTATTTCTGGGCGGAAATGATGCTTATGTGGCTATGTGCCATAAATGCTGGAAAAAGAAAATAAAAGAGCAGGCCGGGAAGTAAGTCTGCTTTCTGAAAAGAGAGATAGCATTGAAATCATCAGATATTAAAAAAACTGCTGTATCAGGGCTTCTTATTGCATTGGATGTGCTTTTTACAAGAGTTCTGGCAATCAACACGCCGGTTATGAAGATCGGTCTCGGCTTCCTTGCAGTTGCATTATGCGGGGCGTTATACGGGCCGGTCTGGGCGGCGGTTTGTGGAGCTCTGGGAGATTTTCTTGGATCTTTGATATTTCCTACCGGCGCCTATTTCCCCGGTTTTACGCTTACTGCCGCAATAACCGGACTGATCTTTGGCTTCCTGCTGAAAAAGTATTCCGTGGGCAAAGCACTTACTGCCGCGGCTTTGAATGTGGTTCTGGTCACTTTTCTTGCGAATACGGCAATGATTGCGTACATTTCCGGAGCGGAATACAGTAAGCTGCTGGGAACGAGAGCTGTTCAGATTGCAGTGATGCTGCCGGTACAGGCGGTTGCGCTTGCAGTTATCCTTCCGGTAATTATGAAGGGAATCAGGAGAAACGGGAATATTTAATTCCGTTTTTCCTGATTTTTTTCTTGACAAACGTACAGACGTATAGTATATTATCTGAGCGCTCCGAAGACAGCAGGTTGCCGAAAGGTGTAAATCCAGCCGAGGACATCAACAGTTTTCATAATTATTGATTGTTTTTGTGCCTTTGCGTCTTCATGATGCAGAGGTTTTCTTTTTGAGCGTCATCATCTACACGGAGGTGAAAAACTCTAATGCCTAATGCAAAGGTTCTTAGCGAGAAGCAGGCAATAGTTGAAGCTCTTGTTGAACGCATTAAAGGTGCATCTTCCGGTATTCTGGTTGACTATAAGGGAATTACGGTCGCAGAAGATACCGCACTTCGTACTGAAATGCGCAAGGATGGCGTCAACTACTCTGTCATCAAGAACACTTTAGTCAAGAGAGCTCTGAATGAGCTGAATCTCAGTGAGCTGGATTCCGTTCTGGAAGGCACGACTTCTCTTGCAACATCTGACGGAGACGCTATTGCTCCTTTCAGGATCATCGCTGACTATAGCAAGAAGCTGGGTGACCGCTTCAACGTCAAGGCAGCTTTCCTTGAGGGAAAGGTTATTGACGAGAAGGAGATTGCTGAGCTGTCTGCTCTTGAGTCTGTTGATGCTCTGTACTCTAAGGTTCTCGGAACCATGATCGCGCCTATTACCGGCCTTGCAGTATGTCTTGGCCAGATCCTCGAGCAGAAGGGCGGCTCTCTTGAGAGCGCACCTGCAGAGGAAGCAGCTCCTGCAGAAGCTTAAGTCTGCGGTTTACCTAAATTTTAATTGGAGGATTTAATAATGAGCGAAAAAGTTACCGCTATGATCGAAGAGATCAAGGCTATGTCCGTTTCCGAGCTGGCTGAGCTCGTACATGCACTTGAAGATACGTTCGGTGTTTCTGCAGCAGCAGTTGCAGCAGGCCCCGCAGTTGC
>JAUNQI010000001.1:44547-101891 GCA_030536255.1 Eubacteriales bacterium | reverse complement strand
AAGAGAAGACTGAGTTCGACGTTATTCTTGCTGACTTCGGCGCAGAGAAGATTAAGGTCATCAAGGAAGTCCGCGGCATTACCGGTCTTGGTCTTGCAGAGGCAAAGGCTCTCGTTGAGACTGCAAATGCAAAGCTCAAGGAAGGCGTTTCCAAGGAAGACGCAGAAGCCATCAAGGCACAGCTCGAAGCTGTCGGCGCAAAGATCGAGATCAAGTAATTTCTTTTATAGAATTACAGATTAGAAAAGGGAGTGTTGCAAAATAGAAATTTTGCGGCACTCCCAATTTTTATTTGAAAAACAGGAAAACAGGCACAAAGGCGCTCCCAGATGTTGAAAAAATCCATCTGAGAGCGCACTTTTATTGACACCGATGTGAAAATCCGTGCCGAATGTTGAAAATATTCAGTTTTTGAAACTAAGCCGGTTTCTTTATCGAAGAAAGGTGGGTCTGCTCGCGATTGGCTTCCGCTTTCATCCAGTTTTTCTTGAGATTGAAGCCGAGAGCCAGGAAAAGCAGTTCAATTTTTACATTCTTCTTTCCTGTCGTCAGGAATCTTCGGAATGCAAAGTCATTTTTCAGCAGCCCAAATGCACCTTCAACCTGAATGGACCTGCACATTCTGAGGCGGATGCCCTCTTCCATGGAGATGTTTTCCAGAGATTGCGCTCTTTTTTCCTGCAACTGCTTCTTGACCCGTATTTCTTTCGGAGCATCCGGATCCTTTGCACTGCAGCATTGCGCTCTTCGTGAGCATCCGGCACAGCCTTCGCATCTGTAATGGCTGATGACGACTTTGTTGTTGCTGTGCTTATCCATGCTCTCATATTGCATTACAAGCGTTCTGCCTTCCGCACAGGTATAGCTGTCTGTTTCTGCATTGTAGGCCATGTTTTCAGGACGGCCTATCTTCGACCTGTATTTCTTCGTTTTGGCCTGCTCATAGTTTGAAGGCTTTATGAAGTTCATCTGTCCGTTTTCCTCAAGGTACAGATAATTGTCCAGACTTTCATACCCAGAGTCGGCAACCACCCTTTCGTATCTGCTCTCGTGTCGGGAAGATATTTCTTCCAGGAACGGTACAAGTGTGCCGTAGTCCGTCCGGTTGCTGAACACCTCTATGCCGGTAATGTATTCGCTGTTTACTGCTATCTGCACGTTGTAGGCCGGCTTCAGCTGCCCGTTCCGCATGTGGTCTTCCTTCATCCGCATGAATGTCGCATCCGTATCCGTCTTGGAATAGCTGTTCCTGTCCGGTCCCATAATCTCAAGCTGGGCCTCATACCTTGCCCATCTCTGTTCAAGGTCATGCAGATGTTCCCAGTCTCGCTGCTCCTGAGTCTTGTGATGACCACATCCCGAAACGAACTCTATCCCTTTCCTTATTGGCAATAATTCTTCTTAGCCCTTTGATGCTGTTGACTGCTCTCGGGGTGAAGCTGTCAAGTCCCGGCCCTGTCCTGTTCCGGCAACAACGTGTCGGGAAAAATAAAAAGACGTTCACAATGTTAAAATTCCGGAGCATGCGGGTTAACAAAGATGAAGACACAGCATGGTCAACCTCGGATGATAACAGAAAAACAGCTTTTGGAAGCTTTATACGAAAAGTCAGTATCGATGAGCTTCCGCAGCTGTTTAATGTTCTGAAGGGAGATATGTCTCTTGTCGGTCCAAGACCGGAACTGCCGTTTTATGTTCGCCAATTTAAGGAAGAGGTTCCACTTTATCTAGTCCGGCAGCAGGTAAGACCGGGAATGACAGGATGGGCACAGATTCATGGATTACGCGGTGATACCTCCATAGAAGCCAGAGTTGAATATGATATTTGGTATATTGAGAACTGGAGTATCGCACTGGATATTAAAATACTGTTTCAGACGTTGTTCAAAGGATATTTTATTAATAATGAAAAGCTTCACGTCAGAGAAAAAACTGAATAAAATCTGCCTCGGGATAGAAGACAGAAAAGAACAGTTTTTTCTCATTGTTTTCGTCCTTTGGTTTTCTCTTGATTTTTTTTATTCACTGGAGCTCGGGAAGTATGAGATTGGGAAAAATACATATTATCTGAGAATACTCAGCCCAATAAAGTATGCAGCACTGCTTCTGGCTCTGACGCAGAATAATGGATCTTTGAAAGATCTTCTGATGAAATTATCTGTGGCTTTGTTTTTATATATTACAGCAAGAGGATCCCTGTTTTTTGATTTGTTTTATTCTTGGATCCTATTGTGGGCATCCGAGAATGTTGAGTTCAAAAAAATCGTAAAAATTTCTGCAGTAATGCTTTCTGTTTATCTTCCGCTGACCTTTATTGCCTGTAAAGTTGGAATCTTGGATGAAGTACATGGAATATTTAGAAATGGCATAGAAAGAAAAGGATTTGGATTTCAGCATCCGAACCATATGGCGTTTCGCGTTTTTTCCCTTCTTATCTGCCTTTGCTTTCTACTCAAGGATAAACGGAACCCTGCAGTATATTTGTTTTCGGCTATTTCTCTCTATGTTTTATGGAATTATCAGAACTCCAGAGCTTCATGCGGCTGTATCCTTATAATGACGCTCCTTTTTTCTCTGAGGTTTTTCTTTTACCGAATGAATACCCGCAGGCAGCGTTTCGTTTTGTTTTCTTTTGTCGTCGGAGCGATTCTTGTGAATATTTTGATGGTTTTTCTGACCCTGACATATAAAGGTAGCGGGGTATATCAGGCGTTGAACAGGGCTTTGAGTGACAGACTCTTGTTTGGAAATGAGGCATTTCAGGAAAACGGCTTATCTGTATTCGGTCAAAGAATATTTTTGACGATGAGTGAGAGAAAAGCAGCTGGCCTAGCGGGACAGATTATCATTGACTGCGCATATATGAATATCCTTCTCCGTGGGGGGATTCTGACATATGTTGGATTTTCAATGGCATATGCATACGGGATGATAAAGTATGCAAAGGCCAATGACTTTTTAAAAGTCAGTATTCTGTTTGTAATGGCCTGTTTTGGCGCGATTGAATTGGATCTTTATCAGGTTTCTGCCAATATTTTCCTCTTTTTGCTTCCGATGTTCCCAGATAGATCAGATATCTGTTTGTTGTAAAATAAAAATGCATAAAATTGCAGAGCAAAAATACAGAAAGTTGCAACTACAATTTCCATAAAATTGCAGCATAGAAATAAAAATCCATTGCAGACATATTTCAAAACCATTAACCTTGTCTTGTTGCTCCAACAACAATAAGAACAAGGAGGAAAGGAGTATGTATACAATGGATCAGATCCATCGTATCAGAGAATTATACTTTGAGCAAGGAAAAAATCTCGCAGAAATTGCAGAAATTCTAGGATGTGATTGGAGGACCGTCAGGAAATATGTAGATCAGACAGATTTCAGTCCACTTCCACCTCAAACGCAAAAGGCAGTAAGTCACAAATCCAAGCTCGACAGATACAAACCGGAAATAGACACCTGGCTGGAGGCTGACAGGAAAGCACCCCGTAAGCAAAGGCATACCGCCACCAGAGTATTTCATCGTCTTACAAATAAATATCCGGATTTCGATGTCAGCTACAGGCTCGTAGCCCAATATGTATCTGAAAAGAAAGAGCAGCTCAATCTGAAAAAAGAGGAAGGATACATTCCCCTGATTCACCGTCCGGGAGAAGCACAGGCGGATTTTGGGACAGCCGACTTCTACGAAAACGGAAAATACTATGAGAAAGGGAAATATCTTGTTCTAAGCTTTCCGTACAGTAATGGGGGCTATCTGCAGCTCAATTACGGAGAGAATCTGGAGTGTCTTCTTGAGGGGTTACAGAACATATTTCAGTACGTTGGCGGAGTGCCAACAGAAATATGGTTTGACAACACAAAAACCATAGTAACTGAGATCATTAGAGGCGGAGGGAGAGAATTAACAGACCGTTTTCGCTTGTTTTCAGAACATTACAGATTCAAGCCTGTGTTTATGAATCCTGTATCCGGGAATGAAAAAGGGAATGTTGAGAACAAGGTCGGTTATCTGCGAAGAAACGAGCTTGTACCATTGCCGGAATTTATGAATCTGGCAGAGAAAAATACTTCTCTGCTGGCCAGCTGTGATGCTGACATGGATCGTGAGCACTATGACAAGGAGTTATTCATAAGCGAACTGTTTGAGGAAGACAGAAAAGCCTTTCTTCCTCTGCCGGAGGTTTTGTTTGACACAGCGCTCTACGCTACTGCGCGCACGGACAAATATGGCAAATTCAGACTTAACGGCGGGAAACATGAATGTTCTGCTTCTCCGGCAATCTGCGAAGGTATTGTTCATCTAAAGATAACTTCAGATACAGTAGTTGTAATGGATGAAGATTTCAGAGAAATTGTTCACCACAGAAGGCTGTATGGAGACAGTGAGCAGAAATCCATGGAGTGGCTTCCTTATCTCAAGTACATTGCCCGCAAGCCAAGATCTTTGCGAAACAGCGGAATATATGAGATACTTCCGGTAAATATCCGGAAATATATGGACAGCTGTGCAAACAGCGACCGAGGACAGATCCTGAAGGTACTTGCTGAACTTACAGAGAGAAGCGGCTTTGAAAGCGCTGTCCGTACGGTCAACCAGGCTTTGGTCTATGATGCGGTTGATCCTGACAGTCTGAAAAATCTTTACCGGCGTGTATACAGCGATGTTCCGGAGCTTCCGCCTATGAAAGAAGCCGATTCTATTCTTCCGGCGGGCAAGGTCATTCAGTTCAACTGCGACTTGGATTTCTTCGACAGTGTTCTGAGAAAGGCAGGCGCTGCCAATGAATAACCTTCAGGAAGAAATCGCTGTACGCTGCAAGAAACTGAGACTCTCAGTCAACCTGGCTGAAAAAGCAATGACTCTGACTGCTGACAGCAATCAGGAATACCTGTATATGCTGCTGGAGGATGAGATTGAGCATCGGCATAAAACGAGAATTAATAAGCTTCTTAATACTGCCGGATTCCCTAAAAGATATGCGGTCGACCAATTCAGGACAGATGAGATAGTGTTTCCGGAAGGAATTTCGCTTGAAAGCCTTCTGAGTTTGGAATTCTATCATGGCGGCAGAAATGTCATTATGTATGGGAGCACTGGTACCGGAAAAACAATGCTCTCAATTCTCATAGGAATCTCAGCCTGTAAAAAAGGTATACCGGTAAAGTTCTATCGTACAGCTGGGCTCATTAATCTCTTTTCTGAAAGCAAAATTAAAGGAAACCTCTCAGTACTCAAGAAAAAACTGAATGATGCTCAGATTATTATCCTCGATGAATTCGGATATGTTCCTTATGACAGAATTGGTTCACAGCTCTTGTTTGACTACCTTTCAGAAATCCACGAAACGAAATCTGTTATACTGAACACCAATCTTGAATTTTCCCAGTGGGTCAACGTACTTTATGATCAGCGTATGACAACTGCTCTTATTGGAAGATTGACTCATCATGTAGATCTGATCCTGTTTCCGGGCGGAAATAACCGCCTTAAAGAATCCAGCATTAACGCTTCATTCTCCCATATATCCAGTAACGGGGAGGTGAGAAATTAATGTCTGACTTCTGTAATATGACTTTTGAGGTAGCTGCTGTCGAAATAGAAGTTCTGAATGAAGAACTTCGGGAAGCCGAGGAACTTTCTGATGGTTTGAATACACAGATAGCTTACCTTAAAGAACGAAACAGATTACTGGAAAACCGACTTCGCAGCTATGGCATTGACTATGATGATATAGAAGATTTATTGGCTGCTATGTAATTTGATAGAGACGTCTGCATGGGTTTTGAGCCGGTTATTTGGGCTGGCTCAAGCCTCTGCAATTTTCTGCAAAATGTAGTTGCAATTACCTACATTTTTATTCTGCAACTTTTTGTATTTTAGGGTTGCAAAAAACAAGATATCAATAGTTTAAACCTCCCGATATAAATATACCTGAGAACTTTTTAAGTTCTCAGGTATATTTTTTTCCTGAATCGGATAATATCTCAACTATTAACGGGTTTACGGTTTCCTTTACCCGCACGGCTGCTGCTCCCGCTTTTACTGCGAGCACAGCGGAGTTTTTTGGCGAATAACCGTGAATTCCTGCATAAACGAGTGCAGCGGTAGCAGCGTCTCCGGCTCCTGTTGTGTTGATGCATTCCGCTTTTTCTGCCGGAACGGAAATGATCTCTTTTCCGTCAAAGGTTATGATCCCATCTTTCCCTGCGCTGATAAAGGGCCTTTTTACTCCTGCTGCATAGAGTGCTTTTGCTGCTCTGACAGGAGCGCTTTCTCCGGTCAGCGTTTCCGCCTCAAGCTGGTTAAGCTTCAGGCAGTAGATCTTTCCGAGGACATTTTCCAGCTTTTTTACTTTAGCGGCAGATACCGCGTCGGCGTAGATCGGCATGGTAAAATTATCAGCGAGATATTCAATCGTCTCCTGCGGAAGATTGGCGTCAATCACAATGGCGGGATAACAGGAAATCTTTTCGGCATGTTGCTTGAGATGCTCCGGCGTAATGCAGGAAACAACCCCCATATCGTTGATTGCCACATGCATGTCCCCTGCTTCGTCAGTGACATAAAGATAAACGGATGTAGAGTACTTTTCGGATTCTGCAGACATGGAATAGTCGATACCGAGGGATGAAAGATTCTCTTTAAGCAGTCCGGAAAACATATCTTTCCCGAAAGCAGTGATCATCGTTACGTCAGTGCCAAGAAGCCGGAGATTGTGAGCGATGTTTCTACCCACGCCTCCTGCACTTACGGAGACGGAGCCGATATTGGAGTCATGAAGGCGGAAGCCCGATTCCGGGCTTCCGCAGATATCAAGGTTGATTCCTCCGATGAGGAGTACTCTGTTATACATGCCAGATATTGTCCGCGTATTCTTTGACTGCGCGGTCGGATGAGAACAGTCCGCTTTCCGCGATGTTCATAATTGCCAGACGGCCGAGCTCAGAAGAGTCCTTGATACGCTCGTAAAGCTTTTCCTGTGTTTCGGTATAGGACTGGAAGTCAGCAATAAGCATATACGGGTCGCCGCCGTAAACAAGATTCGAGACAAGATCTGAATAGCTCTTTCCGTCTCTGTAACCGTGAGAGAATTTGGTGAGGATTCTGTCGAGCATCGGGTTCGCGTTGACATATGCGGAAGGATTGTATCCGGAATTTCGCAGATTAGTGATCTCATTTTCGTGGAGACCGAACAGGAACATGTTTTTGTCGCCGAGACGTTCATACATTTCAACATTTGCTCCGTCGAGGGTACCGATGGTAACAGCACCGTTCATCATCAGCTTCATGCAGCCTGTGCCGGATGCTTCTTTTCCTGCTGTAGAGATCTGCTCGGAGACCTGAGCGGCGGGAACAATAGCTTCTGCTGCGGAGACGCGGTAGTTCTCAACAAAATAGATCTGCAGCTTGTCTTTGCATACAGGATCGTTGTTGATATCATCCTGCATGGAGAGAAGAAGCTCAATAATACGTTTTGCCGTTTTATATCCGGCTGCGGCTTTTGCACCGAAAACATAGGTGCGGGGAACGATTTCCATGTTCGGATCATCGTGGAGCTGCATCTGCAGCTTAGCAATATGCATGGCGCAGAGGAGCTGGCGCTTGTACTCATGCAGACGTTTGATCTGAACGTCCATGATTGCGTTCGGATTAAGGAGGACTCCGTCATTCCGCATGGCAAACCGGGCAAAGCGTGCTCTGTTCTGCGCCTTGATCTCCAGCATGCGCTGTCTGACGGTCTCGTCATTCTCATAGTCGGCAAGACGTATAAGCTGCTCAGAATCCGTCAGATAAGAGTCAGACTCCAGCAAATCGCAGATGAGAGAGTGAAGCCCCGGGTTGATCTGTGCCAGCCAGCGGCGATGATCGATTCCGTTTGTAACATAGGTGAATTTTTCCGGGCTGATGGAGCAGATATCCCGGAAAATATCATTTTTCAGAATATCGCCATGGAGCCGGGAAACGCCGTTGACCTTGCTGCAGGCAGCAAGGCAGAGGTTTGCCATGTGCACCTGACCATCTCTGATGATCAGATTGCGGCCGACCTGCTCGCCCTCTCCGAGCCTCTGAGCCAGATATTCGCGCCAGCGTCTATTGATCTCACACATGATCTCCCAGATACGGGGAAGCAGGGAAGCAACGAGATCCTGAGGCCATCTCTCCAGTGCTTCCTGCATAACAGTATGGTTGGTATAAGCTACGGATTTTGTAACGATTTCCCAGCTCTCATCCCAGCCGAGGCAATACTCATCCATCAAGATACGCATCAACTCTGGAATAACCAACGTCGGATGAGTATCGTTGATCTGAATAATATGATGATCTGCGAATGAACGAATATCGCCCCACTTTGCCACGTGCTTGCGCACGATATCCTGTGTGGAAGCGGAAACAAAGAAATACTGCTGCTTCAGGCGAAGCGTTTTTCCTTCAATATGATCATCCGCAGGGTAAAGAATCTTCGTGATTACTTCAGCCATGGTGCGGTTTTCAAGACTCTCTACGTATTTACCTTCGGAGAAAAGGAACATGTCCAGAGAGTCGAGAGAGCGGGCATCCCAGAGCCTGAGAGTGTTGATCTCATTGTTGTTGTATCCGGCAATGAGCATATCTCTCGGGATGGCATTTACCGCGGTGTATCCAACGTATTCTGCAGTGTAGTGTCCGAAATAATCCCAGTGCGGCTCTATGCGCCCACCGAATCGCACCTCAACCATATCCTCATAGCGGGGAACGAGCCAGCTGTCCATAGCAGATCTCCAGTTATCAGCGAGCTCAGTCTGCATTCCGTTGGCAAACTTCTGACGGAAAATACCGAGCTCGTAGCAAATGGAATAGCCGGTTCCCTGAAGTCCGAGCGTGGACATGGAATCCATGTAGCAGGCGGCCAGTCTTCCGAGACCGCCATTGCCGAGTCCGGCATCCGGTTCGGCTTCAAAAATATCTGTGGCATTGCGTCCCATATCCTCGATGGCACCGATCAGAGCATCGGATATGCCGAGATTGAAGGCATTCTTCATGAGACTTCTGCCCATCAGAAATTCCATGGACATATAGTGGACTTCTTTATCATGCTTTTCGTTTTTCTGAGAATTTTCGAGGCAGAGAAAACGGTTCATTATTTCTCGGATAACTGTTGCGGCGGCCTGAAAGATCTGCCTGTCCGTTGCGGTTTCACTTGTTATTCCGAATAGGGCGCAGAGCTTGTCTTCAATGGCGCTGTGCATCTCGTTACGGGAAATCTGTGAGAACATAGAAATAAACTCCTTAATATTTGATGAAAATAAACGATTATACCGGATTACAGATCAGATTCCTTGGGAACAACGACCGGAAGCTTCGGGCTGCCGGTAAGAGTGAGTCCGGATGAAATTGTAACCTTCTTGTCGGTAATAACGTAATCCAGCCTGCAGTCGGTACCAATATGAGTATCCTTCATAACAATACAGTTTCTGAGAACGGCACCCTTTCCGACCCGTACGCCGGGAAACAGGATACAATTCTCAATGTCACCTTCTATGATGCAGTTGTCAGCAACGAGGCTGTTTATCGAACGGGAGCCCTCACTGTAGTAAGTGCTGACGCCCTCCGCGTTCTTGGTGCGGACAGGCCTGTTTGCCGGGAACAAAGCGGCGCGGTTAGCGGAAGAGAGCATATCCATGTTGGCGGCATAGTATCCGTCAACATCCTTGATGATCCTGGCATAGGTACGATGAATGTAAGTACGCATTTTTCCGCCTTCCCGCAGGAACATGGAAATGGCATCCTGATGGAAACGGTGCAGATCGAGGGAACGGCAGCGATCCATAAGACGAAGGAGAGTATCCTTATTAATTATATAGCATTCAAGAGAAGGAATGCCTTCTCCGTTGCCTTCTCTGTCAAAAAGAACCTCCATAACGTACCCGTCATCTCCGACGACATAACGATGATGAAGAACATCAGGAACATAATTTGCGCAGATTGCCGTGATTTCAGCATCTGAACGCTCGTGCATCCGGCAAACCTCTTTCAGATTGATATTGGCGCAGAGATTTCCGAGCATAAGGACAATATATTTTTCCGGGCACTCTTTAATGTAGGAAATAACGGAATTCAGAGCCTCAATAGTTCCGGAATAGTTGCCGGTGTGGTAATTCGGCAAACCAAAAGGAGGAAGAAGACGAAGGCCGTCTTCCCTTCTGGACATATCCCATGGTTTACCGGAGCCAACATGGTCAAGAAGAGATTGATAGTCTCTCTGCATGACTACTCCAACATTTACAATGTTGGCATTGCGGAGGGAGGAAAGAGAGAAGTCAATCAGACGATAACGTCCGAAAATAGGGAGAGAGGCTGCGGTACGTCTGTTTACAAGCTCACGCAGTTCAGGATAGGATTTATATGCGAAGATAATTCCACGGTAGTTATTCATAGCTTCATACCTCCTCGCTGTCGTAGATCATGGCAGATGCCGGTACTGTGGCACCTTCCCTGACTTCCACATTGGGACCGACTGTTGCTACGCCCCATTCGGCGGTTCCGTCCGGAGCTGTGCCTATATGGGCTCCGCGGTGAACAACGGTATTTTCTCCGATGATTGCGTACTCAACTTCAGTGTCCTCTTCAATGACAGCTCCCGGCATCAGCACGCTGTAGAGGACTTTCGCGTTCTTCTGCACAGAAACCGAGGGGGACAGAACGGAATTTTCAACTTTTCCGCAGATATCACACCCTTCGGAAACGATGGAGTTGATGACCTCTGCCTCGGCACCCGTATAATGAGGGGGACGAACAGGGCTTCTGGAGTTGATCGGCCATGAAGGATCGTAGAGGTCAATAAGGCTGGTCGTGAGCATATCCATGTTTGCATCCCAAAGGGACGTGATCGTTCCGACGTCTCTCCAGTAGCCTTCAAACTTATAAGGCCAGAGCTTTTCCCCGGCTGCGAGCATGGAAGGAATGATATTTTTGCCAAAATCCTTCTGAGAATTCGGATCATTCTCATCTTCAATAAGGTAATGACGAAGCTTTTGCCAGTTGAAGATATAGATGCCCATGGAGGCAAGATCGCTTTTCGGATGAGCGGGCTTTTCTTCAAATTCACAGATATAGCCATCGTCTCCTGTGTTCATGATACCCATGCGGGTCGCTTCCTGCATGGAGACCTGCTGAACGGAGATCGTAAGGGCGGCATTCTTTTCGAGATGCTCATGAAGCATTGCTGCGTAGTCCATCTTGTAAATATGGTCACCGGAAAGAATCAGGACGTTTTCTGGATCGTAGTTCTCAATGAAAGCCATATTCTGATAGATTGCATTTGCAGTGCCGGAAAACCAGGAACCCTTTTCTCCGGCTGACTGATAAGGAGGAAGAATGTAAACGCCGCCGTCGTCCACGTCAAGATCCCAGGGCTGACCGTTTCCAATGTAGCTGTTTAGCTGGAGCGGACGGTACTGCGTGAGAACGCCAACTGTATCGATTCCGGAATTTGCGCAGTTTGAAAGCGGAAAGTCGATGATTCTGTATTTTCCTCCGAACGGAACACCCGGTTTTGCCACATCTCGTGTAAGAGCGTAAAGGCGAGAGCCCTGACCGCCTGCAAGGAGCATGGCAATGCATGATTTGCTCATAGAAATCACTCCTTATTCGATATATTTCTGTATTAAAAATAATTTTTTGCTGATTTAAACTCAGAAATCTATGCTAGTCGGACTATTTTGACTGCTGATTGAATTTATTCATGGTCTTCTCCGGCCCGTCGGAGATATAGGAAAAGACAGCATCCGCAGCGCGTTTCGCCGCGGATGAAATATCTTCTGCATCCTGATTTCGGAATGTGGATAAGACCCAGTCTTTTACGTCGTATTCCGAACTGGGAGGCATCCCTACACCGAGCCGGATACGAGGAAACTCCTCGGTACCGAGAGCGGAAATGATACTTTTCAGTCCGTTATGCCCTCCGGCGGAGCCTTTCGGCTTTACCCGGATCCTTCCGACGGGCAGACTCATTTCATCAGATACAACAATAACATGATCCGGTGGAATCTTATAAAATGATACTGCCTGGGAAACGGCGTCTCCGGAAAGATTCATATAGGTCTGAGGCTTCATGAGAAGAACCTTTTCTCCGGAGATTTCGCAAGTCGCCGTAAGCGCTTTAAAGCGGGATTTATTTATTTGGATATTCAGCTTTTTTTCAGCTTCATCGGCCGTAATAAAACCGGCGTTATGCCTTGTCCCGCTGTATTTCGGTCCGGGATTTCCCAAAAAAACAACGATCCAGGAAATTCCGGAAGGCTTCTTAAAAAACATATCAGTTCTCTACCGTGAACAGCGAACGCTCTTCATGTATTCTGCGGATACTCTCAGCGAACACGTTGGCGGTGGAGATATAGGAGATCTTGTCGATCGGAGCCTGATTCGCGGGGAACGGGATCGTATCCAGAAGCTTAAGCTCGGTGATCGGGCTTTCACTGATACGCTCAATAGCGGGACCGGAAAGAACACCGTGCGTGGCGCAGGCAAAAATCTCGTTGGCTCCACCGATTTCCTTTATGGCTTTGGCAGCACCGCAGAGAGAGCCGGCGGTATCTACCATATCGTCAAGAAGAATACAGTTCTTGCCTTCAACATGGCCGATAATGTTCATAACTTCAGACTGATTGGCCTTTTCACGGCGTTTATCAACAATAGCAAGACCAAGGCCGAGCTTCATCGCGAAGCTTCTCGCACGGGCGACGGAACCCACGTCAGGAGAAACAACGATATAGTCCTCAGGATTTTTCCGGATCTTATTTTTATAATGCTTGACAAAGATGCTGCCACCGGAGAGATTGTCAACGGGAATATCAAAGAATCCCTGAATCTGGGCGGCATGAAGATCCATCGTAAGGACTCTGTCCGCACCGGCGGCGGTAATAATGTTGGCAACGAGCTTTGCAGAGATAGGATCGCGGCTCTTGGCTTTTCTGTCCTGTCTGGCGTAACCGAAGTATGGAATAACAGCAGTGATTCTCCCAGCAGAAGCACGGCGAAGAGCATCTATCATAATGAGAAGTTCCATCAGGTTATCATTAACATGATTGCAGGTGGACTGAATAACGAATACATCGCTCCCTCTTACCGCTTCCTGAATGGAAATTGAGCATTCACCATCAGCAAACTGGGAAACCGTAGCACTACCGAGGTCCATGAAGAGGCTGCTGCAGATCTCTTTTGCAAGATTGGGATTGGAATTACCCGCGAAAATTTTCAGTTCCTGAGAATGCGTTGCCATTTGTCTGTATCCTCCGTCAAAAGATATAAAATTTTACAGAGTAATTATAGCACGGAGGTTTGAAAAATAAAAGAGAATACAATGAATATATACTAATGAAAAAACACATTTACAAGAAGCCGTATTTTGTGTATAATAACAAAATGTCTGAAAATATGAGTAATTTGCGAAAGTAGTTGATAGTATGCTTGAGTTTGACGAATATAAAGTAAAGCTGAACAATATCCGTCCGTCGCTTGATGCACTGAAGGATGCGCTGAAGCTTGAAGCGGCCGGAAAGGAAATCGAAGAGCTTGAAAAAGCATCGGAAATGGATGGCTTCTGGAATGATGTCGAAAAGAGTCAGAAGGTTCAGAAACGTCTGAAGACGCTAAAAGGGAAAACAGATAATTACGCTTCACTGTGCGCAAAGTGGGATGATATGATGGCAATCTGTGAGATGGCTATCGAAGAGAATGATGACTCCATGCTTCCAGAACTTCAGGAGGAGTATTCTTCCTTTGATGAGTCGCTGGAGGCAACGAGACTGAGTACGCTTCTTACCGGAGAGTATGATGCCAATAATGCCATCCTTACATTTCATGCCGGTGCCGGAGGAACGGAAGCGCAGGACTGGGCCTCCATGCTTTACAGAATGTATAACATGTGGGCAGACAGACATGGTTTTTCCGTAAAGCTGATGGATTATCTCGATGGTGATGAAGCGGGTCTGAAAAGTGCTACCATTATGATAGAGGGCGAAAATGCCTATGGTTTTCTGAAGAGTGAAAATGGGATCCATCGTCTTGTTCGTATTTCTCCTTTCGATGCTGCAGGCAGAAGGCATACTTCTTTCGCCGCGGTTGAGGTAATGCCGGAAATTACGGAAGACAGCGAGATTGAGCTCCGGGAAGAAGATATCAAAATGGATGTGTACAGATCTTCCGGTGCCGGTGGTCAGAAGGTAAATAAAACCTCCTCTGCAGTCAGACTTACCCATATTCCTACCGGAATCGTGGTCGCAAGTCAGGTGGAGAGAAGCCATTTCCAGAATCTGGAAAACTGTAAAAATATGCTTCGCGCAAGGCTGGCAGAGATTAAGGAAAGAGAACACCTTGAGAAAATCAGCGATATTAAGGGTGTTCAGATGAAAATAGAATGGGGTAGCCAGATTAGATCCTATGTTTTCATGCCATACCAGCTGGTAAAAGATCATCGATCCGAGTTTGAAAACGGGAATATAGATAATGTTATGAACGGGGATCTTGACGGATTCATCAACGCATATCTTTCAATGAAGGCAGCAGAGAACGCCTGATTATTTTTCTCTGTTGGTATATCAATAACAGAGCAAAGATTATAAATTACATAACGAAAAACAAATAAATTAATTTAAATAAAGGAAGAAACAAAATGAGCGCTTCAACAGAAAAGAAAAATCGCATTGCCCAAAGAGAGGCAGGCACTGACAAGAAAACGATTCAGGCACAGGAAGAAGCCAAAAAGAAGGCTGTGAGCAAAAAGAGATGGACCTGGGCTTTTATTGGAATTGCAGTCCTTGTCGTACTGGTTCTTGTTTTGAACTCTACAGCTCTCTTCACCAAAACGACGGCATTAAAAATCGGAGACAGATCCTTCAGCCCCACAGAAGTGAACTTTAATTACGCAAGTCAGTATAACAATTTTATGAACACTTACGGCAGTTATGCTTCTTTGTTTGGTCTGAATACATCTTCCGGCCTCGCAGGTCTGAAGAATCAGGAATGCACGATGACTGATGAGGAAAATTATACCTGGAAGGATTACTTCCTTGACGGAGCCATTGAGGCAATGAAGGAGAATGTTGCTCTGGGCCGTTATGCTGAAGAGAACGGGATTGAGCTTACCGATGAAGACAGAGCGACGGTTGATGCAAACTATGAAGGAATTGAAGAGACCGCAAAGAGTGGCGGCTATGCCAATGGTGACAGTCTGATTGCTGCCAACTACGGAAAAGGTGCAAATCTTGAAATGGCAAAGAAAATCGATCTTGCATCTTCTCTTGCATATAAAGCCTATCAGGCAAAGTCCGAAGAGATTAATGCGGAAATTACTGACGCTGAAGTTTTTGAGCAGTATCCTACCGTTGCTGTGCGTCATATCCTTGTTAAGGCTGTTGCCGATGAAGACGGAACCTACACCGATGAGGCGAAGGAAGAAGCAAAAGCAAAAGCTGAAGATATTCTCAAGGAGTGGGAAGACGGAGATGCAACGGAAGAAAGCTTTGCTGAACTTGCAGAGCAGTATTCCGAGGATGAAGGCTCCAACACTAACGGTGGTCTTTACGATGATGTAATGGAAGGTCAGATGGTTACGGAGTTCAACGACTTCTGCTTTGATGAGGCACGTAAATCCGGTGATACTGCTATCGTTTACGGCGAGAGCGGTAGCTATGCCGGCTATCACGTAATGTACTTCGTCGGCGAAGGTGATCCTGCTGATAATGAGACTGGAAGAAGCTATATTCTCAGCGAAAGACTGAATGAGTGGGTTGCTGAACTTGCTGAAAAAGAGACTGTGGAGAAGCCGTTCTTCTTCCGTCTTGCAGGCAAGGTCTGACAGAGAAAAAATGGAAGGGCTGCCTTTTCAGGTGGCCCTTTTGTATTTTTTAAAGTATGTTAATAAATCCGTAATTTTGAGATAATAATTATGGATAAAGAACAGTGTATTATACTGTCAGCGAAACTTTGAAAGCATTAAAAACTGATTATGGAAGATAGAATGGAAGAGACAGAGAAAAAACAGCTGTTCCTCAGAGAAAAAATGCTTCTGGGGGATACTGCGATGGAAAAACTGGAAAAGGCGCATGTTGCTGTTTTCGGATTGGGAGGAGTAGGCTCCTGGTGCGCGGAAAGCCTTGTCAGAGCGGGAATAGGGAATCTGACTCTGATTGACAGTGACAGCTTTTCTCTTACGAATATCAACCGGCAGAGCGGAGCGTTGATTTCTACTGTCGGAAAAATGAAAGCTGATGTTATGGCGGAAAGACTCCGGGATATCAATCCGTTTGTCTGTGTAAAAGCTGTAAATGGACTTTACAAAGCAGAAAATAGAGAAAAATTTTTCCCGGTTCCTGGGGAAACGGAATATTCATTCGTAGCAGACTGTATCGATCTTGTATCTGCCAAGCTGGACCTGATCATGACCTGCAGAGAAAAAGCTATTCCGATAATCTCTGCGCTGGGGACTGGAAATAAGGCAGACGCTCAGCAGCTTGTAATATCGGACATTTCAAAGACAAGCGGAGACGCGCTTGCAAGAGTGATGAGAAAGGAGCTTCGGGCAAGGGAGATTGTACATCATCCTGTCGTATACTCTCCTGAGGAGCCGATGAATCCTGAACAGATCGAGGCTCCACCCCCCGGTCGCAGAAGCGTGCCGGGTTCGCTTGTATGGGTTCCGGCATCGGCAGGTCTGTTGATGGCGCAGTATATTGTTATGAATATTATTGAAGATTAAAAGAGACAGATAACAGAAAATATACCGGAATTTAAAACCGTGATTAATTAGGAGGATTCTCAAATGAAAAAACTTCTTGCGATTTTACTGGCATCTATAATGTTGTTTGCCCTTTGCGCATGTGACAGAAGATCGGATTACAGGGACAGTTTTGAAAACAGCGGCAGTTATGCTGTACCCGCGATGGCGCCCAAGCTTGCATACAGTGAAGAAGCCGTAGCTGCTGGCAGTTACGGAGGATTTTCCGCAAACGCAGTAATGTCTGATTATGCGGAATATGATGCAGTCAAGACGGAATCCTCTTCCGTATCTCAGGAAAAGGATACCAGTTCAGATTTGGATCCGGAAAAAATCATTTATTCGGCAAATGCAACGGTTGAGACGACTGAGTTTGAAAAGACTGTTTCTGCACTGAATGCACTGATTGAAAAACTTGGAGGCTGGGTAGAATCCAGCAGTGTAAGCGGTGCCAATTACAGCAATATCTCCAGAGGATCGAAAACGACCCGTTCTGCAGATTATACGATTCGCGTTCCCAACGGCGAATTTGAAAACCTGATGAGCGAACTCTCGTCTCTCGGCAATGTTCCGTATAGTCACGTCTATACCGAGAATGTTACGGCGGAGTACTATGATACTCAGGCGCGCCTGAAGACTTATGAGGCACAGGAGAAACGCCTCCTTGAGCTGCTTGACGAGGCAGAAAGTGTTTCGGATGTAATAGAGATTGAAAATGAGCTCACTGAGGTGAGATATCGCATTGAGAGTCTGCAGACATCCCTTCGCGGCTGGGACAGAAGAGTCAGCTGGTCTACACTTAATCTTACTGTGAATGAAGTTTTTGAGTATACTCCGCAGGAGAAGAGAAGCTACGGAAGCAAGCTTGCTGAATCTTTCTCAGATGGCATTGAACTTCTCGGAGATTTCTTCCTTGATCTGGTGGAAGCTCTTCCTGTTCTGCTCCTGCTGCTGGCGATTCTTATCGTTGTTATACTTGTTATTAAGAAAATTATTGTTTCCGCTTCCGGTCGCAGAGCTGAGCGTCGTGCGAAAAGAGCGGAGAAAAAATCCGAAGCAGTAAAAATCGCAGAGAATACAGAGAAAAAAGAGAACAGAGGACACTGATCTGTTCTCAGCAGGAACTTACGGGTATTCCTGAAAATTCGGAGGAGCAGATTCATTAAAAGAAGGAACGAAAAAGGCGATCCTTCAGAAACATCATTAAATATATTCTATAATTATTCCCGGCAAGAACGGCTGGTATTCTCCGTTCTTGCCGGGAATTTCAATTTCTATTGTCAGTTGTTATCAGGGAAGTGGATTATCGTTACATTCATTCAACAGTATTTATTCGTCTTCCGGAACTGGGAGAGTAATAATTGTTGGGATGTGTCCGGTCGATTCGATGTATTTCAGAAGGTCAGTTCTCATCATACGCAGTGTGGAAGTGGAAAAACCGGGATGACCGCTGATCGTTTCTTCACTCATCAGCTCTTCATCAATAAGAAGACGAATTTTAATCTCTGTGTCGAAAAGCAGCTCAAGGGCTGAAACAGAACCGGGAATAGTATGAAGAAGATCAGCCATATGTTTTTCATCTGCAAAAGAAAGTCTTGAACAGCCTAACTGAGCTGACAGGTATTTTGTCTTGAAGGGCTTATCCCCAGGCATGAGGAGAAGATAAAAGTCTGTTTGCTGTCTGTTGCAAAGAAACAGATTTTTACATATTTTCCCACCGAGGACGGACTCAATCAGCAGGCAGTCTTCCATTGTGTCCGCATGCTCGTGGTCGACCCGAAAAAAGCTGATTCCGAGCTCATCAAGCCTGTTATAAATCGCATTTTCCTGCTCTGATCTTTTTTCTGCCGGTCTTCCGGAGTATAATGTCTGGTCAATTTTCATCTATGTATGATCCTTACTATTCTTTAAATTTTATATCAGCTCGTAAATCGCTTTCGCGACTCCGGCTTCATTGTTTGACGAGGTGAACCTGTCTGCCATGCTGAGAATTTTCGGGTCGCTGTTCGCCATAGCTACCCCTGTTCCCGCAGAAGAAAGCATGTCCATATCGTTCATGCCGTCTCCAAAAGCGATAGATTCTGCTTCAGAAAAGCCAAGTGCCCGGCACAGCGCGATCAGAGCCGGACCTTTTCCCGCATCTGCAGAGTTGATCTCTATGTTGGAGGAGACGGAGGATGCAGCTTTTATACCGGGGAACAGCTTTGGAAGGATCTGAAACTGGCGTTCCCGCTCTGCCATATCCTTAAAAAAATACTGTACCTTCTGTACGGAAGTGTTCTGTTCAGAAATAAATTGAATGACATCTTCCACCGGTGTCCGGACACTGCGCATAAAGCGGACATATGCAGGATTATTGTTGATCTCCTCTAACGTATCGTACATTTCTCTTTCCATATATCCCATATCATTCAGATAGCAATCATAATAACAGCCCAGCTCCCGGCCATGCCGGATCAGCGAAATAGCCAGCTCCGGGGTAAGATCAGCAGAGCTGATTATCCGATCCTCTTTGGCGTCGTATACTTTTGCTCCGTTAATGAGAATATAGTACCGGATAAAAGGAAGAGCAGCCAGCTCTTCCGGAATCCCGCAATACAGTCGTCCGGTTGCAGGGACAATTTCAATTCCTTTCTCGGCAGCATATTGCAAAGCGCGAAGATTCTCTTCGGGAATATGCTTGTTGTCATCGAGAAGAGTTCCGTCAAGATCGAATGCAATGAGTCTGTACATAATTAAGCCTCTGTATTTATACCTTTTTATCTCTGACAGCTTATCACTGAGTAAAAAGTTTTTCAAGATTTTGTTGAACCAATACAAATAATTCAATTCGGGAAATATATTTATTGAATAATACTGACAAATTTTCTGTTTTTTAACGATAAATATTGAAAATTATCAAAAAACGCGATAATTTATATAATAATCGAATTTTACATTTCTGCATCAGAGTATTATATTTTATTCAATAAAGAGGAATATTATGCAATATAAGGATATTGAAATATTTCTTGAATTGGTAAATTCCCGTAATATCACGAAGGCTTCCGAACATCTCTATATTTCTCAGTCGGTAATAAGTACCAGACTGAAAAAGCTGGAGGAAGAGCTTGGATATGAGCTTTTTCTACGAGCAAAAGGAATGAGAGAAATTGAGCTGACAAGACATGGCAGAGATTTTGTCAATGTAGCTCAGAGATGGAAGAATCTGTATGAAGAGGCGGAGCTGATCAGAGAAGAAGCAGGCTCGACGCTCAGAATAGCTTCTCCGGAAAGTGTCTATTTCGATTTTCTTGAGCCGCTGCTCGTACGGATCCTGAGAAGGCATCGGGACATCCGGGTATCGTCGTCTATAGGAGATTCTGCGGGAATCTATGAGATGATGGAAAGCGGAGTGATTGATTACGGCTTTGCATCGTATGAGTCTACACATTATGATATAGCCAGACAGCATATATATGACCAGAAATTCTGCCTGGTGTTTGATGATGCGAATTATGGGGACAGTGGCCCGGTTTCTCCGCTTGAGCTTGAACTCGAAAAAGAGGTTCGGCTGACGGGAGGTAATTTTTCCAATATTGCGGTATGGAGAGACCGATGGTTCGGAGGAAAGAATAAGAGCCGGATCGAAGTTAACTCTCCGCATATGATAGCCAAATGTCTGAAGGAATTCGGTTCCTGGGCTCTTCTGCCGACTGCCACAGCGGAAATGCTTGTGAATCTTTACAGTGTTCGCACCTGCGAGCTTACGGATGCACCGGACAGCAGAAAAATTTATCTTCTCCGGCATACAGGAACGCCGCAGGGACCGGAGACTGCAGAGAAAATATTTGAATCTGAACTGAAAATTTACCTTTCCGAAAGGGATGTCCTGATGGAAAGTAAATTATAAAGATTTTTATTTTTGGAGGAAAATAAAATGAAGAAAACATTATCTGTTATTCTCGCTCTGTGCCTTGTAATGGCGCTTGGAGTATCAGCTTTTGCAGCTGAGTCTCTTACGTTTACTACGGGCGGTGAGGCCGGTACTTATTATGGCTTTGGCAGTGTCCTTGCTCAGTATGTTACCAACAATTCCGATGCAGTTGATATCACTGCTGTTACCAGCGGCGGTTCTCAGGCAAACATTGAGGATCTGGATGCTGACTTTGCTCAGATCGGTTTCTCTCAGAGTGACGTTATGAGCTACGCTTACGCAGGCTCCCGTACTTTTGAGGAGATCGGTGCAATTGACACCATCAAGACGGTTGCTGCCCTTTACATGGAGCAGGTTCAGATCGTTACCATGAATCCTGAGATCAAAACGGTTGCTGACCTGAAGGGCAAATCCGTTTCCATCGGTGCTCTCGGCTCAGGCGTTTACTTCAATGCAATCGACGTTCTCGGTGTTTACGGCATGACGGAAGAGGATATCAAGCCTGTTTACCAGTCATTCGGTGACAGCGCTGAGTCTCTGAAGGATCACAAGATCGATGCAGCATTCATCGTTGCCGGTGCTCCCACAACTGCAATTACCGACCTTTCCACTTCCGGCAATGTATATCTTGTATCCATTGAGGATGAAAAGGCGGATGAGCTGATTGCACTTTCTCCTTACTACAGCAAGTACACCATTCCTGCAGATACCTATGGTCTCCCTGAGGATGCAAACACCGTCGCAATCGCAGCTGTTGTTCTTGCAAACAAGGATGTCTCCGATGATGCAGTCTATGCTTTCGTCTCTACTGTTTTTGAAAATATCGATGCCATCACCGAGCAGCATGCAAAGGGCGGAGAACTCAGCATTGACTTTGCGTCATCTGTTACCGATGTTCCTTATCATGCAGGTGCTGCAAAGTACTTCGCAGAAAAGGGTATTGAAGTTCCTGTAGAGTAATATCAGGGAATTACTTTAACGTGGCTTAAGCTGCGCCGCCGGTTTCCGGCGGCGCAATAAGCTTTTATACGCTGATAAAAATTCTGTTAAGATGGAGTTACCCTATAATGTCTGAAAAAGAAAAATTAACAGCCGAAGCTGATGTGGACGTCGGTACAGCCAAGGATGTTGAAGACATAATGCGTAAATATGACAGGGAGTCCAATACCAGGATATGGGAAGGGACCCCTGCTCTGATTGTCCGTATTATTACTGTTGCAATATCTGTTTACTGTATATGCTCTACGCTGTTCAGCGTTGCTGCGCTGGAAAAAAGACTTACGGCATTTCTGGGTCTGATCATTGTTATCGGATATCTGACCTATCCTGCGAGTAAGCACCATGTTCGTACAAACTATATCCCATGGTATGATATCGTACTTATGCTTGTCGGTTCCGGATGCTTTTTCTGGTACTGCTTCAGCTATGATGGCCTTGTAAAGATTCTGACCAGCGCAAGAAGAATGACGACTTTTTATGTAGTTGTCGGAATCATCGGAATTCTTGTTCTGATGGAGCTGTGCAGAAGATGTGTTGGCCTTCCCATCCTGTGTGTCGCAGGTGTTCTTCTGATTTATACTTTCACGCAGAAGAAACTTGTACAGATTATTTATACGCTGTTCTTCTCAACCTCCGGTGTCCTCGGGACCCCGGTTCAGGTCTGTGCCAAGTATATTATCGTCTTTATCATCTTTGGTGCTTTCCTTGAAAGGACGGGAATAGCCGCATTTTTCATCGATCTGGCGAATGCTTTGGTTGGAGGTTTTGCAGGAGGACCGGCGAAGGTTGCCGTTATTTCCTCTGCACTCTGCGGAATGGTTTCTGGGTCATCCGTTGGAAATACGGTTACTACCGGTTCTGTTACGATCCCCATGATGAAAAAGACGGGCTACAAGCCGGAATTTGCCGGAGCCGTGGAAGCTGCCGCTTCTACGGGCGGTCAGATCATGCCTCCCATTATGGGTGCTGCCGCATTTCTCATGGCGGAATATATGGGTGTTACGTATGCGGAAGTTGCTTTAAGAGCGATTCTTCCCGCTGTCCTGTACTTTACGGGTATTTTTATTGCTGTTCATCTTGAGGCGAAGAAGCTGGGACTCAGAGGAGTAGGCAAGGATGATCTGCCCAAAGTTGGAAAACTGATCGGAAAGATCTATCTTCTTCTTCCGCTGGTCGTATTGGTTTGGCTTGTGACTACGAATACCCGTACCATGCAGTTTTCCGCATCTGTTGCAATTCTGGTGGCCATTGTTGTAAGCCTTTTCAATAAGGAAGACCGAATCACTCCTGCCAAGATTCTCGAAGCTCTTGAAGCCGGAGGAAAGAGTGTTATCACTGTCGCTGTAGCATGTTCTATGGCGGGTATTATTTCCGGTTGCATTACTGTTACCGGTCTTGCCTCCAAGCTGATATCTGCAGTTGTTTCCGTATCTAACTCGGTAACGTTTATTGACCCAATACTGATTGCACTGTTCCTTACCATGATCTGCTGCATCATTCTGGGTATGGGTGTTCCTACGACGGCAAACTACTGTATCATGGCATCCACCTGCGCTCCTATTCTGATTACGATGGGTGTCCCGAAGATGGCAGCGCATTTCTTCGTTTTCTATTTTGGAATCGTTGCGGATATTACACCTCCGGTAGCTCTCGCAGCTTATGCGGGGTCGGCTATCGCGAAGAGCAGCCCGATGAAGACCGGTATCAATGCCACGAAGCTGGCAATCGCGGCATTTATTGTTCCGTATATTTTCTGCATGAATCCCGCAATGCTTCTTATTGATTCCACGTCTACCCAGATAATTATGATAATTGTCACATCTCTTATTGGCATTTTTGGTGTTGCTGCGTGCATGAACGGTTATCTCTTCAGGAATATCAGCTGGCCCATTAGAATTCTTTTCTTTGCTGCTGGTATTCTTATGATGGATCCCAAAACCACAACAGACATAATCGGCATTGTTCTTATGGCAGTTTGTGTCCTCTGGCAGAAGCTCGGAGCAAAAAAGCAGGTAGCAGCAGAAAGCTGAGATGAGAACAAAAGCTCCGGACGGAAAAAACGGAGAATAATAAAGAAATGTGCCCGATCTGGCAACAGACGGGCACATTTCTTTATTATTTGGATATATCAGCCGCGAAACAGCTTCTCAGTCTGATAATGGGGTTCAAATGTGATATTGACGCCGAGACGTTTGAAAAGCTCTTCATCTTCATGGGAGAGAATGACCGAGGAATGCGCCTCACAGCCGCGGAGCTCATTGAGCTGGTCGATTGCTTCGGCAACGAGCGGATTGGTAACTGCACAGACAGAAAGCGCAATCAGAAGCTCATCCGTATGAAGTCTGGGGTTCCTGTTTCCAAGGTGCTCAATCTTCAGATGCTGAATAGGCTCAATAATACTTTTCGGAATCAGGAGTGTTTTTTTACGGATACCGGCAAGCGCTTTCATTGAGTTCATCAGACAGGCGGAGCAGGCCCCCAGAAGGTCTGTGGTTTTTCCGGTAATGATTCTTCCGTCACTCAGCTGAAGGGCAACTGCGGGAGCGTTTGTCTCTTCAGCTCTCTGATTTGCCGCAGCGACAACAGGTCTGTCTGCTGTGGAAAGACCGATAGAATTCATAATCATTTCAATCTTTCTCAGCTCGCTTGGATCAGAAAGTCCCTGAAGAACGCTGCATGCTGAAGCAAAATATCTGCGGATGATCTCCTGTTTAGCCGCTTCGCTGCATACTTCTTCATCTGTGATGCAGTTTCCGATTTGGTTTACCCCCATATCCGTCGGGCTTTTATAAGGGCTATCCCCGTAAATCTCACGGAACATTGCCTGAAGAACAGGAAAAATCTCGATATCTCTGTTATAATTGACAGCCGTAGTCCCGTAAGCCTCAAGGTGATACGGGTCGATCATGTTCATATCATTCAGGTCAGCGGTTGCAGCTTCGTAGGCCAGATTAATCGGATGCTTGAGAGGAACATTCCATACAGGAAATGTTTCGAATTTGGCATATCCGGCGCTGATTCCGTTCTTATGGTCATGATAAAGCTGAGAGAGACAGGTCGCCATTTTTCCGCTTCCGGGTCCGGGAGCGGTTACAACAACGAGAGGGCGTTCAGTCTTGATATAGTCATTTTTCCCGAATCCGTCTTCAGAAATAATAAAAGGTACATTGGAAGGATACTCCGGAATAATATAATGGATATAGGACTTGATTCCGAGAGCATCCAGTCTGGCACGGAACTTATCCGCAGCCTTCTGCCTTGTGTAATGGGTAAGGACAACGCTGCCGACATAAAGACCGATGCTTCGGAAAGCATCTATTAGGCGGAGAGTATCTTCATCGTAAGTGATTCCGAGATCTCCCCTGCGCTTTGAACGTTCAATGTCGTCTGCGGAAATGGCGATGATGATTTCCGCTTCGTCCTTCATTTCAAGGAGCATTTTAACTTTGCTGTCCGGCTCAAATCCGGGGATAACGCGGGACGCGTGAAAGTCATCAAACAGCTTTCCTCCAAACTCAAGATAAAGCTTTCCGCCGAACTGGTTGATTCTGTCCCTGATGCTTTGAGACTGAAGCTGTCTGTATTTCTCGTTGCTGAAGCCTGTCTTCATGTTTCCCGGTAGCTCCTTTTAGATTATTAAAATAGATAATAGCACAACGACATGCAATGAGCAAGAAGTGAATAATGCATAAACTTTTTAACTTTTGATTTTATTGTTTTTAATATTGTGCTATACTTTACTATGTATTATTACCCGCAAAAGGAAGTATTTTTGTTATGAGTATTCTTGATAAAATTTTCGGAACATATACCGAACGGGAACTGAAAAAGATTTATCCGATAGCGGATAAAGTTATGGCTCTGGAGAGTGAGTATGCTTCCCTTTCCGATGCCCAGCTTCAGGAGAAAACAGTTCAGTTCCGCGCCCGCCTTGACCAGGGAGAGACGCTGGATGATCTTCTCCCGGAAGCCTTTGCAACAGCGAGGGAAGCAGCATGGCGTGTCCTCGGCATGAAGCCGTTCTATGTTCAGGTTATCGGAGGAATTGTCCTCCATCAGGGACGGATCTCCGAAATGAAAACAGGTGAAGGAAAAACTCTTGTCGCTGTTCTTCCGGCTTATCTGAATGCTCTCTCCGGCAATGGTGTGCATATCGTTACCGTCAATGATTACCTCGCAAGACGTGACAGCGAGTGGATGGGAAAAGTTCACAGATTCCTCGGCGTTTCGGTAGGTTTGATCGTTCATGATCTTGAGCCTGAGCAGCGAAAAGAGGCATATTTGTGTGATATTACATACGGCACAAATAATGAGATGGGCTTTGACTATCTCCGTGATAATATGGCGCTGTATAAAAACAGTATGGTCCAGCGCGGCCATAACTTCGCAATAGTCGATGAGGTTGACTCAATTCTTATTGATGAAGCGAGAACACCTCTTATTATTTCCGGTCAGGGAGATGAAAGTACTGATCTTTATCGTCAGGCGGATATTTTTGTCAATGGTCTGAAGAAGCTGGTTGTGGCCTCTGTTGATGAAAAGGAAGAAGAAAGCGAGGATATCGACGCTGACTACGTAGTCGATGAGAAAGCAAAGACAGCTACGCTTACAGCCCGCGGAATAACAAAGGCAGAGAAAGCTTTCGGACTGGAAAATCTGGCGGATATAGAAAATGCTACCCTGAGCCACCATATCAATCAGGCGCTGAAGGCTCACGGTATTATGAAGAGAGATATCGATTATATCGTCAAAGATGGCGAGATTATCATTGTCGATGAGTTTACCGGAAGACTTATGATGGGCAGAAGATATTCAGAAGGACTCCATCAGGCGATCGAAGCGAAAGAGCATGTAGATGTTCAGAAAGAGAATAAGACACTGGCGACGATTACTTTCCAGAACTACTTCAGACTCTATAGCAAGTTATCCGGTATGACGGGAACTGCAGCTACTGAGGCCGAGGAATTCCAATCGATTTATAATCTGGATATTATCGAAATTCCCACGAATAAGCCGGTGATCAGAAAAGATCATCAGGATGTTGTATTTAAAAATGACGCGGGGAAAAACAGAGCCATCATCGAGCAGATCGTCGACTGTTACGAAAGGAAACAGCCGGTTCTGGTAGGTACGGTATCAATTGAAAAGAGTGAATACATTTCTTCTCTGCTGAAAAAGCGCGGTGTCCCCCATACGGTTCTGAATGCGAAGTATCACGAAAAGGAAGCAGAAATTGTTGCTCAGGCGGGTAAAGTCGGGGCAGTAACGATTGCAACGAACATGGCCGGACGAGGAACGGATATCGTCCTCGGAGGTAACCCGGAATTCCTTGCCAAAGCGGATCTCCGCAAGGCTGGTTATGATGATGCAATCATTGCAGAGGCAACAGGTTTTGCATCTACGGAAAGTGAAGAGATTCTTTCTGCCAGAGCACTGTTTGCGGAGAAGCTGACTGAGCATAAAAAGGAAACGGACGCTGAAGCGGAAAAGGTCAGAGCGGCAGGCGGTCTCTTTATTCTCGGAACGGAACGTCATGAATCAAGAAGAATCGACAACCAGCTACGAGGAAGATCCGGCCGACAGGGAGATCCGGGAGAAAGCAGATTTTATCTGTCCCTTACCGATGATATCATGCGTTTGTTCGGGTCAGAGAGAATCATGTCTATGATGGAAGCGCTGAATGTGGATGAAGATACTCCGCTGGATCATAAAATGCTTTCGAACGCCATCGAGCAGGCTCAGAAAACAGTTGAATCAAGAAACTTCCAGGTCAGAAAGACTGTTCTTGAGTACGATGATGTTATGAATAAGCAGAGAGAGATCATATACGGAGAGCGCCGGAAGGTTCTTGACGGCGAAGACCTGAAACAGCAGATCAGCGGAATGATCCGGGAATTTGTATCATCGAATGTTTCTGACGGAATGCACGGTGAAGATGTTCAGACTCAGCAGCAGCTGGATGAAGTTCTTTCTCCGTTTACGAAGCTCTTTATTCCTGCCGGAGCAATGAAGATCGAAGCGCTGGGAGCGCCGGTATCTCTGGAAAAGATGACGGATACTGTTCAGAATATCGCAGAGCAGGCATATTCGGCGAGAGAAGCTGCGTTTGGCCCTCTTCCTGACGGATCCGGGCCGCTGATGCGCGAGCTTGAGCGTGTTGTTATGCTGCGTGTTGTTGATGAATACTGGATGGATCACATTGATGCAATGGATGATCTTCGCAGGGGAATCGGTTTGAGAGGCTACGGAGCTACCAAACCGATCGATGCGTATAAGCAGGAAGGCTTTGACATGTTCGAGGCAATGGTATCCGGAATCAGAGAGGAAACCGTACGGAGACTATATACTGTTCGAGTAAGAGCCCAGCAGGCGGTAGAGAGAAAAGCTGTTGCTAAAAATGTAGCGGCGAACGCCGGAGGAGAACCGGAAAAGAAAAAACCGGTGAAAAAGCTTCCAAAGCCGGGGAGAAATGATCCGTGTCCGTGCGGGAAAATGAAAGCTGACGGTTCACGTCGGCTCAAGTATAAAGAATGCTGTGGAAGGAACGAGTAAGAAATAATTGTTTACGGAACATACTAAAAATGGAATCGTGTATATGACCTCCTCTGTCCTTCCTGCGTTCCATGCTTTTTCCACAAGATTCGGGGGAGTGAGCACCGGAGAATTCAGTACGCTGAATTTTGGCTCAAACCGGGGAGATGATCCGTCTGCTGTTAAGGAGAATTACAGGCGGTGGTGTGAGGTATTCAATGAGGCGGAAGACAAATGCTGTGTTACCAAACAGGTGCATGGAAATGTTGTAAAAGTCGTTTCTTCCGCTGACAGACATATTCCTCTTTCTGAAATACCGTATGAAGCTGACGGCTTAGTTACAAACCAGAGAGGCCTTCCCATATTCTGCTTTACAGCGGACTGTGTTCCGGTTCTCCTATGTGATGAAAAAGGGAAATCTGTCGGAGCGGTCCACTGCGGATGGAAGGGCTCTGTAGCGGATATTCTGAAAAATACGGTGGATGCCATGCGCAGTCTGGGGACGGAAACAGAAAATATAACAGCTGCCATTGGTCCTTCAATTGGAAGGTGCTGTTTTGAAACAGACGCTGATGTGCCGGAAGCAATCGAAAAATACCTTTCAGGGGATACCGAAGGATTATGGGATATACACGGGAACAAATTTTATGTAGATCTCCGAGAGGCAAACAGAAGGCGGTTGATTCAGCTCGGACTGGATCCGGAAAAAATAGATGTTTCCGAAGAATGTACGGTATGCAGTCATGATAAATACTGGTCGGCAAGATATACAGCGAAACACGGTCTGAAAAGGGGCAGTCTTTCGGCAGGTATTGTACTTGGATAACTACGGAGATAAATGAAGAGGTCTTTTCCATATGAACGGAAGAATTAAGAAAATAATATGTTTTTTGCTTGTGGCTGTAATGGTTTTCTCTTCAGGCTGTACTCTTCCGGGCGCTTACTGGCAGCAAGGTGAGATTCCGGAGTCTACGGAAGGTAAGGATCTTACCATGGCAGATGCGGCGGACAGTGTTTTTTCTCTGAACTGCAGCACAAAATACAGCTTTAATCCGCTTATTGCCACTAACCATTCAAACCAGCTGATTTGCTGTCTGGTTTATGAGAACATGATTGAGCTCGATAATAATTTCGAAATAATTGAAGGAGCGGGAATCATTTCGGAATGGGAATGCAATGATACCGCAACGAGCTGGGAGCTGACGATTGATACGACCCATACCTTCAGTGACGGGACACCGGTAACATCGAAGGATCTGAGATATTCTCTGGACAGGGCTGTAAATTCCGACAGATATGCAGGGAGATTCAACAGCTATCAGGGAGCGGCTCAGGATGGAGATGATAAACTAAGAGTTACAATTGGTGTGGGGGATACTCAGTTTATCAAGCTCCTGAATATTCCGGTCATAAAGTACGGAGAGTATGATGAAAAGTTTCCGACCGGAAGCGGACCGTATATGTACAATATTTCCGAAACAGTGGAACAGATAGAAAATATCTACTATCAGGAGGAGACAGAGGAAGGTCAGGAAAACGCGGAGGGAATTCAGGAAGAAGAGCCGGAGAGGACTCCTGAGATAATTGAAGCGCCGGAAGAGACAGAAGCGCCGGAGGTAACGGATAGCACAGCAAAAATACTGATGGATATCACGGATAAAGGAAGATTTACCGAAAACTCATATAAGGTGATCAACTATCTTGAGCCGAATCCGTATGCTCCGGGCAGAGATTCTCTCCCTGTAGAAAGGATTTATATTGATTGCTTCCTTGATGCGGGAGATATTATAGACAACTTTGAAAGCTCTAGAATAGACGCTGTTATAAACGATCCTTCCAGCTATACGAACCTCGGTTATGCCAGCACGAATGAGATCCATACCTATGCAACAACGAATATGCACTTTGTGGCATTCAATCAGGAGAGCACGGTCGGTCAGATGAGCGGCTTCCGATATGCTATGCAGTATGCGTTCAACAGAGCGGCTATTGAAGAACTGCTGAACGGAAATGCTGTGGCATCTGCAATTCCGATGTACCCATCCTGTGCGGCATTCCCGTCTGACCTTGATTCTGCTCTGGATTATGACCTTGAAAAGTGTAAAGTCATTCTCGAGAATAACGGAATCAGAGACTATGATGAAGACGGGTACTGTGAGTGGATGAACGGTGGATCAACGATCGTGATCAATTTTATCCTTTGCAGTGACAGCTCATGTAAAGCCGGTATTGCTCACCGTTTTGCTTCCGATATGGACAGTATCGGAATAAAAGTCAATGTTCAGGAGCTGACGTGGACGGATTACTATAATGCTCTGACGGATTATGAAGCTCTCACAAAAGAACAGAAGGAAGATGAGGACTTCAAGCCGATAGAGTATGATATGTACTACGGAGAAGTGAAACTGAGAAACAACTTTGATATTACGGAGCTTCTTCAGGAGCGGACGGATAACAACCATGCCACAAATATCAATTATACCCACTCAATCGGTAACGGATATGAGACATATCTGTATAATTATCTGGCGTCAAGTGATGCGACAAGGAAAAATAATTACCGTTCGTTCAGCGAATATGTTCTGACGAATCTTGCACAGTTTGTTGTAATAGGCTTTGAAAAGCAGCAGCTGATAACCCACAGACAGGCAATCAGGGGTCTGAACCCCAATATGGGTAACCCTCTTCAGGATTTTAAAAATTGGACAATAATGTTTAAGGAGGAATAAGATAATGACTGACAGAGAATTGATGTCCGCGGCTAAAGAAGCTTCGCTGAATGCATATGTTCCGTACTCTCACTTTTCAGTTGGAGCGGCGCTTGAATGCAGCGACGGAACGGTTTATACCGGATGCAATATTGAAAATGCTGCTCTGGGAAGTACAATCTGTGCGGAGAGAACAGCCTGCTGCAAGGCAGTCAGTGAAGGCCACAGAGAATTTATGAGGATTGCAATTTACGCGGACAGCGAAAACTGGTGTACTCCCTGTGGAGCATGCAGACAATTCCTTGCTGAATTTTCCCCGAATATGGAAGTCCTATGTGCAAAAGCCGGAGGAAGATATGTCAGCTATAAGCTTTCGGATCTTCTTCCTCACACGTTTGATTTCTGAAGCATAAAAGAAACGACAGAACCGCAGTGTGGCTCTGTCGTTTCTTTATTTCAGAGATTTAGTGATTAATTATCTGTTTTTCATAATGGTCTTCATTCTCAGGCTGTGATCGAGAATGCTCTTGCGAAGGCGAAGATTCTTCGGCGTAACCTCAAGAAGCTCATCATCCGCGAGAAACTCAAGGCACTGCTCCAGACTCATCTGGCGAGGGGGAACAAGGCGGAGAGCTTCGTCGGAACCGGAGGCACGGGTGTTCGTCAGGTGTTTGGTGCGGCATACGTTAACGGGGATATCCTCCTGCTTCGGGCACTCGCCTACTACCATTCCACCGTATACCATAGTGCCGGGCGTAATGAACATGACTCCGCGATCCTGTGCGTTCCAAATACCGTAAGCGACGGCTTCACCGGTTTCATGAGCAATGAGGGAGCCGGTATGGCGGCGCATCAGATCTCCCTTATACGGCTGATAGCTTTCAAATACGGATGCCATGATTCCTTCACCCTTGGTATCGGTAAGAAACTCATTTCGGTATCCGAAGAGACCTCTTGAAGGAACAAGGAATTCAAGCTTTGTGCGGTTTCCTACGGGAGTCATTTCAAGGAATTCACCCTTGCGGCTGCCGAGCTTTTCCATAACGGTTCCCATGAATTCCTGCGGAACATCCGCAACAACACGCTCTACGGGTTCACATGTAACGCCGTCGATTTCTTTATAAAGCACGCGGGGAGGCGAGACCTGGAATTCATATCCCTCGCGGCGCATGGTTTCAATCAGAATGGAAAGGCTCATCTCGCCTCTTCCGGCAACGTTGAAGCTGTCAGTGCTTCCTTCACAATCGGTGACACGGAGAGATACATCCTTCATGGTTTCACGGAAAAGACGCTCTCTGATCTGGCGGGATGTAACGAATTTGCCCTCTTTGCCTGCAAACGGGCTGTCATTTACAGAGAAAGTCATTTCCAGCGTCGGAGCTCCGATCTTAACGAACGGCAGCGGCTCAGCGGATCCCTTTGCACAGATAGTATCTCCGATGGTGACATCACCGATGCCGCTCATGGCAATGATATTTCCTGCGGAAGCTTCCGTAACGGGAACACGGTTCAGACCGTCAAACTGATACAGGGAAACAGCCTTTGCCTTCTGTGTCGGAGCATCTTGATTATGATAGTTGCAGACTTCGATTTCCTGATTCTGCTTTATGGTTCCGCGTTCAATACGGCCGATGGCAATTCTGCCGACGTATCCGTTGTAGTCCACATTGCTGACAAGCATCTGGAACGGAGCATCAACGTCCATCTCCGGAGCGGGAATGTATTCAAGTATTGTATCAAAGAGCGGCTTTAAATCTGTACCGACGACATCCGGAGAGTAGCTCGCGGTGCCGTTTCTTCCTGAGCAGAACAGCATCGGAGAATCCAGCTGATCATCCGTAGCGTTGAGATCCATGAGAAGCTCAAGAACTTCGTCAATGACCTCATGAATGCGCTGGTCAGGACGGTCAATCTTATTTACCACAACGATGACTCTGTGCCCGAGTTCTAGGGCTCTGGAAAGAACAAAGCGGGTCTGGGGCATAGGGCCCTCCGCCGCATCAACGAGAAGAATTACTCCGTTTACCATTTTCAGAACACGCTCAACCTCTCCGCCGAAGTCAGCATGTCCCGGAGTGTCAACAATGTTGATTTTCGTATCGCCGTACCATACGGCAGTGTTTTTAGCCATGATTGTGATGCCGCGCTCGCGTTCCAGGTCGTTTGAGTCCATAACACGATCGACAACTTCCTGATTTTCACGGTAAACACCGGACTGCTTCAGAAGCTCGTCAACGAGAGTTGTTTTACCGTGGTCAACATGAGCGATAATGGCTACGTTTCTAAGTTTGTCCATAAAATCATTTCCTTTTTCATCAATTCACAACAAAAACGGATTTTAACACTTGAACGGATAAAACGCAACTATTATAATATAGAAAAATTATTATTTGGAACGGAAGAATACAATGTCATACAATTTTTTTGCGTATATTTCCAGAATGAGATACATCGAGCGCTGGAGTCTGATGAGAAATGCTCTTCCGGAGAACATTCAGGAACACAGCCATATGGTTGCGGTGATCGCTCACGCACTGGGGATCATCCGCAGGGACGTATTCGGAATAGAATGTGATCCGAATGAATGTGCCGCTGCAGCGCTGTATCATGACTGCTCGGAGATTCTTACCGGAGATCTTCCTACGCCTATTAAATATTACAATCCGGAGCTGAGAGAGGCATATAAGCAGGTTGAAAAGCTTGCCGATGAGCGGCTTCTGAGCAATCTTCCGGCTGAGATCAGAGATTCATTCCGCCCGGTTCTCGGAGGAGAGGCAGAAGAGCGTCTTCATGAGATCGTAAAGGCGGCGGATAAGCTCAGCGCGTATATAAAGTGTATAGAAGAAAGAAAAGCGGGCAATAATGAATTCCTGTCAGCTGAAAAACAGACCCGGGAGCTTCTCGAGGAATATGGTTTGCCTGAGGTCAGATATTTTCTGGACAACTTTATTCCGGCATTTGAGCTGACGCTTGATGAGCTTGGAACAATGTGACAAACAGTTGACATAAAACCAAACAGATGTTATGATAAAACAGTTATTCTGGAAGTATTGTCCGGAGGTTTTGCTTAGATGAATGTAAAAAAAAGAGTGAGAGAGCTGATTGGCGGAATTGCATTTGCCATTATTTTCGCAGTTTTCGGATATTGGAGCTGTAAGGTCGCTGTTCACAGCAGTGATACTGCGAATTATGAAACAAATGCTTTTAACAGAGAATATGGGTATGATAGAGTGTCGTATCTGAGAAATCATGGCCGTCTGGAAGAGGCGGAGGCTGCACAGGAGGCTTATGATCTCTGGATGATAGACGAAGGGCTTGTTGAGCCGGAAGTTCCGGAGACTGAGATCGTTCCCGAAGCTGTTCCGGTTGCAGAATCTGCTCCGGAGCCGACGCCTGAGGTGATAGATCCGAATTCCCCAAAGGGAAGGGCTCTGGCGAAAGGGCTTCCAGCTCCTCCGGAAATCGATATCAATGACTGGCAGTATATTCTCGTTAATCCTACCCATGAGCTTGAAAGCACGTATGAGCCTCCTCAGCTGGCATATCTGAATATGACCGGAGACGACACCGATATACGTTATGACTATGACGGCAACCGCCAGATGGTGGACTCAAGAATTGCACAGCCTCTCGTGGATTTTGCTCAGGGCTGCAAGGCTGCAGGCCTTCCGGTATATCTCTCTTCCGGATACAGAGCATATACGGAGCAGTCATATCTCTTTAACAGAAAGCTGAATCAGGGATATTCCTATGACGTGGCAAAGACCATTGTGGCATATCCCGGTACGAGTGAGCATCAGACCGGTATGTGCTGTGACATTACGGACTATTATCATGAGCTGAAGGATGAATCCCTTGCTCAGACGGAAACATATAAATGGCTCAGCGAGCATTGCACTGAATATGGATTTGTCGTCCGTTATCCTGAAGACAAGAGCGGTTCAGCAGACAGCATAACCGGCGTCATCTATGAGCCGTGGCATTTCCGCTATGTCGGAGTGGATGTTGCAAAGTATCTCACAGAAAATAATCTCTGTCTGGAGGAGTTCTGGGAACTCTATGTCTGAGCAAAGTTTTCAGATGAGCTTTGATGTTCAGAAAATATCCCGGAGATATTTTTTCTCCGGGATTTATAGTTCCTGAATGATTTACCTATTTAATTGGATATTGTCAATTGATTATTGATAAAGTATAATCTGCAGATACGCTTACATTTTTGTACAGGAGGAGATGTTCTTTTGGGAAAATATATAATAAAAAGAGTAATAATGGCAGTTATCACGATATTTGTTGTGGCAACGCTGACGTTTTTCCTGATGAATGCGGTTCCGGGAGGGCCGTATGAAGCAGAAAAGTCGATCAGCCCGGCTGCGAAAGCGGCTCTTGAGGCCAAGTTCGGACTGGATCAGCCACTTTTTAAGCAATATATTACTTATATGAAGAATATTCTTCACGGTGATTTTGGTCCGTCTTTGAAGCAGCGCGGGAGAAATGTTATAGATATTATTCTGACGAAATTCCCTGTTTCGGCTAAGATTGGAGGAATATCTGTCCTTGTGGCGCTCATCGTCGGGATACCGCTTGGGTGTATAGCTGCACTCAACAGAGGAAAAATCGGAGACAGTGCCATTATTGTCATTTCGACGATAGGGATAGCAATCCCCAGCTTTGTCGTGTGTTCCCTTTCAATGTATATCTTCGGAGTCAAGCTGAAATGGCTTCCTACGATGGGGTTGAAGACGTGGAAAAACTACATTATGCCTGTATTTGCTTTGAGTTTTTACCCTACGGCGTATATAGTCCGTCTTATGCGCTCATCGATGCTTGATGTAATGGGGCAGGATTATATGAGAACAGCTCGTGCGAAGGGAGTTTCTCAGTTTTTCAGTCTTTTCAAGCATGCGCTGAGAAATGCCATCCTTCCGGTAGTGACCTATGTAGGTCCAATGATGGCCTACACGCTGACTGGCTCTTTTATTATTGAAAAGGTGTTCACGATTCCCGGTCTCGGAGGAGAATTTGTAAGTTCTATTACGAACCGTGATTACATGATGATCATGGGTACGACAATATTCCTTGCATCTTTGATGGTTGTAATGAATGTGATTGTGGATATTGTGTATAAGATTATCGACCCGAGAATAAATCTGAAGTGAGGAGAGAAAATGAAAGAGTTGAATAAAAATGTTCTTTCTTTTCAGCTGAACGCTGATGATTTTCTCCCGGCAACAGAGGAAGAGAAAGAAAGCCTTGTTGTTATGCGCGATTCCGTCAGTTTCTGGAAAGACAGTTTTCACAGACTGCGGAAAAATAAGGTTGCAATGGTCAGTCTTTTCTTTATCATCCTGATCATGTTCCTTTCATTTGTTGTTCCGAGCTTTTATCCATATTCATATTCCGCACAGCAGAAAGGTGCGGAGAATCTCCGTCCGATGACATACTCAAAAGCGGAACAGGAGCTGATCGATGCCGGGGAAAAGGTATTTCCGCATTTCCTCGGAACAGATAAGCTGGGACGTGACTATGCTGTTCGTGTTATGGTCGGAAGCCGTATTTCCCTTACGGTCGGTCTGGTAGCAGCAGTCATCATCCTGCTGATAGGATCTCTTTATGGTTCCATAGCAGCATTCTTCGGAGGCTGGGTCGATATCATCATGATGAGAATTGTTGATATCATTTATACTATACCGGATGTTCTGCTAATCGTCCTGATTTCTTTTGCTCTCAAAAATCCGCTTGAAACGCTGTCGGAGCAGGCTGGATTTAAATGGATTGGAACGGTTGGTCCGAATCTGATTAGTATATTTATTGTATTTGCTCTTCTTTACTGGGTCGGTATGGCGAGGATCGTCAGAAGCCAGGTTCTGGTTCTCCGTGAGAGTGAATATGTAACAGCTGCGAAGGCTCTTGGCGCTACAAACGGAAGGATCATCCGCAAGCATCTTCTTACAAACTGTATCGGAACGCTGATTGTAACCACGACTCTTCAGATTCCTTCATCGATATTTACAGAGAGTTATCTTTCCTTCCTCGGTCTCGGTGTTGCTGTTCCTCTGCCGAGCCTCGGAAGCCTGGCAAGCTCCGCAATTAACGGAATGAATACCTATCCGTATCTTCTGATAGCTCCGGCCGTCCTGATCAGTCTGATTATTCTGAGCTTCAATCTGTTTGGAGACGGACTTCGTGATGCTTTTGATCCCAAGATGAAAAAGTGAGGGGGAGCGGATATGAGTGATTATCTTGTAGAAATAAAAAATGAGCATCTCTCTTTCTTTACTCCTGCGGGAGAAGTAAAAGCACTGAATGATGTTTCCCTCCATCTCAGTGACGGAGAAGTTCTCGGAATCGTCGGAGAATCCGGTTCCGGAAAATCTGTTACATCCTACAGTCTGATGGGAATTACAGCCGATCCCGGAAAGCTTCTTTCCGGAACGATTGAGTTCAATGGTCATCATATTGAACAGATGTCGGAGAAAGAGATGAGGAAGATCCGCGGGAAGGAAGTGTCCATGATCTTTCAGGATCCGATGACTTCTCTCAATCCGGTATATACAATAGGAAACCAGCTCGAAGAAGCGATCCTCCTGCATACGAATAAGACTCGCAAGGAAGCAAAGGAGAGAGCAATTGAACTGCTTCGTCTTGTAGGTATTAATGAACCTGAGAAGCGTGTAAAGCAGTATCCGTACCAGCATTCCGGAGGAATGCGTCAGCGTGTTATGATTGCAATGGCGCTTGCCTGTGAACCGAAGCTCCTGATTGCCGACGAGCCCACTACTGCTCTTGATGTTACCATACAGGCTCAGATTCTTGAGCTGATTATGGAGCTCAAGAAAAAACTCGGTATGGCAGTGATACTGATTACTCATGATCTTGGCGTGGTTTCTGCCTATTGTGATAAAATCGCTGTAATGTATGCCGGCAAGGTGGTTGAATACGGAACCACAGATGATATTTTTTATGATCCGAAGCATGAATATACAAAAGGTCTCCTCAGAAGCGTGCCGAGGCTTGATGAGAAAGAGTCGAAGCGGCTGGTGGCAATTGAAGGAACTCCGGTGGATATGCTGAATCCCCCTGCCGGATGCCCGTTTGCACCGAGATGTCCGGAATGTATGAAGATATGTTTGCGAAAGATGCCCGAGAATAAAAAGTTCTCTGATGTTCACTACTCTGCCTGCTGGCTTAATCTGAAGGAGGACAACTGATGGAAGAAAATGCGAAAAAGCTTCTTGAGGTTGAGCATCTCAAGCAGTATTTCCCGGTATCCGGAAACAGTCTGTTTGAAAAACAGTATGTTAAGGCTGTAGATGATGTTTCATTCTTTATTAATAAGGGCGAAACACTTGGTCTTGTCGGTGAGTCCGGCTGTGGAAAGACAACCACCGGACGCTCCATTCTTCAGCTGTATGAACCAACTGCAGGGAAAGTAATTTACGACGGGAAAACGATTTTTGACTCGGAAAAGAATATCCGGCATGTTGATATGCTTCCGTACCGTCGGAAAATGCAGATCGTTTTTCAGGATCCGTATGCCAGCCTCGATCCGAGAATGACTGTCGGAGAAATCGTTGGTGAGGCGATAGATATCCATCATCTGGCGGGAAATAAGGAAGACCGACGGAACAGGATCATCAGTATGCTTGAAAGAGTCGGACTTAACTCTGAGCATGCTAACAGGTATCCTCATGAGTTCTCCGGCGGTCAGAGGCAGCGTGTCGGAATAGCAAGAGCACTTGCGGTTGATCCGGAATTCATTGTCTGTGATGAACCTATTTCTGCACTGGATGTATCCATTCAGGCGCAGGTAATCAACATGCTGGAAGATCTTCAGCGTGAATTTGGACTGACGTATCTTTTCATAGCCCATGACCTGTCCGTTGTAAAGCATATTTCGAACCGGATCGGCGTAATGTATCTCGGGAAGCTTGTTGAGCTTGCAGAGAGTTATGAGATCGCTTTCCATAGCTGCCATCCGTATACGAAGAGCCTTATTTCAGCCATCCCCATTGCGGATCCGAAGACGAGCAGAGCTTCAAAGAGAATTGTCCTTCAGGGAGATATTCCCAGCCCGGTGAATCCTCCTTCCGGCTGCCGTTTCCGGACCAGGTGCCCTTACGCCGATAAGCTTTGCGCAGAAAAGGAACCGGAGTGGAAAAAAGTCGGAGAAGGTCATTGGTGCGCATGTCATCACCTTGACAAATGCTGACGAGACTAATATTATTATAGAAATTCGCGTTTGCCTGAAAGTTCGGGTAAAACGGATTTTAATAAAAAAAGGAGAGAAACAATGAAAAAATTAGCATCACTTCTTGCACTTGTTCTTGTTGTCTGCATGGTTATGTCCGTTGCCGGCACAGGCGCTTATGCTGAAGGAAAGATCCTTCCTGTTCAGGTTGGACCGAACCCCGAGACAATTGACCCCGCAATCAACAGCGCAGTTGACGGCGGCAACATGCTTCTGCACTTCCTTGAGTGCCTGCTTACCGTTGACCAGAACGGTGAGATCGCTCCGGGCTGTGCCGAGACATGGGAAGTATCCGATGACGGCCTTGTATGGACCTTCCATCTTCGTGACGGTCTTAAGTGGTCTGATGGCTCTGACCTCAAGGCTTCTGACTTTGTTTACAGCTGGCAGCGTGTCGCTGATCCTCTGACTGCAGCTCCTTATGCTGACACGGTTCTCTGGCCCGTAGCCAACTTCAATGCTGTTTTCAACGGCGAAGCAGATCCCAGCACCCTCGGTGTTGCTGCTCCTGATGACCAGACCTTCGTAGTTACTCTTGAGGCTGCCTGCCCTTACTTTGAGAGCCTTGCAGCATTCGCAACCCTCAGCCCCGTAAATCCCGCTACTGTTGAAGCAAACGGCGATGCATGGGCAGTTGATGCTGAGACCTATATCTGCAACGGACCTTTCATGATTACTGAGTGGGTTCCTGGCAGCTACATTCTTTCTGAGCGCAACCCGTATTACTGGAATGCTGACGCTATCAAGCTCGATGGTATCAGATGGCTTCTCATTGAAGACTCCAACGCTGCTTACAGCGCATACCAGACCGGTGAAGCTCTGATGATCAAGGATGTTCCTACTGAAGAGATTCCTTCCCTCATGGGCAGTGATGATTTCTTCATCGATCCTATCATCGGCACCTATTACCTTTCCCTCAACAACCAGGTTGCTCCTCTTGACAATGCTGACGTTCGTAAGGCAATGAGCCTTGCCATAGACCGTGAATATGTTGCAGGCACCCTTATGCAGGGAACCTATGTTGCAGCATATAACTTCATGGGACCGGGCTGGGCAGATCCTGCCGGCGGTGACTTCATGGCCAACGCAAACAACGGCGAGACCTACATCTCCAAAGACTTTGAAGCAAACCTTGCAGAGGCAAAAGCCCTTATGCAGAAGGCCGGCTATTCCGGCGATCCCGAGAATCCTGACCTCAAGCTTACTTACTCCACTAACGATGCCGGCTACCACAAGGTAGTTGCAGAGTATCTCCAGGAAGCATGGAAAGAGATCGGCATTGATCTTACTGTTGAAGTAGTTGAATGGGCATCCTTCACTCCGATGCGTCGTGCTGGTGACTATGAGTCCTCCAGAAACGGCTGGGTTGGCGATTACAGCGATCCTTCCAACATGATCGAGCTGCTTTACTCCACCAACGGCAACAATGATGGTAAGTACAACAATCCCGATTTTGATGCTGCAATCGATGTGTCTCGCTCCACCACCGATAAGGCAGAGCGTTCCGCAGCACTCCATCAGGCAGAAGACATTATGATGGATACCATGGGCTGTGTTCCTGTAGCTTACTACACAGACTTCTATCTCCAGAGCCCTGCTATCACCGGCAGCTGGCATTCTCCCTATGGCTACTGGTTCTTCATGTACGCTGATATCGCCGAATAATTGTAGTTTCGGTACAGCAAGAGTTTAGTACATAACAACAGCAGAGCGGAGTGAAGCTTCGGTTTCACTCCGCTTTGTTTGCTTTTTTGCCGTATAATTGGTGAAAAAATATGAAAAATAGGTAAAAACAGGGGAATAAAAAGATATTAATATTGCAAATGAATTAACAATGTGTTATAATACCTGCTCGGAAAAGGGCGCCCTTTTCATGTTTCATTCATGAAACATGATGAGTTTTTATGCGCCGTATGATGTGATGATAATATCCTGAAAAGGATTTATCAAATATAATTGGAGGATTTTTTCAGAATGAAAAAAATCATTGCACTTGTACTTGCACTGACAATGGTTTTCGCACTCTGCGCAATCTCCGCATCCGCAGACGATGAATTCCATATCGGCATTGTCACCGGTTCTGTTTCTCAGTCCGAAGATGACCGCCGCGGCGCAGAAGCATTCCAGGCTATGTATGGCGAAGACATGGTAAAGCTTGCTATTTACCCTGATAACTTCACCGAAGAGCTTGAGACCACCATTCAGACCATCGTTAACATGTCTGACGACCCCCTCATGAAGGCTATCATTGTCAACCAGGCTGTTCCCGGCACAACCGAAGCTTTCCGTCAGATCAAAGAGCGTCGTCCTGACATCCTCTGCTTTGCAGGCGAAGCACACGAAGACCTCCCCGAGATCGGTTCCGCAGCAGACCTCGTTGTTAACAACGACTTCGTTGCACGTGGATACCTCATCATCCGCACCGCTCATGAGCTGGGCTGCGACACCTTCGTTCACATCTCCTTCCCCCGTCACATGTCCTACGAGACCATGTCCCGTCGTGTTGCCGTTATGAAGAAGGCTTGCGAAGAGTTCGGTATGAGCTTTGTTCTTGAGACTGCTCCGGATCCCACTTCTGACGTCGGCGTAGCAGGCGCACAGGCATACATCCTTGAGAAGGTTCCTGAGTGGGTTGAGAAGTACGGAAAGAACGCTGCTTACTTCTGCACCAACGACGCTCACACCGAGCCTCTGCTCAAGCAGCTCCTCGAGTACGGCGGATGCTTTGTTGAAGCAGACCTCCCCTCTCCTCTGATGGGCTATCCCGGAGCTCTCGGCCTTGACCTCACTGAAGAGGCTGGCGACTTTGCAGCAATCCTTGCAAAGGTTGAGTCCGCTATCGTTGAAAAGGGCGGCGAAGGCAGATTCGGTACCTGGGCATTCTCCTACGGCTACACTGTTTCCGCAGGTCTTGCACAGCATGCTTACAATGTAATCACCGGTGAGAGCGAGCTCGACGATATCGATGATATCTCCGATGCATACGCAGTATTCTCCCCCGGTGCAGAGTGGAACGGCTCCAGCTACACCAATGCCGAGACCGGCGTTAAGAGCGAGAACACCTTCCTCATCTACCAGGATACCTACATCATGGGCAACCCTGGCTACTACATGAGCGCAACTGAGATCGAAGTTCCTGAAGAGTACTTCACCACAAAGTAATCTCACAATTTTTTAAATCCATGGGGAGGGATTCCTATTCCTCCCCAATTTTTTACTTAGGCAGGAAAGTGATATGACAGACGCAAAAGCTCCGCTTCTGGAGATGCGGAATATAAAGAAGTCATTCTTCGGCAACCAGGTTCTTGCCGATATCAACATTACTCTCAATGAGGGTGACGTTCTCGGTCTCTGCGGCGAAAACGGTGCAGGAAAGAGTACCCTTATGAAGATCCTGTTCGGTATGGATGTTATCAGAGATACCGGAGGCTTTGAAGGAGATATCCTTATCAACGGTGAGAAGGTTACTTTTGACACTCCGTTTGATGCACTCAATGCCGGAATAGGAATGGTACACCAGGAATTTTCTCTGATTCCCGGCTTTACCGCGGCAGAAAATATCGTTCTGAACAGAGAGCCTGTAAAGAAGAATATCGTATCCGAGGTATTCGGTGAGAGACTGAATACTCTTGATTATAATGAGGTGACCGGTCGTGCGGAAAAAGCCATTTCCAAAATGGGATTTTCCATCGATAAGGACATGGTCATCAGTGATATGCCTGTTGGGCATATGCAGTTTACGGAAATTGCAAGAGAACTGAGCAAGGACAACCTGAAGCTCCTCATCCTGGATGAGCCTACTGCAGTTCTTACGGAAAAGGAAGCTGAAGCGCTTCTCGAATCGATTAAAAGAATGTCCGAAAAGGGCATAGCGGTTATTTTCATTACCCACCGTCTGCAGGAGATTCTTACCGTATGCAACAAAGTTGTTGTTATGCGTGACGGTCTGGTCGTAAAAGACATCCCTGCAAAGGACACAAACATCAGAGAGATAACAAGAGCCATGGTCGGCAGAAACGTGGATATGAATGCTGCCCCGGCTGATTCAATAGAAAACAAAACGGATGTCAGCACGGATATTATCATGTCGATCAGGAAGCTTTGGGTCGATATGCCGGGCGAGATCGTCCGTAACGTCAACCTGGATGTAAAGAAAGGTGAGATCCTCGGAATCGGAGGACTGGCCGGACAGGGAAAGCTCGGAATTCCGAACGGCGTTATGGGACTGCACGAAGCCGGTGGAACCGTTACTTTTAATGGAGAGGAGATTCCGCTGAACAATCCGCGCAAATGTCTGGATTCGGATATTGCTTTCGTTTCGGAAAACAGACGCGGCGTAGGTCTCCTTCTGGATGAATCGCTGGAGTGGAATATCGCCTTCCCCGCTATGCAGGTTCAGGGCAAGTTTCTTAAGAATTATCTCGGCGGTCTGATCAAGTGGAGAGATGAAGATGCTATCCGGAAGATTACCGAGAAATATATCAATGAGCTTGCAATTAAGTGCACCGGTCCGGAACAGAAAGCAAAAGAGCTTTCCGGCGGCAATCAGCAGAAGATTTGCCTAGCTAAAGCATTTGCTTTTGAACCGAAATTCCTGTTCGTCTCCGAACCGACCCGCGGTATCGATGTTGGCGCTAAGGCGCTGGTTCTTGATGCGCTGAAACGCTTTAATAAAGAGTCCGGAATAACGATCGTTATGGTCTCTTCGGAACTGGAGGAGCTTCGTTCCGTATGCGACAGAATCGCCATTGTCTCCGGCGGAAGAATTTCCGGGATTCTCCCGGCATCGGCATCTTCTGAAGATTTCGGGATGCTGATGGTCAGCCAGGTGAAGTGAGGTGATCGGAATGAACGAAACACTGGAAAGAACAGGCTTTAAGGGGCGTGTGAAATCAGCAATAGACAGCTTTGGTCTTCCCCGTCTGATTATTGCATGCTTTCTCCTTCTGCTCTTTGTTATGGCACCGATCGTCGGTGCGGATTTTGCAACACAGATAACGAATACGCTGAACCGTTTCAGCTGGAATGCGGTTTTGGTTCTGGCAATGGTACCGATGATTCATTCCGGATGCGGTCTGAACTTCGGACTGCCTCTTGGAATTATTTCCGGTCTGCTCGGTGCTACACTCTCCATTGAGCTTGGTTTTACCGGCGGCTTCAGCTTCGTGATGGCAATTCTTCTTGCCACACCGTTTGCAATCCTGTTCGGTGTCGGCTACGGCTGGCTCCTGAACAAGATCAAGGGCGGAGAAATGATGATTGCAACATATGTCGGATTTTCTTCTGTTTCTCTGATGTGCATGATGTGGCTGCTGCTTCCTTATCATTCTCCTACGATGGTCTGGGGTCTTGCAGGAAAAGGACTCCGTACCACGATTTCGCTGGAAGGTTTCTATGATAAGGTTCTGGCAAACTTCCTGAAGATCAGTATCGGCAATCTTTCGATTCCGGTAGGAACTATTCTTTTCTTTGCGGTTCTTGCTTTTGCTATGTGGGCATTCCTTCACACCAAGACCGGAACGGCGATGACGGCTGTCGGTTCCAACCCGACCTTTGCAAAGGCAGCCGGCGTTAATGTTGACAAGATGAGAATGCTTTCCGTTGTCATGTCAACTTGGCTTGCGGCAATCGGAATTCTTGTATATGAACAGGGCTTCGGTTTTATCCAGCTCTATATGGCTCCGTTCAACATGGCTCTTCCTGCAGTATCTGCAATTCTGATCGGCGGTGCAAGCGTAAATAAAGCTTCCATAACGAACGTTATTATCGGAACCTTCCTCTTCCAGGGTATTGTTACGATGACGCCAACCGTTATGAACTCTATGATCCATATGGATATGAGTGAAGTTATCCGTATCATTGTCTCCAACGGCATGATTCTTTACGCTCTGACAAGAAAGACGGAGGGTTCAAAATGAAGAATGAAAATTCAAATGGCTTCGGTAAGAAGCTGAAGACCTTCCTGGCAAGTAATTCAGTACCGATCATGTTTATCCTGATTTGTGCTGTATGTATCCCGATTTCCGGCTTTTCCATCAGTTACCTTCTCAATGAAATTGTAACGAGAATGGGAAGAAATATCTTCCTGATTCTTGCTCTTCTGATTCCGATTATGGCAGGAATGGGTCTGAACTTCGGTATGACCCTTGGTGCCATGGCCGCTGAGATCGCGCTCATTTTTGTAGCCGACCTTCAGATCTGGGGCATCCCGGGTGTCATTCTTGCTATGATCTTCTCCATCCCCATTTCCATCGTTCTTGGTATCGTCTGCGGAAAGATCCTCAACAGATCCAAGGGCCGTGAGATGATCACCAGCTATATTATCAGCTACTTTATCAACGGTATCTACCAGCTGGTTGTCCTTTACATGATGGGACCCATTATCCCCATCAAGCATTCCTCCATCAAGCTGCCCCGCGGATACGGTATCCGGAATACAGTATCTCTTCTGAATATGAGACGCTGCTTGGACAATGTCTTTGCCGTTACGGTCGGCGGAGTCAAGATCCCCGTTCTGACCTTTATTCTGATCGGTCTCCTATGTCTGTTTATTATCTGGTTCCGGAAAACAAAGCTCGGTCAGGACATGAGAGCTGTCGGACAGGATATGGAAGTTGCGCGTGATGCCGGTATCGACGTCGAGAAAACGAGAGTCATCTCAATCGTAATGTCTACGGTTCTTGCCGGTTTCGGTATGGTTATTTATCTCCAGAATATGGGTAATATCGCAACCTACAGCTCCCACTCCCAGATCGGTATGTTCTGTATTGCGGCTCTTCTGGTCGGCGGTGCTTCTGTCGAAAAGGCTTCAATCGGAAATGTTTTCCTCGGTGTTATTCTTTTCCATACAATGTTTATTGTTGCTCCTTCTGCAGGAGCGAAGATCACCGGAGACTCCATGATCGGCGAATACTTCAGAGTATTCGTTTCCTATGCTGTCATCACCGTTGCGCTTGTTATGTATGAGACAAAGAAGCGCAGAGAGAAAGGTAAGCTCGGTGCGCAGCTGCAGGAAGATCAGGAAGCCGAAGAGAAAAAAGCGAAGGAGGCAAAGGCATGAAAAAGAAGGTCAATGTTCGTTCTCTTTGCTTTAAAATCGGTTTTATTCTGATCCTTCTCATTATTTCCGCTGTAATGCTTGTTATTGGCAGAGGTCATACGATTTATCTTGATAACAAAAAGGCGGAAATCAACGGTACTCAGTATGACGCTTACCGCAAGATCACAGTCTATGTCAATGGTGAGAAGCTTGCCAAGCTCTCCGCAAAGGATAGAGGTATGGCGGAAAACATGGGCCAGACCTTTTCCATGACTCTTGAATACGAGAAGGAAAAGGGCGATGAGGCAAAAACAGAGGAATTCACGCTGAAACTGCCGTATAACCTTGATGGAATCGTGGTCAATCTTCCGGCATTGCTTGAAGGTGTTCCGCAGGAAGACTGCATGTCCGAATTTGTATCTCTGCTTGCAGCAGATGATACTGAGGAAGAGGAAGAAATCGTAACCGACGAGTTCGCCCTCGGCGACTTCTGATTATTCTGAAACAGAGAAGTCAATAACCTTTTCAGATAGCTCCCGGATATCCGGGAGCTGTTTTCTTATTGATTTTTCTATGGTATGAATCTATTATAGAAAAAAAGAACACTTGATAATAACCATTCGATTGGAAGAAACCGAGGATTTTCCGGTAAATTGTCTGATTCCTATCATTTGATAAGAAAAAGTATGGATTGTTCAGGAATTTGTATCAAAGAGAGAAAAGAAATGCTGAAACGTTTTATTAAATACTATAAACCGACAAAAAATCTTTTTGTTCTTGACATGATAGCGTCGGTCATTTTTGCTGCAATAGGGGTCATCTATCCGGTTGTCACGAGAATGATGCTCAATGATCTGATCCCGAACAGAAAGTATTCGATGATAATAATTGCCGGAGCCAGTGTGCTGGTGCTGTATCTGATCCGCTTCGGACTCAAGTATGTTTCGATATATTACGGGCATATCATGGGTGTCCGGATGCAGGCACAGATGAGGCGAGACCTTTTCTCTCATCTGGAACGTCTACCGTTCAGCTTTTATGATGATCACGAGACGGGGAAAATCATGTCCCGTCTGACAACGGATCTGTTTGAAATGGCGGAGCTTGCCCATCACGGTCCGGAAAATGTGATCGTTTCGGCAGTCTCCCTGATATTTGCTTTCATATATCTCGGCACCATCAATATCTGGCTCACGCTGATTGTTTTCTCCTGTGTCCCCCTGCTTCTGATCGTTATGCTTCGAATCAAGAAAAGGGTGGAAGAGGCATATGCAAGGAGCAGAGAGGCTATAGCGGGAATCAATGCGGCGATCGAGAGCAGTATTTCCGGGATTAGGGTCACAAAGGCTTTCAATAATTCCGCGATTGAAGAAGAGAAATTTGACGGATATAATCGGGAATTCGTTGAAGCAAATGACGAGAAATACAGAGCTATGGCCGAATATCATTCTTCTTCTGTCTTTATTACGGATATATTCAATGTTGTTGTTCTGATTGCCGGAGGACTTTTCCTCTATGACGGAAAAATATCATTTGCCGATTATTCTGCGTTTATTGTCTCTGTGAACCTGTTTATCAATCCGATAACAACGCTTATTAACTTCATGGAGCAATATCAGAGCGGAGTTTCCGGTTTTAAGAGATTCCTTGAGATTATGGATGTTGAGCCGGAAGCGGATAAAGCAGAAGCGGTCGATGTGGAGAGGTTTGAAGGCCATGTTGAATTCCGGAATGTGAGCTATGGATATGATGAAGGAAAAGATGTCCTTAAGCATATCGATATGGATATCAAACCGGGAGAGACGTATGCACTTGTTGGTCCGAGCGGCGGAGGAAAAACAACGGTCTGCCACCTGATCCCTCATTTTTATAATGTGGAATCCGGCAGTATTCTGATCGATGGGAAAAATATCAGCGAAATAACGATGGAATCTCTCAGAAGAAATATCGGCATAGTCCAGCAGGATATATTTTTGTTCAATTCTTCTGTAAGAGACAATATTCTGTATGGCCGACCCGATGCATCCGATGAGGAAGTGATCGAGGCTGCAAAAAAGGCAAATATCCATGAGTATATTATGTCCATGCCGGAGGGCTATGACACGGTAATCGGAGAGCGAGGAATTAAGCTTTCAGGCGGTCAGAAGCAAAGACTCTGTATTGCAAGAGTGTTTCTGAAAAATCCCCCGATCCTGATTCTGGACGAAGCGACCAGTGCTCTCGACAATGCTACCGAAATATACATCCAGCAGGCACTGGATGAACTAAGCAAGGGCAGAACGACGCTTGTAGTTGCACACAGGTTGTCTACCATTAGAAATGCGGACAGGATTGCGGTAATAAATAAAGGCAGGATCATTGAACAGGGAACACACGATGAACTTCTCAGTAAAAACGGAGAATATTCTGAGCTGTACAGGATGCAATTTCGCGATCAATGATTCATTTGATAATTTTTTGTTGACATTTGCATTATCCGCTGATATTATATCTAAGTCCGCGCACCTGGCTTGTGGATCATACCTCTGAAGAGGTTCCTTTCACTCCCCTGCCCGGTCGTTGGCGAAAGAGTTTTTTGAAAGGAAAAAAGAAATGATTACCAAAGAGAAAAAGAACGAAGTTATGGCTGCCAATGCCACCCATGAAGGTGACACCGGTTCCCCCGAAGTCCAGATCGCTATCCTTTCCGAGCGTATCCGTGAGCTCACTGAGCATCTGAAGCAGCATCCCAATGATGACCACAGCCGTCTTGGTATGTATAAGATGGTCGGTAAGCGCCGCAGACTTCTCGACTATGTAGCAAAGAAGGACATCGAGCGTTATCGTTCCATTATCGCAAAGCTGGGCATCCGTAAGTAATCTGTTCAGCGCCCGGGCAAGTGGCCCGGTTTCCGAGGGGTATGAAGGTTTTTTAAGTCTGAGGACAATTGAATACTGTCCTCAGATTTTTTGCCCCCTGAAAACGAATTTTATTTAGCGGGAGCAATTATATGAATTGCCCGCGGTTAAGGAGTATATATGATAATCAGAAACAAGCAGTTCCCCAATTATCGCAAGTATGAAATGGATTATGAAGGCCGCAAGCTGACGATGGAAGTCGGCAAGCTCGCGGAGCTCTGCAATGCAGCAGTACTGGTTACCTATGGCGAAACGGTCGTTCTTGTTACGTGCACGGCTTCTGCCCGTCCGAAGGATGGAACGGATTATTTCCCCCTCTCTGTTGACTTCAATGAAAAGCTCTACGCAGTAGGCCGTATTCCGGGAAGCTTTATGCGCCGTGAAGGCAAGCCGAGTCTGCCTGCAATCCTTGCATCCCGTCTGATCGACCGCCCGATGCGTCCTCTTTTCCCGACAGACCTCAGAAACGATGTTGTTATCGCATGTGAAGTCCTTGCGGTTGACAATGACTGCTCTCCCGAGATCACTGCTATGATCGGTGCTTCCGCAGCAGTTTCTATCTCTGATGTTCCGTTTAACGGACCTATTGCAGGTATCGTTCTCGGATGGGATGGCGAGAAGTATCTCTTCAACCCCACCAAGAAGGAACGCGAGACCAACCGGATGATCACTACGATTGCTGCAACGCATAAGAAGATCGTTATGATCGAGTCTGAAGCGGATCAGGTTCCAGAATCCGTCATGTATGAAGGTATTGTTCAGGCTCATGAGCATCTCCAGCCGGTTCTTGATCTTATCGACAAGATGGTTGAGGAAGTCGGCAAGCCGAAATTTGAATATGAGCATGCTGCATTTGACGATGAGCTCTTTGAAAAGCTCGTTGCAAATGAGTTTGAGGGTATGGAATACTGCATGGATACGGATGACAAGAATGTCCGTGAAGCACGCGTGAACGAATGGGTCACTGCTATGCAGGAGAAATACGGCGAAGAGCATCCCGACATGATGAACTTCATGGATGAGATCCTTTACAAGATCCAGAAAAAGGTAGTAAAAAAATGGCTTCTCGCAGGCAAGCGTGTTGACGGCCGTGCCATGAATGAGATCCGTCCTCTTGGCGCTGAAGTTGGAGTTCTTCCTGTTGTTCATGGCTCCGGTCTGTTTACCAGAGGCCAGACTCAGGTTCTGTCCATCGCAACTCTTTCCACCCTTACGGATTCTCAGAAGCTCGATACGATCTGGGAAGAGGAAGAGAAGCGCTTTATGCATCATTATAATATGCCTTCCTACTCCACTGGCGAAGCCCGTGCGAGCCGCTCCACCGGAAGACGTGAATATGGTCACGGTGCTCTGGTAGAAAAAGCTCTTGAAGCAGTTATTCCCGATGTCGAAGACTTCCCATATGCGATCCGCGTGGTTTCCGAAGTTCTTTCTTCCAATGGCTCCACCTCTCAGGGATCCATCTGCGGCAGCACGCTTGCTCTGATGGATGCCGGCGTTCCTCTTAAGGCTCCTGTTGCAGGTATCTCCTGCGGCCTTATTCAGGATGGAGATGACTTCACCACCTTTATCGATATTCAGGGTGTTGAAGACTTCCACGGCGAAATGGACTTTAAGGTAGCCGGAACCAAGCAGGGAATTACTGCAATTCAGATGGACCTCAAGAATGACGGTCTGAAACATGAGATCGTAAAAGAGGCGTTTGATATTACCCGTGAAGCACGTCTTCAGATCCTTGATGAAATTATGCTCAAAGCAATCCCCGAACCCCGTCATGAGCTCGCAAAGACGGCGCCCAAGATGATCCAGATGTCTATCAATCCCGATAAGATCCGTGAAGTAATCGGCTCCGGTGGAAAAGTCATCCAGAAGATTACAGCGGATACCGGCTGCAAGATCGACATCGATGATGACGGTACCATTTACATTGCTTCCAAGGATATTGATGCTTGCCGTCAGGCTCGTGCTACGATCGAAGACATCGTCTTTGAACCGGAAACAGGAATGATTTATGAAGGCAAAGTCGTTCGTGTAATCTCCAATCTCGGTGCTTTTGTGGAAATCAAGCCCGGTAAGGACGCTATGTGCCATATTAAGGATCTTGAGTTCAAGCGCACCGAAAAGGTTGAGGATGTTCTGAATGTCGGAGATACCACGGTTGTCAAGTTCCTTGGCGTTGACGAAAAAGGCCGCTGGAATGTTTCCCGCAAGGAAGCTCTTAAGGAACTCGGAAAAGCCTGATAATTTTGGCCAAGGCACAGAAGTCCGAAAAAAGTTTATAAGGTAAAAATGAGACTGCCGTAGGAGAAAAATTCTGCGGCAGTTTTGTATCTTCAGGAGATTCCGATTTTCAGAAAAATCATTATTGAAAATTATTTTCACAGATGTTAGTATGATATTATCTGATTCGTATCCATATAACTTTGAATAAACATTCTGACAGTAGATTTTGTTCTTTAAAAAGGAGGCAGTAAATGAAATATCTCGGTATTGAAGTAAATGTAAAGAATTCTCCGGAACTGGACCCCGGATTTATTCCGCTCGGTCTGTTCAACAAGGCTTTTCTGGAAACAGCGAAAAAGCCGATCGGCATTGCTGTTGAAAGAGCAAACGGAGAAATGGCATCGTATCCAACCTTTATTCATGGTACGCCGGACTTCCTTGAGACTGACCGGTATTATATCCGCCGTCTGGTAAAAACGCTGCTCTGGATGAAAGGCGGATTTCGGGTATACTGCGACGATAAGGAAATGTTCACTTATCTTCGGGATGAAGCCTTCTGTGACAAAGGAACTCAGGACTTTGATTTCCACTATTTTGAAGGAATATTCGAGAGAGCATTTGAGGTTGTTTATACAGATTCCATTCCTGCCGGAAAAGACAGCCCGAAACCGATGGGCGGTCATCTGGAGGGCTGCAGGATCGGATTTGATGCAGGCGGAAGTGACAGAAAAGTGTCCGCGGTCATTGACGGGGAAACCGTATATTCCGAAGAGGTGGTATGGTTCCCGAAAATCAATTCCGACCCGGATTATCATTATGACGGGATCGTAGCTGCGCTGAAGAGTGCTGCGGAACATATGCCAAGAGTTGATGCGGTCGGTGTATCCTCAGCCGGTGTATTTATCAATGACAGAACGATGAATGCGTCTCTGTTCCTTGCAGTTCCGAAGGAGCTTTATAATCAGAAGGTCAAGGATATCTATATCCGTGCAATTACGGATACCTTTGGAGATATTCCATTCTGTGTTGTCAATGACGGTGATGTAACCGCGCTTGCCGGTGCAATGAGTCTGGAAGACAACAACATTCTTGGCATTGCCATGGGTACCTCCGAGGCCGGCGGCTTCGTGGATGCAAATGGCTGCATTACCGGCTGGCTGAACGAACTTGCTTTTATCCCGGTGGATGCAAATCCGGAGGCAATGCAGGATGAATGGAGCCTGGATATCGGCTGCGGCGTTAAGTATTTCTCTCAGGATGGCGTGATCAAGCTTGCCCCGCGTGCGGGAATCGAACTGGACGAAAAGCTTTCCCCGGCGGAAAAGCTGAAGGTTGTTCAGAAGCTGATGGAAGACGGAGACCCGCGCGCTGCAAAGGTTTATGAAGGGATCGGCTGCTATCTTGCGCACTCCCTTGTACTTTACTATGACCTTTACGGTTATAAGCATGTTCTTCTTCTCGGACGCGTGATGTCCGGAAAAGGAGGGGATCTGCTTCTGGAGACCTGCCGCAGGATTCTGAAGGATGAATATCCCGAACTGAACGAAAAGATCCATCTGGCTCTTCCGGATGAAAAGTTCAGAAGAGTCGGGCAGAGCGCCGCCGCGGCCTCTCTTCCGGAAATAAAATAAAGCAGCCGGTTACAGAAAGGATAAATCTGATTGATGAAAAAACATATTGTATGCTTTGGCGATTCAAACACCCACGGGTATTGTGCAGATCCGAACGACACGGAGACTCATTCCGACAGATTTTCCGAGAACGAACGCTGGACATGCCTCCTTCAGCAGGCTCTCGGTGATGATTATTACGTGATTGAAGAAGGATTATCCGGAAGAACGACGGTTTTTAGCGATCCGCTTCATGAAAGCATGTCCGGTCTGGACAGCATCTATTCCTGCCTCATGAGCCACGAACCGGTGGATCTGCTTATTGTTATGCTCGGTACAAATGACTGCAAGGAGAGATTTGCGGCAAATCCGGCAGCAATCGGAGGCGGACTGGAACGGCTGATCCTGAAGGCAAAAACGGTTCCCGCCTGGCGAAACGGAAAGCCGAATATCCTTATCGTAGCACCTCCCTGGATGAGAGAAGGCTTCAATGATGAGGTCATGGGTCTGTGCTGTGTGGAAAAGTCCCCTCATATTGCGAGATATTTTGCGCTTAAGGCGGTTGCGCAAGGCTGTGCGTTCCTTGACGCGGAGGGAATTGCGGAATTTAACACGGTGGATTATACCCATTTGAGTTGCAAAGGTCATCGTCAGCTTGCTGCCAAGCTGGCGGAAGTTGTTCCGGAATTAGTATAAAATATGATCGGAGAAGTGAGGGATTATTTTGGATAAGGAAACAAAACAGAAGCTGATTGAAACCAGAGAATGGGTCAGAGCAGAGCTTGACCGCTGCGTGAATTTCTGGCTGAAAAACGGAATGGATCAGGAATTTGGCGGGGTATATACCTGCCTTGACCGAAAGGGAGAAATCTATTCCACAGATAAGAGTGTATGGATGCAGGGACGCTGCGGGTGGATCTTTGCATATCTTTGCCATGAGTACGGTGTGAAGGATGAATGGCTTACCGCTTCAAAATCCTGCCTTGATTTTATGGAAGCACATTGCATCAATCCGAATGCGGATGGAAGAATGTACTTTACGGTAACTGCGGAAGGCCAGCCTCTCCGCCAGAGAAGATATTATTTTTCCGAAGCATTTTATGCAATGGCCAATGCTGAATATTATGGTATCACCGGTGAGAAAGTCTGCCTGGAAAGGGCAAAGAAAGCATATGATATTTACTGGGATCTGTGGCACGGGGCTCCGGATCCTGCCGGTCTGGGACCGAAGACAGATCCGGAAACAAGAACCGGGCGTTCCTTTGGTCTTCCGATGATTTACCTCAACGTCACGTCCGTGATGATGAGAGTTGACGAAGAGAATAAGGAACTGTATGAGAAAAGAGCTCAGACCTGCGTGGATGAGATCTTTAAGTACAATGTGCATCCGGAACTGAAATGTATCCTTGAAAATGTCGGCCCGAACGGAGAAGCCAGAACATGGTTTACCGATGGCAGGATCGTGAACCCCGGACATGATATCGAAGGCGTATGGTTCCTTCTTGAGCATGCAAAGCGTACCGGTGACAAAGAGCTTGTCGGAAAGGCGGAAGAGATCTTTAACTGGGCAATCAGCGCCGGCTGGGATGAGGAATACGGCGGCTTGCTCTACTTTACGGATTGTCTCGGAAAACCGCCTGAGGCTTATGAGCATGATATGAAGCTTTGGTGGCCGCATGATGAGATTTTAATCTCGTCGCTGATGCTCTATCGCGATACCGGGAAGGAAGAGTATCTGAACTGGTTCTTCAGAACCCTCGATTACTGCAAAGAGCACTTCTCCGATCCGGAGTACGGCGAGTGGTACGGATATCTCAGGAGAGACGGACTTCCGACAATGCCCTCGACAAAAGGATCCACATTTAAAGGGCCATTCCATCTCCCCAGAATGCTGATTAATGTCGACCGCATGCTCGGAGAACTGACGGAATAAAGATCATAGGAGAATCATATGACACAACAGACAGATACAGGTCTGATTGAGCGGATCAGCAACGAATACTATAATCTGACTGCTGCGGAAAAGAAAGCTGCGGATTTCGTTGTCAGTCACAGGACTGAAACGCAGAAGATGTCAATTACGGATCTTGCCGAAAAAAGCGAGGTGGCCGAGGCTACTCTCTCCCGATTTGTCCGGAGACTTGGATACCGGGGCTTCAGTGATTTTAAGATGGAGCTGGCGAAATCTCTTGCTTCTTCTGAGCAGGAGTTCAGTCCTCTGTCGGGAGAAGTTCACGATAAGGACAGCTTTTCGGACGTTTGCAGAAAGCTGTATGCTGCTGATGAAGATGCTATTACTCAGACGCTGAAACTCGTTGACGAAGAGAGCATAAGAAAAGCGGCAGACTATATTGAAGCTGCTGACAAGGTGATCTGCATGGGGCAGGGCGGCTCAATGATCATAGCCGAGGAAGCTGCGCATATTTTTACAACGATAGGGAGCAAATATTTCAGTATCGGGGACAATCATACGCAGGCAATTGTTTCAGCAACAATGAGCGAAAGAGATGTGATCCTGTATTTCTCTTACTCGGGAGCAACACGGGATATGATGCAGACGCTGAGCGTAGCACGTGCCAGAGGAGTAAAAATCATTCTGGTTACCCACTATCCGAATTCTCCCGGAGTCCAGTTCGCCGATGTTATTCTTCTGTGCGGAGCAAAAGAAAGCCCTCTTCAGCTTGGCTCGATTCCGGCGAAAATATCTCAGCTGTTTCTGATGGATGTTCTGTTTTCAGAGGTGGCAAGACGGAATCTGGATGAATGCAGGCATGCCAGAAGCCAGATAGCAAATGCCCTTGCCGAAAAACATCTGTGAAAATATTATTTTCATAAATTATATTTTTTGAAAATTTTTTTAAAAATTTTATTGACATGATCTGTTTTTTCAGATATATTTATTTCAGTTGTAAATATACGGTGATTAGCGGTTTCCGCATATTATAACGATCACAAAAAAGAAAGGAAAACAGAAAATGAAAAAGATTCTTGCAATCGCGCTTGCACTCTGCATGGTTCTCTCTCTTGGCGTTATGGCTTGTGCAGAGCCAGCAAAAGAACTTACCCTCTGGACGTATCCCATCGGTGCATGGGGCAATGCTGAGACTGTTGAAGCTCTGATGGCAGATTTCGAAGCTGCTACCGGCATCAAGGTTTCTGTTGAGTATCTTGACTATACCAACGGCGATGATCAGGTCAATACCGCTCTTGAAGGCGGCGCAGCTCCTGACCTCATTATGGAAGGACCTGAGCGTCTCGTAGCAAACTGGGGCGTTAAAGGCTACATGGTAGACCTTGCTGACCTCTGGGATGACGGCGACAAAGCAGAAGTCAACGCAGCATGCCAGTCTGCATGCTTCACTGCTGACGGCAAATGCTATGAGTATCCTGTTGTTATGACGGCTCACTGCATGGCAATCAACTATGACGCTTTCAAAGAAGCCGGTGCAGATCAGTATGTTGATATTGAGAATCATACCTGGACGACCGAGAACTTCATTAAGGCTTGTGATGCTTTGTATGCTAAGTACGGCGAAGCAGTTGGTGATGTTTTCTGTGCTGGTCAGGGTGGTGACCAAGGCACTCGTGCTCTTATCAACAACCTCTACGGCGGTACCTTCACAAATGCGGAGCATACCGCTTACACTGCTGATTCTGCTGAAAATGTAAAGGCTCTTGAGCTTCTCCAGTCTCTGGATGCAATTTATTTCAATGCAGCTGAAGTAGGTAACGATGAAATCATTGCTTTCCGTCAGGGTCTTCTGAAGATGGCGTTCTGCTGGAATATTGCTCAGCAGCTCAACTCTGACAATAACGATGCAGGTCTCACCAATGATGGTGAAGAGATCGTATTCATGAGCTTCCCGTCCGAGACCGGCGAGAGCAAGCTCTGCGGCGGTATCTGGGGCTTTGGTATCTTCGACAACGGCGATGAGGCAAAGGTTGAAGCAGCTAAGGAATTCATCAAGTACTTCTGCGATGGCAAGGGCACTGCTCCTGCAATTAAGGCAGCAAGCTACTTTGCAGTTCGTGATATTGCTGGCGGCGAGGATATCTCTGGTATCTGGGCTGACAACGAAGTTATGAATGAGTATAAGGTTCTTATGCCTTACCTTGGCGACTATTATCAGGTTACTTCCGGCTGGGCAACCGCTCGTACCGAGTGGTGGAATATGCTTCAGCGTATCGGCGACGGCGGTGTTGTAGCTGACGAAGTTGCGACCTTCTGTGCAAATGCTAACGCGGCTGCTGAAGGCTGAGTTTCAATAATTTGCATTAAATCCTTGTATAAGGGTGCGCACCCTCCCTGTGCATAGCGCAGGGAGGGTGTTTCAATTACCCCTCCACTGAAGGCGGTTTTAACAAAAAGAGAGGAGAGAACTCCTTATGGGCAACAGATCAGGCATGAGCCGAGC